>NZ_LGEK01000074.1 GCF_001636615.1 Mucilaginibacter sp. L294 | reverse complement strand
ATGTTTTTACCGGTCCGCCTGAAAACGGTTTAACGTAATTCTCAGTGTTTACTGAATCTGTTTGGGCGAATAAAGTGCTGCCTGCCAGTAAACCTGTAAGCAGTAGGGATGCTTTTTTTAAATTTGTTTTCATGTTGTGTTAATTTTTGTTGTCTGCTAAAATGGATAGCCTGACTACAGCCACATTTACAACATTAATGCCATTGCGCATATTTAGGGATATTTGCGTCTATTTTACACAATGAGTTATATTTTAGAAAGCTTGAGTAAAGTGCTATTAAATAGCACATTACCAACCTATTTAGCTTAACTAAATAATTTAGTTAACTATTTTACCTATTGGGTTAATAGGGTATATAAATATGACCCTAAAAAGGGACAATATGAGGAAATTTAAGCCATTACAGCTATAGTATTGAATACAGTTTGGCCTAACAATATATCGCCTTTTATTGAAGACTTTTGAAGCGCTACTTGGGGTGTAATAGCCTTTGTGAAGAATTTCCAGGTGGTTTCGGGGTCAATAATAACCTCCGACGGGATAGGGTTTGCCGGTTGCTGTTTCAGCAGTTCCCATTTTTGCGCGGCTTTTAGCAAGTACCAGTCGCCACCAATATCGCTGCTTATGGTTATTTTAATTATCGTGCCCGCTGTAGCATCAACGTTTCGGTACGCATGTGGCAAGGCATACATAAACGTATCTATACAGGGATAAAACAACTCTTTTGTCATTAAGCCCGGTATGCCAACCGCGTCGCGGATCTGCTGTTGATGGTGCCATTTTTCGGTGTATTCGCGGGCAATATCAAACCAGTTGAGGGAGGTACTTTCCCCGGCCCATGAAACCGGATATTTGGCCTGTTCAAAGGGGTTTAATGTATTTAAATGTTCTATATATTGCTTACCTGTGCTTGCCAACTGTTGCGTGATCAATTGCGGGCTAACCCTTTTCATTGCGTTTACCCAGGTAGCGTTCAGTTCGTTTAAATAAGCAACAAGGTCCTGGTAACTGTTTATCTGGGTGGCGATCGCCATCTCGTAGCCCTGCGCGTACGATATGGTACGCATATTTGTATCAAGCAGGTGCGCGGCAATATCTTTCACCGTCCATAAACGGGCAACGGTAGGCTTGTTCCAGTCAGCAGCAGTTAATGAGCCAAGCAGCTCTATCAACAGCTTATCCAATATGGGGAATAAGTGCAGGGTTGGTATAGGTATAACTTGCTGCATAGGTAACCGGGAATTTATGCCGCCGGATGGATGATCACCTTCCATTTAATATCCGCATCGGCTTTATAAAGCGTAGCCGCAACAGAACAGTACTTTCCTAATGATAATTCGACTGCTTTGTTGGCTTTATCCTCATCAATAGTACCATATAAATGAAACTCAAGCGTAATATCCTGCCATAACGATGGTTCTTTACCTGCTTCGCGTTCGCCGGCAATAACCATTTTGTAATCAACTACGTCCTGGCGTTGCTTTTTAAGAATAGCGATAACATCAATGGCCGAGCATCCGCCCAAACCCATTAAAAGCATTTGCATAGGGCGCACGCCAAAATTCTGGCCGCCACTTTCGGTGCTGCTGTCCATACGTACGGTGTGTCCATATTCGTCGGTGGCTTCAAAGCCATAGTCGCCGCTAACGCGTGATAGTTTTATAGTAGGCATAGTAGTGTAATAATTTTGCTAAGTTATGTTTTTAGGATAATAATAGCATACCATTTATATATCTTGACGTTAATTATATATACTTATATATACGCAAACCTGCATGAAAAAGTTACTGTTATCAGCCCTCCTGTTTTGTTTCGCATCGGTGTGTTTCGCGCAAACAAACCTGATATCGTACGACGACCTGAGCTACCTGCTACATAACAACATCAACAAGGCCGACACCTTCTTTGTTGCCAAAGGGTACACGCTTACTAAAAAAGACGAGAAAAAGAATTTGAGGAAATACGATCTGAAGATAGCGGGTGGTACTTATGTTAGCACCAATATACGTGTTGATGGCAGGCGGATGTACATTGAAATGGAAACGAACGAGTTGGGGCAATATAATATGATATACAATTCTATATCGCAATACGTAAACAAGGAGAGCACCACGCCCGATGTGCAGACTTTTGTTGTAAAAGACCTTGGCACCATCTATATTATGGTGAACGATGCCGTACCCTATAACCCAACCCGCCGGGAATACACCATCAGGCTGGTATCAGACAAAGGCATTACGGCTTATAACTAACTTAACTGGTTTAAATGGTGCTGCATATGCACAATATAATCCTCCGCTAAAAACGCTACGGTATTAAACGAAGGTTCGTAGCGGCCGTTATCACATTTTACCTGGGTACGGTCGGCTGGGTAATTGGCCAGCACTCTTACAATTTGCCGGTTTACCAATTCCCAAAGTTTTAGCAATCCGGTAATATCAGCGGCCTGGTAATGCTGGGCAGTAACCCACTCCTCCTGTAAATAGATCAGTTTAAACCCCTCTTCATAAGTGCAGCGTACAAAACGCTGCAGGTTAATGTGCGCGCTATCAATTAAATGCCCTATAATTTGCTTATTGGTCCATTTGCCCGGCGCAGCCTGGTTTTCCCAGTTAATTTGGGATATTTGCAGGTTTAAAAAATCATCAATAACGGCGGTAAGTTTTTGTGCTGTTTGTTTCATCGTTGGGCAAGTATTTGCATTTTAAATATGCTTAATCCTGATAAATTATTCAAAAAAAATTAACTTCATGGCCTGAATCATTATTATGGCCTTAAACTACATCTGGATAGCATTTTTCCTTATCGCGTTTGTAATAGCATTTTGCAAGCTGGTGTTTTTAGGCGATGTAGATGCGTTTAAACTGCTGGTTGATGGTATGTTTGATAGTTCTAAGTCATCAGTAATGGATATTGCCCTGCCTTTGGCGGGTAATATGGTATTATGGCTTGGGATACTTAATATCGGCGAAAAGGCGGGTGCAATGAACTTCCTTTCGCGCATTGTGGGGCCTTTCCTAAGCCGTTTATTTCCAGAGGTACCCAAAAAGCACCCTGCTACCGGGCAAATGATCATGAATTTTTCGGCCAACCTGCTTGGATTGGACAACGCCGCCACCCCACTCGGTTTGAAGGCCATGAACAGCCTGCAGGAACTTAACCCCAATAAAGAGACCGCATCTAACGCGCAGATCATGTTTTTGGTGCTGCATACATCGGGGCTTCAATTGCTACCGGTAACCATTATTGCGCAGCGTTTTATACTACACGCCAAAGACCCTGCCGATGTTTTAATACCCTGCATTATAGCTACCTATGTAGCAACAGTTGTTGGGATGATAGCAGTTGCCATTAAGCAAAAAATAAACCTGTTTGATAGGGTCATTTTAGGCTGGCTTGGCGGCATGACGGCGTTTATACTGGCCCTGGTTTGGTACTTTACTCAGTATTTAGATAAAGAACAGATAACCGTTGTATCTAAAGTAGCCAGTAACCTGCTGCTATTTGCCATACCAACAGTATTTATATTAGGGGCCCTGCGCAAAAAGGTAAATGTATTTGAAAGTTTTATTGATGGCGCTAAAAGTGGTTTTGAAGTATCTGTAAAAATAATTCCTTACCTGGTAGCCATGTTGGTTGCCATCAGTGTTTTTCGCAATAGCGGCGCGTTAGATTATGTGAACAACGGCGTACGCTGGGCTGCCACAAGCCTGCATATGGATACCCGTTTTGTAGATGCCATGCCTGTTGCTTATATGAAACCTTTAAGCGGATCGGGTTCAAAGGCCATGATGATAAATGTAATGCAAACTTACGGCGCCGATAGTTTTGCTGGCAGGCTTGGTTCGGTGTTCAACGGATCTGCCGATACAACGTTTTATATAGTTGCATTGTACTTTGGTTCGGTTGGTATAAAAAAATCGCGTTACGCCATCCCGGCGGGCTTAATAGCCGACTTTGCAGGTGTAATAGCCGCTATATTAATATCTTACTTATTTTTCGGATAGGTTAAGTTAAAACTTCCATTTAGCACTTAAAAAAGTTCATTTTTCTGTAACACGGGCGCATTTATTCCGTATAAAGCAATACATAAACTATTGGTTTATTTTGTGCCGAAACGGAAAAATGATTTTGATTTGTGATTGATGGGTAAAACTTTTACAAAAGGTTTATTTTTTTTACTACTACCCCTACTTGTAATAACGGCTGCTGCCTCGGCCCAAACCATTACTGTAGGTGCTATTGACCCCGGTCCCTATGGGCAGGGATCGAGCATTACTTTGCCTTTTCATATCGATAATACTTCGGGCTGTATTGCCCAGGGGAATACTTTTAAACTTGTTTTATCTAACGCAGCCGGTAGTTTTGCTGCTCCTACTGTATTATCAACAAAAACCGGCTTTTATGAAACTTTTTTAAACGGCGTAATTCCGGCGACAGCACTGCCAGGTACAGGCTACCGGCTAAGGATCGAATCTACATCCGCCGGTATTAGTTTACCTTCAAATCCGTTCACGATCAGTGCGGTTGGTGGTGTTACAGCTGGGGTAAGTTCCCAAACAATCAGCAACAGCAACCCTGAGGTATTTGGCGTATGTGCAGCTGATATAGATAACCCGCCACCGCCTTATGATTTCACTAATACTTCTACCGCAGGGTCGGTTGTAACAGCTGTTTTCTTTAATGAATTCTCACAAGCAGCTTCGGCTCCAAAACCAATCCCAACCTCATTTACTGCCGATCTTACAAATTACACCGTAATAGTCAGGGCTCAAAAAGGCGCGGTTATAGGTACAAAATCGTATACGCTGATCAACAATACGTTATATTACGCTTTTGGTGGTACTGTAAGCACAACAGTGTGCTTAGGCAGCCAAACCCCACTTACTTATACACTCCCGCTGGGTGATGATGGACAAGGGAGACAGCAAAGTTTTAAATATAATTACCCGGGCCTGGTCTATAACGTGAAATGGGGAGACGGCAGTGCTGATGACAAACTAACCTTTTGCGAAATTAGTGCTGCACAAGGTAAAGTAAGCCATGTTTATACCGAATCATCCTGCGGCCATATAATAGGCACACAAAGGAATGTTTTCCAGGTAGACTTTGTCCCAATAAGTATTTGCCAAAATTTAACGCCGTTTACCGGCTATGCTAAAGTTTTAACCCAGCCTACAAATTCGTTTTCGTATCCTCAAAATGCTTGTACTAATACACCGGCTACATTTTCTAATACATCCGACCCCGGCCAGGACCCTAATAATAACGGGCCCGATTGTAAGAACGCCGACGCTCGCTACAGGTGGTCTGTAACGGCGCCAGATGGTACGGTATTTACAAGCCCCTCTCTTAAAAAAGAAGATAATTTTGTTTATACCTTTCCAACTCATGGCAGTTATACAGTAACGCTAAAATTAGTAAGCAGCAATGGTTTATGTACAGCTGTGGATGTTCCGCATCAGGTATGTGTGCAGGATAAACCCCAGCCCAATTTTACGATCCCCGCAATATACTGCCTTGCAGATGTCCCCTTAACGCCGGTTAATACATCGGTAGTTGATGAGATCTGCAATACCAACACAACCTACAAATGGGTTCAGGTAGGTGGCCCAACTAACGGTGTTACCTTTAATGCGGCCCTTAAAACACCAACTTTTACATTTAACAGCATCGGGGTTTATCAATTCAGGCTTGATATTACTACGCTTAGCTGCGGTACTGTAACCGGCCCTGTAAAACAGATAGTTGTAAACACTACGCCTACGGCTACATTATCGCCCAATACCAATGAGTGCGGCAAAGGGGTTACGCTAAGTTTTGACCCTACTGCAGTATCTACCAAAACAACATTTGATGGCACGGCACAAGCATCACCTACTACTTACACATGGACTGTTACCAGCCCTGACGGTGGTACCTCTTCATTTGCAACGGGCAGTACAGCTAATAGCCAATATCCGCGTATTGTTTTTAACGATTACGCCACCTACAACATATCGGTTACACATACCAATAATTGCGGTACCGTTACCAAAACACAGCAATTAAAATTCGCGGTATCTCCAATGGTATCTGCAGGCCCGCCACAGCCAAACATATGCGAGGGCAGTATTGTAAATTTAACCGGTTCGCCGGGCGTAGGTGGCCTTGTTACCGGAGTGAAATGGACAAGCCCAACAGGTGGCGTTTTTTCTACACCAAATTCACCCAATACTACCTATACACCTACCGCGGCCGATATTACTAACGGGCAGGTAATGTTAACCTACACCGCTACCACATCGCTTGCAGCGCCTTGTAACCAGATACCCAGCACTGTTTTAATCACTATCATTAAAAAGGCAACTGTTACCAGTAGCCCTACACCACCACCGGTTTGCAGCGGCACAAATTTTAATTATACCATTACCGCGGCAAACCCCGCCACCACTTTTAACTGGACAACCGCTTTAACATCGGGAACGGCCACTGGTTTTGGCACCACCGGCAGCGGCAACACCATAAACGACCTGATCACCAACAACGGCAGTACCGACGCGATTGTTACTTATACCATTACGCCAACATTAAACGGTTGCCCGGGTACACCGTTCAGTTTAAAATTAACGGTACACCCACTGCCTGATATTACCGCGGTACCGGTTGATGCCGAAATTTGTAGTAACCAGCCGGCAAATATTACTTTAACATCAAACGTAAACCCAACAACATACACCTGGACATTTGTAGCCACAAACGGAATTACAGGCGCCACAAACCACTCAACTCCCATTACAGCTGCAAGCATACAAGATGTATTGGTAAATAACTCCGGGGCATCGGGTACCGTTACTTATACCATCACTCCTTATAATGGCACCTGCCCCGGCCCATCTAAACAGGCTGTTGTTACCGTTAAGCCTGCACCAAAGCAATCAGTGCCCGGGCCTGATGAAGCTATTTGTATCTCATCTACCTACACTTTAAAAGGTAATGACCCATCGCCGGGTACGGGTAAGTGGACGGTTGCCTCGGGGCAGGCAGGTATTACCTTTAGTGACAATACAGACCCGCATGCGGTGGTAAGCGGCTTACTACCCGGCCAGATCTATAAATTTACTTGGACAATTACCGCAGCGCCCAGTTGCCCGCCAACTCAAAATACAGTTACCATTACCAATAATGCCGAAGCTGTTGGCGGTACTACCGCGGGTACAACTACAGTTTGCGCACCTACCAATAGCGGCCAGATAACATTATCGGGCTATATAGGTAACATTATCCGCTGGGAAAGTTCGGTTAATAACGGTACAAGCTGGTTGCCTGTAGTTAATACCACTGCAACATTAAATTATAGTAACCTAACCCAAACAACCCAGTACAGGGCTGTTATAAGCGGTGGCAGTTGCGGTAACGAGTTTTCTACCGTAACAATTATCACTGTTACGCCCCCCCCTCCTTTAGCACATGCGGGTACTTATGCGCCATTATGTAACCAAACATCAGTTCAATTAACTGCAAACAACCCGGGCACCTTTGTCGGGAAATGGACTCAGGTAGACGGGCCTACTGCTAATATTGTAATTGCAGATCCAAGCAACCCTCAAACGCTGGTTACAGGTTTAACAGCTGGTAACACCTATAAATTCCAATGGACAATTTTTGCTAACGCACCGTGTACAACTAATAACTCGGATGTGGCAACCATCGTTAACGGCGCTGATGTAACGCCAGATTTCACGAGTATAATAACACAGGTTTGCGGGCCACAAGGCATTACTTTTACCAATACCTCTACCCCTGATCTCCCAGGTACCCAATACCTATGGGATTTTGGTGATGGGTCAACATCAACCCGAAAAAATCCGACGCACGCGTTCCAGCCGAATGCAGACGGAACGGATGTGATACGTACAGTATCGTTAACCATTACAAACAGCTGTACCCCACATCCCGCAAAAACTATGGATATTACCGTAAGCCCGACTACACCGGTTGCAGTAATAAACCCAAGCAATGCCCAGGCATGCGGTTCGTTATCGCTTACAGTACAAAACCAATCGCCGGGCACCAATAAACAGTACGATTTTTACCTGGTGGATGAAAATGGAGTAGAGAAAGGCCATGTAACCAGGTTTGATAAAACAGCGGCGGTATTTCCAACAGTAAATATACCTAATATTGCCAGGTGGCATGTTTATATGCAGGCAACAAACAATTGCGATGTGGTGGGCCTGCGGTCTATCGAATATCCAATAGATGTTGCGCCGTCAAATGTAACACCTGTAATGTCGGTTAAAAACAATCAAACTACGGTTTGTCTGGGCTCGCCTGTAACATTTTTAAACCTAACCGCCAACGCTACTATTTTCTCTTATCGCATTTATAATGATGCAGGAGATTTTTTATACGAACTACAAGCCGGCCCGGCAGATTATAACTACATATTCCCTAATATAGGCAAGTATAAGGTATCAATAAGTGCCAGTAATACAGGTTGTGGCGCTGCAGAGTCAGGCAAGCATTCGATAGAGGTGGTTCCGTTACCACAACCCGATTTTACTTTTACGATTGATGTGAACAATAATGTAACTTTTGTAAACACAACTCCCGATGCAGGCACCACTCCTGCCGCATCCCTAACTTACAAATGGGATTTTGGAGATGGCAGCGCGGCAGACAATAGTTTCACCCCGGCCCAACATTTTTACAGTTACGAAAAATCGCCGTACACGGTAGCGCTTACGGCTACAGCACCCGGCAGCAACTGTTCAAACATAAAAACCCATGCCATCGAAATTAAATTCACCGGCGAGTTATTCCTACCCAACGCATTCCAACCAGAGGCTACTAAAACCGAACTGCGCACATTTAAAGCCAAGGGGCAAAAATTGAAGGAATGGCGCATGCAGATATTTAATAAATGGGGGCAGCTGATATGGCAAACCACACAGCTCGACAGCAATGGCGAACCGGTAGATGGCTGGGATGGTACATTTAAAGGGGCGCCTGCACAGCAGGGCGTATATATCTGGCAAATAACCGCTAAGTTTTTAAACGGGGCAGACTGGAAAGGCATGTCATACAATGGCTCGCTGCCTAAACGCTCGGGCACAATAAATTTAATCAGATAAGTGAGATGAAGGGATTGGCAAAACATTTTCTATTAATTTTAATACCCATGCTTGGCTGCCTGCATGCTTCCGCGCAAGATCATATGTACTCGCAGTTCTTCAACTCCCCTGTTTATCTTAACCCGGCTTTGAACGGCCAGTTTGACGGCGACCTGCGCATGAACCTCATCTACCGTAACCAGTACTCATCGTTACCGGGCAACCTCTCCTATATTTCGGCATCTATAGATTATAATGTACCGCAGTTTGGCGGTGGTATAGGCTTATTGGTTACGCGCAGCAGCGAAGGTTCGGCCTTTTTAACAAAAAACAATTTTGCGGGGATATACTCTTATAGCGTAGGGTCTGAAGATTATGTGCTATCATTCGGCTTGCAGGCAGGTGTAACAAACCGCTCTGTTGATTTTAGCAAGCTTGTTTTTGGCGATCAGATAGACCCCAGCCTGGGTTATATACCCGGCTCAACCACCGGCGCCGATAAACCCGATTTTAATAACAAATTCTTTTTTGATGCCGGTGCGGGCATCAACCTTACCCTTAAAAACTTTAATATAGGCGGCGCTCTGCAGCATATTAACCGCCCCAACGAATCATTTACCGGCACACCCTATGTATTGCCCATGAGGGGTACGGCGCATGCCAGTTTCCGTTATAACCTTACCCGCGATGATAATATGGATGAGGACGACAAATCATACATCATCCCATCGGTTGTGTTTTATAAGCAGGCACAGGCACAATCAATAAGCGCGGGCATGCAGTACAAGCGCCGCAGTATAAATGCCGGGGTTTGGTACCGTAGCGGCGGCGCGGGCGGGCCAAGTGCCATTGTGGTATCGCTTATTTTCGATCTGTTCATCAACAAAGAAGGTGGTGAAAAGGTACGCTTTGGGATAAGCCATGATGTACCGGCAGGTGGACTTAATTATGGCAATACAAGCGGTACAACAGAAGGCAGCATTGGCTACGAAACTACTTTACCTTCCCGCTCGGGTACCGAGCACAAATTCCTGGGTGCCAGCAGATGCTATGATTTTTATTAATTTTACTTAATTTTGCGCCACCTTATTCACTATGGCAAAAAATTACGCAAAAGCAAAGGCGGCTAAGAAAAAGTCGGCCTCAAAAGCAGGGTGGTTACTCGCTTTTTTTGTAGTTATTTTCGCGGTTTTACTTGGCAAATATGCCCTTTCGGGCTCGGCGGGTATATTCACCGGCCTGCCGGATAGCGATGCCGCTTATGGGGTTGCCAGGAAGTTTATACAACCCACCATACTTTCAACCAGAGTAGATTTTTCTGACGCTGAATATAAGTTCGCCAAAAAATCAGATTCGGTTTATGTGATCAAATCATTTTACACCGAAAAGTTTGATGATGGCGAAACATCCAAAACTCATTTTACTATCACCCTAAAATATAATGGCGGCGCCGGTGCAAACGCATCAAACTGGACCATGCTTAATTTAGATAAGGATAACTAATTGCTATTATATTTGATGCATGGAAAGTGATAACGAATTTATTGTTGACGCCGCCGCGATAATTACCCACGCGAAATACCAAACTACTATAACCAGTGGCAACCATACTATAATTGCCGATGAACCTGTAGATATTGGCGGTGCCAACACCGGTATGTCGCCTTATAACTTATTGCTGGCCAGCCTTGCCAGTTGCACGGTAATTACGCTAAGGATGTATATAGACCGCAAAATGTGGGTAGTTGATGAGATAAACATCAACCTGGAGCTTTTTAAAAACCCCAAGGGTGTGTTGATTGAAAGCAAACTCGCTTTTAAAGGTGTACTTACCGACGAGCAACTTAAACGCCTGATAACCATTGCCGATGCCTGCCCTATCCATAAAATACTGATAGGTAATATTGCTGTTAATAACAGCCTGGTATAACTGCAGTTTATTTTAAGCCCTTAACAAAAATATCTATCAGCAGCAGGCGTTTGTTATGGATCTCGTCCAGGTGCTCTTTATGTGGGAAGTTTAGCTTTTTATGTGGTAACGCGCCGCCAACCTTAATACCATGCAAAGCATCTAAAAATACTTCTACAATCTCTATGGTGTTTGCAACCGGTTTTATATTACCCTTTTCTACTTCGGATTGTATGGCTCCGGTCAGCAGTTTTATTTCGGCTTCGCGGATATGGCCAACAATTTCCCAAATAGTATCAGGCAGATTTTGCTCATTAAGGCGGAAGAAATCGAAAAAGTTATAATTGTTAACAATGAATTCGTGATGGGTATTAACCTGAAACAGGAAAGCCTCACGCAGATCGGTAAAGTGGCCCAATTTATCCTCCAGTTGTTTCAGATAATCACCGGCCAACTTGCGCATAACGGCCATGTATAGCTCGCTTTTATCCGGAAAATAATAATAAAGCAGGGCTTTTGACATTGAAAGATCACCTGCAATTTCATTCATGGTGGTTTTTGAATAACCATAATGAAGAAAACGCTGGTACGATGCCTCTAAAATTTTCTCGCGTTTAATATCCTGCTGATCAATTACTGCGCTCATATTGCTCCTGAAAGATAAATTCCTGACTTTTTTAACAAAACTATCAATTTACCAATCAATTAATAACAGCTTTCTAAAAAGATGATTTTAAAATGTAAAAACTACATGTGTTTAGCAAGCGCCGTACCTGTAGCAATCACAATAACATCTTCAATAGCGCCTATAACCGGATCAGGCAACCCCGTACGTTTACCCAGGGCAATACGCAAGAACATACAACCAAATGCCGAGCCTATTGCCGCCGCCCCGCCTATAATTCCACCTACTATGGGTTGCTGATGATTAGCCTTATATACAGTAGCGCCACATAACGCGCCTGATAAAAAACGGCCGATGAGCCCGCCCGCGCTGGTTCGGTTTGGTGTATAGGGTAATTTATCGCCTATGAGTTCGCCTGCGGCTAAAACCTTAAATACTTTTGATGTGGTAATGGTTTGCATGAATTGTGCAGGCGTTTTTTTCAACTGCTTTGATGGGTGCCTGCTGTAAACGTGGCTAACAACCACCGGCGCCGAAAAGGTACGCATCCCGGCAATTACTCCAAGCCCTGCGGCCTGCTTAAATGCATTTGTTAATTTAAGTTCCATATAATCGATAACAGTTTGTGGTATATAATGTTGTAATAAATAATACTTTAAACAGGGCTATAACTGTGAACGATATGATAGTGCAGTTGCAACAATAACTGATTTGTGTATAGTGGTAATATAAATCATCACAAACGAGGTGCGTTAAAATGCAAAGTGTCAATTTTTATTCACGCAATGACGCTAAGACGCAGTGCATATTTATTATTTAATTCATATATCGTTTTCTTCGCGTCTCTGCGTCTTTGCGTGAGGATTTTTAAACGCAAAGCATTGAAAATTATTCACAATTCTTGTTATGCCTGATTTACCAAAAAAAACGAGACAAAATGGAACAAAATGGAACAAGCCAAAAATTCATAAAAATCTAATAATCAAATATTTAGATAATAAAAGGTCTATATTCCCATCCCCTTACAGGCACGCAAAAAAGGCCGAACTGGGGGCGAAAAAAGGCGAACTGAGGTCGAAATAAGGCGAAAAAATATCGTTATTTTCGATCAATTTCCTGTTCCGTTTACAAAAAGTGGAACAAAACCGGCATTTTAATAAACACCTGTTAGTTAACTATTTACGTCAAAATTGTAAAGTAAAACTTTAAATAGACGGACAAATTTAAAACGCTAATTAACTGACTAACAATATGTTCCATTTGTTCCACTTGTTCCATTTTACAGTGGAACAGAACAAGTTGCAAATGCTGCTTCCTACTCCACTTCGAAGTAAAAAAATTAAATCAATAATTAAATCCACTTGTTCATACCAATAACAAACTAACACCACCTATGAAACTACATGAAGATAATTCGCTTGGTGCCCTGGGCAGCGCAATAGGCAAAGGCCTGCTGGCTGGTATTGCCGCAACAGCCGCCATGACGCTATCGCAGATGATAGAGATGAAAATAACCAAACGCGGCCCCAGCGACGCAACATTAAAGGTTGCCGAAGATACAGCGGGTGTTAAACCAGCATCCAAACAGGATAAGCAGCAGCTATCGCAAGAGCTACATTGGGGCTATGGCACTGCATGGGGCGCTGCAAGAGGATTGATCGGTTTAACCGGACTAAAAGGCCTACCTGCCACCCTTTTACACTTTGGCGCTGTATGGGGTACTTCGTTAATTATGCTGCCAAAACATGATGCAGCCAAACCTATAAACAAACAGCAACCAAAAGATATAGCCATTGATGTATTACACCACGGTGTTTATGCCATAACCGCCGGCCTGGTATATGATGCCCTTGACGCAGGCAGCAGGCGCGAAAGGAAGGTAAAGAAAATATGGGCTTCCCTAAAAGGTCTTAAACATCGTTTAAAATAAACAGCTTATAAACAAAAAAAAGGGCCGCACAGTTAAACTATGCGGCCCTTTTATATTGATAAAGAGTTTATACTGATGCTTCCGCTTCAGCAACTTCTAACTTGCGTTTCTCAACACCCGATATTTCTTTTTTACCAAAGAAATAGTTTTTCATGTTTACACGGATGATGTACATACATGGTACCAATATCAGGGTAATGATGGTTGCAAACCCCAGGCCGAAGATCATTGTCCATGCTAACGGGCCCCAGAAGGCTACGTTATCGCCACCAAAGTGAATGTGTGGCTGGCCATGTGTAAACAAGCCCACAAAGTCGATATTAAAACCAACCGCCAGTGGTATTAAGCCCAATATAGCTGCGGTAGCGGTTAATAATACTGGCGTCATACGGGTATGGCCGGCCTCTACAACTGCATCGTGCAGGTTTGCGCCCTGGTCTATCAGCATATCGGTAAACTCTACCAGCAAGATCCCGTTACGTACCACTACACCCGCGAGGGCTATGATACCTACACCGGTCATTACAATAGCCATGGTCATTCCAAATAGAGCTGTACCAAGTAGCACCCCTATAATACTAAACAAAATCTCGCTGATGATGATAAACGTTTTACCTATCGAGTTAAATTGTATCATCAGGATGATCAATATTAAACCAAATGATGTTGCCATTGCACCACCTAAAAAGGTTACCGCTTCCATCTGATCTTCCTGCCCACCACCCTGACGGATAATGATATCGTCAGATTTTTTGAAATTATTTATCGCTTTTAAAATATTGGCGTTTACATCATTTGGGTTATATGGCTTAATAACGCTCGACCCCAATGTTAACACCCTCCTCTGTTGCTTACGCTTAATATTACTATAGGTATTGGTGTACCTCACATCAGTAAAGGCGGATATTGGCACCTGGCGTATTGCACCACCTGTAGCCAAATCACGGTAGGTAATTTTTAAATTTCGCAATTCATCAATATTACCTCGTTGATCCTGGTTAGCTCTCACCATTATTTTGTAATCGTCCTCTTTTGTATTCCTGTAATCGGCTGCCTTTTTTCCAAAAATTGATGTAAAAAGCGCATCGGTTATTTGGTAGCTATTTATGCCTTCGCGGTTAGCGCGTTCACGATTAACGTCAAATACAATTTCGGGTTTATCATTCTGCACATCAGCAACAAGGTTCTCTATACCGGCTATATTCTGTTTTGCCAAGTAAGCTTTTAAGCGGTTACTGGTTTTCACCAACGAATCCAAGTTATCGCCTATCAGCTCGATACTAATATCCTTTTGCACTGGCGGTCCGCTGTTTTCTTGCGCCACAGATATTTTAGCACCTGGTACTCCCTGTACCGAATTACGGATCCTTTTCAGGATCTCTTTAGTATCCTTACCCTCGCGTTTGCCAAACTCAACAAAAGCAACCGTAATTTTACCTTTATTCTGGTAATCGCCCTGGTCTTCATCAGTTGGGTCGGTTACGCCTTTTGTAACGTTTGATATAATTGAGGATACAACATCTTTATCACTTTCTACTACTTCTGCAACGCGCTTTTCAAGGTTTTTGGTTACTTCGTTAGTAGTTGCCTGGTCTGTACCAATTGGCATGGTAATATATACGTAAGCAAAGTTAGGATCTCCCGCAGGGAAAAACTCAGGTGTTTTACCTATAGTAGCCGTTAATACTATCGAAACGATAAAGAGTACAAATGTACCAACCAGCATGGTAATTGGCCTTCTAACAGCTTTCTCCAGCCATTTAGCATACCAGTTTTGGAAACGTGGCCACACATTTTTCTGGAACCTGTCTATCACCTTTAACAGGAAGAAATGATTCAGCAAATAAAGTACAATTATGAGTACCATAAAGTTACCTATACCAACATTTATCCAATAACCAACTGCGGTAGCAATAGTTAAATAGATCAATGCACGCTTGGTGCCCTTATCAAATTTTGGATTATCATGCTCGCCCTCAACGTGCGGCTTCATAAAATCAACCGCAAATACCGGGTTCATGATATAAGCCACTACCAACGATGCTAACAAGGTGATGATCAATGTTATTGGCAGGAAGAACATGAAATGGCCTATTAAGCTATTCCAGAAAGCCAATGGCACAAACGGTGCAAGAGTTGTCATGGTACCAGAAAATACTGGTAAAAACACCTCACCTGCTGCTATTTTAGCCGCCTCTTTAATAGGTACTTTTCCGTTTGCAAAAATACGGTGCGTATTCTCGATAACCACAATGGCATCATCTACCACAATACCCAGTGCCAGCAGGAACGAGAATAGTACGATCATGTTAAGCGTAAACCCAATGGCCGGCATGATCAGGAAGGCGATAAAGCAGGATAACGGTACAGATAATGCCACAAATATGGCATTGGTTGTACCCATAAAAAACATCAGGATAACGGTTACCAGTATAAAACCAATAACTATCGTATTGATCAGGTCATTAAGTGTTGTACGGGTTTTGTCAGACTGGTCACCCGTTACGGTAATATTTAACCCTTTAGGGAAAACCGTTTTTTGTTTAACCTTTATCAGGTCGTTTATCTTGTCCGATGCTTCAATTAAGTTTTCACCCGCCCTTTTACTAACGTTTAGGGTAATAACATTTTTAAATACTTTGCTGTTAGGTGTTTTTAAACGCGCGTAACTTTCCTGCTCTAAAAATGCATCTTTAACTTCGGCAATATCCCTTAAATAAACCGCCTGGCCTTTAGGGTTCCGGATAATCATTGCTTTAACTTCATCCGCATTCTTAAAATCCTGTTTAATATCAATGCTTCTTCGTACACCATCGGTTTTAATAGTACCCGCAGATGACAAGACATTTTCCTTACCAACAGCAGTAACAATATCATCAAAACCTATTTGCGCCGCAGTCATTTTATTCATATCAACATTGATCTGAATTTCTGGCGTTAACGCACCAACCTCATCAACTTTCGAGATCTCTTTGTAACCTTCAATCTCATCTTTTAACAGATCGGCATATTCCTTTAATTTCTTAAGGTCATAATCACCGGATATGTTGATGTAAAGTATAGGCAAATCGGCAACATTAATATCAGATATTACCGGCTCTTTAAAGTTATTGTCGTTCTGCGGTAAATCTTGCTTAGCTTTATCAACAGCATCTTTAACATCGATCTTAGCATCTTTTATTTTGATATTCGCTTGAAATTCAGCGGTAATAATAGATACATTTTGTACCGAGTTTGAGGTTACCTTTTTTAGGCCTTTTAAAGATTTTAGCTGTTTCTCCAACTGCCTGGTTACCAGGTTTTCCACGTTTTGCGCAGATTGGCCCGCCCATGTTGTAGTAACAAACACTTTAGATTGTGCTATATCCGGAAAATTCTCTTTAGGTAAGCTGTTGTAGCTTATAAGCCCCAATACTGTGATCAAAAATATGAGCACATATATAGCGGTTTTATTATCTATGGCCCAACTTGAGGGGCCAAATTCTTTTTTAAGATCTTTCATATATAATAGATCAGGTTTGTTAAAAATTAATTAGCAGACTGTAAAACCTTTACCTTATCGCCATCTTCAATATCAGCGGCACCTTCGGTAACTAATTGCTCGCCGGCTTTTAAGCCAGATAAAATTTCTGACATGCCACCATACGTTACGCCAACTTTAACAGTTTTACGTTTGGCTATGCCGTTTTCGTTCACATAAACGTAATCGCCATTCTCTGACCGTTGTACTGCTTTAACCGGGATAGAGACCGTGTTAGTTTTTGAGTAATCGGCTATTTTGATAATAGCAGTCATGTTAGGGCGAAGTGATTTACGTTCGGGCAGTTTTATTTCAACCGCAAAACTGCGCGATGTTGGATCGATAGCTTTAGCGGCAAATGTCACCTTGGTTTTTAATGAATCATTCGCATCAGGCACTAAAATCAAAACCTCATTACCTGTACCAACACTTGCTGCATAACTTTCAGGTACATCAGCTTTAACTTTTAAAACATCAGCATTTACAATACGGATACCTGTAGTACCGGGTTGTGCAACCTGGCCAAGCTTAAGATCCATCTGGTCAATTGTACCACTTATTGGCGATACAATACGATACATGGCTGCCTGTTCGCGTAAAGCGGCTAAGGCTTTTTTGCTCGCCGACAATGTTGTTTGGGCTTGTAAAAATTGAACTTCAGTGCCAATTTTCTGATCCCAAAGATTTTTCTGGCGATTGTACAATGTTTGGTTCAATTCAACTGTTGCTTCGTTTTGAGCAATAGTTTGCCTTTGCGTACTGTTATCTAACTGCACAAGCACCTGGCCTTTGCTAACGTGCTGGCCAGGTTTTACATAAATAGCGGTAATAGTACCCGGCGATTGCGGATAAGCGGTAACGTTATCCTGCGCATCAATTTTACCTTGTATTTGTACATAGTTAGTAAAAGCACCGCTTTTAACTTCGGCAACACTTATTTCAGCCGCTTTTGTAGAATCGCCGCCAACTTCACTTTGCAGCTTAGTTATTTTGGCATTTATTTCCTGCTGTTGTTTTTGAAGATCGGCCAGCTCGGCTTTTTTATCTTTTGGTTTGCTTGAGCATGCTGCCAGTAACAGTAATGCGGGTATGTATATTAATTTTTTCATTTTCAATGTTGATATATAGTGGTTTAGTTGATTTTATTGAATTCTTCCGTATGCTTTGTCAAGGTCTACTTTACTTACCATGGCATCATAAAGGCCTTGTATGTATTTATTATCAGCTTCCTCAAGGGCGGTTTGTGCTTGTGTAACCTCAATACTTGAGCCTACCCCCTGTTGGTATTTTATTTGCGAAACACGTAACACCTCTTCGGCAAGTTTGCGGCTCTCCTCCTGGTTTTTAAGTGTTTGCAAACCGTTTATAAAACTAACATTAGCTTTTTGGGCGTCAAGGTGTAAAGAGTTTTTCAGGTTTTCCAGATCGTTGATTGATTTTTGTACCGTGATCTGCGATTGCCTTAGCTGGTTTGTACGCTGACCTCCGCTAAAAATAGGAACGTTTAATGTTAAGCCGATATAGCTTGACGGGAAGCTCGATGAATATAAATCGCGAAAGCTATTGTTTTGATAAGATGCCGAATAAGTACCGTTTGCCGATAGTGATGGCAAGAAAGCAGCTTTTTTATTCTTTACATCAAACTGGTTTAGCTTTATCTGGGTTTCCTGTAAAGCGTATTCAATACGTTTATGGTAAAAAGCAGTATCTATAGTAACATCTGCTACATTTTCATCCAGCTTAATATCGGTTAATTTGTTGCTTAGGGTCAGGTTATCTTCTATTGGCATGCCCATCTGAAATTTAAGCAGTTGGTAATTAAGCGCCATTGTGCGTAAAGTATTCTCGCGTGTGGTAACCAGGTTATTGTATTGTACCCTTATACGGTCAACATCAATTTTCTCCACAGTTCCCTGCTGGTTTTGGGCTACGGTTTGGTCTAACTGTAACTTTAGCTGTTTAATATTGGCATCTTGCAGCCTTATTTGTTCGTTGCTTACCAATACTTGATAATAGGCTTTGGTAACATTAACGTTCACATCAATTTTTGAAGCAGTAGCGCTCCGTATAGAAAGCTCTTTGTAGGTTTTTGATGCCTGCAAGCCTACAAGGTAGCTGCCCTTAAAGATGATCTGGGTTGCATTAACGGCAAGGCTTGAGTTGTATTTAACACCAAACTGAACCGGTATAAATGTACCCGGCTGGTTAAAAAACTCGCCCGGTAATAATTGGGTGGGTATTTTAAGATAATCAGTAAAAGATGCAGTACCATCAACCTGGGGCAAGCCCTGGCCAATAGTTTCTTTTACTTTGTATTCGGCGCTTTTAACATCAAGGTTTGCATTTAAAACTTTGTTTTGATGCTGGTAGGCGTAATTAACCGCCTCCTGTACGCTAAAATTATACGTTTGTGGTGTTGCAGGCGGGGTTTGTGAGTATCCCCGAAGGGCTCCCGTTATGCAGATTAGTAGGGTGAGGATTCGTTTCATTTGTGAGTAGTGATATATATGGTAGATTTATTGTTTGTTTCTTTTACAAAACAATCCGGTTTATTGACAGCGGTATGTCAGCAGTCCGGATGTTTTTTAATTTAATTGTTCTTCATGTACGTTCTTATACTGATCTAATAATTTGTGGCCCTTTATGGTACAAACACCATAGTTAAAATGCTCCAGTAATTGGTATTGCACGCGCCAGGCACTGAACTGCGCTACCGGGAATATGGATGCATTAAAGCCCATTTCTACCTGGTTAACACGCATTTTAGCCAGGATCTTAACATCTATCTCCGGCCTGATGACCCCCTGCTTGATACCTTTTGTTAATAATTCCTCTAAAGTTTTCACCAACACATCGGATTTAAACTTCTGGAATTCGGCCCAGGCATCCGGGTGATACTTTTGCATATCATGTATCACTATTGGGTTTATCCTGCTGAAGATCTCTTCCGAACATTTCATCATATTGATCATCTCTTCAATCACATTGGTCGATTCCTCAATAATTTTATTGATCTGGCATTCATCCTCTTCAAGCTTTTTCTTTACCAGGGCTATTACCAGGTCGTTCTTATCATTAAAAAAATGATAAATGGTTTTTTTCGACATACCCAGATGTTTAGCTATATCGTCCATGGTTACACTCTTGATGCCTGCCTGTAAAAACAGTTCTTCACCACCCTGAATTATTCTCTCTATTTGACCGTTTGACATTATGAGTCAAAACTAAGGAAACATTTTTAGATTTCAAAGTTTCCATTTCAAATTACTTTTACTTGACAATCACTGATTTTACACAATTGTCTATCTTTGCAAAAAAATCACTCAATGGATTTAACTTCCCTGTCTGCTATATCTCCTATCGACGGTCGTTACCGTAATACAACATCAGCCCTGGCCGCTTACTTTTCAGAATATGCCCTTATCAAATACAGGGTATTCATAGAGGTAGAATATTTTATAGCACTTTGCGAGCACCCGCTACCCCAGTTACGTAGTTTTGATAAAAATGCAACAGAAAAGTTACGTGATATTTACAAAAATTTTTCTGAGCAAGATGCCGCCGCAATAAAAGACATCGAAAAAACAACCAACCACGACGTTAAAGCAGTTGAATATTTTATTAAAAAAGAGTTTGACAAATTAGGCCTGGAAGAACATAAAGAGTTCATTCACTTTGGTTTAACATCTCAGGATATTAATAACACAGCCATCCCTTATTCATTTAAGCTTGCCCTTGAAGAAGTTTACCTGCCCGAGATCACCAAACTTATTGAGCAGCTTAGCAACTTCGCGCAGGAGTGGGATACCATACCTATGCTGGCGCATACCCACGGGCAGCCGGCATCGCCAACACGCCTGGGTAAAGAGATAAACGTATTTATTGAGCGACTTAACAACCAGCTTACCTTGTTAAAGGCTGTGCCATATTCGGCTAAGTTTGGCGGGGCAACCGGTAATTTTAACGCCCACCATGTAGCTTACCCGCAAATTGACTGGCGGGCCTTCGGCAACCATTTTATCAATGATATTTTGGGCCTGCACCGCTCACAATTCACCACACAGATTGAGCATTACGATAACTTTGCCGCGCAATGCGATGCCTTAAAACGCATTAACAATATCCTGATAGACCTTGACCGTGATATGTGGACCTACATATCCATGAACTTTTTTAAACAAAAGATAAAAGCGGGCGAGGTTGGTTCATCGGCTATGCCACACAAGGTTAACCCGATAGATTTTGAGAACAGCGAAGGCAACCTGGGTATTGCAAACGCTTTGTTTGAGCACTTGGCTGCTAAACTGCCTATATCACGTTTACAACGCGATTTAACCGACTCTACCGTATTACGTAATATAGGCGTACCGGTAGCGCATACGCTTATCGCCATCAAATCAACCGTTAAGGGGTTAAATAAATTATTATTGAACGAGGCAGCTATCAACGCCAGCCTGGAAGCCAACTGGGCTGTGGTTGCCGAAGCGATACAAACCATCCTGCGCCGCGAGGGTTATCCAAACCCATACGAAGCCCTGAAAGAGCTTACCCGTACCAATACACAGGTTAACGCGCAAACCATTGCGGAGTTTGTGGATGAGTTGAATGTATCTGAAGCGGTAAAAAATGAGATAAAAGCTATAACACCGCAGAACTATACGGGGATATAGTATTTCATATTAAAACATGGAAGAACTTGAAAACCTATTGGCGAAACTTGGCTTTGTTGAAAAGGCTGGGGTCAAAAATAATTTTCGAGCTATAGAAAGTTTAATTGGTTTCAACCTTCCGGATGATTATAGGTATTACCTTAATAATTATGAGTCTTTTGAAGGTGATATAGGAGATCAATATATAGTACTATACAGCCCTGATGAATTGTTAGCTTATAACAAAGCATGCCATGCTGACGACCAATTATCATACACTGTATTAATAGGCAGTAACGGTGCCAGTGAGAATATTGGGATCAGGGCAATAGATCAAAATAATTACCGGTTGGTAACAGCCCAATACATTCATCATGTTGACGATCAGGTAGAAATAGGGCTATCGTTTACAGACATGCTTAAACGTTTAAATAGTGGTATAGCGTGGTTTAGTTAAGTAATTTTCAACGTCACAAACAGGTCATAACTAATTTAAGATAGCATATTAATCAAAAAGCTATTTACATTTGTTAACTATAAAATTTTGACACACATGAATATCAGCGTATATACCGAAGCCACCCCTAACCCGGCAACAATGAAGTTTATTGTAAACAAGTTGCTAATAAACGGAAGCGTGGATTATGCCACAAGGGAAAGTGCCGAAAATTCACCTTTTGCAAAGGAATTATACAAATTCAGTTTTGTTAATGGTGTATTCTTCGCAAGTAACTTTGTAACGGTTACCAAAACCGAAGGCAGCGACTGGGACGACGTCCAGCCGATATTGAAAGAGTTTGTTAAAGGGGCGGTTGAATCTGAACTAAAAGTTCAAACAGTTGAGCAAGCTGTTGATGTTGACTTTGAAGGTACCGAAACAGAAATAAAGATCCAGCAGATATTAAACGATTACGTACGCCCGGCTGTTGAGCAAGATGGCGGCGCTATCACCTACCGCTCGTTTGATGCGGGTGTGGTTACTGTTGAGCTTCGCGGTTCGTGCAGTGGTTGCCCATCATCTACCGTAACACTTAAATCAGGTATCGAGAACCTGTTGAAACGTATGGTTCCGGAAGTTACCGAGGTAGTTTCGGAAGCGTTATAACCGACCGGGATTTAGCCGATTTTTACAATATTAAAAAAGCCGATTGGGAAATCCAATCGGCTTTTTCGTTTTTTATGATCTGTAATCTTGTTCCACTAAGAAATGGAACAAGTGGAACAAATGGAACATATTATCAATCAAGTAATTAGCATTTTTATTTTTACGCTCTATTT
>NZ_LGEK01000079.1 GCF_001636615.1 Mucilaginibacter sp. L294 | reverse complement strand
GATGTGTATAAGAGACAGGATAAATAATCAAGTAAATACTATGAAACATATCCTTCATTTAAAATCAAGTATACAAGGTGCAACATCGCACAGCCTTAAGCTGGGTAATGCTATCATCGAAAAAGTACAGGACAAGTATCCGGGTAGCACGCTGGAAGAATTGGACCTGGTAGCTATTAAAATACCGCATCTTACACCTGAGGTGCTTAGGGCGATGTTTATCCCCACCGATCAGCTTACCGAAGAAGAAAAAAGCGCTATCAGCCTTTCTGACGAGTTGGTTAAACAGTTATTCGCTGCAGATATCATCGTTATTGGTGCGCCGCTGATCAACTTTACCATCCATTCTGCTTTAAAGGCCTGGATAGATCATATTACGAGGGCCGGAATAACTTTTGGATATGATGAAAACGGCCCTGTTGGCAAGGTAACCGGGAAAAAAGTTTATGTAGCGATGTCTTCGGGCGGTGTATATGCAGAAGGGCCGGGTAAGGCCAATGATTTTGTTGCTCCTTATCTGAAGGCATTCCTGGGTTTTTTAGGCATGACCGACCTGACGGTTTTCCGTGCGGATGGGTTAAAAGTGCCGGGGGTGAAGGAACACGCTATGGAAAAAGCTATTAATAGTATAAAAATTGACTGATCTCAAGCGCCTTCAAGCGTTATCGCTTGAAGGGAAGTAGCATATAACATGTTGGACGTAAATGATAATACAAACCGCTTATCCAGCCATCCCGATTTGAAACGTAGGTTTTTCATTTTGGTAGGGTTGGGCTTATAGTTTTTGAATTATGTAAAAAAACCTTATTTTTAGTAACCACATTCTTGTTAAACCTAAACGGCAATGAAAAACAACCCGGAGCAGTTATACACCCTGTTGCAATCTATTGAGGGAATAGTATGGCAGGCTGATACCGGGATGCAGCAGTTTACCTTTATAAGCGGCCGTGTACAACATATCACAGGTTTTTCACCGCAAGATTGGCTGGGGCGGCTGGGTTTTTGGGAAACACGTATACATCCGGAAGACCTGCACGTGGTAAATAATTATGCCGGGTTAAAAAACGACTCTGTTAAAAGCCGCACTTTCGAGTACCGGATGATACGGGCCGACGGCCAGATCATATGGATAAAGGATAATGTTTCGCTGCTTTGCCGGGATGACGGGAGCTGCCTGTTAAGAGGCATTATGCTTGACAATACCGTTGCCGAAAGATTAAAGGCATTGGAAAGATTAGAACGTGATGTGCTAAGGTTAAACTCCGACTTTACTGTCCCCCTTCAAAACGTGCTGCTCAGTTACTTACAGGGGTTAGAAGCATTGTTCCCGCAAATGCAATGTTCCATCCACCGGGTTAAGAACGGGCGCCTGGTAAGCGGAGTATCGCCTTCGCTGTCTGTTGATTATATGAACGATGTTATTGGGCGGCCTATAGGCGAAAATGAGGGTTCATGCGGTGCAGCTGCGGCAACCAGGCAGCAGGTTATTGTAAGTGATATCGCAACCGATGATAGGTGGGTGAAGTACCGGTCTTTGGCCTTGAGTTATCAATTGATGGCCTGTTGGTCAAACCCGGTAATAGATGCTGATGGTGAAGTGATGGCCACGCTGGCGATGTATTACCAGGAACTCAAATCACCCTCTGGCGAAGAATTGCAGGTGATGGAAAAGGCTACCGCCCTGTTGCGGATCATCATGGAGAACCGTGGGAAAACAGAGATCATCAGTGAAACCAATCTGCTGATGATGCAGAGCCAGGAACTGGCCCGCTTCGGCAACTGGCGTTGGGATGTGCAGCAGGATATTGTTAGCTGGTCGCCCACGCTGTATATCATATACGGCCTTGATCCGCAAGATTTTAAAGCCACTTTTGCCGGTTACCAGGCACTGCTGCACTCCGAAGACCGGGCCCGTGTACGCCAGATCATTGAAAACGTTCTGCACAGCAAGGAAGGTGCCGAGTTTGAAGAAAGGATCATTCGCCCAAACGGAGATATACGCTACCTGCGCTCCTGGGCTAAACTGAAAACGGATGCGCAGGGGCTACCTGTTGAAATGATCGGCGCCTGCCTGGATATTACCGAAACAGTTATCCAGATGCAGGCTATTGAGCAACAAAACCTGCAATTGCTGGATATCGCCTGGATGCAATCGCATATGATCCGCTCCCCGCTAACCAGAATTATGGCACTGGTTGAATTAATTAAAGATACCCCCGAGAGCGACCCGGAAAAGGGCGACTTGCTGAACTACTTGTTAACTTCTGCGTATGAGTTGGATGAACAGGTAAAACGCATTAATAAAAAAGCAGAACATACTAATTGAGTGCACTCAGCGTACGGGTATTTCTTAGGGCACTAATACGGTTTGCCTGCTGCAAGCTCCCGGTTGGCCCATTTAACGGCAAGCTCTTCGCGATATTTGGCGTATTTTTCTTTAAAAGCCATTTTCAGCAAGCTGTCTATACCGCCTTTTACGGCCAGGTTGTACACGCTGGCGGCTTTGCGGGTGATGGATGCATCCCAGGCACGCAGGCTTAAAGAGTAAGAGCCATCGATGTATTTCATCCAGTGCCAATAGCCGGTTGGCATAAACAGGGTGTCGCCATGTTCAAGGAAAACCTCGGTACCTTCCACGCCTTCCAGGGCAGGGAATTTTTTGGTATCGGGGTTTAGTACATCATAATCCTCTAAAGCATAGGTAGCGTTAGGGATACAGTATAAACGGCGTTTCCATTTATTCTCGAACAATATAACATGTTTGCGGCCGCCAAAATGGGTGTGGAATATATGCGGCAGGTCGATATCGTAATGTAAAAAGGTAACGGAGTTTGAACCACCGAAAAACATAGACGGCATGCTTTCCAGGAAACCGCCCATCAAATCTTTAGGGAAAACAATATCATCAAGCAGTTGCGGCGCCTGTTTAAATATGTTGAAGAAAAATATGCGCAGCTCGGTAGGCTGTGATTTGATCAGGTCGATATATTCATCAAAAGGCATTTCGGCAGCTGATGAATTGATGGGTTTTGACGGATCGGCTTTTGAGTTATCGTACAAAGGCACCACCTTTTTGCCAACCACCTGTTTCAAGTACTCTGGCGTCCATTTATCGCGGGCGGGCCAGCTTTTGGTCATGCCTTTAATAACCAGCGGGCGGCGCGGGTCAAGATAATTCTTCTTAAAATCCTCCGGACTAATATTCTCTACTGTATCTATCGGGTGTAGTATAAAGCTCATGTTTTACAAGTCGTTATTATATGTAATAGACGTAATTGTTACCTAAAAGTTATCAAAATAACACAATAAAAACCTTTTGCAGATTAACAGAGACAGATTCAATTGTAAGGGCAAAATTAAGCTTCTTTAATAAACAATACTGTAAAAAATATTTTATGCTGTTTTTAACAAAAAATAAGCCCGGCGCTTTTGCAACCGGGCTTGTTTAGTTTGCAGTTATGAGTTTGCAGTTTGCATCCACGCTTATCTATTTTTGCCAACTGCCAACTGCCAACTGCCAACAAATTAATTGGGCATTAATACAGCGTTAACTACATGTATAACGCCGTTGCTTTGGTTAACATCGGCAATGGTTACCCAGCTTTTGCCGCCTTTTTCGTCAACCAGGTATATTTTGCCACCCTGTATCATGGCTTTTAATACTCCACCGCTAACGGTTTTTAATTCGGCAGTACCGTTACCGGCTTTAATTTTGGCCGTTAATTGTGCCGCGCTCCATTTACCGCTTACTACGTGGTAAGTTAAAATTTTGGTAAGGGTTGCTTTGTTCTCTGGTTTTAATAAAGTTTCAACAGTGCCTTTTGGCAACTTATTAAAAGCTTCATTGGTTGGGGCGAACACCGTAAAAGGGCCGGCCGATTCTAACGTTTCTACTAACCCGGCTGCTTTAACAGCTGCAACCAGTGTGGTGTGGTCTTTTGAGTTTACGGCATTTTCAACAATGTTTTTTGTTGGGTACATGGCTGCGCCACCTACCATTTTTGTTTGTGCATTTGCGTTTGGGGCAATTGCAATAGCTGCTAATGCAAACGCCGCGATAATTAATTTTTTCATGTTTTTTAGGTATGTTATTTGAAATAAGATACGCCGTAATTTTATGCGCGGTTTTTAAAGGGGAGGATAATTCGAACAACAAAACGCTATAGTTTACTTACCCCGACTATGCTTTGCTGGTTGTCTCTCCCTTAGCTACGCGAAAAAGAGGGCGAGGAAACATCATTGCCGTTGGCTTCAGCCAACGGATAACCAACAAGTATTACTGCTTTAGCCAAAATAAACATGCTAAGTTTAGCTAAAGCCAATAGTATAAAGATTGTTATTCCGTCCCTTAAAAGGGACGGAAATGAATTGTATGATAGTGATTTTAAAAGAATAATCCGGCCGCAACATTATCCGCATAAAGCTTTCCTTGTGCGGTTAAGGTAAGTATGTTGCCATTTTGGGCGATACTACCATTCTCGAAGTACTCCCTCGCGGCTTTTAAAACCCCGGTTGATGCGCCGGTGGAGATGGTGTTAAGCTTATCCAGATCAAGCCCCCAGATGGTGCGCAGCGAGGTCATGATGTATTCGTTAAGCCGGTTGGTTTCGGTAAGTACCTCAATTTCGGCAGGGATAGCATTTTCTGTTAAGCTTTTGATGTATTTGGCGTTATTGGCTATATTCCACTGGCGGGTATCGCCATTAAATGAATGTGCCGATGGGCCGATGCCCAGGTATTGTACCCCCCGCCAATAATTAGAGTTATGGCGCGAGTATTGGCCGGGCTTGCAAAAGTTCGAGATCTCGTACTGTTCAAATCCGTTTGCCTGCATGGCATCAAGCATTATATTAAACTGGTTGGCGCTTTGGCCCTCGTTCATGGGGGGCTGCTTTTTTTTGCTGATAAAGGCGGCCAGCGCGGTTTGGGGCTCAACTGTCATGCTATAGGCCGATACGTGGGGGATACCCAGTTCAAACACCTTGTGTAGGTTGTGTTTCCACTTAACATCGGTGAGCAGGGGGTAACCGTATATCAGGTCGACCGTGATGTTTTCAAACCCGGCATCCTGCGCGCGTTTTACAGATGCTTCGGCTTCGGCCGCGCGGTGCACGCGGTTCATCCATTGCAAATCCTCATCAAAAAATGATTGTATGCCTATGCTGAAGCGGTTTACCGGCGTATGCCTGAAAGCGTTT
Source organism: Mucilaginibacter sp. L294 (assembly GCF_001636615.1). Classification (GTDB taxonomy): domain Bacteria; phylum Bacteroidota; class Bacteroidia; order Sphingobacteriales; family Sphingobacteriaceae; genus Mucilaginibacter. The sequence goes on along the minus strand of NZ_LGEK01000079.1, from coordinate 18,141 downwards.
ACCTTTTGGCGGTCCAGGTCGTCGGGGTTGGCCTCAAGTGTAATCTCGGCATCGGCAGTAACGGTATGTAACTCTGTGATGGTATTAATAATACGGATGATCTCGTCAGCAGATAGTACCGATGGTGTACCGCCGCCAAAATAAATGGTTTGGATGGTTTGGCCGTTCAGGTAGTTTTTTTGCAGGGTTATTTCGCGGATAAGCGCCTGCACCATCTCGTCTTTATACTTAGCCGATGTACTGAAATGGAAATCGCAGTAATGGCAGGCTTGCTTGCAAAAAGGGATGTGAATATAGATACCGGCCATTAAGCGCAAATGTAAAAAGATTTTCGCAATGTAATTTTCTGAAGCTAAATCATTCTAATACATTTAAGGGCGGCTTATTACTACAGGGATTATGCTATTTATAAATTTCAACACACAGTTTTTTAATAAAAAGATGGATTATCCGGCAAGGTATCAATCTAAGAATTTAGCCAAAATTGTATCTGTTCAGTTTTTATTGATTTTTGTTGCCCTTTACTTATTTAAACCATTTACGGTAAATGTATCAGAACAAAGGTTGAATTATTTAACCATTTGTTGCCTGCATGCGCTATTACCTGCTTTGATTATTTTCGGTTATATGACAATGCTTGGTCGTGTCAGGAAAAGGTTTCAGATCATCGACTGGACATTGAAAAAAGAGTTTTTAAATGTAGCTATCCTGTTTTTGATCATCGGGTTATCCAGCTTTTTATTACGAGACCTGATCTATACCAACCCAGACAATGTTTCCTGGCGCTATTTATGGATCGAGATAAGGAATGCTTATTTAGCTGGAATTGTATTGTGCATTTATTTAATTTCTGCCAGGGTTTATTTTAAGGCAAATGTTAACGAAATAACAGATCATCAATCTATACAGCACGATGTCGGACTTATAAAAGAGGATTTGAGGCATTCTGCAATATTCATAAAAGCGCACGTAAGGATTGATGATTTCTATTTCAAGGTTGATGACTTATTGTTTGCCAAAGCCGACGGCAATTATGTAATGATGTATGTTTTTAGAGATGGGCTTTTAAAAAGCGAACTAAAAAGGATCTCTTTAAAACAACTGGAAATACAACTTACTGCTTATCCATATTTATTACGATGTCATCGCGCCTACTTATTAAACGTTAAACGGGTAGCTAAACTTTCGGGTAATTCACAGGGGTATATATCTTCATTTGAGGGAACAGAAGATAAAGTACCCGTTTCGAGGACATACTTAAATGCATTTAACCGGGTTTATCAACAGGCAAACGTAGCATGTTAGTGGGTATCCTTGTTATCTATCACAAAACATAGCTACTCATCACAACCTTTTAGTATAGCTTTTTAGTTCGTGTATTTTGAAGAGCCAAATGCATCAGTAATTTCTGCGGCTTTGGCTTTTTCAATAAAAAATCATGAAAAACATAAAAGATACAACGCTAATTATCATTCTATTTTGCCTGGTAAACCTGACCCTGCACTTGTTTGCTGATTATAATTCGGGATTTCATTCTGATGAATTATTGCATATTGCAACTGGTAACCACCCCGCCTTTGGTTATATGGAGTTTCCACCGATGATTGGCTGGATGGCCTGGATACAGGATCAATTTGCATCAACGTCGGTATTTGTCCATCACATTTTCACCCATATTGCCACTATCCTGATTCTGATCCTGATAGGATTAACCACTATGGAACTGGGTGGCAGATCGAAAGCAGTCTTTATTGCGCTACTTTGTATCATGATCTCACCCGGGTTCGACAGATCGCACCAGTTGTTCCAGCCGGTTGTTTTCAGCGAACTTTTTTGGGTGCTGTCTTTTTACCTGCTGGTGAGGTTTGTAAAAGAGCCCAGCAACAACAATTTATTTTACTTAACCGTTGCCCTCGCGTTTGGCTTTTTAAGCAAGTACGATATGGTGTTTTTTATAGCGGGGATTTGCGGCCTTTTTTTTAAAAAAAACACGCGAAAGGTATTATTAAGCAAGCAGGTGTGGAAATTTATCTTACTCTTCCTGGTTATCGTAGCACCTAATTTATGGTGGCAATATGTACATGGTTTCCCCATGTTCCAAATGTTTTCGCGCTTATATGAAACACAGTTGGATAAGCTGAGCGTTGGCGGCGTTATCGGCGAATTAATAATTGACCTTAACCCGGTTACCCTGTTCATATGGCTGCCGGGGTTGTTTTATATGTTTAACAGGCAATCTAAAACAATCTACCGGCCTTTAGCCACTTGTGTCGCATTATCCGTACTGGTTTTGGCACTGGCAAAAGGCAAGCAGTACTACTTTTTTTCAGATATTATATTCCTAATTATATTCGGAAGTATTTGGTTCGAACAAATAGTGCTGGCCTGGCGAAAATGGTTGTTATATCCTGTTAGTGCGTTGTTTATTTTGGCAGGGGTGTTCCTGTTGCCATGGGGGTTAATGGTATTGCCCCTAAACAGTTTTATCAGTGTTTACAAATTGAAAAAGGAAGGAAACAGGTTTGGGACACCTGATGAATATTACACGAAAAGTAAATGGGACAAAACAATGACAGCCATAAAAACCGTTTACGATAGTTTGCCTGCCAAAGAAAAGCAGGGCTGTTTAATCTGGGGGAAACATTATAGCCAGGCCGGTGCGGTTAACTTGCTTGGCAGCGCGTATGGTTTACCAAAAGCTTTCTCTTACCATGGCAGTTTTTACTTATGGGCACCTGGCGCACAAATGCCCGAAACGGTTATAGGCTTTACAAATGGTGAAGCAACCATTGATTTTTTTGAATCCTATTTCAAATCAGTTGTTGCGGTAAAAAAGGTTTATAACCCCTATGCGTCTTTCGATAAGGATACGTACCAAACCATTTATATCTGCAAAAAGCCTAAACAAAGTTTTGATGATTTAAAAGCTCTCTTTAAGAAAAGAGTTTTTGAGTAAATGATTTTGTCGCATTTACCCCCTTAAGTTGTCATGGTAACACTCTTTTAATTAGGTGAGGCACAGTACATTTGTTTAACCATTATTAGAAAGGATGAAAACCATATTTGATAAATTAACAAGGGATGAGTTGATCAACCGCATAAACATGCTTAACGGGGATAACAACGCCGAGTGGGGTAAAATGAATGCCTATCAAATGGTAAAGCACTGCGCTGTTTACGAGGATATGATGCTTGGCAAAAAGCCTTTTAAAAGGGTGTTTCTTGGTTACATATTCGGTAAAATGGCTTTGAGGAGTTTAATAAAGGATGAATCGCCTTTAAAAAAGAACATGCCAACGGTCCCGAGCTTTATTATAAAAGAAAGTACCGGCGATATTGCAGCCGCAAAAAAGAACTGGATAGATTTAATTGAACAATATTCGCTTCCTTCCAACTATGAGATTACGCATCCCTTTTTTGGGAAAATAACCAAAGAACAAATTGGCTACCTGGTTTATAAACATACCGATCATCACTTGAAGCAATTTAGCGGTTAGGTATATGTGCCATGCTTCAAAGTAATATCATAAGGCTTGCATAACCCACCATAAATAAGGTAAATTTGCGGCCTTACACAGGGTTAATACATGCGTTGGATACTTTGCTTTTTATTTATAGTGATTATGGGCTATTCAACGGCCCATGCTCAGGCCGATTCGGCAGCACAGGTAACCGACAGCATCCGCGTAAGGCCGCGCTTTAAAGGGCCGGTTCCTTTTCTTGATTCGGTGGCGCATGCTACGGCAAATAGGGAGCGGTTCGTGTCCGACTCGTTGGGTAAAGTTTATATCATAACGCCCGATCCGCAAAGGCCTAACGCCTTTGTAGACAGCATATTAAAAGCAAACGTTTACAAAGGCGATCATTACCTCGGCCTTTCGGCAAAAACAAAAATAATACAAGGGTATGGGCACAGCCGGCCATCGCGCGAGGTATGGGTTATCGGCATTGTTATTTTATTACTATTGTTTACATCGGCGCTCAATATTTGGTCGAGCAAGGATATGAGCAATGTTTTTCAATCATTTTACAATCGCAAAAATGCCAGTCAGGCTGGTAAGGAAGACAGCCCCATCAACGTGTGGACATTCATCGGCCTGTTCCTTTTATTTGGCTTTACCTGCGGGCTTTTTTTATACCTGCTTACCACGGGTTATTATAAAGTTTATTACACCATTGGCGGTTTGCAGCTTTTTGTGACCTTATCATTTGTGATAATTGCCTTGTTTGCCAGTAAGTTCCTGGTATTAAAGTTTTTAGGGTTTGTGTTTGATATTAATAAACTGGTAAGCGAATATATATCAGCGCTATCGCTCACTTATTTTAATATTACCTTTGTTTTTTTACCTGTAGCGCTATGCTTTAGCTTAATAGCCGATAAATTTATCCCCTTTTTGCTGGCTGTAACGCTACTGCTTGTGGTGATTATTTTTATATGGCAGTACCTGAGAAGTAGTGTGAGTATCATTTCTAATTTTCGATTTCATAAGTTTTATTTATTTATCTATCTTTGTGCCCTCGAAATTTGCCCAATATTAATACTAATTAAGGCGCTTAATATTGGATTTAGGTAGAACGAACGTATGGCATTGGAAGATAGAAAGAAAAAGGTTAAGAGCATTTTAGTTACACTGCCCAAACCTGAAAATGATAAAAACCCCTACGCTGAATTGGCCAAAAAGCTCAATTTGAAAATCGACTTTAGGTCTTTTATTCATGTTGAGGGTGTACCCGCCAAGGACTTTCGTAAAGAAAAGATCAACCTGGCTGATTTTACCGCGGTGATATTCACCAGCCGTAACTCTGCCGATCATTTTTTCCGTATTTGCGAGGAGATGCGTTTTGAGGTGCCTGTAGAAATGAAATACTTCTGCCTTTCAGAAACCATCGCCCTTTATCTTCAAAAATATATCCAATACCGTAAGCGTAAGATATTTTTTGGTAAACAAACCGCTGCCGACCTGGCCGAGGTTTTGAAAAAACACTCTGCCGAAAAATTCCTTTACCCTTGCTCTGACGTAGCTGCCGAAGAAACCCAAAAGTTTTTGCTTGATAATGGTTACGATTTTACCCCCGCGGTATTATTCCGTACGGTATGCAGCGACCTGAGCGATCTGGCCGAGGTTTTCTATGACGTGATCGCGTTCTTCAGCCCGTCCAGCATCCAGTCTTTATACAAGAACTTCCCTGATTTTAAGCAAAATAACACACGTATCGCAGCTTTTGGGGCTACTACCCACAAAGCAGTGCTGGATGCCGGTTTGATTTTAGATATCCCAGCCCCCACGCCCGGTGCCCCGTCTATGACGATGGCTATCGATCAGTATGTTAAGCAGGCTAATAAATAAATCAATTTAACTGTTGCGCTGCCGCAACATTCCTGTTTTTTTCACGTATAACGGTGAAAGTATTTATGTAATAACGAAATATTTTCACTACCCGGCTGACTTTTACACCAATGGGAAAGTGCCTTTTTTTAACCAATAATGGTTATTATAGGATTTAAAAAACATTTTTTCGGTATGGTTTAAAGTAAAAGTGATATATTCGGGGGTGCGTTTTGTTGCATAAACTGATAGCATATTACTGATTTTGGATACAAAATGAAACAAGTATACTTTACAATAATAGTTTTGGCTGGTACTATCTTAACCGGTTGTGGTATAGGCGGAGGTGGTGGCGCCGGTGGCGAGGTTACAGGAGTAAGGCAGCGTTCGTTCAGGGCTACAACACCATTAAATATGGTTTATATCAAAGGTGGTACGTTTTTAATGGGCCAAACAGATCAGGATGTAACCTTTGCACAAACATCGCAGGTAAGGCAGGTCACTGTACCTCCTTTCTTTATGGACGAAACAGAAATATCAAATACCAAGTACAAGCAGTTTGTATTTTGGGTACGCGATTCTATAGCTATTACCAATTACCTGAACGATCAAAAATATTACCTGCAACCTAAAAAGGGCGCAGCGGCCGATCCTAATGGCCGTAAATACATCAACTGGGATTACGTTGCAAAGAATGGCGTTTTCAGTACCCGCGGTAAAGATGCATCTGCAAACCAGCAGAAACTGCAGGGTATGTACTACCAGGGCGATGACAGGGTATTTGACCGTAATGAGATTGATGTACGCATGTTAAAATATAACTACGCGTTATTCACCCTGCGCGATGCGTCAAACTATCGTAACGATAAAACAAAAAAACGTTCGGACTTTATTTTACGCGATACCGTAGCCGTTTACCCGGATACACTGGTATGGCTTAACGATTTTTCTTACGCGGCCAACGAGCCAATGGTTGAAGGCTACTTTTCGCACCCGGCATACCGTAACTACCCTGTTGTGGGTGTTACCTGGCGCCAGGCAAGGGCATTTGCCGCATGGCGCACCCGTTTAAGCGATGGTTATAAAGATAAGCGCAAATTGCCGCACAACTCACCTTATGCATTGCCAAACGATGCAGAGTTTGAATACGCTGCACGTGGCGGCAGGGTAGGTACAGATTACCCATGGGGCGGCCCTTACATTAAAAATGCAAAAGGATGTTTAATGGCCAACTTTAAACCCGGCCGTGGTAACTATACCGATGATGGTGGCGCTTATACCGTTAACGTACGGTCGTACTTCCCTAATGATTATGGTTTGTACAATATGGCAGGTAACGTAGCCGAGTGGACATCATCTGCTTATGACGAATCTGCATCTACATTTGTGCATGACCTTGCACCAACATTTAACTACGAAGCCAAAGCAAGCGACCCTGAAGTAATGAAACGCAAAGTTGTACGCGGCGGTTCATGGAAGGATATCGGTTACTTCCTTCAAAACTCTACCCGTACCTTTGAATACCAGGATACGGCAAAATCATACATTGGCTTCCGTTGCGTATCAGAATACCTGGGCCGCGATATCAGAGACAAACGCTAATCAAAACAAACAAACTAATTATACAATCAATCACACTTACTAAAGTTTATGGCTGGGAAAAAGAAACCTTACGGAATAGGTAATATAGTATCATGGGGAGCTACAATCGTTATTATAGGTTTGTTGTTTAAAATACAACATTGGCCTTATGGCGGTACGTTCATCTCCATAGGCTTAGGTGCCGAGGCACTATTATTTTTAATACTTGGTTTTCAAAGAGAAGAGAAAGATATTGACTGGGTGCGTGTCTACCCTGAACTGAATGAGGAATTTGCCGGCGAATTGCCAAAAGCATCAGCAAGGCCTGTAGTTGCACAAGGCAATTTTTCTAATACAGCTGCGCTTGACAAAATGTTGGAAGATGCCAAAATTGGCCCCGAACTGATCAGCAGCCTGGGCGAAGGCTTGCGCACCTTTGGCGATAAGGTTAACGGTATATCAAGGGTTACTGATGCCGGCGATGCTACCTTAGCTTTTACCAATAAGGTAAAACAGGCAACCGCGAGCTACGATAACCTGAGCGTTTCTTTTGAAAAGGCATCAGCCAACTTAAATGAAATGGCCAACACCAATGTTGATTCAAAAGCATACCACGATCAGGTAACCAATCTGGCTAAAAACCTTTCGTCATTAAACGCGGTGTATGAGCTGGAGCTTCAGGACTCAAGCGCGCATCTAAAAGCGATGAACAACTTCTACAAAAACCTTTCATTAACGATGAATAACTTTAACGAGTCGTTAGATGATTCAAAACAGTTTAAAGAAGAAGTTGGCCGTTTAGCTAAAAACCTGGCGTCGTTAAACGCTATATACGGTAACATGCTAACAGCAATGAACCAACCCCGGGTTAACTAATCATATTTAATCAAACCACAAAAAGAATAAATATACAGCATGGCCGGAGGTAAAGAAACCCCAAGACAGCGAATGATCGGTATATTGTACCTGGTGCTTTTAGGGCTTATTGCGCTAAACGTTCCGGATAATTTGCTCGATTCATTTAAAAACCTTTCCAGAAGCTTAGATGCTTCACGTAATAATGTAACTACTGGTTTGCAAAATACTTACAGTGCATTTGAAGCTACGAAGTTAAAGGAGCAACAAGAAAAAGCAAGTAAACTTTTAGCGCAGGCAAGGGAGGCATCTAAAACATCAGATGAATTAAATACTTACATAGAAGATTTAAAAAAAGAACTTATTCAAAAAGGTGGGGGGATCAATCCCGACATAGATGATGTTAATGCAAGGGAAAGTACTGATATCTCTTCCGAAGTCATGATTAACGCCAAAAAGGCTGATCTACTTAAGGATAAGATCGAAGCAACTAAAGCAAGGTTAATGCAATTGTTAGGAAAAGATGCTCAAGGGGTTAACTTCTCGCTAAATGCAGATGCTCCGACACCACGTAAGGGTTTTCCGTCAAAATCTTGGCAAGAAGCTTATTTTGGCGAAGGGGTACCCTTAGGTGCGGCACTTACAAAACTTGCAGAAGTGCAGGCTGATAATAAAAATGCAGAGAACGAGGTAGTGAAAAAAATATTGGGTAAAGTAGATCAAGCACAAGTAACATTAAACCAGTTTAAAGCGGTTGCAGTTGCGCCAACGAGCTACGTTTTATCGGGCCAGCAATATAAAGCCGAAATATTTTTGACCGCTTACGATCAAAACTCAAACCCTACCATTACTGTAGGCGGCTCGGCAGTACCAACAGCTAACGGTGTGGGTACATATACCACAACCGCAAGCGGCGAAGGTTTACGCACCTGGACAGGCCAGTTATTGGTTAAACAAGTAGATGGCCCGCCAAAGTCTTATACCGTAACCGGCAGCTACATGGTGGCAAAACCATCAGCAGTGGTTTCTCCGGATAAAATGAACGTACTTTATATAGGCGTACCAAACCCAATTTCGGTTTCAGCGCCGGGCGTTCCAAAAGAAGCCATTAAGGTTAGCATGAGCGGTGGGTCTGTAAGTGGATCAAACGGTCACTATACTGCTACAGTAAGTAGTATAGGTAATGCTAAAGTTACCGTATTGGGCGATAAAGGTATGGTTTTAGGTACTTCAGAATTTCGTGTAAAACGTATCCCTGATCCTAAAGCGATGTTTGCAGGTAAAAGCGGCGGTAAAACCAGCGCGGCTAATATCCGTGCGCAAGACAGGCTTTTCGCCAAGCTGGATAATTTTGAGTTTGATGCCAAATTCAACGTTACCAGGTTTAATTTAATTATTATTAAACCGCGCCAGGATGCGATCACTTTAACTACAACAGGTGGTGAATTATCGGGCGCTATGCGTTCGGCAATGAATGGCGTAACACCGGGCACTACAGTTGTATTCCAGGATATAATTGCTGTTGGGCCTGATGGTACACAACGCGGACTTGACCCGATCATATTATCGGCTAATTAATAAAGTTATGAAAACAAGATTTTTGCTCATAATACTTTGCCTGGCTTGTAGCGCTTCTTTTGCGCAACAAAGAAAAAAGTCGACAAAGAAAAAAGCTAAGCCAACTACCACCGCTAACCAAAACCCGGTTACGTTGCGGGTTAACCCCGATAAGCAGGTGGCCGGTGCTAATGGTGCTGCCAACGCAGGCTTACAGCCGGTTGATACTACAAAGAGAAAACCTTTTGACCGCCCGCTGGATGGGTATTATAAAAAGAACAACATCCTTAGCGCTAAGGTAACCCCTTACGCTAACCTGCGCGAAGCTGACGTTATGTTTGCTAAACGTGTTTGGCGCGAAATTGACCTGCGCGAAAAGATGAACCAGTACCTGGCATCGCCAAAAGGCAGGCTGATAGACGTTTTAATGGCAGCTATTGATGCCGGTGAATTAACCGCATACGACCCAACCGCAACAAAGGATGACCCGGGAGGCGATGCCTTTTCAAGGCCTTTGGCAGCAGGCCAGGCCCGCGCAAGGATGGCAGATAGTGCCGTGGTTGACCAGTTTGACAAAAATACAGGCGATAAGATAGGATCGAAAATAATGGCCGGCGAGTTTAACCCGGATAGTGTTGTTAAGTTCCGCATAAAAGAAGACTGGGTGTTTGACAAACAGCGCTCTATTTTTGAACCGCGTATTGTAGGTATAGCGCCGCTTTACAAACCTAAAGCAGGTGGTTTAGATCTTGATTACCAACCAGCGTTCTGGATCAATTTCCAGGAGGCAAGGCAGGTGCTGGCCGTTCATGAGGCCGTAAGCCGTAATAACGATGCCACAGGCCTAAGCTTTGATGACTGCTTTGTTAAGCGGTTGTTCACCAGCTACATTATTAAACAATCTAACGATAAGGACGAACGCATCCGCGATTACGCACAGGGTATTGATAAGCTTTACGAAAGCGACAGGATAAAGAAAACCTTGATGGATTACGAATTTAACCTTTGGAAATACGGCGAATAATTGATCCGCTTAAAATATCAAAGCCCGTTTGCATTTGCATACGGGCTTTTTTGTTCCGTTCCGTCATTGCGAGCGTAGCGTGGCAATCTTCGATCGAAAGCTGGGTTAAGTGCGTGTACGGAATTGCCACGTCATATCGATCCTCAATATTTTCCACCCCGTCATTGCGAGCGATAGCGTGGCAATCTTCGATCGAAAAGTATACAGTATGCAAATGAGGATCGTTGCTTACTCATTTGCTAAGTCATCGTAAAGATCATTCCACTCTGGGTTAAGAGCGTTTATTAAACCAATCTTACTTTGCCTGCTTCCGCTTTTAATTTGTTTTTCGGCAGATATTGCTTCCTCTATATGTGAATAAAAGTAATAGTAAACCAACTTATTACAATTGTATTTAGCTGAAAAACTGTTTGGATATATTTTATTCTTATGGTCATGAATGCGACCTATAATATCGGATGTTACGCCCGTGTATAGAACAGAGTGCTCTTTATTAGTTATAATATAAACACATCCTCCTCTTTGCATTACCATAATGCAAAATAGGAAAAGTTGGCGACAAGCATGTCGAAGATTGCCACGCTATCGCTCGCAATGACGCATTATTAATCCCCGCGCGTCATTGCGAGGTACGAAGCAATCTTCGATAGAAAAGTTGGCGATAAGCATGTCGAGGATTGCAAAGTCATTGCCCATCGAAATTTCCACGGGGAGACAAGAATTGGCGTACTAATCGTTACTGCCTACCGGGCCGGTTACATCACTAACCGCCGGGTTAAAATATTGGGTAATGGCTTTGGCCTGTTTAAGGTTTACTACTTCCTGCAACTCTGTTTCGGTTGCTTCGCGGATCTTTTTAACAGATTTAAAGTATTTCAGCAGCTTTTCGGCAGTGGTTTTGCCAATGCCTTCAATCAGTTCCAGTTCGGTAGCCAGGGTGCCCTTATCTCGCTTTTTACGGTGAAAGGTGATGCCGAAGCGGTGGGCTTCATCGCGTAGCTGCTGGATCACCTTTAGCGTCTCTGAGCGTTTATCAAGGTAAAGCGGGTACTGGTCGCCGGGGTAGTAAAGCTCCTCCAGCCTTTTAGCAATGCCGATAACGGTAACCTGTTTATCAATCCCCAAAAGTTTAAGGCTTTTCATGGCAGATGATAGCTGGCCTTTACCGCCATCAATAATAATTAACTGTGGTAGTTCGGTGCCTTCATCAAGCATGCGCCGGTAACGGCGGTGCACAGCCTCTTCCATGGTGGCAAAGTCGTTTGGCCCTTCAACGGTTTTTACATTAAAGTGGCGGTAGTCTTTTTTAAACGGCTTACCATCCCTAAACACCACAATGGCCGATACCGGGTATTTACCCTGGAAGTTGGAGTTATCAAAACACTCGATGTGACGCGGCAACTGGTTCATGCGCAGGTCCTTCATCATCAGGGTTAGCAGGCGCTCGGTACGTACTTCGGGGTTTAGCCTTTCGTATTGGTCTATCTTTTCTTTTTTAAAGAACATCACGTTCTTTTGCGACAGATCAAGCAGCTTGCGTTTCTCGCCCAGTTTGGGTACTGTGAACTTTAGCTTAACATCTTCCACATCTATCTTAAACGGCACAATGATCTCTTTAGAGGTGCTGTTGTAGCGGGTCCGGAACTCGGTTATGGCAATGGTTAGCAATTCCTCGTCGGTCTCGTCAAGCCGTTTCTTTAGCTCGATGGTTTGCGTTTGGGTAATGGTGCCGTTCATCACTTTCAGGAAGTTGACAAAGGCATACTTCTCTTCGGATGCGATGCTGAAAACATCCACATCTGTAATTGATGAATTTACAACGGTTGATTTGCTTTGGTAATTCTCCAGCAGGTCCTGTTTCCTTTTAAGGCGGTGGGCCAGTTCAAAGTTAAGCTCACTTACGGCTTTGTCCAGATCGCTCTTCAGGCTGCGTACAACGTTACCTATCTTGCCGTTCAATACATCCGTTATCTCGCCAATGTTATGGTCGTAGTCGGCTTCAGATTGATAATCCTGGCAAGGCCCCTTGCAGTTGCCCAACTGGTATTCCAGGCAAACTTTAAATTTCCCTTTTTCGATGTTTGCCCGGGTGAGGGCAAGGTTACAGGTGCGCAGGGGGTAGGTTTCTTTGATCAGCCCTAAAATGGTATGCATCATGCTTACCGATGCATACGGGCCAAGGTATTTCGAACCATCTTTAATAATGCGGCGAGTCCAGAATATGCGGGGGTAGTTCTCGTTCTTGATGATGATCCATGGGTAGGTTTTATCATCCTTCAGCATCACATTATAACGCGGCTGATGCTTTTTGATCATGCTGTTTTCCAGCAGCCAGGCATCAACCTCGGTATCAACTATGGTAAAGGTGATATTGCGGATCTTGGACACCAGTACCCGTGTTTTGGCATTTATCTGGATATCCTTATTAAAGTATGAACCTACACGATTGCGCAGGTCTTTAGCCTTACCAATATAGATCAGCTCTTTCTCGCTGTCCCAATACTGGTATACACCCGGTTTGTGCGGTATGTTTTTTAAAGCTTCCCTGTAATCGAATTTCTCCATCTCTCTCAGTTTGCAGTTGCCGGTGGGCAGTTTGCTTTATTATTAACGGTTGATTGATATGCCGGTTTTTGCAAACTGCAAACTATCCACTGCAAACTCTAAAAGTCTAACTTCTTGTCCACATCGCTGGTGCCGGTTTGCTGCTGGCTGTAGGCCCCGCAATCCAGCGTGATTGATACCCCCGATTTTGGCGGTACAAAATCTACATTCTTTTTAATACCGAGCGCCGGGTTGGCATAAACGCGTTTCATATAACCCGCAAATATAGGCAGGGCGGTATTGGCGCCCTCGCCAAGGCGGGTAGAGCGGAAGTGGATGTCGCGGTCTTCGCAGCCTGTCCAGATGCCGGTAACCAATTGTGGGGTTATTCCCATAAACCAGCCGTCCGAGTTATCGTTTGTTGTACCTGTTTTGCCGCCAATTGGGTTGGTTAAACCATATTTGCCGCGTAACCTGTAGCCGGTGCCTTCCTGTATAACACCTTTTAACATATAAGTCATTACGTAGGCAGTTTGGGGGTTCATGGCTTGTACAATCCGTGGGGTATTATTATATAATACGTTTCCGTTTTTATCTTCAATGCGTAGCAAATAGGTGGGTTCTGTCCAAACACCTTCATTTACAAATGCCGAATAAGCGCCCGTCATATCAAATACCGATGCATCAAAACTACCCAGGCAAATTGAAGGGTAAGGCGGCACATTGCTTGTTATCCCCATTTTTTTGATCAACTCGGCAACGGGTTCAGGCTTAACTTCATTCATAACATAGGCTGTAACCCAGTTTTGCGAATTGGCCAATGCCGTGCGCAGCGTAATTACCCCGGGTATTGTACCCGTTTGCGACGAACGCGGTGTCCAATCGGCCCCGTAGCCTTTTATGGTGATGGGCTCATTAGCAACCTGCATACATGGCGAGATACCGTTTTCAATAGCTACCGCATAAGTGAATGGTTTAGCGGTTGAGCCTACCTGGCGAGTACCCATCTTTACCTGGTCGTATTTAAAATGCTCAAAGTTGGTACCACCTACCCAGGCCTTAATGTAGCCGGTTGTTGGGTCCATGCTCATCAAAGCATTACGGAGCATCATTTTGCAGTAAACGATCGAATCCATAGGCTTCATCAGCGTATCAATATCACCACGCCAGGTAAAAAGGTTCATTTTTACAGGCGTGTTAAAATCTTCGGTAATTTCTTCTTCCGATTTCCCCTGCGCCTTTAAAGCGATATACCTGTCTGAACGGTGCTTGCCTTTTTCCAGTAAGGTTTTAAAGGTTGGGATGCTTTTCCAAAGGCTGATGCCTTTCCAGTGAGCGTTAAACTGTGCCTGCAGGGTGCGCATGTATTCTTTCTGCGCATCCTCGGCATATCCCTGCATGGTTGCATCAATGGTGGTATATATTTTTAAGCCATCACGGTCAAGGTCGTACGGGGTTGTGCCATCCGGTTTCAAGATAGATTTATCAACCAGTATTTTTTGTACCTCTTTTTTTAGCACTGCCCTAAAGTAGGTTGCAATGCCATCGTTATGATCGATCGGCCTGAAGGTTAGGCCCAGCGGTTTGGCTTTATATTCTTCGGCTTGGCCATCACTTAAAAGGCCTTCCTCATTCATACGTCGCAGGACGAAATTACGGCGATTTTTAGCGTTGTCAGGATGGTTTATGGGCGAATAAATCCCCGGCCCGTTTATCATTCCGATCAATAAGGCCGCTTGGTCTGGCGTAAGTTTATCGGGCGTGGTATTAAAATAGGTGCGCGATGCGGAGCTGATACCGTAAGTATTGTAGGCCCCAAAATCAACTGTGTTTAAGTACAGGGTCAGGATCTCTTCTTTGGTGTAGTTGCGTTCAATTTTAACGGCGGTTATCCATTCCTGTAATTTTTGGATGATACGCTTAAACGGATTGTGTGAGCGCTCTGAGAAAAGGTTTAGCGCCAATTGCTGTGTAATGGTACTACCACCTTGTTTTTTGCCCACCAGGTTGTAAAGCACAATGCTGAACGTACGCTGAAAGTCAATCCCCGAGTGTTGATAAAAGCGGGTATCCTCGGTAGAAACGAGCGCGTTGATCACATTTGGCGATAATTGCTTATAAGTAACGTTGGTGCGGTTTTTAATATAATATTTACCGATGATCTGCTTATCTGACGACATGATCACGGATGCCTGGTCGCTTTTGGGGTTCTCCAACTCGCGGAAAGATGGCAGCGGGCCAAACACCTGGAAAGCTATCAGCAATATCATGATCACAAAAAAAGCAAAGCCGGCTATAACCAACCGCCATATATACCAGTTGTAACGTCTTATATCCTGCGGGCTAATATTATTCTTGTTCTTTTTGTTGATCATTCTTTTAGTAGTGTTTTTGATAATAGTCTACGTAATTATCCAATGTTTTTTGGTCGGCTAATTTATCCAGATTTTCTTGTGTTATGATAAAAAAGCTGTATTTATCCTTCGGTACCTTCATAATATCGGGCATCAGTGGGATTATAGCACGGGCATAATCCTTCACATTAGTGAGGCTGGTAAAGCGGCCTACATATATCAACTGGTTATCAGCACCAACGGGTTTTAGCTGGTGTTTTACGCTATTGTCTGCAAAATTAACCCTGTTAAACTGCCCGATACCAAAACGTGAAGAGGATAAATTAGTTGTGGCTGTACTAACATTTACCACAAAGTAATAGTTGGTACTATCGCGCATGCTGAATATAGATGGCCCCTCTTTAACAGGCTGTGCAGCTGGTTGTATTGGTGATGTAATTACCTGCGCCGGTTGTGTAGCAGCAGGCGGTGGGGTAATAGTAGTTATTGCCGAAGCTTTTTCTTCTTTTACTGGCGGGGTAACGGGTTTAGGCTCGGGCTTGCGCACATCTGCAACAGGTTCATATTTTTCAGCCTTTACCCGGTATTCTGTTTTCTGCTGATAAACAATGGGGATGGTAAACTGTGGGTCGTTCAACTCGCGGTCTGATATTACTACCGGGCGTGCGGCCAGTTCTGCCTGGTTGGCGGTAATGTAGGCCAGGTGCTGGTTTACCAGCGGGGTTATCAGTTTATCGGAAGGGTATTTTGTTACTATCTGTTGCAGGTCGTTATTAAAAGGTGTTAACGGTTCCTGGTGGCCGGCGGCAAAAGCACGCAGGTAATAGATCTGCGCGGCAAGCCTGTTATTGGGGTATTGTGCCATTAAAGCATCGGCAGTGGCAATAACTTGTGGGTATTGTTTGGCGGCATATAAGTCATACACCTTATTATACAAGGTGCTGAAACCGTTATCTTCATCACTTAAATGTTTGCTGTAATCAGGGTCAAGAATGGTTTTGGCAAATGGCGTTTGCGGGTAGTTTTTAACCAGCAGCTGTTTGTACTTATCAGACGATGCCGGCACGTTTGTTTCTGCATACAGGCGGAATAGGTTGTAATAAATAGCGGGTGTATTATCATTATCGGGAAACCGGCTCAGCAATAATTCATAAGCGGCAATAGCTTCTTTTTTATCATCCAGCACATCCCGGTAAAAGTTGGCAATATCCAGGTAGGCATCAAAAATGCGTTTGTTTGATTGAGCCATCAGCACGGGTGTGAGCGGCAGGTTTTGGATTAAATTTTGCCTGAAATTGCCCGCCGTTACTTTATTGGGGTTAGTGTTATTATTTACCAAATCGTTCGCTACGGCATCCGGGTCGCCAATTTGCTGTATAGCGGCCGAATTGTTTTGAGTGATATCGCTGCTTGAGCGGTTAGCCCTTCGCCAGTTATCTTCAAGGCGGCGGTTGCCCCATACACGTTTAAAGCTGCTGAAACCCTGGCTTATGGCGTTACTGTTTGCAAAGTAAAAGTTATCGCCATTGGGCGTGCTTTCCTGCGGTGGCTGGTTTACATTGATCATCCCCCTGTTTTGGGCAATACTTACCGGCGAAGGTTGTGATTTAAGCACCTGCGCATCCACCATCTTATCTATGCGTGCAAGGCGGGTTGGTTCATCCAGTTTGGCCAGCATTTGTAAAGTATCCTCGCGCGATATGGTTTGCAACCTGTCGGCCAGTATTTGCAGGTTGTCGCTTTTCTTTTTAATAATAGTATAATTTGGGTAATTGGGCGACAGGTTAACCAGCGCGCTATCGTAATAGTTACCGGCACCGCTATAGTCGGCTTTGTTTTTGAATAAAACATCGGCCATGCGCAGGTAGGAGAGGCCTTTCTGGCTTTGGTTTTTTGTACTGGTGTTAACCGACAGGCGATAGCTTTTCAGCGCGTTATCAATTTCGCCATCGTTGTATTGCAACTGTGCTATCTGGTAGTATATCTGGTCGGTAAAGTCTTTATTGTTGGCGTTTTTTAGCAGCGACCGTAAACGGGTAAGTCGGCTTACTTTAATACCGTTTTGCCCATCCTCAATACGGATGCGGTTTAGGTTGGCGTTAAACGCCATGTCAAACTCCACATTGCTTTTGCTTACATGGGTGTAATTGGCAATAGCATCTGCAGGGTTGTGGTTAAGTTCCTGCAGTTGCGCCAGGATGAATGTCCACCGTAGCGACTGGTCGCTTGAGTGGACGTGTTGTACTGCCAGTTTTGCCATAGCCTCGGCATCAGTATATTCCTGTATGTTTATATCATATTGCAGTTTGGTAGCATAAACATCGGCAGTTATTTTTTTCTTTGGGTTGATGTTTTGCAGGGCGGTATCTAAAGTGGCCTTAGCGTCAGCCGGCTGATTGATATATAACAACGACCGGGCCTTATAAACCAGGGCTTCCTGCTTCAGGTCGGCATTGCTGCCAAACGAGCGGATAACATAGTTGGCATATTCAACCGCGTCAAAATAATTACCGTCGAGGTAGTTGGCCTTACTTAGTAAAAGATAGGCATCACCCAAGTAATGGCTTTGCTCTTTTACACTAATTATGGTGTTTGCTTTGGCCTTAACTTCATCAAGCTCTTTATCGGGTACATCGCTTTTGGTAACGGTATCGCGGTAAACGCTCAAAAGCTCGGTGTAATCATCTACATAAGCTTCTTCATATGCGGCCTGCTTTGCGCGTAACAGTTCGTTGGCATTAAACAGGATGTTATATTTAGCGGTAAGGTTTTGCAGGCTACGGTTTAGGGCGCTCTTTTTTTCGAGCGAGCACCCCGCAATAACCATAACTATTGCAAGTAAAAATAACTTTGATACAGAAATGGTATAAGTATGCCTCAATGGAATATTATTGTAATT
>NZ_LGEK01000073.1 GCF_001636615.1 Mucilaginibacter sp. L294 | reverse complement strand
AGATGTGTATAAGAGACAGGTTGATTACATCTTTAGTTCATTATGCTCCTTTCTTTAATTTTTTGTTTTACACTGATCTCATAATACTAAGTCAGTATTTATCGTTTACGTACACATATTTAAATTATAGTATACTGCATGTTTATTTAGAAAAGTATAAAGTTGTATTTTTATGGAATGAGAATCGTATCGTTAACGTACACGAATTTATTTATTTAATTTTATAAATCAAAAAAATGCTTACGTTTAGCGGATAAACAGTAGCACAAATAGGGTTTAGTTGAATGGTTTTCCCCTATAAAAGAAATACTATGAATTTTAAAGCGATTACTATAACCGATATAGCCAAAGCGTTAAATATATCGGCCTCTACGGTGTCAAAAGCGCTAAGTGATAGTTATGAAATAAGTGCTAAAACAAAACAAATTGTTTTAACGTATGCCCGTGAGCATAATTACCGGCCAAATCCTAACGCAATAAGTTTGAAATTCGGTTCCAGTTTATCTATAGGAATTGTAATACCCAGCATCCAAAACCAGTTTTTTGCGCAAATAATTGATGGCATTGAGTCTGTTGCTCATCAGGAAGGGTTCACGGTAATCATCGCGCAAACGCATGAATCGTATGATATGGAAGTGAAAAGTATTCAACAGCTTACGCATCGTGCTATAGATGGGTTGCTGATCTCTCAATCATCTGAAACGCGGGATATTTCTCACTTAAAACAATTGCGTTCCAAAGGCTTGCCCGTGGTTTTTTTTGACCGTGTAAGTGAACAGATAGAAACTCACAAAGTGGTAACAGATAATTTTCAGGGCGCGTTAAATGCCACACAGCATTTGTTTAATAATCATTACCGCAAAATCGCACTCATTACAGGTCCCGAAGGGCTATCTATAACTAAAGATCGCCTTGATGGATACCTGCAAGCTCATGCTCAAAATAAAACGGAGGTAACAACATCTTATATTAAACACTGCTCTTATACTAATAACAATGTTGAGGAAATAACAAGTGCTGTACATGAATTGCTTGAACTGCCAGACAAGCCTGACGCTATATTTACCACATCAGATACGATCACATCAACGGTGCTTTTGTCCCTCAATAAACTTGATATTAAAATTCCAGAACAGTTAGCAGTAGTAGGTTTTACTAATAGTAGTTTTGCAGCTGTAGTAGATCCTCCCTTAACCAGCGTATTCCAGCCTGGATTTTTAATGGGGCAAAAGGCTGCCGAATTGTTGTTGAGTCTTGTGAAAAGTAAAAAAGCTGTAACCGAATTTGAAACCATTGTTTTACCAATGCAATTGGTTATCAGGGAATCATCATATAGATCCGTCAAACTCTGATATTTTAACCTTGTAAAAGGATAAAATGAGACAAATCGACCAAATGTTGAACAAATTATACAGTTGCCATTCTTTTACTTTGAAGTGTAATAAACCAAAATTATAAACGGTAGTATTATATTTTTTGCCGGCTATTTAGGCAGGGAGGCTTGCATTTTCGCTGACTACTTAACAGACATTGCTGAGGTTGAAAAATTATTACGTGTCAATAATTTATATGAGAACCTGCTAAAAAACTGTCAAAAATATCTTTTATGATGCAGGGAAATAAATTAATTTGGCAACGGGAAGGATTAATGTGAAGTGATGAAGAATAAACTTTTGTTTCCCATAGGCGTATTTATAATTATACTATGCGCCTCTTCCCGACAAAGACCATTGCAGCGCTTTGAACTAAAAGGCTTTGCGCAGGGAACAACCTACAGCATTATTTATTACGCAACTGATAGTGTAGTCAACACAACACAAACCGAAAGTTTGCTAAAGCGTTTTGACCGGTCGGTATCGCTTTATGATCCAAATTCGTTGATCAGCCAATTTAATCGCTCGGCAACAGGTATCCGGATTGATGAACCTTTTAGAGTACTGGTTACCCGGGCAATCCAGATTAGCCATGCGACAGGTAGACTGGTAGACCCAACAGTAAAACCGTTGGTTGATGCATGGGGATTTGGAGTTGTAAAACCCGCACGTGACCCAACCGGAGACGAAATTAAAAGCTTGCTGCAAAATGTAGGCGTAAATAAAATTTACCTTAAAGGAGATTATCTGTACAAAAGGCGCCCTGGTGTACAACTTGATTTGAATGGAATTGCCCAAGGGTATTCAGTAGATCTGCTGGCATTATTACTGGAGCGCTATTATATCAACAATTACCTGATAGAACTTGGCGGCGAGTTACGCGTGAAGGGCCACAAACCCGGTAACGATCCTTTTAAAGTGGGGATAGAAGGCATTAGTGGGAATGATTTTGACCCCGAACCCCTGCGCAAGATAATTGAGCCGGGCGATGGTGCTATTACCACTTCTGGTAATTACCGTAAACATCACGAAGCCGGAGGAAAACAAGTATCGCATCTTATGAACCCACTTACCGGGTTTCCCATACAGAATGAGATGATCAGCATTACCGTATATGCCAGGGATGCCATTACTGCCGATGGTTTTGACAATGGCTTTATGGCCATGGGCTTAAAAAATACGCTTGCATTCCTGGAAAAAAGGAAAAACATGGGAGCATATATTGTTTACCGAAAAGCAGATGGTTCGGTTGCAGATACTGTTACAACGGCCTTTAAAAATAAAAATTAGATTTGAAAAGATGGAAAGAAGAACATTTTTAAAAAATAGTGGGCTTGTGGCTGGTGGGTTGGTACTTAGCAATAGCCTGATTGCCGCTAAGCCCGATACACAACCCTTGAAAATAGCGGTGATTGGCTGTGGCGACCGTGGTACCGGTATTATGCATATTTTGAATGGATTACCAGATATGTTTCGGATTATCGCAGTTTGCGATGTGCTTGATTTCAGGCTCACATCCGCGCAGAAGCTTACTAAAAATAGTACAACAAAAGCCTATACTGATTACCGAAAATTGCTTGACGACGGGGAAGTGGAGGCCGTGATAGTAGCTGTGCCGCTAAACATGCACTACCCGATAGCCACAGATGTAATAAAAAGCGGCCGCCATTTATACCTCGAAAAAACCATGACCTATAATATTGAGCAGGCGCTTGAGTTGGTTAAGCTGATGCATGGGCGCAGTAACCAGGTATTGCAGGTAGGGCATCAGTACCGTTATTCGCCTTTATATTACCGGGTTAAAGAAATGGTTAATAATGGATTTTTGGGCAAAGTAACCCAGGTTGATTGTCGTTGGGACCGTAATGGCGATTGGCGTCGCCAGGTACCTCAACCCGGACTGGAACGAGCTATTAACTGGCGGATGTATAAACAGTATTCGGGCGGCCTTATGGCAGAACTGCTTTCACATCAAATTGATTTTATTAACTGGGTATTTGATACCCATCCCCAGGAGTTTTTTGCCACCGGTGGTATTGATGTTTTTAAAGACGGACGCGAAACCTATGATAATATTCAGGTAATGATGCGCTACCCCGAATTGGGACTGATAGGCAACTTTGGCGCTATGTGTGGCAATGCGCACGATGGTTATCTTTTTAAGATAAAAGGGACGCTTGGCTCTGTATCTTTACTAACAGACCAGGGAATGTTTTTTCCCGAGAAAAAATTATTGAACGAAAAAGGAACCATTGATGGGGTAACAGGCGCAACACGTATTGTGTGGAACAAAGAAGGGGGAACTCCCATTTTATCAGAGCCCACTAAAGATGGCACATGGTACGCCTTTAAGGACTTTTATAAAAAAGTACAAGCAAAAGAACTGCCCGATAGCAATGTGTTGACCGGGGCGCGTACAGCTATTAGCGTGCACCTGGCCAATCAATCTTTATACGAAAAAAAGATAAGCACTTGGGATAAAAACTATATGTTATAATTTTTGCCATTCTGCTTTGGCGGTACTGAAGTTATTTGTTTTTTGAACTTTGAACAGTTGCGTCCTCATATTCTAAATAGTGAAAGGAACCGGGAACGACAGAAATATGGGAAGGGTTGCTGTTGGAAAAAGCTAAACGCACAATAGCGGTCTTCCGCGTTCCAACCTCATTGTCAGACTTGTGCGTATGAAATACATAATAAGTCTGACCGTCTTTCGCTAAGAACAAATCTCCGTGGCCGCTGCCGTTTTGTAACGTGTTTTTTCTGCTAAGGATAGGGTTCTTGTTATATTTGACCCAGGGGCCAATTGGTGATGCGGATGTTGCATAACCAACAGCATAATCGGGGTTTCTGAAATCATTGGCCGAATAAAGTAGATAATACAAGCCCGCGGTTTTAATAACTGTTGGGCCTTCAGATACCGGCCATGCTGCATTGGCGGTATTCTCCCACGGTTGTTCTGCATTGATACATTCAGTTATCGTTGTTTCGTCAATATCGCTTATATCGTTTTTTAGCCGGGCTTCAAATATGCGATTGCCATTCTGTAAGCGCACAAAGTAAAGGTATAGGTCACCGTTAGTGTTTTTAAAAATGAACGGATCAATTTGCTTCCCCTGCATTGATATCGGTTTATGTACACTTTGAACGAATGGGCCTAATGGGTTGTCACTAACGGCTATTGCAATGTGTTCATCGGCCGTATAAGCCATATAATATTTGCCATTATGCTTAAATAACTGCGGCGCCCAAAAGCCTTTGTTACCATAACTATCGCCTTTTAATAACGCGTTTGTGCTATGCGATTTCCAATGCGTCAAATCAGTTGATGTATACACCGGGAACCCGTCTGGCCTGCCCGTACCATACAGGTAATAAGTATTGTTCTCGTAAAATATGGTTGGGTCCGCGAGTCTGATCGTATCTTTATTTGTTTGAGAATAAGCTTTAGAAATTACCAAAGAAAGTAATATTGTTATAAATAGTTTCTGCATTTGTAGGCTGGGATATTATATATGATATAAAGAATATATGCCCGGAATATAGTTGTTTAATTACCGGCCACTTAATTTAAACTCAAACTGCTGATGTACCGGTAACGTTAATTCGAAAACGATTTTATTAGTATAGCCCGATACCAACTTTAATGAGCCATTATGCAATTCGGTGAGGGATTTAGCTAATGGTAACCCGATACCTGTACCCGGGCGGTCATTGCCGCGCAACCTAAAGAAAGGCTCAAATATTCGTTCACTAAATTCATCGGGTATGCCTTTGCCGTCGTTGCTGAAATTAATGATGAATGATTCGTCTGTAGGGTTAAAAGAAACTATGGATACAGCAGCTTTAGTTGCCGCGTATTTAATGGCGTTTGAGATGAGGTTACTGCATATCCTCACTAAAGCTTCCCTGTCCACAAATCCGATTATATGATTTTTGGGGAGTTCAAGATTCAAACTGATGTTGCTTTTTTCGGCCTCCTGTTTAAACGCATCGATTTGCTCTTTTAGTAAATTAGTAATATCAACATTCACAAAGTTCAGCCCAAACTGGTTCATTTCGGTTTTACGAAAATCAAGTAGGTGGGTGGTCAGTTCTGATAAACGTTTGGCGTTCTTGTCAACCATCAGCAAACTTTTTTTGATGCCTGGCAACTCCTCTGCTTTTTTTATTAATCTTTCTACAGGGCCTATAATTAACGTTAACGGGGTTTGTATTTCATGTGCTATATTAGTAAAAAACTCAATTTTTGCTTCATAAATTTCTTTCTTTTTTTCGTGTTCAAACAATTGTAGCTTATTCAGGTTTTTGCGCTCCAGATAACGATGGTAATAGCGGATTGATAGATAAAGACTGGCGCCAAATAGCAGCAGTAAAAAGAAGTATGCCGGAAACTTCCCCAAAAAGGTGGTAAAATTTTAATAATATACGGCGTTCCTTACCAGTCCAGCTGCCAACATTACTTTCGGCATGTACAATAAAGGTATAGCTTCCCGCCGCAAGATCGGTAAAATAGGCATTACGGTTGCTGTTAAGGTATGTCCAATCCTTGTCCAACCCCTTCATTAAATATTTATACCTTGTAACTTTTGGTGAGGAATAATTTAGCGCTGCAAATTCAATACTAAAATTATTTTGATCATGCGCCAGTACAATGGTATCTGTAAATAAAATAGATTTGGTGAGAGGGCTTTCACTGTCATTAGGTACAATCTCTTTATTGTTTATTTGGAACCCTGTGATATAAATTGGCGGGGATGCGTCTTTTTGGTCAAATTCGGCGGGGTTGAAAGCAACCATCCCTTTAACAGACCCGAAATACATTTTACCATTACTGTGTTTGTAAGCCGAATTATAATTGAATTGGTCTGTTATAAGGCCGTTAGATTGGGTAAAAGTCTTGCTACGTTCGGTGCGTAAATCAAAACAAATTAATCCCTTTAGTGAGCTGATCCATAAATGTTTCGAATTATCCTCCAAAATGCCAAACACAACATTGCTGGGTAAGCCGTTTCCTGTAGTGAATTTTTTGATGGTTTTATGATCTGGATATAATTTTATTAAGCCGCCGCCATCGGTAGCAAACCACATAACGTGGTTACTGTCCTCCAGGATATCATGTACAGCAAATTCATTAATGATTTTGTTTTTTACAGTATCACCAAAGCGTATATTACCCTGTTTACCCGTTTTGGGATTATAATAAAACGCACCTTGTGATACGCTGCCGGTCCAGATATTGCCCTCTTCATCCTCATGGATATCAAAAACAAAAGAGTTATAGGGTATTTGTTTAACACGGCTAAACGTTTTGCGCTTCCTGTCATAACTAAATAAGCCCGAACCGCGATAAGCTGTGCCAATAAGTAAGGTGCTATCCCGTGTAAGATAAATAGAGTGGACAAAGTCACTAACCTTGTCGTTTTTATCACCAATAAGGTTAAAGCGGTCAGTCACCTGCCCGGTACGTATATCCATTATTTCCAGGCCATGAAAAAATGGACCTATGAATAACTGATTATCTAACGCAAGTAAACCATGTATATTAGGATAAGATACATCACCTTTCTTCCCGGTTGCGGTATATGTGGTGAATTTCCCTGTTTTCAGCTCAAGCTTATTGATACCTGCATCTTCGGTGCCTATCCATAAATTACCTTTGTTATCAGAATTTATCTCACGTACAGCATCGCCGGATATTGAATTAATGCCCTGCAATGGGTAATACTTTTCAAATCGTGCATTCTCTTTTGAGTAATAATTTAAACCGCCAAAAAAGGTGCCTACCCACATGCTGCCCTGGTTATCTTTACAGATGGTGTATACGGCATTATCTGCAATAGAGTAAGGATCGCCGCCGCGCTTTTTTAAGTGTTGACTTGTATCATTAGCCAAATTGTAAATATAAATGCCAGACTCGGTAGCTATCCAGTAATCCTGATTGCTGCCGGCAGTAATATCACGTACATATATATCGGTGTTCTCATTAGTATGCAGCGGTAATGTTTTGATTACCCCCGTTTTAGCATTATATTTTTTTAGCCCCTGTTTAAAACAACCTACTAACACTTCATTTTCATTAATAGGAAGGATTTTGGTGATAGAGCGTAAATTTTCCGGGATGCTTTTATCAATTATCCTAACTTCGGTAATTGATCTGCTTCGTGGGTTATAGTTACAAATGACTCCGTCGTCAGTTCCCATCCATAAATTTCCATTTCGATCAAATGCAATACAGGATGAGTGTATTTTAAGTTCCTCAACTTTTTTCTTTTCCTGGTCGTATTTGTATAATGAGGAATTAGCCACGAACCATAAATTATTTTCCTTATCTATCAAAAGATGGTTAATATATACTTGCGGGGCATTTTCAAGCGGAATAAAAACTTCTTTATAGGGGTTGTATTTAAAAATACCCTTGCCTGTGCCAATCCAGAGCATCCCTTTTTTATCTTCGGCTATAGCGGTTATGATATTATTCCCTATGTTGCCAAATTTGTTTGCTTTGTTTTTGTAGTTTTTAAATGTGTAACCGTCAAAACGGTTTAGCCCACCCCGGGTCCCAATCCACATTAAACCTTTACTGTCCTGTATGATGGATGTAACCGAATTGTGAGTCAATCCTTCATCGGCTTGGTAATGCTTAAAATAATATGATTGACCATTGCATACCGATGCAATAAATATTATGATAATATTAACGGAAATGTATCGAAAAACAGGGCGCATAATCAGTTGAATCAAATATAACATAAACAATATGTTATAACTTCCCTTTTTAATACCAGTGTAAAAGGGAAGTTAGGTTTGATTGTTTTTGTTGTTTAAAATCAATGAGTTAAGCCTCATGAAGATATGTATGCTTTGAAGATTGAGACAAATTGACAAAAGATTGAACAGTTTGGCCTTTTGTTAAGCGGTAATATTGATGCCAGTATTGTACACTAGTTACTATGAAATATCTATTGTTATTTTTTTTCTTTGTAAGTGCCACAACATCCTGCTGCTACGCGCAGGGGGCTGATCCCGGTACATTTACCAATCCTGTTCTTGCTACCGGCCCGGATCCATGGGTTACTTTTAAGGATGGGTTTTATTATTACACCAATTCTACAGGGAACCGGCTGGAGATCTGGAAAACCAAAACAATGCCCGGTTTAGCCAAAGCACCGCATAAAACAATTTGGAAACCGCCAGTCAACACCTCCTATTCAAAAAATATCTGGGCCCCCGAGTTACACTTTTTACAGGGTAAATGGTATATGTATTTTGCTGCAGATGACGGGAAGAACGAGAATCACAGATTATATGTAATTGAAAACTCCTCACGCGACCCATTGGAGGGGGAGTGGGTATTTAAAGGCCAATTGGGAGATCAGACAAATAAATGGGCAATAGATGCATCTGTTTTTGATAATCATGGCCAACTTTATATGATATGGTCTGGTTGGGATGGCGATACAAATGGTCAGCAGAATATTTACATTGCAAAAATGCGGGATCCTTTTACCATCATCGGCGACAGGGTAAAGTTATCTAGCCCGGAACTTGAATGGGAAAAATTCGGAGATCTACGCAATACAGATAATCCACCGCATGTTAATGTAAATGAAGGACCGGAAATCCTGACTCATGACGATAAATTATTTCTAATTTATTCAGCCAGCGGATGTTGGACAGATCACTATGCTTTGGGTATGCTTACTGCAAAATCTTCAGCAGATTTAATGGACCCCGGATCATGGAAGAAATCAGCTCAGCCTGTTTTTCAGACAAATAAAGAGAATAGTGTATACGCACCAGGCCATAACAGCTTCTTTAAATCGCCGAACGGTAAAGAAGATTGGATAATTTACCATGCTAACCCGGCTCCCGGGTGTGGTTGTGGCAACCAAAGATCGCCCCGAATGCAAAAATTTACCTGGAGGAAAGACGGATCGCCTGATTTTGGGATTCCTGTCAAAAAAGAAACTCCGTTAGCCATACCCGCGGGTTAGCCGCATTTGTGATTGCTGCTTATAACAACATCGTACCTTTTTTCGATTAACCAAGAAACCAAAAACAACATTTAAATATGAGAAAATTACTTTTCATACCGTTGCTATTATTAACAACGCAATTATTAAACGCACAGAATAAAATGTGGACTGCAAGCAAGGCAAATAATTGGTATGCGACCCAACCATGGTTTCGCGGTTGTAATTATCAGCCAAGCACTGCAATTAACCAATTAGAGATGTTTCAGGCGGCCACTTTTGACCCTCAAACAATTGATAAGGAACTGGGGTGGGCCCAGGGGCTGGGTTTTAACGCTATGCGGGTGTTCTTGCATCATGTGTTGTGGACATCAGATAAGGAAGGCTTTAAAAAACGGCTTGATGAATATCTAAGCATAGCCAATAAACACGGTATTAAAACCATCCTGGTGTTTTTTGATGATTGCTGGAATGACGAATACCATGCCGGTAAACAACCGGAGCCAAAAGTAGGGGTGCATAACAGCGGCTGGGTCCGTGACCCGGGCACAACGATTCGTAATAACCCGGATAGTTTAAAAATGCTCGAAAATTATGTACAGGATGTCATGTCTGCTCACCGAAACGATGATCGTATTTTAATGTGGGACCTTTATAACGAACCAGGTAATAGCAAATACTTTAATCAGAGTTTACCTCTGTTAAAGGCCGTTTTTTCATGGGCCCGTCAAATTAATCCCGCACAGCCGCTTAGTTCGGGGGTATGGAATTGGGGTGAACAATTTGATGACCTGAACAAATTTCAGTTAGAAAACTCTGATGTGATCAATTATCATAACTACGCTTATATCGATTCTCATAAAAAGAAGATCGAAGAGTTAAAAAAATATAATAGGCCATTACTGTGTACCGAATATATGGCGCGGAGAAATGGTAGCCTTTTTCAAACGATTATGCCTCTTTTAAAATCGGAGAAAACCGCGGCTATCAATTGGGGGTTCGTTTCTGGTAAAACAAATACCATTTTTGCCTGGGATACACCAATGCCGGGTGGTAAAGAGCCCGAATTATGGTTTCATGATATTTTCCGTAAAAACGGAACCCCGTTTAGTGAGGATGAGGTAAAAACCATTAAACAAATAACCGGTGTTAAATAAGTTTAACAATAATGATTTAAAATTATTGTTTGGGGTTATCGGTTAATGAATCAAGATAATCTGTTGGTGCAATGCGAAAGTGTTTTTGGAAATTTTTTCCAAAAACACTTTGTGAACTGTAGCCAACAAGGCGTGCAACTTCAGCCATGGTAAACTCGTTCTGGATAATAAGTTCGGCGGCCTTTTTAAGGCGGGTAATATCAATAAGTTCTTTAGGTGATAAAGACGAAAGTGACTTTATTTTACGATAGAATGTAGGGCGGCTCATATGCATATGCTCGGCTAGCTTATCTACATCCATCCTGGTATCGCGAAGGTTTTTGCGTATGTAATCGTCCAGTTTCTTCAGGAACAACTCATCGGTTTTGGTATGGGCCATCACCCTTACATTTTCAAAAGGCGAGCTGGTAAAGTGCTCTTTTATTTTTAACCTGTTTTTGAGCAGGTTGGCAATCTGTAGTTGTAAAAAATCCGGAGAAAAGGGCTTTCTGATATATGCATCGGCACCAGCCTCAAGCCCATCAATCTGGCCTTTGTATGTGTTTTTTGCCGTGAGCAAAATTATGGGCATGTGGCAATAATTTACATCTGATTTTATGGTATGGCAAAGTTCAAAACCATCAATACCAGGCATCATAATATCGCTGATGATCAGGCTTACCATATGCTTATCGAGCACCTCAAGTGCTTGTGAGCCGTTTTGCGCCAGATGCAATTGATAGTTTTCACCCAACACTTCAGACAAAAACTCCAGGATATCTTCGTTATCATCAACTATTAGTATGCTGTCGTTCATGGGTTATATCTTATTTTTTTCGGAGCCCTAATTTAAATTCAAATTACTAAGATAACTACCTAAGCCGAGAAATGAGACAAAACGACCAAACTTTGAACGGTTTGATGAATGGTTATGTGGAATTGTAAAAACCAATATTGATCTGAAAGGGAGCACAAGCATGTTCTAACGCTAAAAAAAGGCTCATAACTAAACATGTTATTGGCTTATAATATGTTTATTATCTGTTAATTAAGTTATTTTTTATTGCTTAATAATGAGACAAATCGACTAAAGTTTGAACAATTTATTTATATCTCTTAGTCTAATTTAGCACTCAACACGATTGGCATTATGCGGTGCTACCGCGAGCCTCCCTGACAATTATAAACCAAAATCGTTGTATGTGTTTTTTATGAATACCCCTTTTAATGGGAATTTATTTGTACCGCGTTACAGCGGCAGGTAATCATTAATGGGTTTTTATTTGGAAACAAATCGACTTGGCTATGGAGCGTTATTTAAACACAAATCAAATTTCTAACAACAATAAAAGATCAATGAGAACAACAAGACTTGCATTTTTAGCACTACTACAATTGGGATTTATTGCCGCACTTACCCCGGCCGCGGCACAACAGCTTAATAAGCTGAGCGGGGAGGAGAAGAAGGACGGCTTTAAGCTGCTGTGGGATGGTAAAACAAGCGAAGGCTGGCGGGGTATTTTCAAAGATAAGTTTCCGGAGAAAGGCTGGGTAATGCAGGACGACGTTTTAACGATCCAAGGCTCTAATGGCCATGAAGAAGGACTTGGAGGTGATATTGTAACCGATAAAGAATACACGGCGTTTATTTTGAAGTTTGATTTTAAGCTGACGGAAGGCGCTAACAGCGGCATAAAATATTTTGTGACCGAAAAAGAAAAAACAGCATTATCTGGCATTGGCCTGGAATACCAGGTGCTGGATGACGAGCGCCATCCCGATGCCAAATTGGGCCGCGACGGCGACCGTAAGCTGGCTTCTTTGTATGACCTCATTCCATCAAATAAACCCGCCTCTGTTATTAAACCTATCGGTGAGTGGAACAGCGGCGAGATTAGGGTTTATCCCAACAACCACGTAGAACACTGGCTTAACGGCGTAAAGGTAGTGGAGTATGAACGCGGATCGAAAGAGTTTAAAGATCTGGTTGCTATCAGTAAGTATAAAAAGTGGGAAAACTTCGGGGCAGCGCCCAAAGGCCACATCCTGCTGCAAGATCATGGGAACACCGTGTCATACCGCAACATCAAGATTAAAGAACTTAATTAAAACAAAGGCATGGAAACAACAAGACGTGATTTTATAAAAAAATCAGCTATTGCGGCAGCCGGTACCTATCTGGGTACTATAGGTATGTCGGCCAAAAGTTATGGAAATATTATTGGCGCTAATGAGAGGGTGCGTGTTGGCGTGGTAGGTTTTTCAGACCGGTTCAAAGATACCCTGTTCCCTTGTTTTCTAAATCACCATAAGGAACTGAACTTTGATATTGTAGCCCTGTCTGACCTTTGGAGCTACCGCCGCGACCTGGGCATGGCGCATATTAAAGGCAAGGTAGGACATGACATTACAGCTTGCCGTAACAATGACGAATTATATAACCTGAAAGACCTGGACGCGGTGATTATCAGCTCGCCTGATTTTGCACATGCTTCACATGCTATAGAAGCCATCCACAATAAAAAGGATGTGTATTGCGAAAAGCCTTTTGCAGAAACCATGGAAGATGCCCGCGCTGCCTTAAAAGCTGTGCGCTCTTCAAAGCAGATCTTGCAGATAGGTTCGCAGCGCCGTAGCGGGCAAAATTATCAGGCTGCTGCTGAATTTATTAAACAAGGTAAGTTTGGTGATCTTACCATGGTAGAACTTACCTGGAACGTAAACCAGCCTGGTAGGTGGCGCCGGCCCGATCTGGTAGCCAAGCTCAAGGAACAGGATACGGACTGGAAACGCTTTATCCTAAACCGGCCTTATGAACCATTTAATCCAAGGATTTATCTGGAGTACCGGTTGTTCTGGCCATACTCTTCGGGTATGCCGGGGCAGTGGATGAGCCATCAGATAGATACTGTACACTGGTTTACCGGGTTGCCGCATCCACGTAGCGTAACGGCAAACGGGGGCATTTATCAATGGAAGGATGGCAGGCGTAACTGGGATACAACCACCGCGGTATTTGACTACGGCCCGCTGGATGATATGAGCAAAGGTTTCCAGGTGATATTTTCATCGCGCATGCATAATGGCGATGAACATCCGGCCGAGATCTACTATGCAAACGGGGGCGAACTGAACCTGATCACCAATACGGTATCACCACGTGGTGGCCTCAGCCAAAAGGCCGCGTCGGCCATGCATATGAATGCTAACCTGCTGCCCGAGGTGAAACTGCCTAATGCCGAAGCCGTTGTCGCCTCAGCCAATACCGGTGCAGATACACTAAGCTCTAACCATATGCGTAACTGGCTGGAATGTATCCGCAACCGTAAAGAACCTAATGCGCCTGTTGAGGCGGGTTATCATCATTCCATTGCCAATATCATGACTAACGCTGCTGTACATACTGGTGGTAAGGCCACCTTTGATGAGGCAAAACAAGAGGTAATGGTAAATGGAAAGATTTTTAAATACTGAGTTTGAAAAGAAGTTGTCGCCGGCTATTAACGTTTAGCACGCTTTGGGCCGGCGACAATCTTTTTGCGATCAGCTTAGCCCCAAAAAACATTAATAACGCAAATCCAGTAACCAATTAATTAAAGTATGATAAAAATTTACGCTGTTAAAATTAAGCCTGTAAGCATCGTTTGCAGCAGTATATAGTACCAAAAACTATTAATGTGATGATCTGAAATATCACATCCTCAACAATTACAAACCAATATTAAACTTAATGCTTATGAATTTTTTTACAAAAAAAATGCGGCGACTGCATGGCTTTTTCGTCACCATGTTATGCCTGTTCTTTTTTCAACAGGCAATTGCCCAGGCGCAAACGGTTACAGGTAAGGTTACCGATGCAAACACCGGAGAGCCAATTGTTGGCGCAACAGTGATGGTGGTGGGCACCAGTACCGGTGTAGCTGCCGATGTGAACGGTGAATTTAAGATCAGCGCACCGCCTAACAGTACACTGGAGTTTAAGAGTATGGGTTATACCTCTTTTACAATAGCGGCAGATGCCGGTAAACCAATGCAAATAAAACTTTCTGGTGTACATAAAGATCTGAACGAAGTTGTGGTAATAGGTTATGGCACAGCACAGAAAAAGGATCTGACGGGCTCTATATCAACACTAAAAACGGCCAAACTTGAAAAAGAAGACCCCCGTTCGGTACAGGAATTACTTAGAAGCGGTATACCCGGTTTAGTAGTTGGGCAAAGCTCATCGGCCAAAGGGGGCGGCGATATAGCGTTACGGGGGCAGCGGTCATTGCAGGCGAATAACTCTCCGCTGCTGGTTGTAGACGGAGTGATCTTTTTTGGTGAACTTTCTGAAATTAACCCTTTGGATATTGAACAGGTTGATGTGCTCAAAGATGCTTCTGCCGCGGCTATTTATGGCGCCAAAGCAGCAAACGGGGTTATAATTATCTCAACCAAAAAAGGCAAAACAGATAAACCTACTATACGCTTTGTGGCTAACAACGGCCTGGCCACTATGGGCAAAAACAGGCAGGTTTACGATGCCGCAGGATATTTAAAATATCGCCAGGATTTGTTTAACAGCACCACCAGGTTTGTAAGTCCGGGTAGGTTTGTTAACCCAACACCCGAAAACCTGGCGGCAGCAGGCATTACCCATGATCAATGGAGGGCTTATGATGGCATAAGCGGAGCATCAGATGAGGATGTATGGCTACAACGTATAGGGTTGTTTGATAACGAACGCAAAGATTATTTTGCCGGTAAAACATATGATTGGTACAAAGGCTCGTTCCAAACCGGGCTTAATCAGGATTATACCATAAGTGCATCCGGTAAAACAGCAGACAACAATACAAATTACTACATGTCTTTAGGTTACATTAATAACGAAGGCGTTGTAGTAGGTGATACCTATAAAGCTTATAGGGCAAATGTTAAGCTGAACCAAAAGATCAATAACTGGTTAACAACAGGTATAAATGTTAATTTTCAGGATCGCAGGGATCCGAATGTAGATCGCAGTAATGGCGGGTATGCCGTTGACTGGGCCGGGCAAATTATCAATAACTCGCCATACGCAGTACCGGTGGATGATAACGGTAACCTGATAGGACAGCCCATGGGATCTAGTAATAACCAAGGGACGAACACTGCTTATAATAACCAATTTAAACAGTTAGAATTGGGTAATACAGTTTTGAACACAACACTATACGGAACTGTTAAACTGCCATTTAATATTACATTTAATACCAATTATTCGCCACGATATCATTGGTACTACAGGCGCTATTATGAGTCGTCTCAAA
The DNA here is from genome assembly GCF_001636615.1 of Mucilaginibacter sp. L294. GTDB lineage: Bacteria > Bacteroidota > Bacteroidia > Sphingobacteriales > Sphingobacteriaceae > Mucilaginibacter. The sequence continues at coordinate 7,980 of NZ_LGEK01000073.1, read as the reverse complement.
ACCCGTTATGGAGCGATAACGGCAAAGTGATAAGGGAAACCCAGAAAAATTTTGACTGGCAAATTGATAATACCTTAAACTGGGAGGGAACTTTTGCGCAAAAGCATCGCCTAAAGGTTACGCTTTTACAAAACGCCGAAGAACATAAAAGCTGGTTCGATAACATGACCGGTGTTGACTTTTCACCAACAGATGCTTTGGGCTTTCACAACATAGGGGCAGCCAACTTTACAAAAAGCACACTTTCAAGTGATGACAGGCACAGCACCGGCGACGCTTTAATGGCTCGTTTATTTTACTCTTATGCCGATAAGTATATGCTTACTGCTACTATAAGGCGCGATGGCTATTCAGCGTTTGGTGAAAACCACCCAACGGCAACATTCCCGTCACTTGGCTTCGCCTGGAATTTTAGCGACGAAAAATTCCTTCACTGGGATGCCATGAGCACCGGAAAATTACGACTATCATGGGGCAAAGCTGGTAACCGTTCGTTAGATAACGTTTACCAGGCCCTGTCCAATTTAACAACAGGTACCGGCAAATATAGTTATGTTACACCAAGCGGTACACTTTATGAACTGGGACAGTTATATGTAGACCGTATGGCCAATCATGACCTGAAATGGGAGTCGACAGCATCATTCAATGCAGGTATTGATTTTGGCTTCTTCAATAACCGCTTAAACGGCAGTATTGATGCGTATCATATGCCAACTACCGATTTGCTGGTTGACCGAGCCTTGGCTACTTTTATCGGTTTCGCAAATGTTAGCAGTAATCTTGGTGAAGTAGTTAATGATGGTTTTGAGCTAAACCTGAATGGAGCGATTATGAAAAAAGCGAACTTTGAATGGAATGTTAATGTAAGCTTTTATTTCAATAAAAATAAGATCAAACACCTATATGGTACTTATACCGATGTTATAGGCGAAGATGGTAAGATAACATCATCTGTTGAGGATGATGATAGTAAAAATGGCCGGTTCATAGGGCGTGATATTAATTCGATATGGACCTATAAAGTAATAGGCATCTGGCAAAAAGGCGAGGAAACGCAGGCTGCCAAATATGGCGAAATCCCGGGTGACGTTAAGGTGTTGGATGTTGATAATAATGGAAAATATGATAATGCCGATAAGGTTTTCCAGGGTTCGAGCAAAGCGCGCTTCCGCTGGACGATGCGTCATGACTTTACCTTCTTCCATAACCTGGATATATCCATGAACTTCTACTCTTATATCGGGCAGAAACAAACCTCGGGTGATTTCATGAATAACCCGGGCGCTTTGGTAGATCGAAGTAACTCTTACATCAGGCAATACTGGACACCAGACAACCCTTCAAATACTTATGCCCGTTTAAATTCCACCAACCCTCAAAATATCTCACCAAGCCGCGTGATCGACAGGTCGTTTGTCCGTTTTGACAACCTTGCGGTGTCTTACCTGGTACCCGCTTCTATCACCAAAAAGTTAGATATAAGCCAGCTTAGAATTAATGGCAGCATCCGGAACGTAGCTGTTTATTCGCCAAACTGGGAGTATGGCGACCCTGAACCTGATCCGGGATCGCCATTTGTGCCAAGAACGTTTACCCTTGGTGTTAATGTTACTTTTTAACCAATTTAATTAACTGAACATGAAAATCAAATCATATAAGATATTAAGAATAGGCCTGATAGCTATTGCATTGCAGTGTGCTGCCGGCTGTAAAAGAGACTTTTTAAAGCCCGACCCACTTTCTATTTATGAGCCGAGTGTTACTTTTACTACTAAAGAAGGTTTACTTGCTGCCGTAACTGCTTGTAACCGCAACTTAACGCATGTGTGGTATGGCGAAAACGCCCCCATACTAACCGATATGCTTTTCAGCGAAGAGGCGGTAAGCGGCATTACTGATAAATCGGGCCCGGCTCAGGATCTGAATGCCGTGATTACACCAACCTCTAACAATGACGATATCAATACCAATCACATCAATTATTTTTGGAGAGAGGGGTACAATGGGATTAAATATGCCAATACTATTATCTCCAATGTAGACCGTGTACCTGGTTTAGACCCTGCTTTAAAAGACCAGATGTTGGGTATGGCTTATTTTCACCGTGCTTTTCGCTATTTGTGGCTGGTGTTTGATTTTGGTGACGTGCCGTTCCTAACACAAGAGGTGACATCGCCCAAGGTTAACTACAAATCAACCAAGGCTTCGGTTATACTGCAAAAGATAACCAGCGACATGGAGTTTGCTGTTGAGCACGTGCCGGCAACGGGTGATTTTGGTGCTGTAACTAAAGGAGCATGCCAGCAGTTACTCATAAAATGTTATTTAGCAACCAGTCAGTTTGATAAAGCTATTGCCACTGCAAATGATCTGATCAACGGTTCGGGTTATTCATTGATGACTAACAGCTTTGGCACATTTGTGAACCCTATGCCTAACGTTCATAATATCACCCGCAACGTGATATGGGATCTTCACCGCTGGCAAAATAAATCTATTGGCGCTAATAAAGAGTCGATCATGACACTTGTTAGCCGCGAAGAACTTGCCAACAGCCGTCAGGATATGTTCACCATGCGTAACGCTACCCCATATTACTCTGGTACCGGCTTGCAGCTAATTACTACTCCGACCGGCAAAGCGGGCATGAGTTCAAGCTATACTGCTACTAATGGAAAAATAGATATTCGCAAAACATATGGCAGGGGGATAGCTCACTCGCGCGGTACCTGGTACAGTAATCATGCTATTTGGGATGACCCGGATGACCTGCGCCATAGTAGAGCCACAGGCAATTGGATGAATATGGAAGATCTGGTATACAATAACCCATCGTTACAATCTTCAGGCGATGCTTATTACGGCAAAAACGTGCAGTTACGTGATGCAGCAGGCAAATTATTGGTAACAGATACTGTAAGGACCTGGTTTGACTGGCCTCATTACAAGCTTTATATAGAAACACCAAGAGCGGAAACACAGGATAACTACAACGGCGGCGCAGGCGATTGGTATGTTTACAGATTAGCCGAAACTTACCTGCTGCGTGCAGAAGCTTATTTTTGGAAGGGTGACCTGGCATTAGCCGCTGCAGATGTAAACACCATACGCAGCCGCGCTAAATGTACCAAAATGTATAATGCCGGTGAAATGACCATGGGGAAAATTATGGACGAGCGCTGCCGTGAATTATATTATGAAGAATTGCGCCATATGGAATTAAGCCGGGTGTCGTACATATTTGCTACTACTCATAAATCTGATGAATTTGGTAAATCTTACACGGTAGAAAACTTGTCTAAAGACAGCTACTGGTATAATAGGGTGATCACGTATAACGATTTTTACCGTAAAAACGTAACAACCACGTACGGTACGGTATTCAGGATTAGCCCCTACCATTTATTGTGGCCTGTGCCACAAGGAGATATTGATGCTAACAGCTCAGGGCGGATCAATCAGAATTTCGGGTATTCCGGCTATGAAAAAAATGTTGAGCCTTATGCAAATTTGGAAGATGCCCTTGCCGGTGAGAAATGATCAATTACCCGAAGTATTAGTGATGCGAACATAAAAATAGTTTGCAACTTATAAAGAAGATAACCAGCAACTATTATTGCTGGCCTTTGATGAACAGCCTGGTAAACCCTTACCAGGCTGTTTATATTTATAGGTTGCCAAAAAAACTAATAGTGCGGTTTGCAAATTTGATGGGCAAGGAGGCTATAGATACTTATCTTTGCATTGTGCCTGCAAAAAAATACCCTTTATCTCCTGTAAAAAAAGCTGTAGCTAAGAAAAAAACAACCCGTAAAAAAGCAACTGGGCACAAATTTCCCTATCTGAAAGTAACGTTATGGGCTTTTGTGCTTGCTGTTTTATGTTCGCCATTTTATTATGGTTATGTGCTAAAATCCGCTGTAACTACCTGGCGATGGATAAAGGATATAGGCAGTAACCCCAACTATCGTACTTATACCAGCTTTCAGATCAAAATACCCGCGCAGTATAAAATACATGGTATTGATGTTTCTTACGCGCAAGGCAAAATAAATTGGGATAAGGTGAGCAAAATGGAAGAGGACAGTGTCCGGGTTTCGTTTGCTTTTATTAAAGCGACAGAAGGCTTACTTACGGTCGACCCCTATTTTAAACGAAATTGGCGGGAGGCGCCAAAGGCGGGTATTATTTGTGGCGCTTATCATTATTTCAGGCCAAAAAAGGATGGATTATGGCAGGCGCGCTTCTTTCTGCAGAATGTACAGATAGAAGCAGGGGATCTGCCACCTGTAGCAGACGTAGAGACACTGGATAAATTACCTCCGCAGGTGATGAGGAAAGAGCTGACCAAATTCCTGAACCACATAGAGGAGAAAACGAAGACCCGCCCTATTATTTATACGGGCATTAGTTTTTATAACGATTATCTGAAAGGATACTTTGATGGATATACTTTATGGATAGCCCATTATAACCGCGAACAATTAAATCTGAGCAAAGATACACCGTGGCAGTTTTGGCAACATTCCGAAACTGCGCATATCAATGGTATTGATCATTTAGTGGATTTTGATGCATTTAAAGGAGATAGCCTGGCTCTTAGATCGTTAGTTGTGCAATAATCGCGTACCCTGTCAGCACCAGCAATACAGGTAAGAAATTCATTTATAAAAAACTACTTTGCCGCCAGCTTACTTGAGCGTGATGCATTCATTATGCGCCAAAAGTGTAGGATCTGGTTACATTTTAACCACCAATAATATTCCGCCTGTAATAAATTATACTAAAATTATTAGTATTTAGTTTATATTTGAAAAAAGTTGAACGTAAAATGATGACGGACAATAATTATTTAACCACTGAGGCTAAAGCTTTTGTAAAACGCGTAGATGGCCCCGATGAAGTAATAAGGGTGGTGCCCGACCATCTGCAAAAAAAAGCAGCCCAATGTTATCAGTTGTATACCGCTTTTGAAGAACGCCCCGATGATCTTGGCTGCATTTTATTTGATGAGCAAGGATATTGGATCTATGATGGTGATTTATTATCTATTGCAGAGCAGGAACAACTTGCCGATTTTATTATTAATTATGTAGAAAGGCTATGAAAAAAACGATTAATTACCGGTTTACCGTAGCAGAAAAGCAAGTGCTTAAAAATAAAAAGGTAAGTCAAAAACTTTTGCAGGACTACGCGCCCGATGAAATTTCTAGCCTGCTCTACGCATCGCCTCAGCGAGCCAAAGAATTAAATGCACTGGCAGAATTTCAAAGCATCCACTCACTTGGTATCAACTTTGCCGAAGAATTGATAAGCCAGGGTTATTATACGCTGGCGCAACTCAAAGGGAGGTCGGCAGTAGAATTATTTGATGCTTTTGAACAGCACAGCGGTGCATGGGCCGACCCTTGTGTGGAAGATTCGTACCGATTGCTGGTGCACTATATAGAAAACGGTGACGATACCAAACGCTGGTGGCATTTCACCGCTGAGCGCAAAGCTTACCGGGAGCAATACGGTTTTCCCGCCAATCGGCCTCAAAAGCCATGGTATGAGAGCGGGGAATATCCTAAAATGAATAGCTATCTGCAAAGTAAATAATGAATGTTTTTTGCTGACCAGCAAGGTGTTGTGTCGGAAGTTTGAAAAAAATTAATAATATTATATATATTCTATAGGATTAGTAGAATATATATCTATATTTGCAACGTAGTAATCGTTCTTTAAGTACTTATCCAGAAAGACAGAGGGAAAGGCCCGATGACGTCTTAGCAACCTGTACCGGTTTTATAAACTTGTAAAAGGTGCTAATTCCTGCTCCGCTAAACGGAGAGAGATAAGATGACCATAGAAATTCAAATATTCCACCTACCTGATTTCTTCGCGCTTCTGAATCTGATAAGTATTTACAGGCAATTTGTAAATATTAAAAGTACCAACATGAGCATTTATTTGGACAACGCTGCAACAACACAATTAGACAGGGAAGTATTTGAGGCAATGACCCCATATTTATTACAGAACTTTGGCAACCCGTCGTCGCATCATGTGCATGGCAGGGTAGTTAAAAACGCTATTGAAAATGCCAGGGAAACCATTGCAGATCTGTTAAATGCGTCGCCAAATGAAATTGTATTTACCAGCGGCGGTACGGAGGCCGATAATACAGCCATCCTGTCGAGTGTGCGTTCACATCAAATAAAACATGTTATAACAACCCCGTTTGAGCACCACGCTGTGCTGCATACACTTGAGGCTTTAAAAAACAACGGCGAAATAAAATTAAGCTTTATTAACATCGACAGCAGGGGCAACCTGGATATTAACCACCTTGATAACCTGCTAAAAAATAATACCCGTTCGTTGGTATCGGTAATGCATGCCAATAACGAGATAGGTAACCTTAATAATATTGAGCTGATAGGAGAGGTCTGTAAAAGCAGGGGCGCACTTTTTCACTCAGACACGGTACAGACTATGGGCCACTACAGGCACGATCTGTCAACACTAAACGCGCACTTTATAGCAGCATCGGCACATAAGTTTCATGGGCCAAAAGGGATAGGCTTTATATATTGCCGCGATGGTATACAGTTATCACAATTATTACATGGTGGCTCGCAGGAACGCAAGCAAAGAGCGGGTACCGAAAATATTCATGGCATTATTGGCCTGGCAAAAGCTTTAGAGATAGCCTACCGCGATATTGACGGGCACCGGGCATACGTACAAAAATTAAAAAACAGGATGATTACCAAATTACAGGAACAAATAGGCGATGTACAGTTTAACGGTAACTCGGCCATCGCTGATAAAAGCCTGTATACTGTACTGAGCGCAAGCCTGCCGGTTAACCATGCATCCGGCGATTTGCTTACCTATCTCGATCAGAATGATATTTCGGTATCGGGTGGCAGCGCATGTTCAACAGGCTCGGCATCGCATGTATTGCAAGCTATCGGTGCTGATACATTTAGAAATACGATCAGGTTCTCGTTCAGTAAATTCAACACGGCCGAGGAAATTGATTACACAGTAGAAAAGCTATCAGCTTTATATAAAGCTATAGCAGCATAATATTAAATATGAAAAAATACATTATAAGTGCAGGCATCATATTATCGGGTTTTTACGCTAATGCGCAGATCCTTGCCCCGGTTAAGTGGGCCTACGCAAGCAAACGGCTCAATAAAAATGAGGCTGTTATTTTGGTAAAAGCAACTATTGAAAAAGGCTGGCACATTTATTCGCAAAATGTGGCTGATGGCGGGCCGGCTAAAACAGCGTTGGTTTTTACCAAATCTGACGAGTATAGTTTGGTTAACAAACCCACCGAACCTAAACCATTAAAAAAATATGAGAAAGCTTTTGATATGGATGTAACCTACTTTGAAAATACGGTTGTGTTTCAGCAAAGGGTAAAGCTTGTAAAAGATCAGCCTGTTATAAATGGTACCATATCATACATGGCTTGCAGTAACAAAGAGTGCCTGCCGCCTGAGGATATAGCTTTTAGCGTAAGCGTAAAATAAATAAACATTAACAATAATATATAGCATATACACCTACAATCTCACTACTAGATATTAAGTCAATCCTCCACCAATTGATTTTATTATTTATAACAGAATAATAAATAAAATGAAAACTGACGCATCTACCTACCGGATCACATTTCGCAATTTAACAACACTTTCTGCTGTTGTGCCATGCTGCTGTTGCCAATTTTAGGCAACCCGCAACCAGTATAATTAAGATTTTTTATTAAGATTAACATCCTGGCTGTGTAGGCGCGCGGCTTTATGCAATGGTGGAACTTCATTCAGCTTAACAACTATTACATGCCAGGATGTGAATCTAAAACAATATATAAATACAAAAAGTGTATAATAACATTAATTATTTTAAATAAATACTACTAAATCTATAGATATAGTTTGCTTTATTAATATTTATTGCTGTCTCTTATACACATAT
>NZ_LGEK01000076.1 GCF_001636615.1 Mucilaginibacter sp. L294 | reverse complement strand
AGATGTGTATAAGAGACAGCCATTTTACAGAACCTTTCAGAATATTTTAATTTATACGTAAATATAAGCATTCGGTTGCGGCCAAAATCTGGTCCGGAATTTACTATAAATGTATTGTTTATTTAAAAGTTAAATAAACACATATAATTATAATATTGAATATATAAATTAATCAATAGTATAATAAAGTAACCGATAGTATGTTAAAACAGGGGGTATTGGGTAACTACGTGATTTTAAAATCACGTAGTTTTACGTGGTTTTAAAACGATGCGTCTAACAACTGGTATTTAATGGCAAAAAGCACCAGTCCGGCTGTAGTACGGCATTTTATTTTGTTGATCAGGCCAACACGATGCCCCTCAACAGTACGCACACTGATATAAAGTTCGGCGGCAATTTCTACGTTATTATATTCTTTGCAAAGTAATTTAAGCACCTGGCTTTCGCGTTTAGATAATGTAATAGGGGCGCCGCTCAGATCTTGCAATGCCGGGCGGTTTTTTGCACTACTACGTAACGATTTAACTATTTGTTTATTAAAATAAAACCCCGTTTTGTATACACTGTTAATCGTTAAAAGTAATTCGTCTTTATCGCAATTTTTAACAAGGTACGATGATGCCCCCTCGGTTATCATTTGCGATATCAAAAATTCGTTACTATGTACTGTTAGTATAATTACCTTTATATCAGGATGATTGTTTTGTAGATATTTATTTAATTCTATACCGTTCATTTCCGGCATATCCATATCAATTATAGCGATATCTATGGCCACATTAAACGTTCTCAACGTATCAATAAAGGCTTTACCGCTGCTACACTCGGCCACCAGGCTAAAGTTTTCTACAGAGTTTACAAGCAACGCAAGGCTTTGCCTGAAAAGGTTCTGATCATCAACTACAGCAATGTTTATTTGGCTCATAACTGTTCAATTACCGGGCATTCAATTTTTATACGGAAGCCTTTCCCGGCGTAAGGGTCAAGGGCATAAACGGCATTTATATTAAGCAGCCGGCTTTCAATGTTTTGCATCCCCATGCCCTTTTTTACCAATTCAACATCGGCTGTTAAGCCCTTGCCGTTATCCGTATACTCTATATGCAAAGTATCATTAATCATGTTAAGATTAATACTTGCCTTGCTTGCGCCCGAGTGCTTTATGGTGTTATTCAATAATTCTTCTAAAACCCTGTATAGCGCGGTTGAAGTTTGCAGCGGTAGTTTCCCTAACGCTTGTTCGGCATTGTTGGCAAGTGCTATCTCTAACTTACCCGATTGATTGATAATAGTGCAATGTTCATTTATTGCTGCCGCGAGGCCGTAATACCTTAATGTAGAAGGCGACAAGTTGTGCGAGATATTACGTACATCCTTAACTATTTTATCAATAATTGTTTTGGTAGATTGGGTGAAATCCTGGTTGGCTTTAAGATCATCGCCAGGTTTAAACATCTCAATCAAAAGCCTTAAGCCCGATGCGGTAGTTCCTACATCATCGTGCAGATCCTGCCCAATGCGTTTCCGTTCGGCTTCCTGCGATTCGATAACGGCACGCAGCAATTCTTTTTGATGGTCTATTTGTGCCTGCTGAAATTGCTGGCGTTGCCTTAACAGTTTATTTTGGTTACGAATGGAAAAGAAAATGAATGAAGCGACCAGTAAAAAGGTCCCTGCCATTCCTAATATCACTAATATGTAGATGTTATCCGGTGTGTTTTGCATTTATAAAATCCTACGGCAAATAAAATAAATTGTATAACCAGTATGGTGTCATGAGCGCCCCAAACTATCCTGTTGATATGTTTGCCCGCATTTAAAAGGTAGTTTGATGATACAAACATGAATAAGCAGCTGGCAAAATATAACAATATGCCGGTGTTTACCCAATTGTAGATATTGTCTCCCCAGTTTTGTTCATCGTTGTTTTGTTTAAAAATGTACAGCATGCTGTAAACTATAATCATAATAGCTTCTAACGGCCGTGTATAAGTATTAAACTCAATTTTGTTTTGAATGAACAGATAGTTAATAATACATATCACCGTAAACACGCCTATAATAGTATAAATGATATTTCGATTTTTTCTACCATAAAAACAACTGTAAAAAAGCGAAATGAACAAAAATTCAAATATGGTATAGATATGCAACAGGTTGGCCGTATAATAACTATAAAACATCATTATTAAGTTTATGAGATTTGCCACCCCCTGGAATATCAAAAACCAAAGTATAATTTGTAAGGGCTTTGTTAAAACTGAATAATTTTTTATGCCTAAAAAAACGGGGACTAAAATAATGGCCGGAACCAGGTACGTAATGAAAAATAGATATAACATTAATATGCTTATAAGCCTTAAATATAAAGCTTACAAGCATATTAAGGATAATAAATAGAAAAATTAAGATTCTAATGTGTCCTGATTTGGCGTAGGTGCAGGGCATTCAGGCGGGCATGCCCGGGTAAAATCGTACACATTACTATTAGGGCCGCCCAGGCCGCCGCCAACAATATCTTTCACTAATATTTCCTGTCCATTTTCAACAGGTACCAGCAGCAGTTTTGCAGTTAGCGGGTCGGCTGCATCTTCAAGCCCGATATAAGCCCTAACAGATTCGGCATTGGGGTTGTATAACAAAATGTTTTGAAAATCGATAATAGGGATGATGAACGAGCGGGCAACAAATTCAGCGTCGCTGTTACCAAGGTAGGTGCGCCAGTTAGCAGCCCATTCTTTTGCAACAACAACAGGTATTGTGCCGTCCGGATCATTGATTGGAGTGTTTTCGGTACTCATGTAGTTTAAATTTTGATTTATTTATTGTGTTTAATTAAGTTTTTGATACGTGCCAAAGAGAATACTTTTTATTCATAATATTCAAAAAAAACTGGCATCATTTAGCATAAGTAAAGGCAATTTAATCAATTAAGACAGGCGTTTTGTTAACTTGAAATTAATGAACAAAATGAACAGGGTTGTTGAAATATGAACAACCAATAAGAAGGAAATAATAACTGAACAAAGTGCTTTCAATCATTTCATAAGGCATGTGCGTAATTAGGGGTGAAAGTTCACACTACCTAACACTCTATGCATGAAAACCTCTACCTTTTTTAGCAGGTACGTAGCTCTACTATTCCTGCTGTTATTCTCGTCAGTAAAAGTTTGCGCACAGCGTAATTATGCAACTACACAAAAAAGCGGCACAACAGCTTTGTTATGTGCGGGCTGCGTTGTAGACAATAAGTCATCTGCAATTGATGCAAATTTCCAAACCCACTCTACTATTAACGTACCGGTGGGGCTTTTAGCATCAACCTACCAGGAACTTATTTTCCCTGCAAAGATCGCAGCGAACACGCCGTTAACCATAAAGCTTGGGTCGGGCAATAACCTGCTCGATCTTACGGCGCTTGGCAACATCACCATTCGCCCTTACAATGGTAACAGCCCGGTAGGCGGGGGCGTCTCTGCTGCAACGCTGGTTAGTGTTTTAAGCAATAATAACCAGGTGCAGCTTACCATCACCCCAACGCAAACGTATGACAAGGTTAGGGTAACACTTAACGGAGGGCTTTTAAGCCTTTTAAGCAGTATTTATGTGTACGAGGCATTTTATAACGGCCCTGCTAACGTAGCCTGTAACAATGCTTACGACGAACTGCATGGCATCTCGGCCGGGTTATTAAACCTTGGTGTTGATGTTGGCGGGGTTGCTAATCCTCAGAATGCTATTGACGGCAACATCAACACGGCATCCACCCTAAACGCGGGTATTGCAGCGGTTGGCGCCTACGCGCAGCAAACCATTATATACGAAAGGCTTTCTGTTTTGGGCGATTCTGTCCGCATGACCTTATCCCTGCCACAGGCATTGATAGATGTGGGCGTATTAGCCAATATCTCTATAGCTACCTATAACGGTAATAGCAGTAATAACGATGCTATATTTTTTAATTCGGCATTAATAAACCTAAGGCTGCTCGATCTGGTTGCCGGGCGGCGCAAGGTGACCATCACATATGTCCCAACCAAAACATTCGACAGGGTGCAACTGCGCCTTGGCGGAGGGGTAGCCAGCGTACTATCAAGCCTAAACCTTTACGAGGCCGAAAAACTGATACCGCGCCCCATTATTAAATTTAATAACGTAGTAACCAATAATGCCAATGTATGCGCGGGTAGCCCGGTTACACTTACCGCTATAGCGGTGCCCAATACCACATTTAACTGGTACACCTTACCAACCGGCGGCAGCCCTGTACATACGGGCGCTACTTATTCGCCGGGTGTGTTAGTGGGTACTACTACCTATTACGTATCTGCAGCGCGCAGCGGTTGTACAGACGAATCTGAACGCACCGCCGTAACCGTTACGGTTAATGCCATCCCTGCTGCGCCGGTTATTACTAATAACAATATCAGTGTTTGCCCGGGTGGTACTGCCACCTTTACCGCGCAGCCGGTAAGCGGGGTTACTATTAATTGGTATGCTGCTGCAACAGGCGGCACACCCATAGCCACCGGTACCAGTTTCACAACAGGCGCTATTAGCGCTACCACTCCATTTTATGCTGAGGCTGTAAGCGGTGGTACCTGCCCAAGTCCAACCCGTACGCTGGTAACCGCAACCCTGAGTGCATTGCCAACTGTACCAACATTAACCGCCAATAATGTAACCATTTGCGATGGTGATGTAGCCGTGCTTTCCATAGCATCGCCGGTGGCGGGGCAAACTTACAACTGGTACAGTACATCAACAGGTGGTACATCTTTGTTTACCGGGGTGAACTTTACCAGCCCCGTATTGCACAATAATGCAGTATATTTTGCAGCCGCGGTAAATGCTACAGGCTGCGAAAGCGCTACAAGGGTGCAGGCAAATGTTACGGTATCGCCAAAACCGGCAGACCCGGTGCTTGCTGCTAATAACCTAACCGTTAGCGCGGGGCAAACAGCTACCATCAATGTAACCAATGCGCAAACAGGCGTTATTTACAGGTGGTACACATCTGCAAATGCCGCTACAGAGGTGCATACCGGTAATAATTATACTACCCCGCAGCTTTATACCAATACCACTTATTATGTAGCAGCGTTTAACGCGGCCGGTTGCGAATCGCTAAACCGCACGGCTATTACCATTAAAGTAACTATCAATAATAACTCGCCATGTACGTTTGCCAATGTACAGGTACCTGATGTTAATGGGATATGTATAGGTTGTTTCATCGATAATAACGCATTGGCAACCGATGCCGATACCACCACCGCATCTTCTATCCATGTAATTGCCGGTTTACTGGGTGGTTACGCACAACAAACACTACAATTTCAGCAGCCCGGTTTTGCAGGCGACACCGTTAAGGTAGTTTTGAACAGCCCGGTTAACCTTGCCGATGTAAGCGTTGCAGGTGGTGTATCATTAGCACTTTATAATGGCGCCACTTTAGTTGGCCGCTACCAGCTTGATAACGCTTTAATAAAAGTGCGTTTATTGGGCGGCGGTAACCGGTACGCGGTTTACCTGCGTGCCACCGCCGCTTACGATAGGGTAGAAGTACGGTTAACATCGGGCGTTGCTACCTTATTAACCGCGCTTAACGTTTACTATGCCGTACAACAATACCCAACACCGGTATTTGCCGATGGCGCGCCGCAAATTTGCAGTGGCAGCCCGGCAACGTTAACGGTTACAACAGGTGCAAATGGTACTATTAAATGGTACACGGTACCTGTGGGTGGTGTATCAGAACATACTGGTGCTACCTATACCACCGGAAATTTAACTACCACCACAACTTATTATGCCGAATACAGCAGGGGTACCTGCGTTAGCCCTACGCGTTACCCAATAACCGTAACCGTTAACGACCCGCCTGCCAAGCCTACTGTAATACCGCCAAACGCCACCATTACAGCAGGCCAAACCGCTACCTTTAAAGCTACCGCAGCTACTGGCGCTATTATCAAATGGTATGAAGTGCCTGCAGGTGGTACAGCCGTATTTACAGGCAGTACCTTTACCACACCTGCTTTAACATCAGATAAAACATATTATGCCGAAGCAGTTTTAGGGAGTTGCCCATCACCAGACAGGACCGTGGTGCCGGTAACTGTTACCCCGGTTGTTGTGCCAAATGTAACCGTAGTACCGCCAACACAGGCGGTTGATCCGGGCACATCGGCAACGCTTACCGCGTCGTCAACCACACCGGGTGTTACCTTTAACTGGTATACTCAGCCAGCAGGCGGCGATATTGTTTATACCGGCGCTACCTTTAATACCCCACCTGTATTTACCCCAACAACCTATTATGCCGAAGCTGTAGTTACAGCAACCGGGGTAAAATCTACATTAAGGGCACCGGGTGCTATAACGCTGAACTCGGTTTCAAACAACCCTGTTCCGTGCGATGCGGCAATCAGTCAAACCAACTCGGTTGGCGGTGGCCTGCTTTGCGCGCTGTGCGGAATAAGCAACCCTAACGGTTCTATTGATAATAACCGTAACACCTTCTCACAACTTAATGTGCCGATTGGTGTAATTGGAGGTTATGCTGAACAAGTACTCCGCTTTGCAAATACCGGCCGTGCCGGCGACAGCGTTGTGGTTGAGCTGGGCATCCCGGGTTCATTGGCAAGCGTAGGCGTGTTATCGCAAATAAGCCTGGCTACCTATAACGGTGCTACCTTTAATAACGACAGGACTACTATAGACGGCGCACTAATCAAGATAACCTTGCTTAATGGTACCAGCCGTTTCCGTGTGGCTTTCAAAGCTAATGCCGATTTCGACAGGATAGAGATCAGGCTTAACTCGGGCCTGGCGGGGTTGTTTAACTCTTTAAATATTTATGATGCCGCGCAGGAGGTTGCCAAACCTGTTATTGCTGTAACACCTGTTACCGCATGCGCCGGCACGCAGGCAACGCTTACTGCAACAGTACCTGCCCATGTTACTGTAAAATGGTACACTACCGCGCAGGGCGGGTCGCCTGTAGCTACAGGTGCTACCTTTAATACCCCGGTGTTAAACGCAACCCGTACCTACTACGCAGAAGCCAGCCGTACTGCCGATGGTTGTACGCAAACTACCCGTACACCGGTTATTGTTAATGTTACGCCAACACCCGCCGCCCCGGTAGTAAATACTCCAACCGTAACCGTATGCTCTGGCCAGCCGGCAACGTTTACAGCCAACGCTGTACCGGGCGTAACCTTTGCATGGTACACCACACAAACAGGTGGCACACCGGTATCAACAGCTAACCCGTTTGTAACCGGCCCGCTTGCTATCACAACTGATTATTATGTAGAAGCGCAAGGTGCCGGTACATGCGGCAGTTCTACCCGTACCAAGGTAACCGCCAATGTTACTTCAACACCATTAGTGCCGGTAGTTTCACAAAACCCTACACAAACCTGTTCTGGTTCGGTGGCTGTGCTAACCGCTACATCAACCCAGCCGGGGGTAACCTTTAACTGGTATAACAATGCAACTGGTGGCGCGCCGATATTTACCGGTGCAACGTTTACCACGCCCGAGCTTACCGCCAGCAGATCATATTATGTTGAAGCGGCATCAGGCGGTTGCGTAAGCCCAACAAGGGCCAAAGCAGATGTTACGGTTAACCCAACCCCGGTTGCACCTGTTGTAACCATTAACCCGGCCGGTGGGCAGATAACCTCCGGACAAAAAGCAACTTTAACGGCAACATCCACCACAGCTGACGCTACCTTTAAATGGTACACATCAGCAACAGGTGGCACTGCTATACATACTGGGAATACCTTTACCACACCGGCGCTTACATCAAGCACTACTTATTATGTAGAAAGCGTACTGGCAGGAACAGGCTGTATCAGCCCAACCCGTACACCGGTAAACATTACGGTTAACCCAATATTCTCAACCTCCTGCGATTTTGCAAATACGCAATCATTTGATGTTAATGCCGGATTAGCTTGTATAGGTTGTACAGTAATTAACCCCAATAATGCTGTAGATGCCGATACCACAACGTTTAGCCGCATAACCCTGCCAATAGCGGTAGGGGGGTCATACGTAAGCCAGATGCTGATATTTAGTGACGGCGGCTTAGCGGGCGACAGCGTTACCATTAAAATTGGTATCCCTGCTTCGCTTGCTACTGTAGGCGTGTTAAACCAACTCCAGATAGCATCTTACAACGGCGTAACCTATAATGGCGACCGCATTAATTTAAGCAACAGCCTGATTAAGTTGCGTATCCTGGCAGGTGGCCAGGTAGGGCTGATCCGCTTTGCGCCGGGTGCCAATTTCGATCGTATTGAAATAAGACTGAACAGTGCGGTTGCTGCATTATTTAACACAACCGATGTTTATTACGCCAGCAAGCAGGTAGATGCGCCAACCGTTACGGCATCTACCGTAAATATATGCTCGGGCACAAAAGCTACGTTCACTATCAGTAATCCTAAGGCTGGTGTAACCTACAGATGGTACTCGGCTGCTGTAGGGGGCACGCTTGAAGGTAGTGGTACAACATTTACTACCGATGTGCTGAACAGCACCCAAAACTATTTTGTTGAGGCCAGTCGCACATCAAATGGTTGCGCTAACCCTAACAGGGTATCGGTAACGGCAAACGTTACACCATCGCCGGTTAACCCAACATTAAACACAACCGCGACTACAATTTGCGCGGGCGATAATGTGATCCTGACCGTAACCAACCCAGGTACATCTATTGTAAAATGGTACAGTGCTGCAACAAATGGCACCCTGCTGTTTACTGGTCCAAGCTACACGGTATCGCCGGTTACTACCATGAGCTACTACGCCGAATTAACAAACGGCGCTTGTAGCAGCCCGGCACGTACCAAGGCTACGGTAACTGTAAACCCTCGCCCGTCTAAACCGGGTGTTGCATCAAATAATGTGCTGGTATGCTCTGGCAGCCCGGCTACATTAACTGTTCAAAACCCTGAAGCAGGCGTTACCTATAACTGGTACACCGTTGCTACAGGTGGTGCTATAGAACTTACCGGTGCTACGGTATCAACAGGGCCCATCACCCAAAATACCAACTATTTTGTAGAAGCAGCAACAGCCGCGGGCTGTACCAATAATGGTGGCCGTACCCGTGTTGATGTTACCGTGGGTGGCACAGTTAATGCGCCAACCTTAAGCGCTACAACTACACAGGTTTGCGCCGGTGGTAGTGTTACCATCAGTGTAAATAACCCTATTGCAGGGCAGCAGTATAACTTCTACACCGCGGCTACTAATGGCACCTTAGTACACACCGGTACAAGCTATACCGTTAATAATGTAACTGCGGATGTATCATACTTTGTAGAAGCAACAAACGGTACCTGTACCAGCGCGACCCGCACCCGTACAGATATTACCGTAACAGCGCCGCCAACACCGCCACAGGTACAAGCGCCTGCAGGTGGTTTAGTAGCCTGTGATGGGTCTGACTTTACCATCAGCATAGCCAACCCGCAGCCAGATTTGGTTTACCGCTGGTACGATAAGGCAACAAACGGTATATTATTATATACCGGTACCGAGTTTACCACATCAATTACCGGCACAACCACCTTCTATGTGGAAGCTGCGAGCGCGGGTAACTGTAACCCGTCAACCCGCACACCGGTTACGGTAACGGTTAGTCCGCTGCCGCCAGATCCAACAGTTGAATCGCCAACGGTAGCGGTATGCTTAGGCAGCAGCGCTACGCTAAAGGTAAGCTCGCCGCAGGCAGGTATAACCTACAAATGGTACGATTCGCCTGCACAAACTACCGTGTTATTTACAGGTACCACCTATGTAACCGACCCGATAACTGCAACTACAAACTTCTACGTAGCTGCGTTTAATACAGCAGGTTGCAGCAGTAGTAACCTGGCACAGGTACAGGTAACCACACGCCCGGCACCGGCACCACCGGTTATTGCAAACGGTAACCCGGTACAAACATGCCAGGGTACTACGGCAACGCTTACCGTTACCGATGCACAGGCAGGGTACCTTTATAAATTCTATACAGTAGCAAATGGTGGCACAGCAGCATTTACCGGCACAAGCTATGTAACGCCAATCCTTAATGCCAACACTACTTATTATGCAGAAGCCATAAACGATGACGGTTGCCCGTCGGCAACACGTACTATGGTAGTGGTTACTGTAAACGCATTGCCTGCTGCACCACAAGCTTCTGCAACAGGTACGCAGATCTGCCCTAACAATGCAACCACGTTAACCGCTACACCACCAGCAGGCAGCACTATAAAATGGTACGCGGCAGCAAACGGTGGTACGGCATTATCCTCAGGGAACAGCTTTAACACCCCGGTACTGAATACCAGCACCACTTACTATGCCGAAGCGGTAAGCACCGCCACAGGTTGCGCATCGGGTACACGTACACCGGTAACCGTAACCATACTTGGCCCGCTGGCTGCACCAACCGTGAGTGTGTTAACCAGTACCACATCAAGTGTAACCTTTACTTACGATGCCGTTCCGGGTGCTGTGGGTTACCAGGTTAGTATGGATAATGGCCTAACCTTCAGCGATCCAAGCTCGGGCGCGGCAGGCTTAACTCATACGGTTACAGGCTTAAATCCAAACCAATCGGTAACCATTATAGTGCGTGCGGTAGGTAATGTCGATTGTCAGCTGGGCGCTAACTCAACAGCGGTAACCGGCACAGCGGCCAATCCGTTTGGCGATGGCATATTCATACCAAACGCCTTTACGCCAAATGGCGATGGCAACAACGATTTGCTGTACGTGTATGGTAATACTATCCAAAAACTCACCTTCTCGGTTTACGACCAATGGGGCGAGCTGCAGTTCCGCACAACCAATAAGGCCGCGGGATGGGATGGTACCTACAAAGGCCACGCGCAACCGGTTGGGGTTTACGTGTACTACGCTGAAGTAACGCTTGATAGCGGCCAGGTAGTTAAAAAGAAAGGCACTGTTACCCTGATACGATAAGCCAGATATAATACAGACACATCACCTAACACATATCTATACATGAAAAAATTAATCATCATAATGATAGCGGCGCTGCTCCAGGTTGGGGCAGCCAGCCGCCTGATGGCACAGATAGACCCGCACTTTTCGCAGTATTACGCATACCCGCTATACCTTAACCCGGCCTTAACCGGTGTTATAAACGGCGACCTGCGTGTCAACGGAAATTTTAAGAACCAGTACGCCAACATTAATAATGCTTACCAAACCGGCGCCCTGTCTGTTGATTACCGGCCTACCGATAAGGTGGGCGTGGGTTTCAACGTAATAAACCAGGCAGCGGGCGATATTGGTTACAACTATTTCGCGGCGTATGGGTCGTTCGGTTATGCCATAGCGGTATCAAACGATGGTTTTAAAAAATTGAGCTTTGGTGTACAGGCGGGGGTTATCAACCGCAGCTTTGACGCAGGCAAGGCCCAGTTTGGCAGCCAGTTTAACCCCAGCAGCGGGTTCGACCCAACGCTGCCCAGCAACGAGAATTTCCTGAACACCAACGCCACCATTTTTGACGCAGGCGCCGGTATCTTTTACTATGATGGCGACCCACTGCACAGCGCGAATTTTTTTGGTGGTGTAAGCGCGGCTCACTTAACCCGGTCAAAAGATCCGATATCGATGAACAGTGGTGTGGCTACAATTCTGCCCGTGAGGTGGACGGCCCATGCCGGGGTCCGCATTAAGGCTAATGATTATTTCGACCTGATACCGCATGCCATTTATATGCGCCAGCAAAAAGCCGAAGAGAAAGCTGTTGGTGCGTATTCTGAGTTTAAGATAGATAGCGAAAAAGGGCTGATCCTGGGCGGTATGTACCGCTTTAAAGACGCCGCGATAGCCAATGTGGGTTATCATATCAACAGCCTTATTATAGGTGCCAGCTATGATTTTAATACCTCATCATTAAACCGCGCCACCTTTGGCCAGGGCGGTTTAGAGCTATCTATAAGTTATGTATTCAGGCGGCGCATTCAGGAACCTGAACCAGTTTGCCCACGGCTATAAACCTTATCAATATGAAAAAGATACTACTTATACTATTAATACTTGCCAGCTGTATGGCAGCTAAGGCGCAGTACAGTAAGGATAACCCCCGCGCCCTGGGCGACAAGGCCTTTGATAATAAGGATTGGTACGAAGCCGCCTATTATTACCGCAAAGCCGCCGAAGGTATGAGCCTGATCACGCAGCAATCCATCCCTTACACGGGTGGTGGCAAATCGGCAAAAAAGGATGTAAAGGGTGGTAAGCCCGAGGAAAGGGCGTACATCTGTTACCGCCTGGGCGAATCATACCGGGGGTACGAGAACTACCTGGAGGCCGGGCCATGGTATTTTAAAGTGTTGGAAGAAAACAACGAAGCGCAGTATCCGCTTAGCAGGCTTTGGTATGGCGTATGCCTGCGCGCCACTCAGAATTTTGACGAAGCTATAAAACAGTTAACCCAGTTTAACCAGGCCTATAAAGGCGACGCCAAATACAAGGCCATTGCCGAAAAGGAGATCCGCAACTGCAACTTTGCCAAAGAGCAATACAAATATCCTTTGCTGATAGATGTGGCCAAACGCGGCGGCTCATGGAACTCGGATGGGTCTGACTACGCCCTTTGGCTGCGCGATGGTAACAGCTATTTCACCTCATCAAGGTTCGTGAAAGATGAAAAAACGCACCTGAACCGCATTTATACCATGGCCAATAAAGATGCCGGCCAGCCCCAGGTTATCAAGTTTAAAAGCGATGAGAACATTAAAGACCTGGAGTACGGCACGCCATCATTTACGCCCGATGGGCAGCGCATGTATTTTACCCGCTGGTTTAAAGTAGGCAGTAAAAGCACCTATGCTATTTACACCAGTAAAATGGAAGGCACAGACTGGGGCACCCCGCAAAAACTGAATGCCAACGTAAATGCCGATGGCTACAACTCTATACAACCCTTTGTAACTGCCGATGGTAAGAGCCTGTACTTTGCATCTACCAAGCCCGGCGGGCAGGGCGGCGACGATATCTGGGTAGCCGATATTGGCAGCGATGGCAACCCCATCAATTCGCGCAACCTGGGCGATCTGGTCAACACCAGCATGAACGAGCAGGCACCCTATTATGATATCCAGAACAAAAGGCTTGTGTATAGTTCAAAGGGCTTTTTAGGCCTGGGCGGTTTTGATTTTTTTGAAAGTTTTAACGGCGACGGTAAATGGACAACCCCTGTAAATATGGGTTACCCCATGAACTCCGCTAAAGACGATCTGTACTATGTGCCCGATAATGCCGATCAAAACAAATTCTACATCAGCAGCGACCGCGAATCTGACTGCTGTTTAAACCTTTTTGAGGTGAACGATAAGCGCCACCTGCTTACCGGTATAGTGGTTGATTGCGATACCCGCAAGGCCTTGCCCGGTGTAAAGGTGAGCTTTGTTGATTCGCTGAGTAAGCAAACCATTAAACAGATCGTGACCGATAAAACCGCGCGCTACAGCTTTGATGTAAAAACCCGTAGGCCATACAACCTGGTGCTTGAAAAAACCGGGTATTTCAGCAAGGTGCTACCTGTTCCCGCATCGGGCGATATGAAGGGCGACACCCTGTTTAACCCCGAAATATGCCTGCAAGCCTTTAAGGTTGATAAGCCTATCGTTATTAAAAATGTGCTGTATGATTATGACAAGGCCACGCTGCGTGCCGAATCAAAAATGGTGCTGAACGAACTGGTGACCATTATGAAGGATAACCCTAAAATAAAGGTTGAACTGGCCGCACATACCGACTCGAAAGGCAGCGACGCATACAACTACAGGTTGTCTCAGAAACGTGCGCAGGCATGTGTGGACTACATCATCTCTATGGGGATAGACGAAAGCCGCATCTACGCGAAAGGTTATGGCGAAAGCAGGCCTATCGCACCAAATACATTACCAAACGGAAAAGACAATCCCGAAGGAAGACAACTAAACAGGCGGACAGAATTTAAGGTGTTAAAATTAGAATAGAAGGAGAGGAAAACTATGAAAAACGCGATTGCCATTACCAGGCCAACCCTTAAAACCAAGGGCTTTTCAACACACCACATTGATATTTTCAGTTATATACTGCTGGGGAAAACCAATCGGGAAATCAACTTAATGCTGGGGTACACCAGGCGTTCGCACGCCGTGGTTGACCACTCGCGCAAAGTGATGTATAAGTTGCTGGCACTGGAAGAACTTTGCCGCAAAGACCATCATAACTTTGTAACACATCCCCGGCAATACCAGTTCTGGTGGAAAAAGCTACTGGATAAACACATGTCGGCATTGCTTTCAGTAGCCATTGCCCCCGGGTTTTATGAAGGGGATGAATAAATAAAAATTGGTTCAATAAAAGTAAAGCCATCCTTATTACCGGGATGGCTTTGCCTTTATATTTAATGGTTAGTACCCACCGTTAGGGCGGGCCTGTTCCACAACCTGCTCCACCTTTTCGGCTGCAAAGTTTTTAGCTTTTTCAAACCATTGTGGTGCATCCTCCGTAATATCGTCAAGTATAGATCGGCCGTCAGGGCCTTTTTTGGTAATGTAATTTATTCCGTACCCGATGGCTGCGCCAACCGCTATAAATTTTAATAAGCCCATGATGTTTATGTTTTTGGTAAATGTTATATTGGGTTAATTACAAGTATGATGCCAATAGAACGTGTTTGTTACGGAATAGGTATAGAAGTTTTAACCTAACCGAAAAAACATTATCATATGCTATTAAATTAGCCTTTTTATATCATCAACCCAAAACTAAAACCTTGTTATAAAGTTGTAGGGTGATAAATTACACCGAATGGAAAATTTTACAATGCTGCAGTTTTTTGAATGGTACTACCCCGGTGACGGAAGCCTGTGGGAACATTTAAAGAATGAATCGGGTAGGTTGAAAAGTATAGGGATTGATGCCGTATGGCTACCGCCCGCGCAAAAAGGCGCGGCAGGCGGCTATTCGGTTGGGTACGATGTTTATGATGTATATGACCTTGGCGAGTTTGACCAAAAAGGATCGGTGCGTACCAAATACGGTACAAAACAGCAATTGCTGGATGCCGTGCAGGCCGCTAAAAGCGCAGGCTTAAATGTATATGTTGATGTAGTGCTAAACCACATGGGCGGTGCAGATGAAGCCGAGAAAGTTACCGTGCGCAAAGTAAACCCCGAAAACCGGAACGAATTTATCAGCGAACCATACGAGATAGAGGCATTCACCAAATTTACGTTCCCCGGCAGGCAGGGCAATTACTCGCAGTTTGTGTGGGACTGGCAATGCTTTAGCGGGGTAGACCATGATAATATTACAGGCGAAAACGCCATCTTCAGTATCCAAAATCAATACGGCGAAGCCTGGGAGGATGTTGTAGGCGACGAGAACGGTAATTTTGATTACCTGATGCTGGATGATATTGATACCCGCAACCCCGCCGTGCGTGATGAACTAAAACGCTGGGGAAAATGGTACCACGATACAGTTGGCTTTAACGGTATGCGACTGGATGCTATTAAACACATTTCTTTCGATTTTTACAACGACTGGCTTGACCACATGCGTGGCGAGACCGGTGAAGAACTTTTCACGGTTGGCGAATACTGGAGTTATGAGGTAAGTTTATTGCAGGAATATCTTGAAGCTACAGGTGGCCGCATGTCGCTTTTTGATGCGCCATTGCACAATAACCTGCACGAAGCATCGGTACAGGGCAATAGTTATGACCTGACCACGATATTCGACAATACACTGGTGGCAGCCAACCCCGATAGGGCGGTTACACTGGTAGAGAACCACGATACACAGCCATTGCAATCATTAACCCAGCCGGTAGATTATTGGTTTAAACCCATAGGTTACGCCCTTATTTTGCTGCGCGAGAGTGGTTATCCCTGTGTGTTTTACCCGGACTTGTATGGCTCAAAATATACCGACAAAGGCGATGATGGTAACGACCACGAAATTATACTGGCCCCGGTTGCCGAACTGGAAAGCCTGCTGTACACCCGTAAGCGTATTGCCTACGGCCAGCAACGCGATTACTTTGACCACCCCAATTGCATAGGCTGGACACGCGAAGGCGACGACGAGCACGAAAACTCGGGTTGCGCGGTAGTGATCTCGAACAGTGAAGAAGGGAATAAGAAAATGGAAATTGGCCAGCGCCACGCCGGTAAAGTATTTGTAGATTATTTGGGCAAACACGATGCCGAGATAACTATTGGCGATGATGGCTGGGCCGAATTTTTTGTAAGGCCGGGCTCCGTATCTGTTTGGGCGATAAAAAATTGATTGATAAGGAATTTAACTTATTTTTAGGGTGCAATTACACCTAAGCACCCTATGCTCAATTATTTGTATTATAAGCTTTATAAAGCTGCCGGGCAAACCTCAAGTTGGAGCATTGCAGGCTTTAGTGCATCACTATTGAGCTGTTTTTTAATAGGTATTAACCTGGTAACTATTAGTCTGTTTTTATCAAAAACTTACAACGCCCCCTTTTTGGCTTCGGGTAATTATATAAAGGCATTGGTTGCAATTGCATCTGCGTTGATATTCGTTTTTTATTATGATAAAAAGCGACAAAAAACAATCCTTGCCAAATATGCTAAAGAAAGTAATAAAAGGCGTGTATTCGGGAATATAGCACTGGCTTTTTATTTTCTTTTGTCTTATTTGGTACTGCTTATGGCAGCTACCTTTGCTTCACATAAAGGTTAATAAAAGCGATAAATGAAAAAAAACGGCAAACTATTTTTTTTAATTATAGGTATCATGCTTCCATGGGGGGCATTCGCCAAACCTGTTATCTACGTAAACCAAATTGCATTTGATAGCAACGCGCCAAAAACAGCGGTGGTTCAGTTAGATAAAAAGGCAGTAGGTAAGCTTACTTTTAACCTGATTGACGCGACCGGTAAAATTGCTTTCACAGGCATATTGGGCGTTCCCCAAATTATTACGGAATGGAGGCCGGGCAAGGTGTTTTACAAGGCCGATTTTTCAGCCTTCGCTCAAGCGGGTAAATACGTTCTGCGGGTAAGAGTTGCGGGTGTGTTTTATGCTTCCTATAAGTTTGAAATTGGCGAGAACGCTTTGGCCAAACAAACGCTATCGGCCATTATACATTATTACAATAAGCAACGCGCCAATACCCCGCAGGAACTTACTGCTGATATGAACCTGCCGCTTTTTGGCAGCGATAAAACCGTTAACCTGCGCGGCGGCTGGTGTGATGCATCGGGCGATGTAAGCAAATACTTTTCGCACCTGGCCTATGCCAATTACATGTCGCCGCAGCAGATCCCGCTGGTAACCTGGTCTATGGTGAGCACATCAGAAAAGATCCCCGGCCTGCTAACCAAATGGAATCTGAAAGATTCATTAGATAAGGAAGCCCTTTACGGTGCCGATTACATGATGCGGGCGCTATCTGACGACGATTATTTTTACATGATCGTGTTTAGCTATTTTGACAAAAACCCGGCAGCGCGTAAGGTGGTAGGTTTAATGGCTAACAGTGTTACAACCAACCAATACCAATGCGCGTTTCGCGAGGGTGGGGGCATGGCCATTGCCGCGTTGGCCCGCATCTCTCAATGGAAAAAAGACGGTAATTTTACCTCGCAGCAATATTTAGAGGGAGCTAAACGCGCGTTCGCGCACCTTCTGGAATACAATACCCAATATGACGATGACGGCAAAGAGAATATTATAGATGACTACTGCGCCCTGATGGCCGCTACCGAACTCTGGATAGCCACCAATGATACCCTGTACCGTGATGAAGCCCGCAAACGGGCTACGAACCTTAACAAAAGAATGAGCCCTGCCGGATACTTCCTGGCAAATGATGCGGGCAGGCCTTACTGGCACGCATCAGATGCGGGCCTGCCGGTTGTAGCCCTATCAAGGTATTTGGATGCCGAGAAAGATGAAACGCATCGCGCGGAAGCGTTAAAAACTATAAAACAGGCTTTGGATTATAACCTGGCAGTAACCGCTAAGGTAAGCAACCCGTTTGGCTACGCCCGCCAAAGCTTTATGTTTAAAGGCAAGGTAAAGGATGGCTTTTTCATCCCGCACGAAAACGAGACAGGCTGGTGGTGGCAGGGCGAGAACGCGCGGCTTGGCTCGTTAGCTACCGCGGCAATTGTAGGCGGCAGGCTGGCTTACCCGGCGCAGGCTAACTGGGGAATTAAGTCAACACTTGGTGCGTATGCTTCACAGCAATTATCATGGATAATGGGCGGCAACCCTTATAACCGATGCTTTATTTATGGTTTCGGCAAAAATAATGTGCCTTATATGGCATCAAGTTTTGGCCATGGCTCTCAGCGCGGGGGCATTTCTAACGGTATTACAGGTAAGGATGGCAGCGCGGATGGCTCCGGTATAGATTTTAAAACCGAAGCCCAGGGAAACGAATGGCGCTGGACGGAACAATGGATACCGCATGCGGCCTGGTTTTTGCAAGCTGTTGCAGCAACGGCACAACCCAGCGGTGTTAAATAAATGCTTTTTGTATTTACTATTAACACTAAATTTGGGGGAGGCACACAAAAACTAATCATTTAAACTAAACAGAATACTTATACAATTATGATCACATCACTGGTAACCGGCGGCGCCGGGTTCATAGGCTCGCACGTAGCAAAGCATTGTTTAAACCTTGGCCACAAGGTTGTTGTTTTAGATGACCTGAGCGGCGGTTTTGAAGACCACGTGCCCGAAGGCGTTGAGTTTATTGTAGGATCGATAAATGATGTGGAGCTGTTAGAGCAGTTATTTGCCGAGCATAAGTTTGATTACGTGTACCACCTGGCCGCTTACGCCGCCGAGGGGTTATCGCATTTTATCCGCAGGTTTAATTATAATAACAACCTTATTGGGTCGGTTAATTTGATTAACCTGGCTATATTATATAAGGTTAAATGTTTTGTGTTTACCTCATCCATAGCGGTATATGGCGCAGGCCAGCTGCCAATGCTGGAGAGCATGGTGCCACAGCCCGAAGACCCGTATGGCGTAGCTAAATACGCGGTAGAGATGGACTTGAAAGCGGCTAAACACATGTTTGGTTTAAACTCGGTGATCTTCCGCCCGCATAATGTTTATGGCGAGAACCAGAACATTGGCGATAAGTACCGTAACGTTATCGGTATTTTTATGAACCAGATAATGCAGGAAAAACCAATGACCATTTTTGGCGATGGCGAGCAAACCCGCGCATTTAGCTATATTGATGATGTTGCCCCGCATATTGCCAATTGCGTAAATGTACCCGCTGCTTATAACGAGGTATTTAACGTTGGCGCCGACAGGCCTTATACCGTTAACGAACTGGTGCAGGTGGTTGCCAAAGAGTTGGGTGTACAACCAAAAGTTACCCACCTGGAAGCCCGTAAAGAAGTTTTACACGCGCACAGCGATCACTCTAAAGCCGCCAAGGTATTTGGTAACAGCAAAAACGTAAGTTTAGAAGAAGGTATAGCTAAAATGGCGGCCTGGGCTAAGGTGGTTGGTTCAAGGGCCAGCGCCGAGTTTGAGAATATCGAGATTGAAGAGAACCTGCCGCAGGGTTGGAGCAAGAAAGAAAAGGCAGTTAATTCGTAAAAAAGATTATCGCTTTTTCGGTAAACATTTATATTTTTGTGCCAAATACATAAGCAAATGCAACAGTCAACAGAAAATGCTAATTCAGTAAGTCACTACACATTTTTAGTTCTTACCATTGTACTAGGTTTAGTAGGTGTATACTTACGTTTTGCAGAGTTCCCTCATGCTACATTAGTATCTAACCTGATATTATTAGTGGCCTCTTTCGTCTGCTTAAAAGCAGTTTTTGGTATCCTGAAGTAAGAATCTTTTATACGATATAAAAAAAGCGCTACCGGTTTCGGCAGCGCTTTTTTTGTGGGATTTAACTCAAAAATAACTGTTCCACTTTCCAAAAAACGGAACAAAATGGAACAAGCCTAATAATATCAATACACTATAAATCAAGTATTTATATAAATATCGGCCTTTTCTGATAGTCGGTTTCATAAAGCGCCCGAGGGCGCCCAAGGGCGACTGAGGGCGAACTGAGGGCGAAAAAAGGCGAAAAAAAGTAACGAAAAACCACTTTTTGCCGATGCTTTAATGTCCTCGCAGGGTCTTCGGAACAAGCGCATGCAAGGCAACGACAAAATAATAGACTTGTCATCCTGAGCGCCAGTGAAGGATCTATTCGCGAACTGTGCATATCGAAATAGCAGGTCGCGAATAGATGCTTCACGATGTTCAGCATGACAAACGGAAGTGCCGCATTTTCCGTCCCCATAGGGGCTTCTGAAAGAAACCCCGCGCCCGGATGCAAGGCGTCGAATTACCACGTGATTTCTTGTTCCATTTCCCAAAAAGTGGAACAAAATAGCGAAAAGGATAAGTGGCTGTATATGTGTCGATAATCCTAAAATCGTGAAGTTTTACTTTAACTACTGACAAGATTTTGTCAGTAGTTAACTTTCTCATTATCAATATGTTCCATTTGTTCCACTTGTTCCGTTTGTTCCATTTCTGAGTGGAACAAGGTGGTATCGCCGCTACCCCTTCACGTTCTTCGGCCGGTATTTTGATTCGTTCAGGATCTTTTGCGCGTCCCGGTCGGCCATTAGCTGTGGCAGGGTTACGTTGGGGTGCTTGTCCATATATTGTTTTACAATTTGCCAGCCTGTCCACACAGCCAGTTTTGGTGCCGAGTCGTTCTTGTCGCCAAGGCCGGGGGTAAAGGGTGCTTCACTAAGGTACTTCTGGATCTTTTGATAGTCGGTTTCATAAAGCAGGTTCTCTTCCAGGAAAAAGGCCCAGATGTTCTCTTTATAATCCTCGCACCATTTAAGTTGTTTGGCAGTGTATCCTATCTTGGTAGAATCTGCAGCATCGGGCAGGGTTTTATCCATAAAATACAGGATCTTGCCATTATAAACCATTTTTGCCAGCAGCGAGTTGTCCTGCTCATTCTCGGGGAACATATCCTCGCGGGCTATGCCTTCTACTACGCGGGGGGCAATATTATCGGGTGTAAAGCGGCGAGAAATGTAACGCGGAAAGCTCTCTACCAATGCCGGGTAAAAGCGCGAATTTGTGCCCAGGAAAAGGTCAAGCCCGATACCAAAATAGCCATCGCCAATGGTGGTTTGCGCCTGGAAGCCCGAAAAGTAAGCGTAAACTTTGGGTAAGCGTTTTTGCGGATAGTAATATTTGATACGGCGAAAGGCGTCTGTTAATTCGGCATCCAGTTTATCGATGTTTGGGTACGCGGCATCAACATCGTGTTTAAGATCGGTATAGGCCTTGCCGGCGAAAACATCATGCAGGTTTTTGTAATAATTTGTATCGGCAGTACTACCTAATTTAATTACGCGTTCAATAAAATCCTGGTAAAACAGGCCATACTTATTTTGGATGGCGGTTATTTGCGGGCCAAGTGGTTTTGTGCGTAACAGGTCGAAATCTTTATCAAAGCGTTCTACCTTTACATCAAGCTGTATATGGCTTACATCGACCTTTTTATTGCGGTTGCAGGCGGCAAATACCAGGCACACAAAAAAACTTATATAAATAAGTGTTGTTTTACACGAATTAGACATCATACATAGCGTTTTAGCAAAAATAATTTTTTTATTTGCATTAAGGGAGGTTAAGTAGTGAGTGGTTGATTAAGTGAGTGGTTCTTGTCTGCCGGCAAACCGTTCACCACTTAACCAACTACTCACCACTTAACCACTTAACCATTCACCAATCAGTATGAAAATAGCATTAGCCCAGCTTAATTATCACGTCGGTAACTTCGAATCTAACACCCAAAAAATAATTGCCGGCATCCGCGAAGCTAAACAAAACGGGGCGGACCTGGTGGTGTTTGCCGAACTATGCGTATGCGGTTACCCCGCGCGCGATTTTTTAGAATTTAATGAATTTATAAGTCTTTGCGACGCCGCTGCAAAACAAATAGCTGCCGAATGTAAGGATATTGCCTGCATTATTGGCCTGCCAACACCAAACCATAATCCCGAAGGGAAAGACCTGAATAATTCAGCCTATTTTATTGAAAATGGCGAGATAAAAGCGGTGGTAAACAAGGCGCTGTTACCTAACTACGATATTTTTGACGAGTACCGGTATTTTGAGCCATCTACCAGTTTTAACTGCATTGATTTTAAGGGTAAACGCATTGCGTTAACTATATGCGAGGATTTGTGGAACACTATAGAGAACCCGTTGTATGTTACCCGCCCAATGGATACGCTGATCAAGCAAAATCCGGATGTGATGATCAACATCGCGGCCTCGCCTTTTGCGTATAACCATGATGAAGAGCGGATTGCTATTTTGAGTGATAACGCGCGCAGGTATAATTTGCCGCTGCTATACGTAAACCACGTTGGCGCGCAAACCGAATTGATCTTCGACGGCGGATCGTTAGTGTTTGATAAGGCCGGCAACATTGCCGATGAGATGCCTTATTTTAAAGAGCACACGGCTTACTACACTTTAGGGGATAACGGCGGTATCACCTTTGAACATCAAACAACCCAGATGGCCGAGCGCGAAAGCGATATCGAGCAGATCCACCAGGGGTTGATATTGGGCATCCGCGATTATTTTTATAAATCGGGGTTTAAACAGGCTATTTTGGGTTTGTCGGGCGGGATAGATTCGGCTGTGGTGTGTGCCTTGGCTGCCGAGGCGCTTGGCCCCGAAAACGTAATGGCAGTGTTGCTTCCGTCAAAATTCTCCAGCGATCATTCCCTGAAGGATGCGGAAGACCTGGTGAAAAACCTGGGCTGCAAATCAGAAACTATCGCTATCGAAAAAATAACCGATGCCTTTGAAACGGCCTTGCACCCGCAGTTTGCCAACCTGCCGTTCAATATTGCCGAAGAGAACATACAATCGCGCAGCAGGGCCGTATTGCTGATGGCCATGTGTAATAAGTTTGGCTACATCCTGCTTAATACATCAAACAAAAGCGAAGCTGCAGTGGGTTACGGTACCCTTTATGGCGATATGTGCGGCGGTATCTCTGTTATTGGCGATGTGTTTAAAACGCAGGTTTTTCAGTTGGCACGCCACCTTAACCGCGAGCGCGAGATCATCCCGGAGAATACCATTGTTAAACCACCATCGGCTGAGTTAAGGCCCGACCAAAAGGATACCGACTCCTTGCCTGAGTACGATATACTGGATGCCATATTGGCGCAATACGTAGAACAGCGCCGTTCATCCGCAGAAATAATTAAACAGGGCTTTGAGGATGCTGTGGTGCACAAGGTATTGCGATTGGTTAATATAGCCGAGCATAAGCGTTACCAAACACCGCCCATATTAAGGGTATCGCCTAAGGCGTTTGGTATGGGCAGGCGTATGCCAATTGTGGGTAAATATTTAACATAAAAATACAGGATAAAAAATTATTTTTGATTTGCATTAAACACGATTAAACCTTTGCAAACCAATTAGTCTAAGAATTATAAAAAACACATGGTGAGGCTATGAAAAAATATATTTATTTAGTGCTGACGGTAGCTTTTGTATCGGTACTGTCGGCCTGCAGCAGTTATAATTATTATACAGCTGCCCAAAACAAAACCAACTTAAGCAAGTACCGCACGTTTGCCTGGGCAGCCCAGGAACGAAACCCCAACAAACAATGGCGCCCGCTTGATGAAATTGGTAACGGCAAAATACAGGAAGCCACCAAATTGGCTTTAGCAGGCAAAGGCTTATCGCTTGAGCAGCAAAACCCCGACCTACTTGTACGTTATGCAACAGTAACGGGCCGAGGTACTAAAACAGAATTTTACTCACCTTATTATGGCGGCTATTATGGCGGCTGGGGTTGGGGGGGTTTTTATAGCCCTTTCTGGGGGATGGGGTGGGGGGGCCCATGGGGCTTTTGGCTGTGTCTTTTACAACTGTCCGGGGCCACCAGAGGGGCTCCGAGTACGGGATCCAGCTTTTTCTTTTAAAAAA
>NZ_LGEK01000077.1 GCF_001636615.1 Mucilaginibacter sp. L294 | reverse complement strand
TCAGATGTGTATAAGAGACAGGTCATCTATAGTACTTACGCCCATCAGCAGGCGTTGCTTTTTGGTATTCCATGGTACTTTGCTGAGGCGTGGCTGCGAAAAACTATCCTTGTAACCAAAGTGGATATAATTTAAACCAGTTAATAAAGGGTTTGAATCTTTAGAAAAGGCCAAGGTTAAAGCATGAGTGTTGTTTTTAACAGGTATCATACCCATTAGCGTTTTGTAATATTCGTCACGCTCTTCAACACCCTTTGTGTAAATGGTAATCTGCACGTGCAGATCAGAACCGTCCGGCTTTGGGTCAGTGGGAAGGGTCCATCCTCCTGAACGTTTCCACCAGTTTTTTGGCGCGCTGTCGTCAATATCCCCTACTTTACCGGCAGCGCCTGTTGCGCCAACATTATATGAAAGGAACAATGCCAGGCTTCCAGACTTAACTGTGTTATAATTGGTTTGCGTTATCAGTAACTTTAGCCCGGCACTGGTAACACCCATATTTAGGCAATAAGGCGGCTTTTGCCCATCAGGCCATGGTTCCGCGGTTGTTATACTTAATGGCGAACCACTACCGGGCAACAGTTTACCTAAAAATTCACGGGCACCATCAATATTATTTTCATCAATAGTAAAAACAAGATAACGGATATATTCAAAGTTATATCCGCGCAATATCACGCCCTGTATATCATCTAATTTCAATTCAGGGGCCTCGCTATCAGCTACATCATTAAGGTATGCACTCATTACAATTATTTAAAACAAGTTAATATCCCCGCTTTCACGGGGATTTGAATGAGTTATCAGCACTGGGCTGGCGGTTCTGACGGTTCGTATTTAATATCAGCCGGGAAGAAAGGCCATAACGTTGTAGCACCAGGGTAATTTTGCAGTATTTTACCAACAGTAAGGCCTGGGAAAGTTGCGCTAAGTACATATTTGTAATTACTGCCTTCCGGCATTTTTGCAACTGCCGGTACAGTTGGGTCACCAAAGTTATAACGCATCAATAAGCAATTAAATGCATCAGGGTTTGCAGCAACACCGCCGTTATTTTTAATAAACTCGGCCGAACTCTGGTCAGAGGGGTCAACAATACCGCTTTCGTCCATAGCGTCAACTATGTCATTTAAACCTTTGGCAATAAACGGATTGGTTACAAATGATGCGATGTAAGGTGTAAAATCGGCATCGTAAATAGACAGCACAACAAGCATATCTTTGCCCGGCATGGTTTGGAAACTGGTTACCGGCAAATTTGGTGTTTTGCCATCTGCCAGGTGATAGATCATGAAAAAGTGTACACCGGTTGCAGCGCGCAGGTCGTTTGCTGCTTTTAATTCTGTGTTAAGGCTTACAACTGCCTTAGATACGGTTTCGTGTTTTTTCTTTTCCAGGGGCAAAAAAAGCAAAAGCATGTGCTGTTCTTCCGCTGCCGGAATACTTGTAATAGGTGAGGCCATTGTGATTTGGGTTAGGTTGTACTTTATACCTACTCTGTTAAAGGCTTTTCGGTATCCGCCATTATTGTGATAATATCGATCAAATTTTGCGCTACACTATTCCTATCCCAATGCTATGGTAAAATCACAGCAATAGATTCACTATTACCTACCGGGTCTGTTATTACAGCAATTTACGTTCGCTGGTTTTACCAAACCTATAGGCCAGGCTCACTTCATGTATGGTGGTATTAAATCCCCCAAGGTTGTTTGATGAAGTACCAAATTGATAGCTGTAACCTACTTTAAATGTATCGGTAATTACAGATATAATACCCGAAGCCCTTTTGTTGGTACGATAGCTTGCACCCACGCCCAGTTGCTCCTTCAAAAATATGGTGCCGGTAATATCGGCCAGTAAAGGCGAACCGTTTACATACGATACCAGCGTTGATGGTTTAAACTTGATATCATCGCTCAAATCAGCCAGGTAAGCTCCTGAAAAATAAAAGTGATTTTTCAGATAATTTGCCTGCTGTACTGATGCCGTACCCAGGCTACGGATACTCAATTCAGGTACCGATACACCTAAGTAGTATTTATCGCTATAAAACATTACCCCGAAACCTATATTGGGTTTTGTTTCGCGCACATCATCCCTAAATTGAGGGTCGTATGAATCGAGCGTTGAGTAATTGGCTGTGTAGTTACGTACACCAGCATTTAAAGATACAGCCAGGTAATCGTTACCGGTAAGTTGTATGGCTTTGGCAAAAAAGGCGTTTACTTCTAATTGTTTTTCAACAGCTACCTGATCGTTAAGTACATATATACCGGCCGCACCGCCTATTGACTCTATTGGCAAGCTACCGCTAAACAATAAACTGGTTGGTGCGCCATTAATGCCTATAAATTGCTTACGCCCCATCAGGTTTAGTGAGCCTGCTTTATCAAGCATGGAATATGCAGGGTTTATGGGGGTTAAGTTATCGGCATACTGGCTGTAAGCATATATCTGTTGCTGCGCCATAAGTTTGTTGCCGCATATCATCAACAGTATGCTTAATACTAGTATAAATTGTTTTTGGTTTAGGTTTAAACTCATGCCTTTTGTTTCTCGCACCACTGTACGTTTTTGTTATTCTTTTAATAATCAATAAATATTTTGTTTTGCATTTGCCCCGCTGATAACTAATATTGATAACAAACGTGATGTGGAAGGATGGAAACAGCTTTCTGCCACGGTATTATAATAACACTTACCGGGAATTGTGAAAGTAAAGTTCTTTTCATAAAAGCAATTAATCAGGTTTATATCAATTAGTAATAAGCTTTGCCATAAGGCAATAACCTTTCAGGGAATTATTTTAATCAGGCAATTATGCAAGCAATCTACAAATTAAATAGTGTTAAAATATTATAATTATATCATCAAAGCTGCTGTTGCTACTCTACAAATCTCTATTAAAAACCAAACGTGTTATAGGGTTAAAACAGCTTATTTACACATTAATTAAGGGTGAAATAAAGTTTCACAAAAAGGGTTTTCAACACAAAAGCCCCCGTGTTAACGGGGGCTTTTGTATGAGGTGTATTATATTAATACTTAATGATAATATATCCTGTTTTGCGTTTACTTTGTTTATCAACCTGGTACTCTAACGCGTAGAAGTACGTACCCGGTTTTAATAATGCCCCGTTCTTATTAGAGTGGCCGTCAAACACATGATTACCATCCTTGCCATAATCCTTAGCATCGAACACCAGTGTACCACTTGTATTCATGATAGACAGTTTATTGCCGGGGTAAGCACTGATGCCCTCAATATAAAGGAAGTCGTTAGAGCCATCACCATTTGGTGATATCCCCTGGTGAACCACTACCCCATCATCACCTGCTGGTGCTATATTGTTAGCTGCTTTATTAGCAAACAGGAATTTACTGTCGTTCTTATCTACCATTAATAAGTTTGTCGGCCTGATCACATTAATCGAATACGTATTAACCGTTACACCATCCTGGGCGGTTACATTTACGGTTATAATGGTGGAGCCTATATTCAACGCTATCGGATCTGATGCCGTCCCGCTCACTACCGCCGCACCGTTAATAAGGACACTTGCATTCACATCCTGCGCCGTTGGCGTGATGATGACACTGCTCGTGCCGGGGTCTACTGATGTACTATAGTTTACCGTTGAGCCGGATGAACTTGTTTTAACAAGCGTCGACGATGGCGTTAATCTTAAACTTGCAACAGCGTTGTTCGAACCCGTCCGGGTTACCGTGATCGAATACGTATTAACCGTTACACCATCCTGGGCGGTTACATTTACGGTTATAATGGTGGAGCCTATATTCAACGCTATCGGATCTGATGCCGTCCCGCTCACTACCGCCGCACCGTTAATAAGGACACTTGCATTCACATCCTGCGCCGTTGGCGTGATGATGACACTGCTCGTGCCGGGGTCTACTGATGTACTATAGTTTACCGTTGAGCCGGATGAACTTGTTTTAACAAGCGTCGACGATGGCGTTAATCTTAAACTTGCAACAGCGTTGTTCGATAATGCGATCGGTGCTTCGCGGGTTACATTTACAGAATAAGTTTGTGTGGTAACACCATCAGCAGCAGTTACAACAACCCTTATCCTGTTTGGTGGCCCCTCAAACAAATCAACTGTAGCTGTAGGGTTTGATGCGCTAATTTGAGTAGCGCCTATTTTTATAGTTGCCGTACCAACAGTTGCTACCGGTGTAACACCTATCGAGGTAATGTTATTAGGTACTGATACCGTATACGACCTTGTTGCGGGAACAAAAGTTGGTGTTAAAGTGCCGGCGTTAATGCTTAACGATGCAAGTGTTACATCAGCAAACGGCAACCTGTTTACATGCACATCATACGTTTTTGTATGCGCGCCATCTTCTGAGGTTACCACTACAGTGAAAACATTATCACCTACCGTTATCGGCAATAGATCTGTTGTAGCATCGTACGGTAAAGTAACGCCGTCAACAGTTACGGTAGATACCTGATTTTCTGAAACCGCAAAGATACGTACTGCTGCAATACTGTTAGGTGTGTTAATTGTTGTCAGTACATCCCCAGTAGTAAAGTTAAAGTTTTTAGAGAAACCTGTCGCGTTAACATTTAGCGCATATAAGTTAGCAACGGGCGATTGTGCCGGAGGCGGAGTACCGGCACGGGTTAGTACCAGTGTATAGGTTTTGGTAACGCTGGTATCCTGCGAAGTAACTACTACGTGATAAGTGTTCGGCCCGCCATGTACCGGCAGCGTATAGTTCTGGAAACGTGGTACTACCGTGCCGTCTATTTTAACAATTGCGTTCTCGCTTGCAGATATGGCTGTTAACGGGATACCGGTATAGGTCGAATCAGCAACGGTTGCAGTGTACTCATAAACGTTAGGATTAAACTCTTCGTTCAATGATGTTATAAAAGGGAACGACAGGCTTGCCAGATTTGCATTTGATGATCTTAACCTGTAGATGTTTACAGTATAAGTACCATGGCTGGTGCCATCTTCTGATGTTACATCAATGGTAACGGCATTGTTGCCAAAGCCCAAATTAACGTTATTGCCCGGGCCCGGATTAAGTGCTTGTGTGTTAACTAATATAGTTGCCCTGTCGTTTGTACTAACAGGCTTGAACGTAAGCGCACCAGTTTCGCTTGGTACTGTAGCGCTGTAGGTATGCGTACTTGCGGTAAACGGTGTGTTTAGCGTAATGCTGCTGTTACCGATAGACGCTAAGGTAGCATCTGACGATTGCGCACGTGTTACGGTAACCTTGTAGATCCTTTCATCACCATTTTCGGCTTTAGAAACTACTATCACATCGGTTTCGCCAACGTTAAGCGAGGTGGTAACCGGGTTGGTTGTTGCTAGGTCATACCCGCCTACAAATATGTGTGTGGTAGGCGAAACAGCTGTAGCAGTTACATCAGTCGAGGTAACCAAGTTACTAACCGATGCCGTATAAATTAAAGTGTTGGTATCAAAAGTTGGGCTATAAGTTACGCCGTTTAGGTTTAGGCTGGCTAACATATTGTTAGTATCGTAAGCCCTGAAAATATTTAAAGTGTAATATTTTGTTGTTGAACCATCCTGTGCGGTAACAATAACGTTAATGTTGTTTGAGCCTGTATTTAAAGGGACATTTGTTGCGATGCCTGAAGTTATCGTACTTCCGTTAAAATTCAGGGTAGCGTTTGGCTGGTTAACGGTAGCCGTTAAATTAAACGATGCTACATTATTAGCCACAGCGAAACCATAACTTGTTTGTTCGCTGCTGAACACCGGGTTTAAGGTGCCCTGGTCAACAGTTAAATTGGCAAGCGTTGCATCGATAGATGGGGTGATGGTAAGTGCGGTAGCATTTGAGGCATCCTGCACAAAATTATAGTTAGCTGCGCTTAGGCCGCTTCCAACAATTGGATAATTGCCCAGCGGACTATTTATGTTTGCTGTTGTTGTAAAACTTAAAGTGCCGCTTGTGGCCGATGCCTGGTTATCGCCATTAACAAAGCCAGTTACGCTACCTGTATAGGTTGGGTCAGTAGTTAGGTAAGGGCGGCTTGCCGGGGCAGCAACGTATGTTAAGGTTGATTTACCTATCGATAGGTTTGCACCTGTATAATTTAAAGTATAGTTGCTGCTTAACGCTAAGCTACCCTGGTTAATGGCATGGTTGCCAACATCTTCGCCTGCATCCCTGGTAAGGGCGCCGGTAAAGCCGTCGCTAAATGAAAGGGCGTCGTAAGTATAGTCAAAAGCAGGATCGGCGGTACCATAGGTTTTTGTTTTGGCGTTAGCCGTAACGTTAATGGTTTTCTTACCGATAGTAAGGTTGTTACCATTAAATGTAAGTGTGTAGTTGCTGCTTAAGGCAAGCGTTCCCTGTGTGATGGCATAAGTACCGAAGCCCTCGCCCGGTGCCCTTGTTAAGCTACCACTAAAGGTATCGCCAAAAGGAAGGCTGTCGTTAACGTAGCTTAATGCAGGGTCGGCATCGCCGTAGGTTTTTGTTTGCGCGTTGGCGCTAACGATAACTGGTTTAGCAGTGATGGTAAAATAGGCCGGTTGAACGGTTATATCGTAATTAGCGGTAACAATATCATTGCCGTTTACAACTATCTTATTTCCCAAGCTCATCAGGTAAGTACCTACGCTTTCACCTGGTGCACGCCCAAATTGGTCGCTTGAACCATCGCCTGGGGCTAACGAACCCGCCGGAATCGAATACTGGTTCAGGAAAGGATCTGCATCGCCATAAACTTTGGTTTTGGCTGATGGTAAAACGGTGATAGGTCTTTTGTTGATGGTTAGGTTAGCGCTCACATAGGTAATATTGTAATTGCCACCGTACGATAGCGTTCCCTGGTCAATAGCATAAGTACCAATAAGCCTGTTGGTATTTGGGTTTACCCTGCTTAATGCACCTGTAGGGGCATCAGCACCTACTACACCTGTAGCGGTATAAGTAAATGCAGGGTCATCAGCGCCGTAAATTTTGGTTTGGGCATTGGCTGTAATGGTAACTGTTACTTTATTAACTGTAAGGCTTTGCACAACGCTTGTTGCTGCCAGCCTGTTGGCATCGCCCGCCTGTGAAGCGGTGATGTTTGCAGTACCCTGGCCAACAATATGTACCTGGTTACTTACAATGGTTGCCACTAAACTGTTATCGCTGGCGTAGCTTACGGTTAAGCCAGCGCTTGAAGTTGCGCCCGGTGCAAAATCGGCTGTGCCGTATGTTTTTGCGGGGATAGCGTTAAACGTGATAGTTTGTGATGCTTTGTTTACGGTTAAGGCTTGTACAGCATTGCCTGCCGCTAAATAATTACCATCACCAGCTTGTGAAGCGGTGATGTTTGCTGTACCTGAGCCAACAATATGGATCTGGCCGCTTACGATAGTTGCCACACCAAGGTTATCGCTGCTGTAGCTAACACCAAGGCCGCTGCTTGCGCTTGCGCCCGGTGCAAAATCGGCATCGCCGTATGTTTTTGTGGCTGTACCGGCAAAAGTTATGGTTTGCGCCGCTTTAGGGCGGGTAACTGTTATGGTATATGTTTTGGTTGTACTACCATCCGCTGCGGTTACTTTTACCGGGATAGCGTTATCGCCAATGTTCAAATTAACACTTGATCCAACTCCCGAAGTTGCCGCAATATTGTTTACCTGGATACTTGCACCGGCATTGTTCCTGGTTGGTGTTATGGTGATAGACGAGTTTGAATTCGCTACCGTTGCCGTATAGGTTATTGTAGCTGATGAGAAGGTTGGGTTTAGTGTACCGGCGCTAATTGTAAGGCCCGAAAGCGTTGCATCATTTGATTGGGTTGTAAATGACTGTACGGCACCATATGTAGTACCCGCACCACTTGTAGCGTAGCTCCTTACA
The DNA here is from genome assembly GCF_001636615.1 of Mucilaginibacter sp. L294. Classification (GTDB taxonomy): domain Bacteria; phylum Bacteroidota; class Bacteroidia; order Sphingobacteriales; family Sphingobacteriaceae; genus Mucilaginibacter. Next base: position 16,534 of record NZ_LGEK01000077.1, on the reverse strand, counting down.
TAATAGGTTGTTGAAGCGCTAAGGCTTGATATACTTGCAGTGAAACTGCCAGTACCTGTACCGCTTGATGCCTGGGTAACGCCGCTACCACTTATAGTTGGTGTGTTATTACTGCTACTGTATACTACACCGCGTGCTGTTACGGCTGCATCGCTACGCGATACGTTACCGCCCAAAGTTGCAGTAGATGATGAGAAAGTTGAAACTGCAGTAGTACTAATAATTGGCCGTGCCGGGGCAAATAAGCCATAGATCCTAATATAATTAGGTGTATTTTGTAATCCGGAATGGTCAAGTTTAAGAACGGTTGTGCCCGATGTCAGGTCAACTGAATAAATACCAGTGGTAGATATCCTGATAGTTCCCGAGCTGCCATAATATCCATTGTAAACATATGCTCTGTTATTACCCGCATCCAATGCCATATATTGAGGGCTTATCACTAAGGATGATCTAACTACAACTTCACCGCCTGTTCCATCCGGGTGTATCTTTCTTAATGCATCGTTTGTAGTACCGTTAGTTGTACCATTGTTCAGTTGGTCATTATCTGATGTTATATAATAGATATAATCGGTTACATCGTCATATGCGATAGCATTTACTATATTGGATATAGAAGGATTAGCCGTAACTGTGTTTGTACCCAAATTAAATGTTAACATTTTACGACCAGTATATATCCCCTCGTAAATAAACACCCTGTTATTAGGTATATCAAGCGAAAGCCATATTGGCAGTAAAGCAAATTGTTTTGCTAATACTGTATTTTGAGTACCATCCGGTTTAGACCTATAAATAGCATTCATATCATTAGCGGTACCTGTGCCGCTATTGGTTATGTAATAAACCCAATCGTTAATAGGGTCGTATTTAATTGCGGTCACCGAATAGCCTGATGCTTGTATGGCCGCTGGTAAACTAATAGTATTAGTAACAACTCCATCAGTCATACGCACCACATTGATAACCCTGCTACCTAAAAAGCCGTTAAACGTAAACGCCCTGTTATTTGGCAAATCGAGTTCAAATAAAGACGGGTTAGGGAACCCTGTGGTTACATTGGCATCATTACTGCCTGTATAATCTATCTTTTTAATCGCATTTGCAGCGTCGCTCACATTACCTTTACCACTATTTTGCAAATAATAAACCTGCGCGTGCATGCTTTGGGTTATTCCCAATAACATAAGTAATAGCGCGATAGCCGGGACAAATTTGCGGCTATTGGTTGTTACTTTTTTAGCAATAAGTAAAAGTGTTTTCATAATGGAAATTTTAACGTTGTATTTATTTTGTCCGGCTGCGCCGTTATATTTTACCTGTAAATTTTTGCCCTGTTTTAAACCGTAAAAACCTGCATGCCGGGCGGGGATACAAGTGTTATTTATATAAAAAAAGTTTATGATTAATACCTGCTTATTTATGCAGGCCACACTAAACTTGTTGTTTGCTATACTGATGGTACCAGGTTTAAAATTTGCTTCTGATGAAGCGGGTTCGGCATCTAATATTTTAAGTTCGTACCCGTTTATTATAGTGCTTGCCCCGTTATTCCAGGCTGTGCATGCTTTTATAAGATCGAGTATCTGTTTTGTATCCATCGTATCCCAGTTTATTACTACATCTGCCAGTTGTGGCTTTTTGTAATACCGGGCTTCAGTTTCGTCCTGTATCTTGTAGTCCAGCGTTTGTTTGTTACTAAACTGATTAAGTATCTGTGATACCCCCTGCACCTGTAACTGGCTAAAAGCTTGATTTATATAACTGTAGGTATAATATTCTTCGTTCTTTATGTTTTGTTCCCAGGCAACCGCTCCGCTGTCAAGCTTATTGGTTAACTGGTGTATGGCTAAGCCCAATTGCGCTTCACCGTTTTTTAATTGCCAGAAAACCGGCGATGGCCCCCTATATTGCGGCAACTTACCAAAGTGTATGTTAAATATTCCTTTTGGCACACTGCTTAACTCTTCAACAGCAATTTTATGAGCATAACCCGTAATAAAAATAACATCCGGTTCGTTCAGTTGCTGCCAGTTGTACAGTTCTTTTTTATCATCCTCTGCATAAAACGGTATATTGTTCATTCTACAAAAGCCGGCCAGTTCGTTCACACTGATATCCGCATGGGCCGATTTGCCGAAGTATAACATAACCCCTGCTTTTATACTGCTTAGATACGAAAGCAGGGGTATGCATATTTTTGAATTTGATACAATACCAATTTTCATTGGCACATGTCAAAATCATTATATTTAATATCCATTTATATAATTATGGTCTTGAAGGCCAAACACCAGTCCAGGCTATAATATAATTGATACCTAAATATGGTGTCACTACATTTAAGGGCTGGTTACCACCAGCAGCGGCTATAGCTTTAGGACTTAAATTTGAATCTGGGGTGGCGTTCGACCAATTGTTGATACCCTCGCCAGTACCCGGATCTACAGGAAGACCTGCAAGGACATTTCCATTTGGTTGTGGCTGGTTTCCAAGAGTTACAGTATTGATTAAATGCGAGTGCGCCGGCATTTGCTGTGCTGATAAGGTAACGTTCTCAGTACCGCCTGTTTGTCCAAGTTCATAACGTGATACGTTTTTTCCTTGCCCATTGCCTGAGTGGATAGGTGTACGGCCGCGAAGATCTGGCAATTGGAAAGTTTGCACACCATCTCCGCCGTAGGTTGTACCTATTAAAGCAAATAAAGCACTGTATTGGTTAATTGGCAATGATGAGCCGTCGCAAAAAAACCAGCCTTGCGGTGCAAAATTGCCCGCAAAAATTTTAATTTCGGCCATTAAAGGTTCCATAGTTTAAAGTGATAAGGTTTAGGTTAAAGTTTTTAATTATCTGTAAATATAAAATATTTAATTACTTGGCAATATTTTTTTGTTAAAAACGTTAGCATCACTTTCACAAACCCCTCCTGCCCCAAACTTGCCATTGTTCAACTTAACAAATCTGCATTAAAACCTATAATTAGTATAGGGTGAAAACAGCTTTTTTTACAATTGCTTAAGGTGGAAAAAAGGCATGCCTATAATTTGTATATCTGTTTATAAATAGTCACTTTCGGTAAACCTTAAAATCCGAAACTATTATGCAAATCAAAAATCCTTTATTGTATGTAGCTGTAGCAGCACTTGCCTTTAGTGCCTGCCAAAACCAGCACGCAGACTTGGCCCAGTCGCCAAAACCTACCCTTACATTTAATTACGATAGCTTAAGTTACGCAAAAGCTAAAAGCTATGTAACCAACTATGAAAAACACGCCGGTAAGGTAGATTCTACTTACGCTGAAAAGGGTGTTACCGTTACTAAGAAAAAGGACAACACCCGTAGTATTTGGTTTAGCGCCGAGCGCTTACAAGCCCTGCTGGATAAAATTAAAAGTGAAGGTGGTGATGGTATCCGTTTTTACTTGGCTACTTATGATACCAGCTACAACACAAAAATAATTGGTGTTGTAGTACCACCGCGTGAGTACTGGGGTTACAACACGCTTGTAATGGTATCAACAAAAGATAGCACCAACGAGGTTAAACAGAAATTTCACCGCGATTATTTTACAAGCAAGCCCGCTAAGTCAGATAAACCAACTTTAGGCTTTATTGTAGGCGGCCCGCCAGAAAACCGCGGCGAGCTTTGCCCGCCACCTATAAAATGTAACGCCACAGGCGCATTGCTTATCCCTTAAGAAACAATGATATTTAACACCCTCAAAATATTTGTTACTGTTAACACAGCATCAGAGTTTTTATGTTTCCTGGCAGCGCTTTTTTTCCTTTACCGGGAAAAAAGCCTGGCCTGGAAACTATTTATTCCTTTTTTACTGTTAACCTGCTGTACCGAATTAGCCGGCATTTACATACGCGAGTATATGGCCAAAGCAAATTATGGCATATATAACGTGTACCTGCTTTTTGAGTGTGGTTTTACCAGCTATTTCTTTTTTTACCTGTATAAGGGCTATCATTACAAAATTACGTGGCTGTTTACCTGGCTGGGTATATTTACAGTGATGTATGTTACCGACCTGTTATACCATGATTTTGCCCGGTTTGTATCAACAACGGCATCTGTAATGTCGGTAGTGTTTGTACTGGCCAGCTTATATTTTTATTTCCTGAAGCTGAAGGATGATCATTTTGAACCGCTCCTGTTCTCGGCCCAGTTTTGGTGGGTTAGCGGCACGCTATTCTTTTATTTTGGAAGCACTGCCTGTAATAATTTTTTAGATTACCTGACACGTTATGAGGCCATCACCTTCTACAGGTCGATAAGGTATATCATGTTTAACGTGTTAGATGTTATAATGTACATTTTCTGGTCATACGCTTTCATATGCAGATATCGTCAAAGGAAGTCATCTCCCTCATTGGGTTAACATCCATTATATTTTTAATAGCGCCGATGTTCCTTATCGTGTATGTGTTATCATACAATCGTAAGAAAAAGAAGCACCATGAAGAAACTGTGTTGATGCAAAAAAACTACGAAACAGAACTTCTTAAAACACAAATGGAAGTACAGGAGCAAACGCTTAAAACCGTTGCTTACGACCTGCATGATAACATTGGGCAGTTACTTAGCCTCACCACTATCACGCTAAGCTCCATAAACCTCAACGACAGTGAGAATACCGCCGGGAAAATTGCCTTGATAGAAGACCTCACCTTACGATCGATAAAAGAGGTAAAAGCTTTATCGCGCCTGCTGCATGGCGAGGAAATAGTGAGCCGAGGTTTAAAGGCAGCTATAGAATTTGAACTGGAGTGGTTAAAACGGTCTGATAAATTCCGGATAAGTTTTGATCATAATGTGGCGACGTATAATATTGATAGCGCTAAAGAAACTATCCTGTTCAGGCTTTTCCAGGAGATCATCAATAATATTATTCAGCATGCTAAAGCAACAGAAATAATTATTAATTTAGAAACAACAACTGATAGTTTAAAGCTTACGATAAGTGACAATGGAACAGGGTTTAATGTTGATGAAATATTAAACCGCAAAGCGGGGATGGGCTTACACAACATCATAAAACGAAGCGCCATGATCAATGGTACAGCTTCTATAATTTCTGCCCCTTTAAAAGGTGCAACTATAACTATAAACGTCCCGTACAAATAGCCCCCTATGCATACCGAGAAAGTAAATATTGCCATTGTTGATGACCATACCCTGTTTCGCCAAGGCCTGGCGCACCTGCTAACAGAATCTAACGAGATAAATGTTTTGTTTGATGCTGATAACGGTGCAGATATGATTAAAAAACTCCCTTTATACCCCCTGCCCGATGTGATACTAATGGATATAACCATGCCTGTTATGGATGGTTATGAAAGCACCAAATGGATCAAGGCAAACCACCCGGGTATAAATGTTTTGGCCTTAAGTATGTTTGAGGAAGATAAACCTATTATAGGCATGCTTAAAAGCGGCGCAGGCGGTTACATGCTTAAACAATCAAAAGCCGGCGACCTGGTAAGTGCCATTAAGGGTATTGCCAAACAATCAATTTATATTAATGAGCTGGTATCTGGTAAACTATTACGCAACATACAGAACAACCAGCCGGCCAAGAACACACCCATAGGGTTAAACCCCAACGAATTGAAGTTTTTAGAGTTATGCTGCTCTGACCTTACCTACAAACAAATTGCCGATATGATGAACCTAAGCCCACATACTATCGACAATTACCGCGAGGCGCTGTTCCAAAAATTTGAGGTAAAATCAAGAACAGGCCTGGTTATCTCAGCTCTTAAAAACGAGCTGATTAAAATATAACCCCGGTATAATTGTTATTAATAAATATTAAGCTGTTGGCTTTGCAGGGGCTTTTTTAGCAACCGGTGTGGCAGCTGTTTTTGCTTTTGGTGCTGCCTTTGGCTCAACTTTAGGTGTTTCTGCAACCTTTGGTTTTTCTTCGGTTTTAACCAAAACGGCTTCTATCTTTATGTCTTTAGCAAGCTTTTTGGCCAACTTTTTTGCTTCTTTGACAATTTTCTTTTCAAGCTTTTTTGAGCCTTCGCCAAATTTTGCGGTAATTTCTTTCAGTTGGGTCACCAGGTTTTGCTGAATAGCTTTCTGTGCGTTTTTCTTTGCTTCTTTAATAAGCGGTTTAAGTTTATCTTTCATGTATCTGTATCGTAATATTTGCAAAAGTATGCCTTGGTAAGGTTAATTCAATATTATCATTATGTTAAGCATTATCTTAATACTTAACATAATACGTTACAACAACTAAATAGTTCAATAATTCACTGTATTTAAATTTAACCTGCTTGTTTTTTAAGAAAAATTCACGCATGGCCGTATCTAACATAGCATTTACCGGCAATACTAAGCCTTCGAAAAAAATTAAAGTAAAAAGGTACTTGATAGTGAGGTTAACTTTAGTAAAAAACTATTCCCACTATATCAAAATAAAGCTATTTTTAACCTAACCAATAGGCAGCTAAGCCAGCCTGATGGAATATTCTATTAATTATTATAGCTAAGTATGGGCAGCTCTTTCAAAAGAAAAGATGGGTTTGACGGTGAAAAACTAATTACTATACCGCAAAAAGTATTAAAAGAGTATGTTAAAAGATACCCGGCATTATTTAATATCTACATCACCCAAATAGGCTATTTCCCAAAGGCATCCTATCATTATAAAGAACGGCGCCGGGGTTGTGATGACAATATCCTCATTTACTGCATTAAGGGCAAAGGCTATTATGTGATGGATAAGAAGAAATTTGAAGTTACCCCAAATCAATTCTTTATTACCCCTAAAACAGATGTTTACATGCGCTACTGGGCCGACGAGGAAGACCCGTGGACTATTTACTGGGTGCATTTTACAGGGGATGATATTGAAAATTTTAACAGATCATTAAACATCAGCGAATTTAAAGGGCCGGTACAGATCCCGTTTAATAATAAGGCGCTTGATATATGGAACAATATTTACCAAAACCTGGAGATGGGTTATAGCATCGAAAACTTGTGTAATGCAAGCTTTTGCCTGTACAATTTGGTGGCAACATTTCTGTTCCCACACAAGCATGTTATTAATAACGAGCAAAATAGTACGGACGAGATTATCACCGCCACCATCATTAACATGAAGGATAATATTGAAAAGAAAATGACGGTTGAAGATATGGCCGCCCAGCATAAGTTATCCAGCTCGCATTTTTCAAGCTTGTTTCGTAAGGCTACGGGCATGCCCCCTATCGATTATTTTATCCACTTAAAAATGCAGAAGGCCTGCCAGTTTCTGTACGCTAATGAGGCCAAGATAAAAACCATAGCGATGGACCTGGGGTATGATGACCCGTATTACTTCTCAAGGGTATTTAAAAAATACATGGGCATGTCGCCAGAGCAGTATAAGTTAACTACAAACGTGCGCACGCAGGCTTAAATATTGGAAGTGGCGGGGGAACAAACAGCTCCCCCGCTGCTTACTATGGAATTTGGTCCATACTCCCAACCGACAATCCGTTAAATGCAGAGTAACCGGCTATTTGTAATTTACCATCCTCCATTACAAAAAAATCGTTTGTATCATACTCGTTGCTATGCCTAAAACCAGCCACATTTGCGTATGAATTGTAACCATATGTTTTGCTTGGGTCATCTGCCCGTGGGTTACTTAACAGGTCGCCTGGTGTTTCAAATTTTATTTCGCTGTAAATGGAAGCACCGAGCTTTACATAAAATTGCGAGCCGCCAAACTTTTTGCCTTTAAGCTGATTCGTTTCAACCTTAGCATGCAGGGTAGCTTTGGTAAAGTTAAAGCCGGCGATCAGCCAGTCGGTTATCTGCCCGTTTTTAACGTTAAAGTAACCGTTATCATCGAGTACAATTCTTCCGTCCTGTACGCTGTAGCTTAGGCTTGTTTCGCCATTTACGTTAACCAGTACGGCTTTGTTGTTATCTTTCAGCAGCATTATAAATGGCTTCTCCCTCCCACCGTCGGTCACAATAACATCCTTCATCATTCCCTGGATAAAATAACCCGAATAATTAGCAAGCCCACCCTTATCCACATCTTTATCGCCCTTTTTCGCAGGGTCTTTACGGCACCCCGCCATCAAAAATGGCAGGATAAGCAGTAAAATAAATATCTTTTTCATAGCAGTTACTAAAATGTGTACTTAATGCCTATACCCCCATTATCGGTTGCCAAACCACTGTTGCCGTTTATAATGTAAAGAGGCTGCCAGTCGGCGCTAATAGCCAAAGGCACGCCTTTTATTTTATACTCCAGCCCTACTGTACCTGCAACCCCGAAAGTAAAATTAGATGAGTCATCATTAAGATCGTTCAGGGCGTCGTTATCAGACGAGAAGTACCCAGCGTAGGCGCCGCCGCCAACATACCAGCGCAGGCCGTTTGCACCGGTTATTTTGCCATGGTATTCATACAAGCCGGTAAAATTAATTTCCGAGCCAACATCGGTATAGTGGCGGTATTGTATAACGGCTTCAAGCGCACCTTTTTCATTGATAAAATGTTTGGCCGTAAGCGATATACCGTGCAGGAATTTCACGCCCAGGGCTGTTTTATAGTAATCGTCTGTTACTGTAGCAGCTCTTTTTAGCGTGCTAACCGCAACCGTTTTTGTTTCCGCTTTGGGTGCTGCTGCTTTAGGAGGTTCCACTTTTTTAACAGTTGTGGTGGTGGTAGTGGCACTAACAGCCTTTTTTGGTTTAGTTTTTTGTTTTTTTGTTTGTGCCTGCGCCTGTAAGCTTAAGGCAATTACCAGTATTGATAATATAGTCGCTATTTTTTTCATGATGAGTGTTTGTTGTGATGTGATCAAATAAATTATTGGGCTTTGTAGTATAAAACCCGGTTCATATCCAGGTGGGCTACAAGCAAGCTGTTCTCTGATGGGTTAAAGGCAAGGCCAAAAACGTTGTTGCCCACGGTTAGCACTTTTTTGCATCCGGTAAAGGCTTCGCCTGATTTGCCTATCTTATCCGGGTCAATAACATCTACAGTCCCCGACTCGGGCGAGGCTACGGCCAACACGCCATCCTTTACGGCAACATCAACGGGTTTGTTAATATCATAAGTAGCTACTATCTCGCCAAAATCGCCATTGTCTTTTAGGGTACATTTCCATAACTGGTTTTGATTATAAACCGTTACATACATATTGTTACCAATAATGGCCAGGCCTTTTACATTGCCCATACCGCCGCCAATAATTTGTTTGGGGCCATTATTAAGTGGGTTGGTTATCCTTACAATATTACCAACGCCATCATTTGCTATAAACAAATGGCCGGCAGCATCAAAGGCCATCCCCCGGGGGTTAACAAAGCCACCGGTAATACCATCGCCCTGTATAACTGTTTTATATTGATAGCTTACATTGCCTGTTTTTTGATATACACGGATGCCTGCTGTACCTTCAGTTTCAGCGATGTACAGGTTTTCTGACGCATCAAATATGGCAGCCTCTGCCCCACGGCTTTGAAAACTCTGTACAGGCGGGCTCTTGGCCAGAAAATCACTCACACTTTTCCAGATGGTGGTTGTGCCGTTTGTGCCATATGCATTAAACCCATTATACTCTACCACTGCCGTTATGCCCGATTTTGATATGGCGATAGCACACGGATGAGTATAAGCCGCGAGTGCCTTTTGTTCAAAATCAACCTTAGCGCATTCGTTACCACCTTGTTTATCTTTTTTACAGGATGATAGTAAACCCGATGCTGCCACAACCAGCAGCATCAGGGTTATTATTCTGTTGTTTTTCATTGTCGTATGTATTGTTGGTTGTTTAGTTTGTTACTCTTGTGGTGCCGTTATATTCGCCGGTTATAGGGCCATTTGCAGTTTCCAGATTGAATACAATTTTGGTACTACCGCCAGATTTGGATACGGTTATGGTGCCCCCGCTGATATCTATATTGTTTCCTTCCAGGACAATTCCGGTAGCCCAAAAATTTGTTTGCGGGTTATAGCCTACGTTCCTGTCAGGGTTATAGGTAAGCGTACCTTCAGGTATGGCATCAACATTTGCAAAGCTTATTTGCAGGGCATCGCCAGGTGTTGTAGAGGTGAACGCAAGGAAGATATCATCACCAAGGTGTTTTTCGTTTGCGTCGGTAATGGCATAAGTTTTATCAGCGAATTTGTAAGATGAACCACCGCCCGAGCCGTCGTTCTTATCTTTTTTACAGGCGGCGAAGGAGAATACTATCGCCATAATTACTGTTAATACTGATGTTGTTTTCAAATTTTTCATGGTGTTTTTGTTTTTAGATTAATGTTGTTTGTTTATTCATTAATCGAAAGTAGACACCAGCATTATGCTATTTTTTGAGAATGAGTTACCGGCAAGTACGTAATGAGTGAATACGCATTTTAACCGATTGAATAAATCACTACATCTATAAGTAATTCAATCGCAGCAACATGCTATACTTATTAACCGGCCGGAATCTTAGTGGCGCTTTTATGAAGTGATGATAATGCGCAATTTTATGATAAATAAACCGCTTGTGGTTATTTATCATAACAACAAATCCCCGTACCACTTGCTGATACGGGGATTTACCTTGCAGCCATATTCCCCCTATTTTAATAGTATGGCATACATGGTATTTAGTAACCTTACCGCTCGCCAGTTTTTCAAGCAATAAAGTTTTGCAGCAAATACCCTTGTTTTGATAATTTGCCGCGATATAAAGTAACAGCCATTTTAAATCAGCATCAATACTACATATGTACTATTTTGGGGTGTTTTATAGCATTCTAAGGCCCATTCGGGGCGAATAAAAAAAAGTTTTGATGCTAAGTTTTTGCAAATGAACCCGTTAAACAAACCCCTTCAAATTCTTTTAAAAAAAGTTTGCACAGCTATACAAAAAAGCTACCTTTGCAATCCCAATCGGGATGTAGCGTAGCCCGGTATCGCGCCACATTTGGGATGTGGAGGCCGCAGGTTCGAATCCTGCCATCCCGACAGAAGCGATACCAAGTATCAAAAACCTCTTCAAAGCAATTTGAAGAGGTTTTTTGTTTAAAACTATTCCCCTATTTATTTCCTGGCAGGTAGTTTAATGTCACACTCTTAACGCACCACGGAAACCTCTCGCAGCGTAATAAGATTCGGCGCCATTGTGGTAAAGAAATACAGTATCATACCTCCGGTCACAAAAAACTGCGCCACCAAGCTTCCTGATAGCAGAGGGTGTTAATATCCAACTTGATGTTTTGGTATCAAACTTGCCAAGTTGTTGCAGTTCCCGGTATTGTTCTTCTGTTAAAATTTCAATGCCCATATCTACCGCCATAGCTATGGCACTATCTGCCGGCTTATATTCTTTCCTCGACTCGAGTGCTTCATGGTCATAGCAAACACTTCTACGGCCCTTGGGGCTCTCGGCACTACAGTCATAAAAAACATACTCCCCCGATTTTTGATCATAGCCTACAACATCCGGTTCGCCGCCGGTCATTTCCATTTCGTTAAGGCTCCATAATTTACTGCCATTAGTTTTCAGTTTTGCTTGTATTGCCGGCCATTCAATACCTGCATGGCGGTTCATGTTTTTCTCAAAACGGCCTTTCAGTATTCCCATCAGTTCTTCAATTTGCGAAGAAGAAAAGCTTGAATTATTTTTAGTCATGTTGATCTGTTAATCATTTAACCCTTTTCCGTCAAGAATTTGTGGTATCCACTTTTCAACCCTTGCCTCCCGGGTTTTAGATTGCTTAGGCGAAGCGAAATGCAGCAGATATGCTTTTTGCCGCCCGGGCGTTAATGCTTCGAAAGCGGTTTTTAATACCGCGCTCCCATCTAATTTATTCTGGAATTCTTCGGCGACCTTAAAGTCGGCAGTTTTTTTGAAGTTCACCTCCAAGCCGGCTTTTTCCACCTCGATCGCTTCAAAAATGTACGTTTTTAAAATAGCTTCGCGTTCAACCACTTCATCAATACTGGTAAACCGTACCTGGCGCGCCGACTGCACATTCTCCGTTTGCTGGATCAGTATCCCTTCAGCATCATGCAACAACGCACCTTTAAAGAACAAAAGCGCACAGTATTCCTTAAAATCGTGTATTAAAACGATGTTACTTTTTTGAAATGTGTAACATGGGCAGCCCCATTTCAATTCTTCTGTCAGACCGCAATCCAGGACGATTGCTCTTAGTTTCCCCACCTCATCCTGCCACTTTTTAGCTTTATTAAAATAAAAATCAACCTTAGGGTTCATACCGATTCATTTATTCATTAATTAAACTGATTTTCCTGTTCGCGGGTCTGCAATACCAAGACAAGATAATAAAAACAGCCTGAAAAAACGGCCCTACAATCCCCTTTATACTATCATCACCGCTCAGCAAATGTGAAGCAAGGGCTCCTGTCATAACAAAAAACAAACCCGCGTAGGCCCATTCTTTAATAAGTTTAAACCCGGGAATTAAAATAGCTATTACACCAAGTATCTTCCATACACCAATAATGTACAGCAGATATAACGGATACCCTAAAGGAGTGATCAGATCAACCATTGCTTTTGCATGGAATATCTGCGCCAGGCCGCTTCCTGTCATGCCTATAGCCACTAAAGCTGTTGTTAGCCAATAGATAATTAATTTTGTCTTCATAATATGTTATTTTAATTTCTTAGCGATATCTTCTAACCGGTTATGCGCCATATTGATACCCTGTGCAAAAGGTAGCTTTAGCATCTGATCCCGTAGTGCACCTGATTCATATATGATGTGCATATTGATCATACTGGTATCGTCGGTAAGTTTTTCAAATTCCAGCAGCTCAAGCTGAACGCCAAAAGGAGCATTTTCCATTTCAAACGTCCGGGTGATCTTTCGGTTGGGGCTAAACTCATGGATTGTCCCATTGGCTTTAAACACCACGTTTCCTTTTGCATCTGATGTTTCAAATTGCCAGCTGCCATGCTTTTTACTTTCCAGTTTCAGCACTTTGGTCCCCATCCATTGCTCAATAATTTCGGGCACGGTAAAAGCTTTAAAAAGCAACTCCAAAGGCAAATCAAACTCCCTGGTTATTACTAAATTCTGCTTACCGTCTTCGGCATTAATTTTCGTTTTTAGTTCCATGTTATTTGCTTTTATAGTTTTTCATTACAGTTTCTAACAGGTTAAACCTGTCATCCCATATTTTGCGGAATGGCTCAATAAATTCAGCTACTTCTTTCATTTTTTTCGCGTTTATGTGGTAATGGATCTCCCTGCCGCTTTGCTCCTGCTTAAGCAATTCGCATTCGGTAAGTATTTGCAGGTGTTTTGAAACTGTTGGCCTTGCTGTGTCAAAGTTTGAAGCTATTGCCCCCGCTGTCATGGCTTGCGTAGCAACCAGAAGCAATATCGCTCTCCTGGTTGGGTCGGCTATGGCTTGGAATACGTCCCGTCTTAAATTCATCATGTAGCTATTTGACTACAAATATAAATGTAGTTATTTAACTACGCAATACTTTTTTAAGAATTTTTATAGACTAAAGCAAAAAAACCAGCCTGTTGGCTGGCTTTTTATAGCATAATAATTTATTTAATCCCAATTAAAGGTAACTTCCTTACCGTTAAGGTTCCATTTTTCGGGAAACGGATTAGTTAGCCAGTCGAGCGGTTCGCCATTGGGCTGCACTTTGGCTGCGTTGGCAAAGGCTTGCTTTACGGCTGCTTTTTTCTCAGCATCTAATATATCCAGCTCTGCCGATATAAAAAGCGGAGAGCCGCTTTCTGCCAGCAATTGTAGCCATTGTTTATTCTTATCCCAGGCAACATCTTTTGTTAAACCTACGCAGTCACCATCGGCGGCGTAAAAGGCATTGTTTTGCGGCAGGCGGAAAGCCAGGGTATTTACGCCCATTTTTTTTGTGCGGGCCCACTCCTTCCCGCTGGTATCATCACCAATTCGGTTAAGCTCAAACACCCCGGCAGACAGGTGGCTCATGGTATTACAGCCAATAATATACATATCACCCGCGGCTTCTCTGATAGTGCGATAGAGTGTGTTGATGATCTCGGCGTTGGTTTTTGTTTGATCCTGGAATTTCCAGTCGGGAGCGGTAAAGCTATCTTTCATCTGCATGCCCCATCTTCCAAAAATATCCCAGCTACTATAATCGTGTTTTACCATGTTGTAACCCCATTGTTTATACAGGTTAATATTACGTTTTACACGGTCAAGGTTTTCCGGAATGGTTGGGTCGAGTATCAGCTCGTCATCCTGGCCACGCCCGGGTATCTTTGGCGAAAGCAAGGTTTTACTATCATCTTTCCGGGCAATTAACGGCCGTGTCCATAAGCCGGGTCGCATACCATGGCTTTTTATCTCATCGGCCATTTTATGCATATCCTTAAACTTATCGTTCACTATCGAAAAATCATCAACCTGCTGCCAGCCATCATCAATAACCGAGAATGGGCGATTATTGGTATCACTAACCAGTTCGGCCATGGCGGCTGTTTGTTCTTTGATGGTTTGGTAAGAGTTTTTACCGTACACCACATACCAATCGTTAATGCCATAAACGGGCTGTTTTGGTAAATGTGGTTTGGTACACATCACTTTGCAAAAATCGGTAAGGGCTGCATAAGGTGTTTGGCCGGCCTTGCTCATACCGGTTACAATATCGGCAGCATGCAGGGTGCGCCGGCCAAGTTTTACGCCTGCGCCACCTGATCGGGTATCCATAACCAGTTCCATTCCATCAGACCTAACACCCCACCAGCAAAGCGTATTACCGCCTGTTTTTACACCAAAACATGCGGTTTGTTTATCATCATACAATAAAACATACCATGGGTTCCGTACCACCTCTCCCAGGGTTCTCCAGGCCATATCACCATAGGTACGTTCCCAATGGTCGCCTAAAACCTTTGAGTATCCTGATGTTTGGTATTTCCATTTAAATTTAATTGCCTGCAATTCCGCTACCGGCGATTGTATATACACTGCTTGTGCATTACCACTGGTTTTTAACTCTGCTTTGATATCCTGGTAAGTAAAAACAGAGCCACCCTTACTTGTAAGTTTTACCCACTGGTCATCTACCTGTGCCCAGGCCTCGTCGGGATGGTTGATCAATGAATTACCATTGCCGGCAGCATAAGTTAGCCTGCTGTACATGACCGCGGCAAAGCCGGTGGCAGATAGTTTAATAAAGTTGCGTCTTAACATAGGTATTTGAATAAGATGGCTAAAAGTAGCAATTACAAAGGTTTATGCAAACCGATTAGTGCCCGTGTTATAAAACCTATTGTAAAAAATATAACGCTGTAATTAGTGCCGGAAGTATTTTTTTATAAATTGCACATTATGAAAAGCACCATTTATACCACCGCATTACTCTTATTAAGCCTTGCTGCCAGCGCGCAGGACTGGCCAAACATAAAGAGATACGAAGAAGCCAACAGTGCCGTAAAACCGCCCGCAAGTGGCCAGAAACGGGTTGTTTATATGGGCGATTCGATAACAGACGCCTGGATCAACAACGATTCGACTTTTTTTAAGAGCAATAACTATTACGACCGTGGCATAAGCGGCCAAACCACCGGGCAAATGCTGGTTCGTTTCCGCGAGGATGTGATCAATTTAAAACCTGCTGTAGTAGTTATTTTGGCGGGTATTAATGATATAGCCGAGAACAACGGCCCGTCAAAACTGGAGGATGTTGCAGGCAATATTTTCTCTATGGCCGAACTGGCTAAAGCCAACAATATTAAGGTTGTGCTATCATCGGTAATGCCCGCGGCCGCATTTCCGTGGCGCCCGGCTATTAACCCGGTAGAGAAAGTTAAAGCCCTGAACGAAATGATACAGGCTTACGCCAAAAAGAATAATATTGTTTACCTGGATTACTTTACCGCCATGGCCGATGATAAAAGAGGGTTACCCACAACCTTATCAAAAGACGGGGTGCACCCAAACCTTGACGGGTACAAAATAATGGAAACTTTAGCTAAAAAAGCCATAGCACAAGCGCTGCAAAAGAAGTAACTTCAGCTTGTTCTGTTCCACTATAAAACGGAACAAGTGGAACAAATGGAACATATTGTAAACCAATATATTAGCTATTTTACTTTTTGCTTCTATCTAAAGTAATACTACACGATTCAATACTTAACATATTGATATACAGATATAATTAAATTTTACATTTTTGTTCCACTTTTTGGAAAATGGAACAAAATTGCAGCAAGTAAAACAGCGGCAAAAAAGTGATTTTTTTCGCCTTTTTTCGACCTTAGTTCGCCTTTTTTCGACCTTAGTTCGGCCTTTTTAGGAGGCAGAAAAGCATAAAACGATGTATAGTAACAATACCTAAACTATAGATTTTCAATTGATTGAATTTTATAGCTTGTTCCATTTTGTCCCGATTGGAACAAGGATTTGTCTTGTCCTGAAATGAGTTTACATAAAAGTAAACTAAATGAAGAAGAACATTAATGAAGCCCGGCGACACTATGCAGAGGGATTTAAGCGGAAAGTAGTTAAGGAGTATTTAGCGGGAGGGATAG
>NZ_LGEK01000072.1 GCF_001636615.1 Mucilaginibacter sp. L294 | reverse complement strand
CTTATCAGTAAAAATAGTACAAGAAAAAAATACTTATACGTGTATTTAAAAACCATTAACCTTATTCAATATTATGCGAAAACAAACTTTTTCTGCAGGAAGTAATTGTAAGTAATCCCAACAGTAAACGATACCAGAACCTTTGATATTTTATAATCTAACCCTATATAATGTGTAACAACAAATACACCACCGGTGTTTAGGGCTACATTGCCACCCCATACCAACATGTATTTGAAGGCTTGCACAGGGATAGTTTTTTCTTTACGTTTTTTAAACACCCAAACCCTGCCTAATGCAAAGTTTGTTACGCCTCCAACAATGGTTCCGATCAAGCTTGCTATAACGTACCAAAGGTAGAAAAATTCCTTACAGACTATTGTGGTCAAAAAGTCAATTACGGATGCTATAAAGGATGACGCTTGCGCTTTAACAAATGTTGCCATTCACGTTTTAAAAATGTCCGGCTTTGTTTTTTGTTTTGACCTTGCCGTAAGATCTTAGTTGCACTATTTGCTTATATCAATTATCAGACCACGTAACTAACTCATTGTAACTATCTACGTAAATAAAGCAATTGTAGTATAAACTAAAAAAACACCCTCGGGGGGAGGGACGTTTTCGGTCGCGAATATCGTTATTTTTAACCAAATTTCCTTTAAATAAAAAACCGGTTACCACCTTGTAAGGTAATAACCGGTTTTTTTGCTTAAGCGTTATATTACTGACCGGCAAACATGTCGTCATAATAGTCAAGGCCCAGATGCGTGATCAGGTCTTCGCCCATTAGGTAACGTAAGGTGTTTTCCAGTTTAATAAGCTGTTTAAAGATATCATTCTCGGCATGTAAACCAGGCGCAGTTTGCGGCGATTTAAGGTAGAATGATAACCACTCCTGAATACCGCTCATGTTAGCGCGTTTAGCCATATCGCAAAACAAAGCTAAGTCTAAAGCGATAGGTGCAGCCAGGATAGAGTCGCGGCAAAGGAAGTTGATCTTGATCTGCATTTTGTAGCCTAACCAGCCAAAAATGTCGATGTTATCCCAGCTCTCTTTGTTATCGCCATGCGGCGGGTAGTAGTTGATACGGATCTTGTGGAAGATCTCGCCATAAAGCTCAGGGTTATCTTCAGGGCGTAAAATATCTTCTAATACACCAAGTTTTGATACCTCTTTTGTTTTAAAGTTATCCGGATCGTCCAGTACCAAACCATCGCGGTTACCCAAAATGTTGGTAGAGAACCAGCCGTGTACACCTAATGAACGTGCTGCAAGGCCTGGTGCCAATACAGTTTTCATTAAAGTTTGGCCGGTTTTAAAGTCTTTACCTGCAATTGGTGTTTGGGTTAGTTTTGCTAACTCAATCATCGCAGGGATATCAACAGTTAAGTTAGGGGCGCCGTTTGCAAACGGTACACCAAGTTTTAAAGCCGCGTAAGCGTATATCATGCTTGGCGCAATACGTTTATCGTCATCTTTTAAAGCTTGCTCAAATGCGGCTAAAGTTTGGTGAATCTCTGATCCTTCAAAGTAAACCTCTGTTGAACCGCACCAGACTAATACCACGCGGTCAAGACCGTTATCTTTCTGGAAGTTTTTGATGTCTTCCATAACTTGTTGTGCAAGCTCATAACGGGTACCGGTTTTAACGTGGGTGCCATCAAGGTTTTTAGCATAGTTTTTATCAAAAGCGGCCTTCATCGGCACAATTGATTCTAAACCATCCCTTACTGAATCTAACAGGTCGCGTTCAAGTACTTTTGCGTTTACAGCTGCCTGGTAAACGTTATCTTCATACACATCCCAGCCACCAAAAACAACATCGTTAAGGTTAGCTAATGGTACAAAATCTTTAATTTTTGGGTGGCGGGCTTCGGTACGTTTGCCTAAACGAATGCTACCCATTTGGGTTAATGAACCTATTGGTTGCGATATGCCTTTTTTCACAGCTTCAACACCGGCAATTAGTGTAGTAGCTACTGCGCCTAAACCGGGTATTAAAATACCAAGCTTACCTTCTGCAGGTTTAATGTTAATTTTCATTACTTGTTTTTTGTTTTAAGGATAATGCAGCTATTATACAATACGCAGGGGTGTAAGTATGTACAATAGTTTTCTTGTTTAATGTTTGTATATAGTAGTGCCAAAGCACGGTTACTATCTTTTTAGTGCAATTAAAGCATACATAACCTAAACTTTAATTGAGGGGCAAAAGAATATAAATTTTGTTTGAAAAACTTATATTTCTATAAAATTTACAGGCAGATGAATATTGGCTGTATTATAAAGCCTTTTCGTATATCCTATAGGTTTTGTACTGGTCGCCGCCAATGGCTTCAATAGCACGGTTTACCATGTCATTGTTTTCAAGTGTCCATGATGCTTCGGCATATTTTAAGCCTTTGCGCCTGTACTCTTTTATAATGCTGCCGTAAAGGCTGGCTTCGATGCCTAACTTACGGTAACCATCAATTACGCCTAAAAGCATAATACGGATACCTGTTATCTTCTTTTTATTTAACAATAGTTTGAAGATACCTGTAGGCAGCAAGCGGCCTTTTTTTATGGTTTTAAGGATCTGGTTAATATCGGGTATGGCCACACCGAAACCAACAATTTTACCATCCTGCTCGGCAACTAAGGCAAAATCAGGGTCAAGTATCATTTTAAGGTCTTTGGCGGTATAGTCAAACTCCTCATTGGTCATCGGGAAAAAGCCAAGGTTTTTATCCCATGCTTTGTTGTATACATCGCGCAGGGCATCGGCTTCCTGTTTAAAGTTCTTCAGGTTTATTTTACGGATGGTGATGTTGCTGTTGCGTTTAAGGCGGTCTTGCAACATATCCAGCATCCTTAATGATTTATCGTTGTAGTTGGCACCATCCCAGTACCAGGCCAGCAGGTCGGTTTGTTTTTTGAAACCTGCATTCTCCAGTAAAGTAATGTAGTACTCGGGGTTGTAGGTCATCATTACCACCGGCGATTTGTCAAACCCTTTTATAAGCAGGCCGCAGGTTTCGTTGGTTGATGGGTTTACCGGGCCAACAATGGTTTTAGCGCCTTTCTCTTTTAACCACGTTATAGCAGTTTCAAAAAGCAGGTTAGCTGTATCCTGGTTGTTCTCGCACTCAAAAAAGCCAAAAAAGCCATCACTTGTGTTGTTAAACGCGTTGTGATTGGTGTTGAAAATGGCTGCTATACGCCCAATAACTTTATCACCATCATAAGCCAAAAAGG
This sequence comes from Mucilaginibacter sp. L294, assembly GCF_001636615.1. Classification (GTDB taxonomy): domain Bacteria; phylum Bacteroidota; class Bacteroidia; order Sphingobacteriales; family Sphingobacteriaceae; genus Mucilaginibacter. Next base: position 21,223 of record NZ_LGEK01000072.1, on the reverse strand, counting down.
TTTGTAATGAAGAGTGTTTGTGAAAAGGGTGCGTGGTTAGCAGGTCCTTTTGTGCAATAAATAGTTCGGGTACGTAAAGTGGGTCGTTTTTGTAGAGGTCATGCGGGAAATCAATAAAAGTAGCAAGCTCTTTTTTCGACTGTACCGGAACGATTTTTTTCATTGTGGATGTTAGGTTAATACCGGTACCATGCAGGCAGTAGTACCGGTATATTTAAAGAGATTATATATTTTCTTTAATAGTATTATTAGTTACGCCTACAACTTTAAATGCCTGTACAAGCTTTTCTACTGCCTCATCGATCTGCGCGAATGTGTGGGTTGCCATTAATGAGAACCTTAACAACGATGAATCGGACGGAACGGCAGGGGATACAACCGGGTTAACAAACACACCCGCGTTTTGCAGGTAATTGGTTACCTGGAATGTTTTTGCGTTATCGCGAATGTAGATAGGTAGTATAGGGCTTTCTGAAGCGCCAATGTCAAAACCTTCGTCGCTTAGTAATTTAACGGCGTAGTTGGTGTTATCCCAAAGTTTTTGAATACGTTCAGGCTCGGCCTCAATAATATCAAGGGCTGCAATTACGCTGGCTACAGAGCCCGGGGTCATGCTGGCGCTGAACATTAATGAACGTGCGCGGTGTTTAATATAGTCGATAGTATCATAGTCGCTGGCGATGAAACCGCCAAGAGATGCCAATGATTTACTAAAGGTGCTCATGATCAAGTCAACCTGGTCGGTTAAACCAAAGTGCGACGCGGTACCTGAACCGTTATGGCCAATTACACCCAAACTGTGTGCATCATCAACCATAATATTAACGCCGTATTTATCGGCAAGCTCAACAATTGCGGGTAGTTTAACAATATCACCCTCCATGCTGAAGATACCATCTACAACAATAACTTTTACGGCTTCTTCTGGCAGCATGCTTAGCTTGCGTTCCAGATCAACCATATCATTGTGGGCGTATTTAATAACCTTTGAGAACGATAAACGTGTGCCATCAATAATAGAGGCATGGTCATATTCGTCAAGTATCAAATAATCATTTCGGCCGGTAATGCATGACAGAACGCCAAGGTTTACCTGAAAACCGGTACTGAATAATACCGCGGCTTCTTTACCAACATACGTTGCAAGACGGTTCTCCAGCTCGATGTGTATATCGAGCGTTCCGTTTAAAAACCTTGACCCTGCACAGCCAGAGCCGTACTTGTCAATCGCTTTTTTTGTTGCTTCTTTTATTTTTGGATGGTTCGTGAGACCTAAATAGGAGTTTGAACCAAACATTAAAACACGTTTGCCGTTTATGATCACCTCGGTATCCTGACCAGACTCTATTGGCCTGAAAAAAGGATACAGTCCCTGTGCCCTGATCATATTTGCATCCTGGAACTGGGCAATCTTCTCGTGTAATTTTTTAACCATTTATAAACACTGCTTAAATTTTTTGTAAAAATACCATGAATAAGCTTATAACTTGCATGTGGAATGTAAATTTTTTACACACCACCTTAATAGTATGTTAATACACTTAATGGTATGGTAATATAATTCAATATACTTCCATCAGGCAAATTAATTAAATTTTTTATTTATTCGCCACCACTATTTTACATTTTGTTTGAAAAAGTTGAAAAATCGTGCCAATTATCATTGAAATCTCCTTATTAGGTAATATTTTTGTTGTGTATTTTTTATTAAAATAGAATAACCGCATATTCGTCTCACTGTTAATAACCTCGAAAATAAAGAGAACCTTTCTGCAAAATTTTCGTTTTTATATGTTCGTATCAATCCTTTATGAAAAAACTACGCTACTTATTCCTTTCTCACATACTAATTTTTTTGCCGGGAGTGTTATTTGCACAAACCGCGGCAGATACAACCACCGCTGTAGTAACGCTAAAGCAAAGTATTGATTTTGCCGTCCGCAATCAGCCACAACTTAAACAGGCCAATATCGACGAGCAAATTAACGAACGCGATATTAAGATAAGTTTATCAAATTGGCTGCCACAAATTGGTACCACCGGCCAATACCAGCATTATTTTCAACGGCCTGCACAAATCGCGCAGGGTAGTGGCACAGGCGGTACCGGCACCGGCCAGCAAAATTTAGCCATAGCACATAATGTATCTACCTTAGGGGTACAGGCCAGCCAGGTTATATATAATAATGATGTATTGCAGGCATCGCGTGCGTCAAAATATTCAAGGCAATATTATAAACAGAATACCCAGAGCAGTAAGATCGACCTGGTATCTGATGTAAGCAAGGCGTTTTATGATGTACTGTTATCACAACGCCAACTGGATATTATTAAGGAGGATATTGTAAGGCTTCGCCGTAGTTTAAAGGATGCTTACTCGCGTTACCAGGCCGGCGTGGTTGATAAAACCGACTACAAACAAGCTACTATCGCGTTAAACAACTCGCTTGCATCGCAAAAGCAAATACAGGAGGCCATAAAAAGTAAAACCGCTTTGCTTAAACAGATCATGGGCTTTAACCCCGACAGGCAGTTAACCCTTGCATATGATTCGGCACGTTTACAAGGAGAGGCGGTTATTGATACTAACCAGGCTTTAAATTATACAAACCGTATTGAGTACCAGTTACTGCAAACGCAGAAAAATCTGCTCAACTTAAATGTGTCTTATTATAAATGGGGCTTTTTGCCATCATTATCGGCTGTTGGCGGGTATAGCCTGGCTTATTTTAATGATACTTTCTCTAAAATGTATAACGATGCGTACCCAACTTCATTTGCAGGCCTGTCTTTATCCATCCCTATTTTTACGGGCGGCAAGCGTTTGCAGAATTTAGCAAAAGCACGGTTACAGGTAGAGCGCTCAGACCTTGACCTGGTGAACAGCCGAAACGCTATTAATACCGAGTACACACAGGCTTTGGCAAACTATAAAAGCAATTATTATAACTGGCAAACCCTTAATGAGAACGTTACCCTGGCTAAAGATGTGTACAAGGTTGTTGACCTGCAATACCGCGAAGGCGTTAAAACATACCTGGACGTTATTGTATCGCAAGCCGACCTGCGTACAGCCGAACTGAATTATTATAACGCGCTGTTCCAGTTACTGTCAAGTAAAATTGACCTGGAAAGGGCGATGGGTACGCTACCAACAGAATAAACAACTTTATCATCATCACCACCACACTCGACAACTTATAACATGAAAAATACATATATCTACTGCATCGCTGCCCTGGCAATACTTACAGTTTCGTCATGCGGCAACAAAGGCCCTAAACAAGATGCAGCCCCACCCGCCACACCGGTAAACGTTATTAATGCAGAAAAAGCCGAAGCCTTGTATTATGATAAATACCAGGGTACCGTAACCGCTTTAAACGTGGTTGAACTGCGTAGCCAGGTTAGCGGGTTTATTACCGGCATGTTTTTTAAAGAAGGTACCGTTGTAACCAAGGGCACCGTACTATATGAAATAGACAAGCGCAAGTATGAGGCGGCTTACCAACAGGCTAAGGCAAACTTACTTAGTGCTAAAGCCAACCTTAACAAGGCGCAAAAAGATATTGACCGCTATAACATGTTATTAAAAAACGACGCGGTTGCACGCCAAACGGTTGACCAGGCCACCGCCAGTTTTGAAACTGCGCAAAGCCAGGTTGCTGTTGCACAGGCAGGGGTAGCGTCGGCCGCTACCGATCTTTCGTATGCTACCATCAGGGCGCCATTTACAGGCCGCATTGGTATATCACAGGTTAGGCTCGGCACACAGGTTTCGCCGGGTACCACTTTGCTAAACACAATATCAACCGGTAACCCAATAGGCGTTGATGTTGTAATTAATGAGCAGGATATCCCGCGTTTTTACAAATTACAAAAAACAAGTTCAGATAGCACCTTCAGGTTACAATTGGCAGATGGTACCACGTTTAACAAAACCGGGAAGATATTTGCTATTGACCGTGGTGTAAGCGGCCAAACCGGTACTATAAAAGTAAGGGTACAATTCCCTAACGCTGATGATGAGCTGAAAGATGGTATGAGCTGTGTGTTACAGGTATTGAATAATAACTCGGGCGATCGTGTGCAGATCCCTTACAAGGCTATAACCGAGCAAATGGGCGAGTTTTTTGTGTTTATATCAAAAGATACCATTGCCGAACAGCGTAAAGTTAAGATAGGCCAGCGCATTCAAAGTAATGTGATTGTACTGGAAGGTGTTAAACCGGGCGAAAAGGTAATTACCGAAGGTTTCCAAAGGTTGCGCGATGGTGGTAAGATAACACTTGGCCCACCCGCAGGCGCTGCACCTGCAGGTAAAGATGGTAAAAGTGCACCTGCTGCAAAATAATTAATTTGATACATCTATTAGGATAAGCTAAGCGGGGTATATACTCCGAAATATATAAGCAAAAGACATAAATAATGATCGCAGATACTTTTATAAAACGCCCGGTAACCGCAATTGTAATATCGCTGGTGATATTGATCGTTGGGATGCTGGCCATATCGAGCCTCCCGATTGGGCAATACCCGGAAATTACACCGCCAACGGTACAGGTAACAGGTACCTATACAGGTGCCGATGCGCTAACGGTTGAGCAGACGGTTGCCACACCTGTTGAAGTACAGGTAAACGGTACCCCGGGCATGACTTACCTGCAAAGTAACAGTACAGGTAACGGCGCCATGAGTATGACCGTTAACTTTGAGGTTGGTACTGATATTAATAATGCCGCGCTTGATGTGCAGAACCGCGTAGGTATAGCCCTGCCAACCTTGCCGCAAGAGGTACAGCGTTTAGGGCTGATAGTACGTAAGCGTAACCCAAGTATTTTAATGCTGGTGGCCATGTTTTCGCCAAATGGCACACATGATGTAACATTTACAGATAACTATACCAACGTATTTATAAAGGATGCGCTATTGCGTACCAAAGGTGTGGGCGACGTAATTACACGTGCCGATGATTTTAGTATGCGCATATGGCTAAAGCCCGATAAACTGGCAGCCCTTAACATGACAGCTGCTGATGTTACTGCTGCTTTAGCCGAGCAAAACGCGCAGGTAGCCGCAGGTACGGTAGGTGCAACCCCGCAAATGAAGGGGCAAACCTTTGAATATTCTGTACTGGTAAAGGGCCGTTTAACAGATAAATCGGAGTTTGAAAATATTGTGGTTAAAACCATGCCGCAAACAGGCGCCATAGTGCATTTAAAAGATGTAGGCCGTGTTGAGCTTGGTAAATTCAGTTATGCAAGTAACTCGTTTGTTGATGGTAAAAGGGCATCATACCTGTTAATTTATCAGGCACCGGGTAGTAACGCTATTGAAACTGCCAGCAATGTTACCGCTACCATGAACGAGCTTAAAAAAGCCTTCCCTAAGGATATTGATTATGTAGTTCCGTTCGAATCTGTTACCGTGGTAAAGGTATCGTTAGAAGAGGTTATAGAAACCCTGGTAATAGCCCTTGCGCTGGTAATTGTGGTGGTATTTTTATTCCTGCAAAATTGGCGTACAACGCTTATCCCCGTACTGGCTATCCCGGTATCTATTGTGGGTACATTCATCTTCTTTATTCCGCTGGGCTTTACTATCAACACATTAACGCTGTTTGGTTTTGTGCTCGCCATTGGTATTGTGGTGGATGATGCCATTGTAGTGGTTGAGGCCGTGCAGCACTATATGGATGAGAAGGGCATGTCGCCTAAAGAAGCTACCGAACATGCCATGCGCGATATATCGGCCCCCGTAATAGCCATCGCCTTAATTTTGGCGGCGGTGTTTGTACCGGTAGGTTTTGTACCGGGTATAGTTGGCCGTTTATACCAGCAGTTTGCCATCACTATCGCCATATCTGTACTGATATCGGCATTTGTGGCCTTATCGCTTACGCCTGCATTGTGTACCATATTATTACGCCCGCATAAAATTGATGAAAAATCTGGTGGGTTAAACAGACTCTTTTATTTGTTTAACCAGTGGTTTGACAGGATTACCGGCCGTTATCGCAACGCGGTTGATAAAGGTATCAAGCACTCCAAGTTTATTGTTATTATATTGGTATGTATCGTTATAGGCACGGTGCTGTTATTTAAAAACAAACCATCGGGCTTTATCCCGTTGGAAGATGAAGGCCGTGTATATGTAACCTACGATTTGCCCGAAGGCTCGTCTACAGAGCGTACCGTAACCGTTTTACACCAGATGATGGCTGTATTGGATAGTGTGCCATCTATAGGCCATTACGCAGCGCTTGGGGGGCTAAACGCGGTTAACTTTGCAACAAAATCTAACAGTGCTACCATATTTGTGCAGCTAAAGCCATGGGATAAACGTAAGGACGAAAAAGACCAGTTAGATGGTGTTATAGCAACCCTGCAAAAAAAGATGGCCAGGTTTAAAGAGGCCAGTGTGGTGGTTATCTCTCCGCCGGCCATACCGGGTTTAGGTAATACAGGTGGTTTCTCTTTCATATTGCAGGAGAAAGAAGCCGGTGGCGATATCAAGAACTTTGAAAAGGTGCTGAACAATTTTGTGGCTGCTGTAAATAAGCGCCCCGAAATTGCTAAGGCGTTCTCTTTCTTTGGTGCGCATACGCCAGCATACCAGCTAACTATTGACAGGGAGAAGGCCAAGAAATTGGGAGTTGCAATATCTGACGTAAACAATACCCTGCAAACCTACATGGGTAGCGCGTACATTAACGACTTTACCGTTTATGGCCGTAACTTTAGGGTAGTGGCCCAGGCCGATACAAACTACCGTACCAATATTGATAATATAGGGCAGTACTTTGTACGTAACCAAGCCGGCGCGATGGTGCCGCTAAGTACGCTTACCAGTTATAAGGTTATAGAGAATGCACCGTTAATATCGCACTATAACTTGTTCCGTTCTGCCGAGATAAATGGTAGCACCAAACCCGGCTTTAGTAGTGGTGACGCAATTACAGCCCTAAAAGAAGTTGCTGCCGAAACATTGCCACAAGGGTATGGCTACGAGTTTTCGGGCTTAAGCCGCGAGGAGTTATTATCGGGTTCAAAAACCATATATATATTTGCTTTATCAATAGGTTTCGTGTTCCTGTTCCTGGCTGCGTTGTATGAGAGCTGGTCGGTACCGTTTTCGGTATTGCTGGCTGTACCACTGGGCGCATTCGGGGCTATCTTGTTCCTGAGCTTTAAACCAGGCTTAACCAATAACGTTTACGCACAAATTGGTTTGATAACGCTGATAGGTTTGGCGGCCAAGAACGCCATCCTGATCGTAGAGTTTGCCAAGGAGCGTGTGGATAGAGGGATGAACCTCGAAAAAGCTACGCTTGAGGCCGTAAGGCTGCGTTTAAGGCCAATCGTGATGACGTCGATGGCGTTTATACTGGGTGTATTACCGCTGGTAATTGCATCTGGCGCTGGTGCTAAAGCACGGCAAACTATCGGCTGGACGGTATTTGGCGGGATGCTTGCCGCAACATCGCTGGCTATATTTATAGTGCCGGTGTTGTATTACATTATTACCAAATTCTCTTATGGCGATGCTAAACTCGCCGAAATGGAGAAGAATTACAAACCCGACCCGGAAGTAGATCCGGAAGTATAATATTAAAAGCCCCCGTTAGCTAACGGGGGCTTTTTTATTTCACTGTCCTGCCCTTATAAAAGCCATAGTGGCATGAAAAACAGATGAAATTTCGGTTGCTAAATATGTATAATATTGCCAATCGTCCTATAAATTACTAAAAAATACATATTGTATAGTTTGTTAATACGCCATGGTGTTACTAACAAATGTTAAAAATATCAATTTAATACACCTTTCTTTTTATAAATAATAACAAGAAATCTCCTTGATTATCAGTTTATAAGGTATAGCGTTTTTTAGCAGACAAATTTTTATGACGGTATAAAAACAATGAAAGCGCGGTTTTTTGGCACAATGGCAAAGTATTTGATTAGAGCCGAGTATAACAATGAATAATTGTATTACTAAAAACACAACAATGAAAAGAATGACAAAATTAGTAGCAGTGGCTTTTACAGCAGCAGCTATATTTATCGGAACAAATGTGAATGCACAGTCTACCCCTAAAAGCGCACTTCGCTTTGGTATAGGTCTTGAAGGTTTAGCACCAGTGGGTAACCTGCACAATGGATCAAACATTGGTATCGGTGGTACCGCACGTTTACAATACGGTTTAGCTGATAACTTGGCTTTAACATTAACATCAGGTTATTACAATTTCTTTGCTAAAACTGTTGATTTACCAGGTGGTGGTACCTATAAAGGAGATAACTTCGGAATTATACCTTTAAAAGCAGGTATAAAAGCCTTTGTATCTCAGAATGTTTATTTAGGTGCAGAAGTTGGTGCTGGTTTTGAAACCCGTGACAATGGCAATACTAAATTAATAGCATCACCGGGCATTGGTTGGGCAAATAAATCATGGGATGTAGGTGCACGTTATGAAAACTTCTCTGGCCAGAGCAATAACTATGGCACAATAGGTTTACGTATAGCTTACGGTTTCGGATTATAATTATAGCCGAAACATTTACTTAATTAAAAAGCCCCTTGCCAATTGGCAAGGGGCTTTTTGTATTATATTCGGTTGTTATGGTGAGCTTGTCGAACCATTAGCGGGCCATCCTTCGACAGGCTCAGGATGACATATTATTGAAGCTTCGCCAGCGCAGCTTTTATCCTTTTCACAGCTTCTACCAGTTTATCTTCGGCAGCAGCGTAGGAGATGCGGATAGATTTTTTATCACCGAATGAATCGCCGCCAACGGTAGCAACGTGCGCTTCTTCCAGTAAGAAAATGCTCAGTTCATCAGCATCATTAATGGTTTTGCCATTAAAGCTTTTACCAAAGAACGAGGTAACGTTAGGGAAGAAGTAGAAAGCACCATCAGGCAGGTTAACCGTAACACCCGGGATTTCTTTTAACAGCCCGTAAACCAGGTCGCGGCGTTTTTGGAACTGCTCGCGCATTTGATGAACGCTCTCCAAGCCACCCGTGTAAGCAGCAACACCAGCTTTTTGTGTGATAGAACAAGTACCCGAAGTTATCTGGCCTTGTATCTTATCGCAGGCTGCAGCAATTTCGCTGTTTGAGGCTGTGTAGCCAATTCTCCAGCCGGTCATGGCAAAAGCTTTAGACCATCCGTTTACAATCACCACGCGGTCTTTAATGCTGTCAAACTGGGCGATAGACTCGTGCCCGCCAATAAAATTGATATGTTCGTAGATCTCATCGCTCAGGATGTAGATATCAGGGTGTTTTTCAAATACTTTAGCCAGGCTTGCCAATTCTTCCTTACTGTAAACACTGCCTGTAGGGTTACATGGCGATGAGAACATGAATAATTTAGTTTTAGGCGTAATGGCAGCCTCTAACTGCTCAGCAGTAATTTTAAAATTGCTTTCAACAGTTGTATCAATGAACACGCTTACACCTTCGGCAAGTTTTACAATTTCTGAATAAGAAACCCAGTAAGGGGTAGGGATAATAACTTCTTCGCCCGGGTTAACCAAACATAATACCGTATTGGCAAGGGCTTGCTTGGCACCGGTAGAAACTACAATTTGCGTATCAGTATAATCAAGGTTGTTTTCTGTCTTTAACTTACCAACAACGGCCTTGCGCAGGTCAGGGTAGCCTGCAACCGGCGTGTAATAGGTGAAGTTTTTATCCATAGCTGTTTTGGCAGCGTCCTTAATGTGCTCAGGGGTGTGAAAATCGGGTTCGCCAAAGCTAAGGCTTATTACATCTACACCTTTAGCGGCCAACTCGCGACCCATTTTTGCCATTTTAATGGTTTGGGATTCTGACAGGTTGTTTATCCTGTTACTTAATGCGCTCATATTGTTGTTTTTATTATTGCGGCAAATATAGAAAATTTGTTTACTGATGGTTATCAAAAGCAGCATAATTAGGGTGTGTTTACATATATTTTATTTCATACAGAAACTATTTGCTACCTGTAAGCATTTATATAAGGCTACCCATCCATAAATGAATAACTACGTTAATTTTCAGGAAAAAGATATCACCGATGTAGGTGAAAAGGATAAAAAAATGAGCCGGGCCGATAAGCTATTTATTGGCTGCGTAGCGGTTTTTATGCTGGTCAATTATGTGGTGACAGATATATGTTTTGAAATGTACACCCAAAACATCAGCCTGGCAGAGTATGTAGGATGCGCTGTAGTGGTTTTTATACTGCTAACTTATTTTTGTGTAAAGTACATCGGCTTAAAGCGGGTTATGACCTATGTGAACATCATAATTGGTACCTTTTTCCTTTCTGCACTGTTGGGTATGAATTTGCATGGCGTTAAGCTGCTTTACTATGCTGCAACAGGTAGTACAACAGCTACGCGGATAGATATAAATAACGTTAAGAAAAATATGTCCAAACGCTCGTTTATGGGCAGTTATGTTTTTGTTGATTACGATCATCAAGAACTTCGGTTCGAGTCATCGCGTGTTAATTATTACGCTTTAAAGAACGAGCATAGCATGCTTGCCGATATAGGCAAAGCAGGGGCAAACAACTATTATATTACTAAGGTGCACTGGCATATTAATCAAAAAGCCGATGCCCGTAAACAATATTGGGCTTACTGGTTTCACAAGGCGCTGATAGGTGTTGGTGTAGTGGCGGGTATTTTAGTTGTTCTTGTGGCAGCAATTTTTTTTAAAGAAAAGCTGGGTATAAAAAAACCTAACTTCTTTACACGGCTATCGGCTCTGCAAACCATATTATTAGTGTTTGGTGCCATTGTTGTGCTGATGGTGTTGATAGTATTTGTGTTATATGGCTATATGCTGATACGGTATGGTAAAATAGGACGGTATTAAAAAAGGAATAATTTTATAAAAGGTTGCGTCTCCGCGTCTTTGCGTGAAATTATGAATAACAAACCCGGTTACAACCTTTCCAAACCAAACATGTTACACTTTTAACCGAATGTAAAAGCTAAATTTCCGTAAGTTTGGCCTCTCTAAAAAAGGTTGGTTTTGAAAGAACAAAAAAGGATAATACTGATATCGCTTATTACCGGTGCGGTGCTGATGGTAATGAAATTTGGCGCATACTTTCTTACAAATTCCAATTTTGTACTGACCGATGCTGCCGAAAGTATTGTGAATGTAGTGGCAAGTTCTTTCGCGTTCTTTAGCATCTACCTGGCATCGCAACCACGGGATGAGAACCATCCTTACGGCCACGGCAAGGTGGAGTATTTTTCGGTGTTTATTGAAGGTTCGCTCATCGGTATAGCGGGGCTTATTATCATCATCAAATCAACCTATAGTATTTTTTACCCCGAGGTTATTCACGACCTGTTGCTTGGCGCGGTTATCATAGGCATCACTGGTGCCATAAACGGTGGCTTAGGATATTATATGATAAAAAAGGGGAAGTCGATCCCTTCTATTACCATAGAGGCCGACGGGCATCATTTGTTAACCGATACTGTTACCAGTTGCGGCCTTGTTATAGGGTTATTGCTCATATATTTTACCAAAATTTTATGGCTGGATAGTACGCTCTCCATACTGGTTGGGGTGTATATTTTATATACCGGGTACAAGCTTATCCGCCGGTCAGTAGCGGGCTTAATGGACGAGACCGATTTTATCATCATTAGTGATGTAGTAAAGGTTTTGGGCGAACAACGCCGCGAAGAATGGATAGATATACATAACCTGCGTGCTCAAAAGTATGGTAATGAGTTGCATATTGATTGCCACCTTACCCTGCCCAATTATTTCGACCTGAACAGAGTACATGAAGAAGTTAAACTGGTAGAAAAACTGGTGAATAAGAATGCGGGCATTACCACGGAGTTCTTTATCCATACCGACCCATGCCTGCCGGATTGCTGCCACTACTGCAGCATGCCCAATTGCCCCATCAGGAGCGAAGCCAAAACGGAAGATATCCCCTGGACGATGGATAAGGTAATGCGTAATAAAAAACACTATGAGTAAAAAGTTTTTCAACGTACGGGTATACGGTTTGCTTATTAACGATGATAACGAAGTGCTGATAAGTGATGAGCAGGAGTATGGCATCCGCTTTACCAAGTTCCCAGGTGGTGGCTTAGAGTATGGCGAGGGGCTGATTGAGGGCCTTAAACGCGAGTTTGTTGAAGAATGTAATACCGGGGTGGAAGTGATCAGTCATTTCTACACTACAGACTTTTTTGTAAAATCGGCTTTTAATGATTCGCAGATCATCAGTATTTATTACCTGGTTAAAGCGGTATCCGACCTGCGCTTTACCACAAAAACCGCTGTGTTTGATTTTGACGGGGAGGGGGATACGCTGCAAGCTTTCCGCTGGGTAAAGTTAAGCGAACTTACCGTAGATAGCTTTACCTTCCCAACAGACCAATACGTAGCCGACCTTTTAATTAAAACAATATGAATTTAGCTGAACGCGACCTGCAGGTAATATGGCACCCTTACACCCAAATGCAAACGGCGCAGCCGCCAATACCCATTGTTAGGGGCGAAGGAACGTGTTTATATACCGAAGACGGTACAAAATATATCGATGCCATATCATCATGGTGGGTAAACATACATGGGCACTCACATCCGTACATCGCCAAAAAAATAGCCGAGCAATTACTACAGTTAGAGCATGTCATCTTCGCAGGTTTTACGCACCCCGGGGCTGTTGAACTGGCCGAGCGCCTGCTGGCTATCCTGCCATCAAACCAGGCAAAGGCATTTTATTCAGATAATGGCTCAACCGCTGTAGAGGTGGCTATAAAAATGTGCCTGCAATATTGGCATAATAAAGGTGAACAGCGCAAAAAGATCATCGCCTTTAAGAACGCCTACCACGGCGATACATTCGGAGCCATGTCGGTTAGCGGGCGAAGTGCTTTTACCGCGGCTTTTGATAGCCTTTTGTTTGAGGTTGACTTTATTGATCTGCCGGATGCAAATAACATTGAGTCGCTTAAGTCTCAGATCTCAGATCTTAAATCTCAGATCTCGTCCTTCATATTTGAGCCTTTGGTTCAAGGTTCAGCAGGGATGATCATGTATGAAGCTAAGTACCTGGATGAACTGATGGCGCATTGCCGTAAGGAAGGTGTAATGCTAATTGCCGATGAAGTATTTACGGGCTTTGGCCGTACGGGTAAGGCTTTTGCCTGTAACCACCTGCAAACCCAGCCGGATATTATGTGTTTCTCAAAAGGCTTAACCGGCGGTACCATGGCTTTTGGGCTAACCACCTGCACGCAGGATATTTATAATGCATTTTTATCTGACGATAAAATGAAGACCCTTTTCCACGGGCATTCATACACGGCCAACCCTGTTGCCTGTGCCGCAGGGCTTGCCAGTCTTGACCTGTTCCTGGATGCGTCAACACAAAAAAATATAGACAGGATAGCTGCGAGGCACACCGCTTTTGCCGATAAAATAAAAGGGCACAAGTCATTAAAAGGAACCCGCCAAGCCGGTACTATTTTGGCGATGGAGTGGGAGACGGGGAATAACACCTCGTACTTTAGTGGCCTGCGCGATAAGCTTTATCATTACTTTTTAAATGCAGGTATCATACTAAGGCCGTTGGGTAACATTATTTACATTTTACCCCCATATTGCATAACTGATGCCGAACTCGATTACATTTACACCACCGTTGAGCAAGCCCTTAACGAGATTTGAAATATGGAATTAAACACAATACTACCCCAAATAATTGCTGATAACCATTTACACGCCCGCTGGTTAAATACATTATCATTAATGGAAAACACGGGCGCCCGTAAAATATCGGCCAGTGAAGACCCTGCTACGGTTACCTATATCATATTAAAACACGCTGCCGAAGAGCACAGGCACGCCTTCTACCTGAAAAAACAGATAGAAAAAACGGGCAAAGAACTACCTACCTACGCTGCCGAATACCTGATAGCACCCGCGTTTAGCAAATATTATTTAAACCAGCTGGATATTGATGTTTGCCGTTATCTGAAAAAGGAGCTGCATTTAACAGGCGCCGGGCTACGTTTTGCCGCTTACCTGCTGGTAACCTACGCTATTGAAGTACGCGCCGACGAACTTTACCCGATTTACCAGGACGCATTGGATGCGGTTGGGAGCAAGGTGAACGTAAAATCTATCATACTGGAGGAAGAAGGGCACCTGGAAGAGATGATCAATCAACTGCAAAAGTTTTCACCAGATTGGGAACTGCACGCACAAAAGTCGGTTGATATGGAAGCGCGTTTGTTTCAGCAATGGGTAAACAGTTTATCTACAGAATTGAATTAAAAAACAAAGCCCGGTAATTATAAACTACCGGGCTTTCATATTTAATAAACGGATTGGCTTAGTTACCGCCGCCGCTCATTGCTTTAAGATCATCTAAAGTGATCTTGTCAAAATCAGCAGGGATACTAAAAGTGCCTGCAGGTGCTTTGGCTTCGGTCAGGCTTTTAACAGTAACCTCGGTAGATTGGCCGTCACGGAAACTGGTGTACTGTACCGGGAAACCGCCAACATTAGCATAATAGCTTTGAACCGCTGTTGATGGTGCAGAAACATCATTGGTGATCCATACATCAAAAGTTTTACCCGATTTTGAATCTTTAGCTACAACTTTTTTGCAGTTAAAGCCCGAGATAACTTTAGTTTCGGTACCTGGTGTAAAAGTTAAAACCGGCATTTTTGCCAATTCTTCTTCAACCTCGGCAGGCGAGTAAACAGCTGCTTTTTTGATAGAAGCAACGGCTACATCAACCAAAATAGCCATATAGCTGTGTTTAGCATCGGTTAATACCTTAATGTTTGCCGGGCCGGCAGAGAAAGTTGCAGCGGCACTATCTGCCCTGAAATAGTTTTTAAGCTCAACTGTTTGGCCCTGCATACTTGTAGTGACAACCATAACGCCCTCTTTATAAGTTTTTTGTGCGCTTGCGCTGATAGCTGTTGCGGTAAGGGCAAGGCCCAGTGCAGCAGTAAATAGTTTGTTCTTCATAGTTTTATTTTATTAGTACAATTTAGTGTGTAATTAACTCATGTGCAAGTTTTTTTAAGTTATTTTTTAATTATTTGTATGGTTTAGATGCCATATTCAATGATTTGTTACGTTTTAACACATAGTATTGCTGGTGTGTTTTTCTAATTATTGGTAATAAGCTATTTATATATTTATCAGAGTTGCTGCCGCCTATAATGAGCATTTTATTTTTAAACATACTGGTATCAATAACCGAATTATCACTTAAATACAAATAATCTATCTTTAATAACTGCGGAATAGACTGTGTTTTCTCCGCATCGTTTAAAAGCAGCAGGTTTTTATTTTGAAAAGCGATAAGGTTACCCTGTTTTAAAAGGTATGATGTTTTGATATCTGTATTCAACGGATATACCTTATAATTGGTAATGCGGCTACTATCCAAACAGGGCTGTACAGCGTATTGGAAGTTTTTGTCGTTTTCGGGCAGGTCACTCAGTACAACTCCGTTGTTGCCATTTTTAAACACAATGGCCGTATGTTTCCGCAGGTTTAAAAAAGTCGCCGAATTTGTGTTGTCTGCATGGAACTTTTTAAGGCTGATACTAATGCTGAATAGTAAAGTACACGAAAGTGCCGCCATGATAAACCATTTCCTTTTATCGTACAAAAAGTAAAACGCCAGTACAATAATTGCGTATAGCAGAAGATACTCCGGTTTACTGAGCCATATCTTGTTCATGCTGGCATACGGCGAATGTTCTATAATGCCCAGCGCTTTATTCATCAGCAGGATGCTATGCTCAAGCACATAACCTAAAGCTTTTGATACATAAGGTATTTGCGGCAGCATCAAAAGCAACAGGCCGCTATACATAATAATACTCACCGGGATAATAATCAGCAGGTTGCTCACCAAAAAATAAACCGGGAACTGGTGAAAGTAATACGCGCTGAGCGGGAAAGTAATAACCTGCGCAGCTATAGATATCGAACAAGCCAGCCATAACTTATCAGCTATTCCATTCTTAAAAGTAAACCATTTGTAAACCATCGGCTGGAAAACAACCAGGCCACCCACCGCGAGGTACGAAAGTTGGAAACCAACGTCCGTCAGCAAAAAAGGATCATAAAGCAACAGCGCGAATGCCGATGCCGCCAGCAAGTTTAAACTATTGATATACCTGCTGTACGTTTTACCGCTGATAACCAAACTGAGCATGGCTGCCGCACGGCACACCGCCGGCGAAAAACCGGTAAGCAGCGCATAAGCCCATATCAGTGCGATGATCAGGATGGCTTTAAACACCTTGCCACGCTTGTAGTTGTTCATAAATCCCAGCGCCCAGCCCAGCAGCAAATAAATAATAGCCACGTGCCCGCCCGAAACCGATAAGATATGGATAGTCCCCGTTTTTGAATAGGCCTGCAACACCTCGTTACTCAGGTCGGCTTTGTAGCCCAGTATCAAGGTAGATGCGACTGCTATGGCGGTGGTATCCTGCATGTTTCGCTTCAGCTTATCAACCAGGTTTTGCCTTGTGCGTATTGCATAAGCTATTACCGGGTTTGCTTGCCCGGCTGTAATAACCTTATACTGGCCGGGGTATAAAAATGCCTGATAGTACACATTTTTATTGGCCAGGTACTTTTTGTAATTAAACTCGCCGGGGTTAAAGGGTGGGTCTACCGGTGCGTATTTGGCGGGTATCAGTAGTTCTTCGCCGTAAAACAGGTTTTTAGCCAGCTCGTCTTTAATAGTTATCAGGATAGTGCCGCTGGATTTGGTAAACTGCCCACTGGCAACGCTTTGCCTTATATCTGCTGTAAAACGTACCAGGTTGTCTTTTACTTTTGGTTCGGAGGTAATAACGACTGCAAGTTGCTGCGATGGGTTTTTAGAGAAATGGTCGGGGTTGTTCAGCTCGTTATGGCTGGTGGTGATAAATAACCCGAGCAGAAAAAGTATCGGGAAAATAAGCACACCGCCAAGCCACCGTATTTTATAAACCTTAAGCGGTGTGTGCCATAGGTTAAGGCCGATAAATAAAAGGCTCAGTATAGCAAGGGCGATTAAGGCAAATAAGGTATTGGTACCCGGATATAAAAACCCGCCGCCTATGCCTGCTAAAAAGGGGAGTAGAAGTACAACAACAGGGATCTCACCTTTGTGCTTAGCTATCATATGGTTTATTCGCGGTGATAAGGCAACCGGGAATAAAAATAGGATATCTGCGGCTAATTACAACTGGTCGCGCACTTCCAGCAGGAATTTTTTCATGCTTTCCAGCGAATTTATCACCCGCTGGTTATCGCGGGTATCACCCATATTGTGTTTTAGGTGGTCTTTTGCGCCTTGTATGGTGTATCCCTTATCATTTATCAGGTGGAAAATGATCTTAAAGTTCTCCAGGTCTTCGGGGGTAAAGTAACGGTTGCCTTTTTTATTCTTTTTTGGCTGTAGTACGTTAAATTCGTTCTCATAAAAACGCAGCAACGACTGCTTAACACCAAACATGGCCGAAACCTCGCCCATGGAGTAGTACATTTTGCTGATATCGTCATCATTTAAAGCCATACGCAAATGTAAAGGTTTGATTTTGGATTTCGGAATATCTACACCTGATTTTTAAATTGTCTTGTTCCATTCAAAAATGGAACAAACGGAACAAACGGAACAAATGGAACATTTTGATAGTCAGTTATTTAGTATTTTAATTTTACCCTTCTATCTAAAGTTTTACTTCATGATTTTGATTTAATCATCTTTTTTACAGTGACTTATGTTTTTTGAAGTTTTGTTCCACTTTTTGAAAAATAGAACAAAAACGGCACCGATCTAAGACGATATAAAACGACTTTTTTTGCCTTTTTTCGCCCTTAATACGACTTTTTTAGTGTGTGGAATGGCCATAAATGCAATTGACATGTTTTAATTAAATGGCTAATTTACAGATGGTTACTATTTTGGGCTTGTTCCGTTTTGTCTCGAATGGAACAGGTTTTTGGGTTGCGGTAATCGGGCGTTGCCTGCGACTTTTCTCCGCGCGTCATTGCGAGGTACGAAGCAATCTCTTGTATATATGTCGCCTACTTGTCCTAAAGAGATTGCTTTGTACCTCGCAACAACGGCGGGAAGAGAAGTGTAAAATTTTGTATAATTATTATACATATTATACAAAATTATACACTTTTGCACACTGAATTTACATATCGCAAATTCAGTCAATTACTATGACCGCTATAGAAATACGCCAGGCTTTTCTTGATTTTTTCGCTTCTAAAGGCCACATTATTGTGCCAAGCGCACCTATTGTTGTAAAAAACGACCCAACCCTGATGTTCACCAACGCAGGGATGAACCAGTTTAAAGATGTGTTTTTGGGCGAAGCGCCTGCAAAAGCCCCACGCGTGGCCGATACTCAACGCTGCCTGCGTGTTAGCGGTAAACATAACGACCTGGAAGAGGTGGGTATTGATACCTACCACCACACCATGTTTGAGATGCTGGGCAACTGGAGCTTTGGCGACTACTTTAAAAAAGAAGCTATTGCCTGGAGCTGGGAACTGTTGACCGAAGTTTATAAGCTTGATAAAAGCCGCCTGTACGTAACCTATTTTGAAGGCGACGAAAAGGAAGGCCTTGAAAAAGATACCGAAACTTACGACCTGTGGAAACAATATGTACCCGAAGACCGCATATTGCCCGGTAATAAAAAGGATAACTTTTGGGAAATGGGCGAAACCGGCCCTTGCGGACCGTGTTCGGAGGTCCATTTTGATAGTCGGCCGGATAATGAGCGTGCCGAAGTTAGTGGCGCATCATTGGTAAATGCCGACCATGACCAGGTGATAGAGATCTGGAACAACGTATTCATGCAGTTTAACAGGCTAAAAGGTGGCGCTTTACAGCCGTTGCCAAATAAGCATGTTGATACCGGGATGGGCTTTGAGCGTTTGGTGCGTGTGCTGCAAGGCAAAACCTCCAACTACGATAGCGACGTTTTCCAGCCGATGATCCAATTTATTGCGGAGAAAAGCGGCAAAAAATATAACAGCGCGGCCAAACCCGGCGATGCCGATTGGAATAATGCCGTTGCCATGCGCGTATTGGCCGACCATATCCGTGCCATCAGCTTCGCTATTGCCGACGGGCAACTGCCTGCAAGCAATAAGGCAGGTTATGTTATCCGCAGGATATTGCGCCGTGCGGTGCGTTATAGCTACCAAACATTAGATTTTAAAGAACCATTCTTTAACGAGCTTGTGCCATTACTGGCCGAGCAATTTAAAGGTGTATTTGATGAACTATATGCTCAGAAGGATTTTGTGCAGAAGGTGATTTTGGAGGAAGAAGTTTCTTTCTTGAGGACATTAGAAAATGGCCTACAAAGGTTTACTGCTTATTTATCTCGTTCAATCGGTCAGGAAGAACGCGACCGATTAGGTACTGAATACAATTTTGACGACGCCAAACCACTGTCCATAGAGCAGTCCTTAAAAAAAGGATTCGATTTCGCCAAAGACATGGAAAGTATATTGGCCGGAAAAAGTATCTCAGGTGAATTTGCGTTTGAGCTTTCTGATACGTATGGGTTTCCTTTAGATCTAACCGAATTAATGGCTCGCGAAAAGGGAATGACGGTAGATCTAATTGGTTATAACGAAGCTCTTCAATCTCAAAAGCTCCGTTCGCGCGCGGCAACCGCAGTTAGCGCCGGCGATTGGGTAGTGCTGCGTGGTGGTGATAACACCGAATTTGTAGGTTATGATGAGATCCAGACCAATTGCGATATCTTAAAATACCGCAAAGTAACGGCACAGGGTAAAGAACAATACCAGATCATACTAAACCGTACACCTTTCTACGCCGAAGGCGGTGGCCAGGTGGGCGACACCGGCATGTTAACCAGCGAATGGTATGATGAGCAGAAAGGGCCTTTATCGTTTGAAGTAACCGATACCAAAAAAGAGAACGGGTTAATTATCCATTATGCCAACCTGCAGCCTTATTATTCAATAGAAACAGGTGAGCAAAAAGAATGGGAATTGCCAAACCCAATGCCAACCCGCTTTATGGCGTACGTTGATATGGGCAAACGCATCATGACCAACGCCAACCACTCGGCAACGCACCTGCTGCATGCCGCGTTGAAAGAAACTTTAGGCGAGCATGTAAACCAAAAAGGATCGTTGGTAAACCCGGATCAGTTGCGTTTCGATTTTTCGCATTTCCAAAAAGTTACCGATGATGAGATAGAAGTACTGGAGCGCATTGTAAACCAAAAAGTGCGCGAAGGCATCCCGCTGAAAGAAGAACGCAGTGTATGGTACAATGATGCTATTGCAAGCGGGGTTACCGCTTTGTTCGGTGAAAAATATGGCGACTTTGTGCGTGTAATAACTTTCGACGACAAATTTAGTAAAGAGCTTTGCGGTGGTACACACGTACAAAACACTGCTGAGATTGGTTTCTTTAAGATAACCGGCGAAAGTGCCGTAGCCGCAGGTGTCCGCCGTATTGAGGCCATCACCAGCTACCATTCATTAAATTATATCCAGGAGGAAGGGCGTTTAGTAAAGAGCCTGAAAGAGCTGCTCAGAAACCCTGCCGACCTATCCAAAAGCGTTGAAAACCTCATAGAGGAGAACAGCCGCATGAAAAAGGAACTGGAAAAAGCGGTATTGATGAAAGCATCGGGTTTAAAAGACCAGCTGGCTAAAACTGCCGAGAATATCAACGGTATTAATTTCATCGCCCAAAAGGTTGAATTACCTAATGCCGATGCTATTAAAAACCTGGCGTATAACTTAAAAGATATCGTGCCGAATTTATTCCTGGTGCTGGCTGCCAACATCAACGGTAAACCAAGCATTACGGTAATGATAGATGAAGCCCTGGTGAAAGAGAAAGGCCTGCATGCGGGCAATATTGTAAAAGAGCTGGCCAAAGAGGTTAAAGGCGGGGGCGGCGGTCAGCCATTCTTCGCTACAGCCGGTGGCAGCGATGTAAGCGGTATTGATAACGCTTTAGCAAAAGCGAAGAGCTTTGTGAGTTAAATAACTTCTCCTAATGTCATTTCGAACACAGAGAGAAATCCTGTTATTATATGCATATCGCCGATAGCACATTTCGAACAAGATTTCTCCTCGTACCTCGTTCGAAATGACATTTTGTATAGAGGTATAGTCTATTATCCTGTCTCTTATACACATCT
>NZ_LGEK01000075.1 GCF_001636615.1 Mucilaginibacter sp. L294 | reverse complement strand
AGATGTGTATAAGAGACAGTCAATAACCTCATCTTGGGATTTATGAATAATGCTTCTTCCTTGGTTAAGTAGTATTGCTGTTGTACATAAACTTTTTATAGCGCCCATATTATGGCTTACAAACAGCACCGTCCTGCCTTCGCCTTTGCTGATGTCGCCCATTTTGCCCAGACATTTTTTCTGAAACTCGGCATCGCCAACAGCAAGTACTTCATCAACTATCAGAATTTCTGATTCCAGGTGCGCTGCAACAGCGAATGCCAGCCTTACATACATGCCCGATGAATAACGCTTTACAGGCGTATCAATGTAGCGTTCAACGCCGGCAAATGCCACAATTTCATCAAACTTTCGTTTAATTTCGGCCTTGCGCATCCCTAATATAGCCCCGTTCAGATAGATGTTTTCGCGGCCGGTAAGTTCCGGATGGAAACCTGTACCAACTTCAAGTAAACTGGCTATGCGGCCCTTTATTTTTACCGAGCCGGTAGTAGGGGAGGTTACCCGGCTTAAAATTTTAAGCAAAGTACTTTTGCCAGCACCGTTACGACCAATTATTCCAACGGCATCGCCCTGATCTATTTCAAAATTGATATCCTTTAAGCTCCAAACTACATCGCTTTGGCCTTTTTGGGTGCGGTCGTTTGCTTCACCTATTTTTAAGAAGGGGTCTTCTTTACCACGTAAGCGTGCCCAATAGCGTTCCAGATCGCGCGAGATGGTGCCCGTGCCAAAATCACCCAACTGGTAAGCTTTAGATAAATTTTCAACTTTTATAGCTTTACCCATTATACGGTATCAACAAATGTTTTTTCAACCTTATTAAAAACTACGATGCCTGCAAGCAGTACTACTATTGTAAAGATGGTGCTGTATAGCAACAAATCCCAGCTAAAACTGCCTTTGCCTAAAAAACCATATCTAAAAGTTTCAATAACTGGGGTAAGCGGGTTGTACTTTATTAGCCAGGAATAATTACTGTACTTTTTAACAACTTCCGACAGGGGGTAAATAACCGTAGTGGTATACATTAGCAACGGTACACCAAACGACACTACGAAAGAGAGGTCGCGGTATTTGGTGGTTACGGCAGATACGATCATCCCGAAACCCAAGCCAAGCGCTGCAATGATAATGATGAGTAACGGAAATAGCAGTAAATAAGCATTTGGTGCAATTGGATAACCGGCTATAAGATAATAGCCAAGCAATAGTATAAACAATATAAATTGAACAGCAAACCTTACAAGGTTAGATAATACGATACTAAGCGGCATAATTAAACGCGGAAAATACACTTTGCCCAGCATGGCAGAATTATCCTTAAAAACAGTGGAGGTTTTTGTTAAACACTCGGCAAAATAGTTCCAGATAATGGTGCCTGCAAGGTAAAAAACAGGCCCTGGTATATTATCTGTTTTTATACCGGCCAGATTGCTGAAAATTAAATTATAAACCAGTATGGTAATAATTGGCTGCACAAAAAACCATATGGGGCCCAGCACAGTTTGTTTGTAAAAGGATACAAAATCGCGGCGTACCAGCAGTAATAACAAGTCGCGGTAATGCCAAACATCCTTTAATTTTAAATCAAATAAACTACCGGTTGGTTTAATTTCCAGGTCCCAGTGTTCTTCTGGTTCAGTCATTCGTTAACATTTTTTGCAAAGTGCTAATATAGTTTTGTTCATTAAAGTACTGCAGGCACATATCTTTCAAATGTTCGCGCTTATTTAGTTTTAATGGTTCGGATAATTGATTGGCAATACAATCTTCCAGTTCAAGTAAATTATCAGCATTTATCGCTGTGCCCAATTCACCATTACGTATGGCATCAATACTACCATCGGCATTACCGCATATTACAGGCAGGCCGCAGGCAAGGGCCTCAATAAATACGATCCCGAATCCTTCTTTTTTACTGGGGAGTACAAAAACATCAGCCATTAAAAAATGGTCGGATAATTCATCTTCCTTAATAAAACCGGGTAAAATTACATGGTCTGTAACGCCTGCATCAGAAATAAGTTGCTTTACTCTATCGTTTTCATCATGGTCGTACTTACCTGCCAGTACATATTTAATACCCGGGAACTTGCGTTTTAACCCGGCAATTGTATTTATAACCCTGTCATGCCCTTTATAATGCTCGGTTGATGCCAGGCGGGTTAATGTAAATATAACAGGCCCGGTATCTGTTAAACCGTAACGATCTAATAAATAGGCTGGTTTTTGGAACGTTACGGGGATTTTCATGAACGGATCTAGCGCGTTGTTCAGTACAACGCATTTGGTAGGGTCTGTTTTGTGCCATTTGTACATTTGCGCTTTTGTAAAGGCGCTTACGCAAATAACCTTATCGCAACGTTTTAAAAGCTGTCTCTTATGAAATGATAAGGGCCGCCAAACCTCAATGCCATGTGCTATCAGCCAGATCTTGGTTTTAGGGTTAATAAGTTTGATCAAGAGCCCTACAAGTGCCAAGTTAATATGGCTTAATATAATTACATCTTGCTTTTGCCGGGTTAATGCTGTTTTTAAAATAAAAGAGATACGCTTGTTATTGAACCCCTCAAAGTTTTCTTTAGGAATGTACTGAGGCATTAGGTCGCTGTTTGCATCATATAGCGATGCCAGCTTAAAATTCCAATTGTTTGTTGTGCAGATGCTGTTAAGCGCATGCGCAAGGGTACGGGTCATTTTTTGAATGCCCCCGGTGGTGCTAAATGTTTGTAACGAAAAGAGTGTTATATTTTTAAACATGCCCCTGTACCTGGTATAGCGCAAAAGCCCTTGACCAATGTGTTTTTCCTTTATTGAAATTATTTATAAGGCCTTTAGCCGTTTTACCACGGTAATAGCTTTCATCACTAATCGCCTCGTTATTTTTCATCCACTGCTGAAGCGGGAAGGTGAAACCCATTTTAGGCCTGTTCCATACCGCATCCGGCAAAATGTTTTTAAAGCTTTCGATCAGTATTTTTTTGGGCTGATGGTCGTCGAACCTGATATCGGGGTGAATAAGTGCAGTATAAGCCTGGAAATCTTCATCCAGAAAAGGCACCCTAACTTCTAAGCCATGGCTCATGCTCATGATATCAGTATCGCGTAGCAATTGGTTTTGCATATACAGGTTAGTTTCTAACCAGGCTGCTTGTAGTTTATCATACGTACTGATCCTGGGTATATCAAGGTCATCAAACAGAATGCCTTTTATTTCATCTTCATTCAAACCGGTTAATTTTGCAATATCGGCAGGTACGAATAGGCCACGCAAAAACAGATAATCGGCTACGGTATTGTTATTCTCAATATAAGCTAACTTTTTATAGCGGTCTTTACTAAGGGATTTTGTAAGCGTAAAAAAAATACCCGGCAGCATTTTAAGATAACGCAGCATTCTTATACGCTTGAATGAGGGGTAGCCGCCAAAAAGTTCATCGGCCCCAATGCCCGACAGAACCGTTTTTACCCCATCCTGATGTGCGTACTTGCTGATGAACCAACTATTTATACCATCGGTAGTGGGCATATCCATCGCATTTAATATCAGTGGGAATGCTTCTTCAAAATCTTTTTGTTTTATCAGGTGGGTGAAATTTTCGCCACCTATTTTATCAGCAACTATGTGCTGGTATTTGCGCTCATCATACTGCTGCTCGCTAAAAAATATGGATATGGTTTTAAGTTGTTCTATTTCTTCATTAGCCAGCAGGGCCAGCAAACTCGAATCTATCCCCCCGCTTAAAAATACGCCTATGGGCGCATCTGCTATCAGTTGCCTGCATATAGCTTTTTTAAGGTGGGTTTGTAAACCCAGGTGCGCGGTTTCAATATCTGTAATATAGTTGCCTGTAATTGGTTTGCTGTAATTGGTTAGTGTGTAAGCGCCCTTTTTATCCCAACATAAATAATAACCTTTAGGGATACTTAGCACATTTTTCAATGTGGTGTATGGTTCTGGTATGTGCCCAAAGGCCAATAACCAAACTGGCCAGCGGGTATCTTCCTGATTGGTAATAGCGGCGGCTTTAAACGCTTTTATTTCTGATGCGAAATATAACTGACCATCGTTTATATAATAATACAAAGGCTTTATACCCGATGTGTCCCGCACTAAATAAATAGCCCCGGTAGTGGTATCATACAGGGCAAATGCAAACATGCCCCTTAATTTATTAAAACTATTTGTGCCCCAGTATAAATAAGCCTGTATAATAACTTCAGTATCGGTGCCGTTTTTAAATACTGCGCCTAATAACTGTAATTCGGTTTTTAGTTCGGGGTAGTTATATATTTCGCCGTTAAATGTTATCCAGGCCTTGTGCCTGGTATCTGCCATGGGCTGGTGCCCGTTTGCACTAAGGTCAATTATAGACAGGCGCCGGTGCCCAAATGTAACGCGGCTGTCTGTACTGCAGTACACACCTTCATCATCCGGGCCGCCATGTTGTAATGCATCGCACATTACTTTTACAGTCCTTTTAAGCTCATTCTCCTGTGGGTGGTTTGTAACCATCCCTGCTATCCTGCACATTCTATCCTATTGTATATAGCTTCGCCCCGTAAGTCACAGTGTTAGTGCGCAACTTATTATGTGTCAGCATTTTGAAAAAAAAATGCTGATGTGTATTTTTTTGCTTTAAATAACTTAAAGCCTGGTAATTAATGCTGCTGCAACATTTACAATTATTGAGCACCCCAGGTTTTCTAATCGTAATAATAGCTGTTTTTGCGACCGATAGGCTATTATTTCGCCCGTAATACCCTTTAATGGTCCTGCTTTTATTTTTATTTGTTCCCCCGGTTGCAAATTCTCTTCGGTTACCTCAAGCTCATATGAACTTGCCATTAATAATTTTAGTTCATCTATCTGCCTGTTGGGCATTGCTGCAATTTTGCCTGAGAAGTATATGAAACGGGCAATTCCCTTCGTCATTAACACTTCGGCACGGTCGCTATCTGCAATATGTACAAACAGGTATGATTTTAAAAGCGGTTCTTCTACCCATTTTTTTCTGTCGCTCCATTGCTTTAAACGACGGGCAAGGGGCAAATAAGCCTCAATACCTTTTTCTAATAAAGCGCTGTAAGCTTTTTTCTCTGCACGGGGATTGGTGCAAACAGGATACCATTTTAAGTTGCTATCGCTTACCATTAAAGCCATAATATAAAAGAACACTAATTATTTGAACCAACGCTTAATGTTCCACCACTTCTTTTTATCATGCTCTATATAGTAACCGGAACTCTCATAGCCGCTATAATCAGAGTAGTAATAATACTTGCCATAGTTTTCGCCTGTAAACCGGGTGGTGTAATATCTTGAATGTAAAAGGTCTTCTGCAAAGGCGTTAAGCACAATTACGGTATTATCCAAATGATATTCATGCGCTATACGTTGCGGTATTGTTGCCGCGTAATATTTTGATTTCCCAGAACGTATAACAAAAATGTTGATGTCGCTTACGCGGATAAGTGGTATGGCGTCCGATACCAGGCCTATTGGCGCAGTATCTATCATAATCACATCATACCTGGTTCTTAGTTCTTTTATCAGAGCGTCCATTCTTTCGCTGTGTAATAGTTCGGATGGATTGGGTGGTACCGGCCCCGAAATGATAAGGTCAAGGTTTTCCTGACCGGTTTTTAAAATAATATCATCTAATTCAGATTGGCGCGAAAGGTACGTGCTTAAACCAATATCATTAGGTACTTTAAATGTTTTGTGCAATTTTGAACGGCGCAAGTCGGCACCTATTAAAATCACCTTTTTATCTATTAATGATAGTGTGCTTGATAAATTAACCGCCACAAAGGATTTTCCTTCGCCGGCCACCTCAGAGGTGATGCAAATAACCTTATTGGCCTTTTCTGACGCAAGGAAGTTTAAATTGGTACGTACAGAGCGTACAGACTCTGCAAACATTGTTTTAGGTTTGCTGATGGCCAATACCTGCGAATTATCTTCATCAATTTTTTCGGGGAATTTTCTGATCACACCTAAAATAGGGACAGCGGTAAGGCTTTCTACAGTTTCCTTATCATAAATATAAGGGTTTAGTGTTCTTATGAGTATAATTAACCCCAGGCCCGTAATAATACCAAATATAATTGCCGACCGGCGGATGCTATGCTCATCGGGCGATACGGGCGAGAAATTAGCCTCTGCCTGTTCTATAATAGTGGCCCCAGGCAAAATACCTGCCCGGCTAATTTGCGCTGATAATTTTTTCTCTGATAAAAACGAGTAAACTTTTTCATTTACCTCATAAGGGCGGTTTAAAGCGATCAGGTCGCGTTCTGCTACAGGGAAGACTGATATTTGTTTATCGACAACTGCTAATTGGCCATTCAGGTAATCCAAGTTTCTTTTTACGGCCGAATAGGTGATGTTGAGGCTGTTTAATGCGTTGGTTTTTATTTGAAGGATTGAGCGGTTTATATCTAAAATGGGCTGCGAGTTGTTGTTATATGTTTTTAAAAGCTCGTAACGCTGGTTTAGTAAATTATCCAGCCTTTCTATCAAAGCAAGTAAGGCCGGATCTACGTCTTTACCCACATTGAAATTAAGGTTTACGTTATTTTTTTCCTTATCTATTTGTTCCCTTAGCTGGTCAATAGCAATTAATTGCAGTTTTAATATGGCTTGTTGTGTTTCAATATCTTTAGCCTTGGCAAGGGCACTCTCTGCCGAGATGCTAACATCCATCAGTTTGTTTTTCTGCTTAAACTCAAGAATAGATTTTTCAGATCCTTTTACAGTCCCCGAAAGATATTTCAACTGATCATCAATAAAATTGATCATTTGAGTAGCCGATTGCGTTTTGCGATTTCTGTCGTATATCAAATATTCCTTCATTATCGCGTTAAGCACATCGGCTGCAAATTGCGGGTTAGCATCTGTTTGCTGTAATAAAAGTATGTTGGAGTTTTTTACCACTTCGCTGGTACGCAAACCAGCCCTTACACGCTTAATAAAATCTTCGGGCATGTTAAAGCTGAAAAGATAAACCGTATTGCTGCTTAATGCCGCCGGGCGTTTTACGCTAAATGTTGTTGGGCCAATGGTAATAGGGGTGTTGTAGGTATAATCTTTTGAAACCTCTTTAACACCGGCCTTATAAGATAATCTGAAACTGTTTTTATTGATGGCTTTAAACGTGATGATATCACGATAAAAGTTTAAGCTATCAAACCGTATGGTTTGTATATCAAGCGGTTTTTGAGGATAAATTTCGCTTGTACGTACGCGCCCTTCAATGTAAAAAGTAATCGGGTAGTTCAGGTCTTTAATGGCGGCTAAGATTACAGAGGGGCTCTGTATTACAGATGTTTCACTTTGTATTTTTGACGGGCCCCTGTCAGATGTGCTTATTACATTTACAATATCAGATATTTCTGATTTTTTTTCTTCCAGCTTCATCGTGCCGGATGTTGCATAGGTTTTTGGGGTGTACCATAAATAAATATAGGATCCAAGTATGAATAGAAAAAGGGAACTCGCTATCCAATACCAGCGACTGATCAGTATCTTGCCTATTTTAAAATAATCAACTTCCTGGTTGGGTAATTTCTTAACAATATCCTTTGTTTCTTCCATTATTGCCTGACAGGTCTAGTTCATATTTGTGTAAGGGAATACATACCGAAACACTTGTATCGGCAGGCCTATAAGTTAGTCAGCACGCGTTTCAATTATTCTTGCCTGCTGTTTCAAACATATGCCTGAGCTTCAAAAATACATTTTTTTTTATACTTACAACAGCACCTTGGATAAGTCGATTTTATCTAAAACCGTTGTCAAAGTCGATAATGGCAATATGTTGTAGTTTAGTAGATTATCCGTATCTTCTTCAGCTACATAACCTTTTTTATTGGAAAAAGCATTCGTTGGGCGCGACGTGGCCCTATAAAAGAGATTATTTATGGGGACGGTCATGTTGTGGCGCTTATGAAATCCCGAACGAAACAACCACTTTACGGTTTGCAACCGGCTAGTTTTCAAAGGATTTTTAAGACTTTAAATAACCAATTAGAAGGTGAATTTGGTGGACTTGGCTATGCGATGGTTTATTCTTTAAAACAAACTAACCTGTTCGGTTCCGGGGCTAAGTAATTCCTGCTGAAAGGCGCGAATGAGGCCGATCAATTCGGCGCCGTACCGGGCGGCTTTCTGCGCCCCTACACCTTTAATGCCGCTGAGTGCTTTCAGCGTAGCCGGTAGCTTTTCTGCAATGCTTGCCGCGGCCTTTTCAGAAAGTAGCATGCTGGGCATTACCTTTTCTTGACCCGCGGTCCTTTCACGCCACTCCAGTATTTGTTCGTAGAGTTTTTCGTTGGGCAGGGCGTTTAGCGCTTTGAGATAAGAGCGGTCATGCGTTTTGATCTTGTCTTTGTTGAGCGCGAGATAGGCATCTGCGGTAAAGGTATTTTTTGCAAAATGTTGCATCAGGCGGATGCGGTTCATGAGCCAGATGATCAGTTCGTCCGCCTTTTTAGCGGCCTCTTTTGACTGTCCGATCAGTCCGGGTAATTGCCGGTGTAGGTTTTCAACAGCGGCTGACAGTTTTTCGAGAAAGTAAGCGGCCGCCTGGGGGCTTCGTTCGGCATGGAGCTGCCTGGTAAATTTGCTGGCTATAGCAATGATCTCTTTTTCCGAATCAGGCAACAGCATTTCAAAGCCCCTGAGCCTGGTTTGGAACGGGATGAAATTAAAGAGTTCAGCGAGCAGGTACCGTGCATATAGATCCTGGTCACGCCGGAGCGTTTGTTCGTCAGGTTTGATCATCCCTGCCTGCTCATTAAAGCGGATGACGGCGGGGTCGCCAATGATATTATGCGCGCTGATCGGGTTGCGCAATACCATGCCCGATAAGGTGCGGCAGCGGCTCAGCGCTACGTAAGCCTGGCCGGAGGCAAAAGCTTCACTGACATCAATGATCGCCTGATCAAAAGTGAGCCCCTGGCTTTTATGGATCGTAATGGCCCAGGCGAGTTTTAGGGGGATCTGCGCAAAACTGCCGGCATCGCTTTCACCAATGGCCTCGCCATCTGACTGGTATTTGATATTTGTCCATTCTACGGCTTCTACCGCGATCTCATTTTCCCGGCCACACTGAACAAAAACCGTACTTCCGTTTATGTGAATGACGGTGCCGATCTTACCGTTGTAATACAGTTTTTCTGCCGAACTATCGTTTTTGACAAACATGACCTGTGCGCCGGCTTTCAATTTTAAATTGATCTCCGTGGGGTAGGCGTCCTTGGGGAAATCACCTTTCACCGTTGCCGCAAACTCAAACTCCTCACCTGGTAAGGCCTCCAGGAATTCCGTATTGACCTGCCGGGCGATGCTGTTGTGCGTAGTAAGCGTAATGTAAGGATCATCAACCGCTGGCCGGAAATCAGGTATATAGCGCGCGTTGAGTAAGGCCAGGCTATCCGCACTGATCTGCTGATTGCGCACTTCATTCAGGATATCGACAAAAGCCTGCTCTTTTTGACGATAGATGTGATCCAGCTCGATCCTGACGTAGGGCGCCTTTTGCATGACTAACGCGCTGAAGAAGTAAGGCGTTTGATAATACCTGCGCAGCATCGCCCATTCTTCGTCCCGGATGATCGGGCTCAGCTGCGAAAGATCACCGATGAGTAACAATTGTACCCCACCAAAGGCGTGCGCGGACCCTTTGATATTGCGCAGGATGAGGTCGATCTGATCCAATACATCCGGGCGCACCATACTGATCTCGTCGATGATCAGCAGTTCCAGGCTGCCTAATAGTTCTTTCTTCTCCTGACTGTAATGTGTGTCTGGCTGCTCATTGCCGCCGGGCAAAAGCGGTCCGAAGGGCAATTGGAAAAGCGAGTGGATGGTCATACCGCCCGCGTTGATCGCCGCCACACCTGTCGGTGCCGCAATGGCCAGTTGCTTTTTAGAAGCCTGTTTCAGCTTTTGCAGGAAAGTGGTTTTACCGGTACCTGCTTTACCCGTCAGGAAAACGACGGTATTGGTCGATTCCAGGTAGTCGCTGGCCAGTTGCATCGCGGGATTTTGTTCTGTCATTTCTTTTGCAATAATAAGCATGATCAATGAAAATTACGGCCTTTGTGAAAGGCATTACCCGCCGGGATGTCGGGCAGGGCTGACCGCCCGTCATAGTTGACCGGTTTGGTGGTTTCGTCCCCTCGTGCCAGTGTTTGCGGGAGTTCCGTGGCCGTTAAAGTACCCAGCAACGCCGTCAGGTTAAAGCATTGCCGTACCACCAGGTGCGTCACGCCGTTCGCGATCTGCAGTTTACCGGTGACCATTAACAGTTTTGATTGCACGATCTCTTTCCGGTATTTGTCAAATAATTGCTGCCAG
This sequence comes from Mucilaginibacter sp. L294, assembly GCF_001636615.1. GTDB lineage: Bacteria > Bacteroidota > Bacteroidia > Sphingobacteriales > Sphingobacteriaceae > Mucilaginibacter. The sequence goes on along the minus strand of NZ_LGEK01000075.1, from coordinate 14,829 downwards.
ACCACAAGGTTCGCCGAACCCGTTTCATCTTCCAGCGTCATAAACAAAACCCCCTTTGCCGTACCCGGCCGCTGCCGTACAGTGATCAGCCCGGCAAGCCGTACAAAGTCGCCATCCCGATAGTTTGACAGGTCACTGACCCGCACATTGCGTAAACGGGCCAGCTGCCCCCGTAATAAGCCCACGGGATGGTCTTTTAATGACAACCCTGTCGAGACATAATCCTGCACGACATGTTCGCCGCGCGTCATGAGTGGCAGGGGCACGGTTTCTTCCAGTACCGTTTCGGAAACCTGTCCGTCAAATAAACCGATCGGACGGTCTGCCAAAGCGGATACCTCCCAGAGTGCCATCCGCCGGTCGGCACCCATGGAGCGGAACGCATCCGCATCCGCCAGCCGTTCCAGCGCTGCTTCCGGTACACCCGCCGCCCGTAACTGGTCAATGTGTGTGTAACCTTCGTCACGCATGGCGACAAGTAGCACCATATCGTCCTCGCGCAAGCCCTTGACCTGCCGGAAACCCAGCCGCACCGAAAGGAATTTACCACCTTTTTGTTGCAGCGTATTGTCCCATTGAGAAGAATTGACATCCACCGGCAATACCTGTACGCCATGGTTACGGGCATCCTGTACGATCTGCGCCGGCTGGTAAAACCCCATGGGCTGGCTATTTAACAAAGCTGCGCAAAAAACATCCGGATAATGGCATTTTAGCCAGGAAGAAATATAAACCAGCAAAGCGAAGGAGGCCGCATGGCTTTCCGGAAAGCCATAGCCCTCAAAACCCTGCAGCTGCTTAAACACCCGGCGGGAGAAATCCTCTTCATAACCCCGCGCCGTCATGCCCTCCACCATTTTCTTTTCATACAGGTGCAACTTCCCGTTCGCTTTAAACGAGGCCATACTGCGCCGTAACTGGTCCGCTTCTGCGGGCGTAAACCCCGCCGCCACGATCGCGATCTCCATGGCCTGTTCCTGGAACAGCGGCACACCCAGCGTACGGCTCAATATTTCCTTCAGTTCAGGTTTTGGATATTCCGGTTCTTCTTCCTTATTGCGACGTCGCAGGTAGGGGTGTACCATGTCGCCCTGGATCGGGCCCGGCCGTACAATGGCTACCTCGATCACCAGGTCATAAAACTCCCGTGGTTTTAAGCGTGGCAGCATGGACATCTGTGCCCGGCTCTCGATCTGGAATACGCCGATAGTATCCGCGCGGCAAATCATATCATACACCAAAGGGTCATCCTGCGGTACATTCGCCAGCGTCAATGGAATACCGTAATGCTGCAAAACCAAATCGAAAGCCTTACGGATCATGGTCAGCATCCCCAGGCCCAGCACATCCACTTTCAGGATCTGCAGGTCTTCCAGGTCATCCTTGTTCCATTCCACCTGGGTACGGTTTTCCATGCGCGCGTTCATGACCGGGCAGAGATCGGAGAGTTTCCCTTCGGTGATCACGAAGCCACCGGTGTGCTGCCCCAATTGCCGCGGGAAACCGATCAACTGGCTGGTCAGGTGCAGTACTTTATAGATGAGCGGATCGTCCGGGTTCAAACCCTGTTCCCGTAGTCTTTTTTCATCAAAGCCTTCTTCCTGAAAATCCCAGATCGTCGCGCCGATCCGTTTGATCGTATCCTCGGAGAGCCCCATCGCCTTACCCACATCCCGGATCGCGCCTTTATGCCTTTCCTGCGTGACGGTCGCCACGATCGCCGCCCGGTCACGACCGTAGTCATTGTAAATAAACTGGATGATCTCCTCGCGCCGTTCGTGCTCAAAATCCACATCGATATCGGGCCATTCGTCCCGCGCGTCCGACATAAAGCGGGAGAACAGCAAGCGTGATTTCGCCGGGTTGACCGCCGTGATGCCTAGGCAAAAACAAACCGTCGAGTTCGCCGCAGAACCCCGGCCCTGGTGCAGGATACCCAGGTCTTCCGCCTTTTGGGTATAGCGGTAAACCCGCAGGAAATACCAGGCCAGCTTCCGTCTTTCGATAAAGTCCAGTTCGAATTTGATCTGCTCAACGTGTTTTTTCGGTACGGGGTCTCCAAAGCGTTCTCCGGCTCCTGCCCAAGTCAGTTTTTCCAAACGTTGCTGCGAGGTAAGGCCATCCATCAGTTTTTCTTCAGGTTCCAAATACTTCAGCGAATCCAGTGAAAATTGGCAGGCTGCGGAAATGAATTGTGCATTGGCCAGCGCGCCCGGATAAGCCCGGAACAAGCGGTGCACCTCATCCAGCGGTTTAAGGAACCGTTCCGCATTGGGATGCAGTTTAAAGCCCGCCGTATGGATGGTGCATTTCTCCCGGATGCAGGTCAATACGTCCTGTAACTCCCGCCGTTCGGGGATATGGTAATGCACATCGCCGGTAGCAACTAATGGTACGCCCGTTTCAGCCAATCTGAATAAACGCTTCGCGTCCTGGCCCTGGTAATTAAAAGAAGCCGCGACATACAGCGAACGACCGAATTGAATTTTGTATTCCGTGAGGTCACTCAAAAAAGCCCGATCAAATTCAAACACGCTGTTGAGTTGCTCAGGCGGCACGGCCACAAATAGAATACCTTCCGCATGGGTATAAACATCCGATTTGTAGAGTTCGCATTTCCCTTTCTCTGCCCGCAGGTTACCCAGCGTCAGCAATGCGGATAAACGTGCGTAAGCCGCATGATCCGTCGGGTAGGCAAGCAAACTCGCCCCGTCGATCAGGTCCAGGCGGCAGGCCGGGATAAAACGGATACCCGCTGTCTTCGCCGCCATATGCGCGCGGACGATACCTGCTAAGGAGTTCCGGTCGGTGATGGCCATGGCAGCGTAACCCAAAGCCAGTGCTTGTTCCACCAGTTCCTCCGGGTGCGAACCGCCGCGCAAAAAACTAAAATTCGAGGTGACCTGTAATTCCGCGTAATCCATTTTATTAGCTCCTCCTTAAGCAAAATAACCGTGTAAATACCAGCGCGCGTCACCGCCGTCATAATGACCCGAACGGAACAGCCAGTAGCGCTGTCCTTCCCCGTCCTCGACCCGGTAATAATCCCGGTGCTCACCCTTGTCCTGCCACCATTCCCTTCCGATGCGTTCCGGGCCGTCGGCTTTGGCTATCGTATGTCGTTTTCCCTTGTGCGTAAACAGTTTTGGCGGGTGATCGGGTACCAGCGCCATCACTTCGATCGGCTCGGGGATACTTAATAGCCGGATCGGCCGCAAGGCTTTCGGCCAGGCCACTGCCGGCTCTTCGGAAAGGGATGTTGCTAATTTGACCGAGCGTTCCGGCCAGTAATGTTCCGCAGGGAGAAAACGCCGGATCGCCTGCGGCCCGACCTTACCCGCGATCCGGTCCAGTAATTCGGCCAATGCTGTATCGCCAAGCCCTTTTGATTCCGCCCATAACTGCTCCTGCACCGTTTCCATCGGTTCTACCCGCGGGGCTTCCAGCACAAACAGTTCGATACCCAATGCCGGTTCGATCTTGTCGATCTGTAACCGGAATAAACGCATCAAATGCGATACGCTGTGCGAGCCTTTCGTGGTAGAGATACCAACCTGTACTTTTCTGCCGTCAATGCGGTGGCATTTTAAAAAGGCTTTGCGTAAACCCATACCTTCTTCCTGCAGCCGCAGGCACAAAACCGAAAGCAATCTTTCAATGGCGATCTCAATGCCAGGCACGTTTCGGATAGGTTCCAGGCAGGGCAGGCGTTCGGTATAAGGTACCGGCGGCACCAATAACTCCCTGTATTCCTCTACACGCCCTAAGGCCTGGTCGATACGCAGGAGCAGGCCCTGCCCGAACCGCCGGCGCAATACCGAAGCCGGCAGCTCCAGTAAGGGCCCGATATTGCGGAAGCCAAGCTTTTGCAGGCGTTCCAATATGTCCGGTTCCAGTCGCAAAGCGGCAGGTGGTAAAGTAGTGATAGCCGCAGCCTGTCCGCCGGTAGCGATAATTGGCCTTTTATATGCAAAACGTGCTACCGCCCAGGCAGCACCCGGCGTATCGGCGATCGCCGCGCGGGCATCAAAACCGGCGGCCCGGAGTTTCAAAACGATCTCTTTCAGGTATTCCCGCTCGCCGCCCCATAGGTGCGCACAGCCGGAGATATCCAGGATCAGTTTATCCGGCAGGTCGATGGAAACCATAGGGGTATAGCGGATACAACCCAACCCGATCAGGCGCAAAAGCTTTACAGTCTGCCCGGCCACCTCATCAATCACGACCAACTCCGCAACCGCAGCACGTGCGTCGGCGACCGCCATATCTGTAAAAGCGCCTTCACGCTCGGCCACCATGCTCGAAGCGATAATAATAGACTTGTTTTTAACCGGGGCAGCCAAAACAAAAGGCAGGTCTTTCAGTTCAGGACGCCGCCGCGCCAGTCCGTCCGTCAGCAAATGCCGGAACCAGATCGCCATAAAACGCTTTTGCATCGTTCAACCCGCCTGCCTTTCTGCATGAATAACCGTTTCGATGACCGGGACAAAATGCCCTTCCTGCCATTCCAGCACCCAGCTGCCCGTTTGCCCGTTCCGTACTTTTAGCAGATCAACCTGCCAGCGCGGAAAGCCCAGGCCGGGCAGGCCACCCAGGTCCGTGCTTGGCAAAGCTTTTACCTGCCAGCGCGCGGCACAAGCCGTCGAACCGAGTTTGCCCGTCGCGTTGCGCAATACAAAACCCGTCACCCGGCTGTGCTCTACTGCCAGCTGAAAACGCCGCGATTGTTTAAAGTCCATATCCCGGAGCTCACAGACCACAGCCGTCAGCCCCGGGCATTTGAGCGCTTCTTCCATCACCCATAAAATATCCTTGTCATTCATCAGGCTGATAAAGACCACCTGATGCGGTTCGACACCAAAGGCCGAGAGGGCAGGGGCGAACAAGCGCCGGTCCCGGCCGATCCATACACATACACCGCCCGGCTGCATCAAAGCGGAAAGCATGCCCGATACCAGCCCGCCCGAAGCCGCCGCTTGCTCGCTGCTGGCGCAAACCAGTTCATGTACGCTGCTTTTCGGGAACACACCATTTGGAAAAATGCTTTCCAATGGCCCCAACCCCAACGTATCACGCTGCCCGCTAACCGGCGGTTTATAGCCTTCCCACTTCAGGAGGTCCTGACGTAGTTTGCTGATGATCGTTGTGTTGCTGTTCATGGCATCCTCAGTTTAAGGTCGGGTTACGGAATTGCAGGATGAACAGGCCCATATAAGCCGTCAAACACACCACCATGTGGTTACTGATCGCCGAACCGATCGCTTTCAGTTCCTCAGGGCTTAAGGGGCTCTGATAATCCGGGTTAAATGCCTCATCCGGCCCCTGTTCAAAAAAGCGCAGGTAGAAATCACCTTCGGAAAGCCGGCTGTTCCGGTCATACCAGGTGCCATCTTCCAATTGCAAGGTTAAAGTCAGGAAGCCGCAACCCGTGTAAAGCTCGACGACAAATTGCGGTACTCCGGGCATCGTCCAGTTTCCATGCGGTACTTCATCCACCTGTATCCGGGTTAAGCCCCGGCTGAGTTCCACATCGATATAAAATTCTTCCATTCCCAAAAGCACAAAGTAATGCTAAAAATATTAGCATTGCAAATGATGTGGATAAAAAATAACATCCCGCAAGTCAAGAAAATCAAATGCTGGTTTGTCATGGCCGCCGCGCTTGAGCTATCTCAAAATCAAATGACCATTTTATTCACAAAAAAAAGATACTGCTGAAATGAAGGAATATGATCTTGCATCTGTGATGGTTCATTTCCAGTGAGTTGAGTTTTTGTATCGAGTTTCTTTTAAAGTTCTGTTACATCCGGGTCTATTAACTCTTTTGCCGTAAACAGCCACAGTCGGTTTAGCCGCAATTTTAGCAAGTGGTTTCGACTGCCAGCATTTCACGCCGGTAGCGATCATGGTCAATACCAGGAATGTGGCTGAAAGCCGCAATGCCTTAGTGCTCATCAGCTAATAAATTGTCCGCTTGTAGTGCCGTTAAGCGCCCGATTACTTTAAAGTGTTTGCCGGCCTGCTCGTTGTAGTTCTCAAAAAATGCTTCCAGCTGGTTCAATATTGCTTCGGGTAACTGCTCGAGTGTTTGGATATCTGAAAATAATTGAGATACGCCCGGTACCCCGATAAAGCGATCGTTACGCATCGTCTTCCCGTCGCGTTCTGTTTGCTCCGCTTGAAACGCGCCAACAATCCGGCAATCAATCAGGCAACCCGGGAAAGTTGAACTCTCCGAGATCACAATGATATCCAGCGGGTCACCATCCTCACCCTTAGTACCAGGAATCATACCGAAATCAAATGGAAACACTAATCCTGCCGGCAAGATCTTACTCAGCCGGAATCGCTTTTCATCCGGATCGTAATCAAATTTTTGGTTGAACCCTTTGGGACTTTCAACCATTGCAGTTACCTGTTTAACATCGCCCATATTAGTAATTGTTAATCATTGATCTGATTCGAACGTGATAAAGTTGCAATAGTCCAAATCTTTCATCTCCTCCAAATGCAAGGCACTTTCCTTGCTGCGGGAAATGAGCGGATTACCGGAACCGTTGTCCCTGGATATACTACAGGTATAGGCAACGATCATGTGGCCATCCAAATGCGCCTGGGTACCCGGGTTCACCATAACTTTCAGGGTGTTCTCAATGTAAAGTGTCCTCATCATTTCCAGTTCAGTTTAATGTGTTGATCCCCTTTGACCGAAAATTCAATATGCCCGTCTTTACGGCGCAGGCCGGGTAAATCACCTTCGGGGGCACTTACCGTGAATGAAGGTAGCGGCGTTTTGTCCTTTTTGATGATCAGCATCCGGCAATTCAGGCGGTTATCGCCTTTTATCTGAAGTGTGACCTGGCCTTTGCGGTGCTTGTAACCTGCTGTCGGATAATCTAAAAATATCATAAAATCTTCGTTCGGCACTTGATAGAAGTGACGGGGAATGATGCCGAAGGCTACGCCGGCACCGTAAACTTCCTGCCCGACCGTACCAGATTGCTCCCAGCCGTCGTGGATGTCCTCGATCGCGATCCACAGCTTATGGTCGACCTGGCCCGTTTTAACCTCATCCGACAACATCTCCTTCGGCAGGTTAGGCGGATAATAGTAAGGCGCGCGGTTAACGATATATTTCAAAAATTCCGGGATCAGCAGGGATACCGATGGGAGAATGTCCTCCTCTTCGGCATATAATAAAAAATTATGCATGGCCGCGAATACTTCCTGCTCTTCGTAGGCCGCCGTATAGGGTGCATCATTCAGCGGGAACATGGCGAAGAAGGTCGGGTAATCTTTGGCATAACCATAGTTGCAATCCCAGAGCTGGAAGTTTTTAAAGATATTGGCCAGGCAAAGATAAGCCAGGTCCAGATATTGCTCCTCTTTGGTTTCTTTGTATAACCATAGCATAGCGTTTGCACCGAAAGCCGTGTTGTTCGCCTGGTAGAACAATTCGAAACCTTTTCCCTTTAACGTTTTGGCCGCTTTTTTTGCTTCCAGCAGGTACTTATTTTCCTTGGTCAGCTGCCAGGCATGCAACATGACCAATGCGTAAAGTCCGGCTACGTCTTTTTCACCGCCTTTACCGGGTTGCGTTTCCGCTTTCACTACTTCCAGCGTTTCCATATTGTACATCACCGGCCAATCGTAATTAAAATGATGAGCCACCTTGATCGTAAAAGCCAGGGAATCTAAAAAAAGCTTTTTGCCTTGCTCGTCGCCACGGATCGCCAACCGGCCTAAATTTAATAACGGATGGTGGAGATACCAGGAATCCATTACATTTGGCTTCAATTGTTCTTCGTCGCCGCTCAATTCCTGCGCGAGCGCCGGAAGGAAACGGACCACCGTCTTTAGTTCCTTACTGTAAAAAGCGTCCAACCCGTTTTGTATCTTTTGAATAGCCGGCAGATCCGTTTTGCACCAGTCGTAATAATCGGTCAGCGGGAGCAGAACGGCTAACTGCACCATTAACTCCGGCGGGGTTTGATAATCGGCGACATAGGCGTTCAGGTAATCCTGCTCTGCACCGTGCGACCAGCAGCCATGGCTGAATTCCAGGTCATGCAAGCCTTTATCTACCATATCCGGCCAGCTGTAATATTCCGTAGCCGGTTTGGGCAGATACAGGTAAATGTCCGCGAGCAAGTTCAGGAATTGTTTAGCCCGGGCCATTTCATCTTTCGGGTTTTCTGGGCTGAAAGTGATAAAAGCGTCCGAAAGGATCATTTCCTTATGAGCAGGTATCGGCTTTTCTTTTAAAGTTGGCGGCAAAGCAAAACCCAGTTCGGGCCAGCTTCCGCCAACTACGTTTCCAAGTGATGTTTCTGTCGCCTGCGCATAATCATTGATAGCCGTCAGGTTCTGGAAATAAAGTAAAGCACCCGACTTCGGTTCATCCAGACTCATATACTGTAAACCTGAACGGGTACCTTTCTGGCTGATATGGATGGTGCCTTTCGGCTCTTTGTCACTTTTATCGGGCCCGGTGATCACCATATCCCTTGGCCAAAAAGGAACCAACAAGGGATTGCCGGCTTTAAAGGTAGTTGTATAGCGTAACAACGGTTTTTTCTTATCGGGAAATTGCAGTCTGACACGGTAGTGACCGATGCTGGCTGAAAGTTTAATAATGAGACCATCTTCCTGCCGGGTTATTTTCCCTCGCTGTAAATGATCATTGGGCGCGTAGGCCGGGCGAAGAACGACCTGGACCCCTTTCGGACAAGTGACAGCGATCCAAAGCGAATTATTCAGCATATGAACTTTGACCGTGTAACCCAGGATCTCCGCTGAATATAACGACGGTAGGTCCTGGCCGTGAAATAAGGTGTTGACCGCAACGGCCCAGGGTGATCTTGCACTCATCGTAGAAAAATTTAATCGTCAAACAAAACTTTACTTACACCGAGAACGCGTCGGTTAGCGCCAATAAAAAAATGTATGACATTAACTTATTTAAATATTAATTGTTTTTGATTTCATAATAAAAAATATATTTAACTCAAACGGTTGTTTTGGACTTAAAATTGCAAGTAGAGCAGTTTGTTATTTAAAATATACAACTATGTTTCACCACGTTAAATCTCTACAATTCAATCCCAGGGTTTCACGCCCTGATCTGCGCTTTGCTAACGTGTTATTGGAGCAATTCGGTGGTGAAAACTGTGAGCTGGACGCAGTCACACAAGCATTCGGCGCGAAGGTGACACATCCGGACAAATACGATTTGCTGATGGATATCGCGACCGTGGAATTCAGTGACCTCGAAATTGTCGGCGCTACCATACACACGTTGTTAAAAAGGGTCAATGGTGAGTTGAAAGACGCCGCGGCAGTCGCATTCTCAGTAAAATAAAGTCAATTAAAAAATAATCTATCTTATGAAAGCAGCAGTGTTCCACAAACCCGGTGACATCCGTTATGATACCGTTGAAGATCCGCGTATCGAACAGGATACCGATGTTATATTAAAAGTAACCTCAACCGCTATTTGCGGTTCCGACCTCCACATCCTGAGCGGCGGTGTACCGCAGACTCATCCCATGGTAATGGGACATGAATTTATGGGAATCGTAGAAGAGGTCGGCAAAGCTGTCACCAAGTTAAAAAAAGGTGACCGCGTGGTCGTACCATTCCCCATTTCCTGTGGGCATTGTTTTTTTTGCACGCATGAGGCCTCACCCGCATGCGAAAATTCCAATTACAAGCATTATGGTCCCAACGGAGATATGGCGGACCAGAAAGGCGCGGCCTTATTTGGTTATACCGATCTTTATGGAGGTTATTCGGGTGGACAGGCAGAATATGTGCGGGTTCCTTACGCCGATATCAGCCCAAGAGTAGTGCCTGATAATATGACCGATGAGCAGGTGCTTTTTCTCACAGATATTTTCCCTACCGGCTGGTCGGCGATCGACTGGGCGCAACTAAAGGGCGGTGAAGTAGTCGCTATTTTTGGCTCCGGTCCGGTAGGCCTGATGGCACAAAAAGCCGCCTGGCTAAACGGTGCCAGCCGCGTGATCGCTATCGATCCGCTGAACTATCGTTTGGAGAAAGCTAAAGCGGTCAATAAAGTGGAAACGCTGAATCCGCATGAGGTAGATGTGGTAGAAGCTATCCGTGCGATGACCGGCGGCCGGGGCGCCGATGTTTGTGTAGATGCGGTTGGCTTTGAGCCGGAACGCGATTTATTAGATAAAGCCAAAGCGCTATTCAATTTTGAGGTCGGCAGCATGAAAGTGATCGATATGGCTTTAAAAGCAGTACGCCGTATGGGCACCGTTTCGATCATGGGCGTTTACGGGTCCACTTATGATAATTTCCCGCTGCACCGGGTATTTGATAAAGGCATCACTTTGAAAATGGGCCAGGCTCCGGTATTGAATTATATCGATCACCTGATCGAACTGGTGAAAACCGAAAAGGTGGTACTGGAAGATATCATCACCCATACATTGCCCTTAAGTGAGGTGACCCGCGGTTATGAGATCTTCGATAAGAAAGAAGAGGACTGTGTGAAAGTGGTTTTAAAACCCTGGGAGCAGCAAAAACCAACCGAGAATAAAGAACCTGTCAAAATAGAAAACTAATCTTATTTGCGACCTATGAAAAACAATACAACGGTGATGGAGAGCATCACAACCAAGGGCTACGGCGCATCCGGCTCTTTGATCGGCGGGAAAACCCTGGAACCAATGGACTTTGGGCATATCAACCGCCTTAGCCAGCAGCATTCATCCTTTTAAAAATTGCGACATATGAGTTATTGATCGATGATGTTCGAAAGACCGGATAGGGAAATTTAAAAAGATCACTCCTGTCTGGTTCAAACATTATTGCACTATATTTATTATACAGTAAATCAAAACGATGAGAAAAAAAATAAACAGGGCGGCCATACTGTTTTGTATCCTTTTTGTAGGACTGAACGCCGGTTGCAAAAAATTTGAGAACGGTGAGGAACCGGTAGATTATGATATCAAAAATAAAATTTTCAGGGTACATACTACCACTGATCTTAACACTCCCTACAGTATCACCATCACTCAACAAAATTCCGGCACTATTAATAACGTAATAGACGTAAAACAAAATAACGGCGGCGATTTTAATTATGGGTTTACACCGCAATTAGGGAGTACGGTAATCGTAAAAGTACAAGCTGAAAAGACCATTAATTGTTATGTGTTTTATAACGGTGAAAATTTTGGTTCAATTGAAATGAAACCTGTTGCGGGTGGCAAATTTGAAGGGGAGCTTACCAAAACCATTAATAAATAATTAGCTATCGCGGGGCCAAAGCCTGACTACTTATTACATAATGCATTGACGGTAAATAAAACATATGGATAAAGAACACTCGCCTATCAAGTGATTGTTGCCTTTCCCGGAGATCACCTTTCTTGAAGGCCTATGTGCGCGAAATAAATCGGTCAGCAACGTCCGGCGAAACAAAATGACCAGATAGAACGTAAACGGGCAGAGTTTAACAGCCGTTTATGAAACGTTTGATTCTATTTGCAGCATTGCTGCTTTTATTTTAGGTGTAAAAAATCCGACCTGGAGACTCAGGTAACCAAAGACACGTCGATTTTAGGTGAGCAGGATGGGGCGGTATCGGTCGGGGCTTTAATAGTCCAACAGTTATGCCATCCGTACTACCTAAACACATCGCTTTTGGTACAGAAGGAGATATCTCCCAAAAAAATAATTTTATCGCGGAAGCTGACTACCAATACCAATATTTAGCAGGGGATATCTTCTCAAATGGATGGACGACATGGAATTACCCATCGGGTCAGTTCGCGCGCGCCTTTTTATAAGGCACGGGACAGATGGGTAAAATACCTGTTTTTACGTATTATAATATCGTACCTGCCAAGGGGCGTTTTGAAGACCCCGGGTTCAGGAATTTAAATGACGCGGAAGTCACGAATAAATACTTTTCAGACTGGAAGTTTTTATTGCAGATCTGTAAAGAATACGGTAAACCCGTAATTATACTTTACGAGCCGGATCTATTTGGCTATATGCAAATGTTTAAAAATAACAAAACGAAAATACGGTTATGGTAGCAGGAAGCAACAATCCGGATGTTTTGAACAGCGGTCAAAACTTATTTTTTTACAAAGTAAATTATCACCCGCCCCGGTATCATTTATCCCCGCTTACTACGCTGTCTTTCCCGTTGCCGTACAATCAACCAAGTGTTACCATGCCGGAAAATGGGTAAACTACCTAAGGCCTGATTTTTTTACAACTTTTATTTTTACTTCCATCCCTCCCCATGTCTTTGATTTGCATAAATGTGGTGTAAGATTTTGTTATATAGATATCATCATTAGGTAAACAGCTCTTCTAGTCCGCGCAGGTTATTTGGTTTGTTTAACCATACGGATGTATTTCATGTCGCAGGCATCCAACTGTATATAATGATTCATAGCATTGCCTGAGTTTTGTATCTTTATCTCATTGTTAGATAAGACACCGGCGATACCTATGGGTAACGGCAAAGGCTCCGGGCTTTCATCATCTTTCAAATGTGAAACATCGCCTTCATTTAATGCCCATTTAATCCCGCTGAAAATGATATGCCGCTCCTGATTATGATCACCTTTCATCACCTTTAGGATACCTCTATAAGTTTTGCCTGCCGCCTCTAGTTTATAATAGTATTTATTTCCCGCCTTTTGAATGGTGGCTGAAATATCACAACTATCATCTTCGCCTTCCATCGCCCTGGATTCATAATAGCCCTGAACAATAACCGGTGTTGAGTTTTTTAGAGGTTGCTGTCGAAGTCTAATTTTAAGCTGATCCGCATAGTGATGTGGCTGAGCGATGTTGTTCAACTCTCGCCGGCCATCTAAAGTCATTGCGTCACAATTTAAAAGTAATAACGCTAAAAAGGGTACAAAGGTAAGGACTTGCATTCTCATTTTACAAAAACCGGTTTGGCGGAATAATGTTTAGGTTAAAACAAACATCTATATCATTAATAAATGGTTATCTATAAGTACAAAGCCAACAAACAACAACCAATAATAGCTTATAATGAAAAAATATTTTCTTATTGCACTGAGAACTACGATGACTGTTCCAAGTTTACATGTACAAAAAATTAGAGCTGAATACTATTAATTTTACGGAGAACCCCGAGCAACTTTTAGAAGGCAAAAGCCTGGAGCATGCCGGCATAAAGCTGGTCGATAAAAAACCGGACTATGTCATTTTGGGGGAGGGTCATGAGTTTAATTTAAAACAGGTACATCAGGCTGTTGACATGATTCTGGCCGGCGCCCGGTTCATCGCAACCAACCGCGATCCTTCTCCAAGGAAAGCCGGCTGGAATAACCTCGGAATTGCGGCAACGGCAGCCATGATCGAAGAGGGCTGTGGCTCTGAGGCGTTTGTCATTGGCAAACCCAGCCCGGTGATGATGCGGTCGGCAAGCGCTTATATGGGGCTGGAACCTGCACAAACTACGGTAGTCGGCGATACTATGGAAACCGATATCAAAGGGGGGATTTATATGGGTTTCAAAACCATACTGGTGTTATCCGGAATTGCGGATAGCGAAAAACTTAACGCCTACGGTTTTAAACCCGCACTTATAGTTGATTCAGTGGATCAGATCAAACTTCCCTTAGCATGGTGGAAAGCAAAATCATGACGAAGACCGCGGCATTATATAGGTCCGGTATTTCAGGATAAAGTACTTTCGTGACATTATGATAATGTCCGGACATTATCTTCCGATTTAAAGATATATGGATCTTTGTTTTGATTAACGGGATGTAATAGTTCCACTTTTTTGGAAATAACCGAACGGCTACGCTTTGAAATAGGTCGAGGTGATATATTCGAGTAAACCGAAATCTTCCCGCGCTTCGTCAAGGTTTTCTATCAACAGCTGCCGCACTTCTTTTTTTTCCAGTTTGGGCGCCGCCATGTTCAGCATCTTGAAAGATGCCATTTCGATCCCTTCAATATTTTGTAGATAAAAAAGGATCGAAAGGTCGCGCATTTCCGGGTCACCGACTTCTTGCTGGATAGCACTAAACGCATCTTCAATAATTCCGATAATGCCTTGACAATGCTCAAATCCGGGCTTAATTTCAAGAAGTAAAAAGATTTCATCCATGCGGGCAATTTGTCTTTCTACATCCGTTACCGTTTCATCGATGGCGAGCGCAAGGTCGCGGAAATGGGCATGAGAACCTAGTTCTGGAAGGCGTTTCAGCAAGTGGTGTTTGGCGCAGTAAATGCGGTTGAGCTGTTTGGTGAAAAATTGCGTTAGCTTTTCAGGACTCAATACAGCTCCTTGATTCGTAGATCTGGTTTCATTTTCCATAATGATAGGCTATAGTCATTAAATCATGCTTTAAACGCTGACAGTATTATCGATTTAGTATGTTGGATAGAGAATGGGTCGGGCAAACAATTACCAGGAAGTCTGCTAGGCGCTTTTCCCGGATTGGAAATTTGGCAATGATCCATCGTGCCATAGGTCCATAATAAAAAGCGTTAACCGAAAAAAAAGTTTTGGGAAATATACTTTTTTTGAGCTACCCGTTCCTTTGTAAATGTTAAATAGTTCATAATGTGACAATATTTGTTGGCCAGTGTATGATCGAAGAATATTGGGTTCCTTAGAAATAGCCACATCTTTCAGGAAAATACCCGTCAAGTTTATGGCGCATTCATGCAAAACATCAGGTTGAACCCGCATCGATCTCATGAATTTTTTTTTCAAATATGAAGTTATTTACCTCATCATATACTCCTTTTCAGAATAAGATTGAAACTGACAAATTATCAAAC
>NZ_LGEK01000071.1 GCF_001636615.1 Mucilaginibacter sp. L294 | reverse complement strand
AGATGTGTATAAGAGACAGGATATTTTTAGTACTACCAAGCGCCTTATTCTATATTTCTGATTTTTGATCAATAGTACAAATGAACAAACGCTTGAATTAATGATAACAGAGTAATGAAAGAAGATTGACAGATTGTTCCTGGTGGTTGCAAATAATCAGCCTTTTACCATTTAATAATCTTGTATACATATTTCTTTACTAAATTGCCCGCAATTCTACGCGTATGAAAATATTGTTCGGTATACAGGGTACAGGGAATGGCCACATCAGTCGTGCCCGCGAGATAGTGCCCCTGCTGCAGCAATATGGCGAGGTTGATTTGCTGGTAAGCGGCACCGAAGCCGAGGTAAGCTTATCGCAGCCGCTTAAATACCGTTTCCATGGTTTTAGTTTTGTGTTTGGCAAAAATGGCGGGGTTGATAACTGGGCCACCTTTAAGATCATGAACCTGCGCCAGCTTTGGAAGGATATGCACAGCCTGCCCCTGCACGAGTACGACCTAATTATTAACGATTTTGAACCCGTTAGCGCCTGGGCATGCCGCTTGCAAAAGGTACCGTCGGTATCGTTGAGTCACCAGTGCTCATTCGTGTCAAAGAAAACACCAAGGCCATCCAAATGGAACTATGCCGAATGGCTTTTTAAATATTATTCACCTACTACGCATCATATAGGTTTCCACTTCGAAAAATATGATGATTTTATCCATACGCCGGTTATCCGGAGTGATATCCGCAAGATGGAAACCAGCGACCTGGAGCATTACACCGTTTATCTGCCTGCCTACAGCGATAAAACGCTCATCAAGCATTTAAAAGATACCCAGGCCGAGTGGCAGATATTCAGCAAGCGCACCAAAACAGCCTATCGCGAAGGTAACGTGAATGTATTCCCGGTAAATAACGAGGCGTTTAATACCAGCCTGGCAAGCTGTACCGGCCTGCTTACGGGTGGTGGCTTTGAAGGCCCGGCCGAAGCCCTGTTTTTAGGTAAAAAGGTTTTGATGATACCTATGCGTGGCCAGTACGAGCAGCAATGCAATGCCCTATCGGCCTCTAAGCTTGGGGTTGAGGTTGTGCATACCATCAACCATGATTTTGTATCCCGTATCAACAACTGGCTGGCAGATGACCGCCGCATAGTAGTTGATTTCCCTGACGAAACCGCGCAGATAGTGGATGATATGGTAAAGAAGTACGCGAGGCAATAAAGATACAAGTAGATAAGAATTAAAAGATAAGACAACTCCAGTCATTAGGAGGCTCCTATGGAGCCAAACATTCCTCCTGCTAAATTCTATAAACAGGTTACTCCTACGGAGTAAATTAGCTTACCTCATTCCGCTCAAAGCGTAATATTATTCTATACACTATTCTTACAAAACAAACTATAAGCCGAACGCTCCGGAGGAGCATCCTGTTTATAGAAAATCAACCTTATCTTGGCTCCGGCGGAGCCTCCTTTCCTGCTACAAATAATCCAATTGCATGTTAAAAGGTTTTTGTGCTAATTTTGCGCACATTAGCAGGCCTGTATGATCAGTATTTTCAAGATATTTAATCCACTTAATATATTATGGCTGGCCATTTTAATGTTCATACTGCGCATTGGCTTCATCGCCACCGTGCCGGGTAAGCTCGAATTTATTTTTGTTGAACCCTTTGCCCGTTTACTGATCCCGGTATCGTACGAGTACGCCTTCTCGCCGGGGCTTAACGTTTTTTTGGCGGGTGTGCTGGTGCTTGGGCAAGCCTTATTGCTTAATTACCTGGTTAACTTTTACAACTTATTGGGCCGGTCAACCTTTTTACCGGCATTAATGTATGTAACACTTACATCCTTGTTTGCACCATTTATGGTATTAAGCGCCCCGCTTATCTGCAATTTTTTAGTGATATGGATGCTGTTTAAACTGTTCAGTTTTTATAAAAGCGACGATGCCAAATCAACCGCTTATGATCTGGGGATGATCGTAGCCGTAGGCTCCATTATTTACCTGCCATATATTTACCTTTTCCTATCCATCTGGATAGCGCTTATTATATTTAAACCTTTTAACTGGCGCGAGTGGGTATCTGGCATATTGGGGTACTTCACCATTTTCTTTTTTTTCGCGGTGTTTTATTACCTCAATAACCGGCTGGGCAGTTTTTATCATATTTGGGCGCCGCTGGGCACCAAGTTTCCTAACCGTATCAACATCAACTACTATAATTACCTGGTGCTGATACCCGTGCTGCTTTTATTAGGGCTGTATTTCTTTAAACTTCAGCAAAATTATTACAAAAGCTATGTACAGGTGCGCAAATCTTTCCAGCTGTTATTTATTATTTTTTTAATTGGCGGCCTGTCGTTTTACGTAAAAAGCGAGTTTAACCTGAACCACTTTTTGCTGTGTGTAGTGCCTGTAGCTGTGTTTTTTTCCTATTATTTTATAAATGCCAACATCCGCTGGATGTACGAAAGTTTGTATTTATTGCTGCTTATCAGCATCATATATTTTCAGTTTAACACTTTTTAACTTTTACATTCGTTCAAATTTCAGCGGTTATATTAGTTTTGTAGCATGAAATTCGGTGTAGTAATATTTCCAGGCTCCAATTGTGATGAAGATATCATCCACGTTTTGCAAAATGTAATGGGCCAGCAGGTAGTGCGGTTATGGCATAAAGACCATGATTTGCAGGGTGCTGAGTTTATTGTATTGCCGGGCGGCTTTTCTTTTGGCGATTATCTGCGCTCGGGCGCTATTGCCCGCTTCTCGCCTATTATGCAAGAGGTTATACAGTTTGCAGCAAAAGGCGGCAAGGTTATGGGTATATGCAACGGCTTCCAGATACTGACAGAAGCAGGCCTTTTACCGGGTGCACTACTGCACAACAAAAACCGCAAGTTTATTTGCCGCAACATTTACATGAAAGCGCAAACCCAGGATTCGCTGGTTACGCAGTTTATTGATCAGCAACGCGCGTTAAAAATACCATTGGCCCATGGCGAAGGCAATTATTTTGCTGATGCGGATGTATTAAAGGCGATAAATGATAACGACCAGGTGCTGTTCCGTTATTGCGATGTAGCAGGTAACATTACAGACGAAAGCAACCCTAACGGCTCGCTTGAAAACATTGCAGGTGTAACTAACATTACCCGCAACGTGTTTGGCTTTATGCCACACCCCGAGCGCGCTTCTGAAAGCCTTGTAGGTAATGAAGACGGCCTTGCTATTTTTGAATCGATACTATCATTGGCCCGGGCTTAAATGCTAACCCTGGTTATTGATATTGGCAACACTTTTACCAAGGTAGCCGTTTTTGATAACGATGCCCTGCTTAAAGTAGAGCAATACCAACAAACCAGTGCTACTGATATCAGTACCTTTATAAGCAATTATAAAATTGGCAGGGTGATCATATCATCTGTAAAAACAGATAAACAGCCCTGGCAAACCTTATTAGAAGATAAATTTACGGTAACATATTTTAACAGCAGTATAGCAACAGGCATAACTAATAATTACAAAACCCCCAATACACTTGGTGCCGACAGGCTGGCAGCTGTAATAGGGGCGCATGAGTTATACCCCGGTACAACCAATATAGTGATAAGCGGCGGCACCTGCATTACCTATGATTTTATTGACGCCGGCGCAAATTATTTTGGCGGCAGTATATCACCGGGATTAAATATGCGTTATAAAGCGGTTAATCATTATACAGCAGCATTGCCTTTATTGGAGGCCGATAAAAATTTTACCGCTGCATATGGCGATGATACAGCATCCGCAATAAAATCGGGTGTGCAAAACGGGATTAAATACGAGCTGGAAGGCTTTATTAAAGAATATATAAAAACAGCAACACGGTACAATATTATACTAAGCGGGGGCGACAGTATTTTTTTTGATACTCTATTGAAAAATAGCATCTTTGCCCCCTGTATTAAAATTGAGCCTTACCTGGTTCTTAAAGGATTAAACGCAGCTATACAAAAGCATAATGATTAAATATATAAGGTTCGTAATAATACTGTTCTTATTTACTGCAACGGCACTTGGCGTAAAGGCACAATCTACTGCAACTACCAGTTCCCCGTATTCGCGCTATGGCCTGGGCGATATTAGCCCTATGCTAATGCCTCAAAACATAGCTATGGGTGGTATTGGTGTAGCAACCAACCGTATCAATGGTTTCTATTCTGTAAACCCGCTTAACCCGGCGTCATACTCCTCTATAGGGTTAACTGTTATTGATATTGGTGTATATAGTAACTTCAGCACGCTGGAAAAAACCGGCTCTGCATCACAAAAAAATTCCAACTTCAGGCTTAGCCATATTGCATTTGGTATACCGGTTTCAAAACGTTCGGCTATTGCTTTTGGTTTAATGCCTTATAGCGAGCTTGGCTACAGCTACAGGCAGGCAACCCCTAACTTTGGCAGCGGCTTGCCGGCAGATACCAACGCCGTAAATTATCTTTACAATGGCGATGGTGGTTTATCAAAATTTTATTTGGGCTACGGTATAGGTATTGGCAAACACTTATCTATAGGTGCTAACGTATCATACATATTTGGTAACCTTAAAGAAACGCAATCAACAGAAGTACCTTCATTGATTGGTGTATTAAATTCGCGCATTGAAGAGAGCAACAGTATAACCGGCCTTAACTATGATTATGGCGTACAGTACACGGTAGATTTTTCGGCCAGGAAACACTTAACTTTAGGTTACTCGGCATCATCAAACACAAAACTAAATACGGTAAACAGCTATATTGTTAGCAGCTATTTCAGGGATGCAACAAACGGCGATGAAGGTGTTGCCACAGATACTTCTGTAAACAGGCAGCAGCCATCCGGCAAAATACAATTACCAATGACAAACCGCTTTGGTATATCATTTCAAGACGAAGGCAAGTATTTAATAGGTGCAGATTACACCATGAGCAATTGGTCTAAACTTACTGTGGCGGGTGTTAATAAACAACTTCGCGATAGCAAAACCATCAATGTGGGTGGCCAGTTTACCCCTAACATTAACTCCTTATCAAGCTATTGGGCAGCTGTTGATTATCGCCTGGGTGCTGTTTACGACCAAACATACCTGTACGTAAACAACACTAACATAAAAAGGTACGCTGCAACATTTGGGCTTGGCTTGCCTTTAAGGGGCAGCACTTCCAGCTTTTACAAAATAAACCTGGCTGCCGAAATTGGCAAAAGAGGCACATTGGCTAATAGCCTCGTAAAAGAGAACTATGTTAACATACATTTATCATTTACCCTTAACGATAAGTGGTTCCAGAAATACAAGTTTGATTAACATTGTATAATGCAAAGCAGGCTAAAACAACTGTGCATTTATTTACCGGCTGTTTTAATAGCCCTGTTTTTAAGCGCTTGCGAAAACGATATTAACAAGGTTAAAGCAATAGCAGCTGCTGATGCAACCAAGCCAATACAGCGTACAACAGGCGTTATTATGACCATTAGCGATAATGCCATTGTAAAAGCACAGCTTACCTCGCCTTTATTGATAGAATACGCTACCAAGAAAGACCCCTACCAGATAATGCCTAAAGGGGTTAAAGTTGTATTGTACAATGATTCTTTAAAGATTGATGCCACTATTACTGCCGATACAGGCTATTATTATGCCGACAAAGGCATGGTCCATTTTAAGAAAAACGTTGTGGCAACCAGGAAAGATGGCGCCACCTACAAATCGGAAGAGCTGATCTGGGATATAAACAAAAAGCTGGCCTACTCAAACCAAAAAGTAGTAATGGCCAAACCTAACGGTGATATCATGAACGCGACCAGCTTTACTTCCGACGATAAACTGCTTCACCCGATATTTCAAAACGCTACGGGGGCCATCCAAATGAATGGAGATCTTACGCAATAATTGCCGTATTTTTTTCCGCAAAATTTTGTGCTATAGAATTTTAGTAAAAATTGTATCTTGCGCCTCTTTTTGAGAAATATAAAACATAGATAATTATATGGGCATAATGGGTTTTTTGCGGGAACGGATGGGAAAGATTCTCGCAATAGTAATTGGTGTAGCGCTTTTAGGCTTTATTGCCGAAGAGGTAGTTCGGTCTGGCAGTTCCTTTTTTAGGGGCGATGCTAACGATATTGGCGAAGTAAACGGTGAAAAAATCACCTACGTTAAATTTAATGAAAGGTTAGAGCAAAGCACACAGCAATTTAAACAGCAGTCGGGCCAAAACCTAACCCCTCAAATTACAAGCTACCTTCAGGAAAACACCTGGAACCAGTACTTAACAGAACTTTTATTAAATAAAGAGATAGACAGGCTTGGGCTTATTGTAGGTGGCGATGAAACCACATCAATGATTAGCGGTAACAACCCCGATCCGCAGATACAGCGCCAGTTTGTTGATGCTAACGGCCAATTTGACAAAAACAAGCTTAACCAGTTTTTAAGCTACCTGCAAACTCCAAAAGCCGAGGCAAGGCAAGTAGAAGCATGGGGTGATTTTGTTAAGCAACTAATTGCAGCAAAAAAACAACAAAAATACATATCATTGGTTACCAATGGCCTGTATGTAAACTCGCTTGACGCACAAGACGACTACCAGGCTAAAAATAAATTAGCCAATTTTAAATACACCGTGCTTGATTATGCATCAATACCAGATGCTAACATCAAATTAACTGATGATGATTACAGCACTTATTACAACGAGCATAAAAACGAATTTAAAAACCCGCAGGAACTGCGCAGTTTTGAATACGTAAGCTTTAACGCGGCGCCTTCAAAAGAAGATACCGCAGCTATAAAAACACAGGTTGATAAACTTTTAACCGATTTTAAAGCTACTGCAAACGATTCGCTGTTCGTTCAGATCAATTCTGAAACAAAATCTCAACTGGTTTACCAGAAAAAGGGTCAGTTAGATCCTAAGCTTGATTCGGTTATGTTTGCGGCAGATAAAGGCTTTACTTATGGCCCGTACCTTTCAAACGGAAGCTATAAAATTGCCAAATTGATCGATTCAAGGGTTGGCCCTGATTCAGTAAAAGCAAGGCACATTTTATTAAACGCTACTACCGAAGGTGGCCTTGATAAGGCTATAGCCAAAGCAGATTCACTTAAGAAACTGATTGACGGCGGCAGGCCGTTTGCCGAGCTGGCCAAAAACTTCTCAATAGATAAAGCATCTGGCGAAAAAGGCGGCGACTTAGGTACTTTTGGCCGTGGCGCTATGGTACCTGCATTTGAGGATGCGGTGTTTAGTGCTCCAAAAGGCGCGCTTAAAATTGTTGTTTCTCAATTTGGGGTTCACCTTTACCAGGTAGAAGAGCAAAAAGGCTCATCAAAAGTGGTTAAAGTTGCCGTAGTTGATAAACCGTTAACACCAAGCAGTAAAACACAAGCTGCTGTATACAGCAAAGCACAGTCGTTCTTAAGCACGTTAACAAACGACAACTTTGATGCACAGGCTAAAAAAGCAGGCTTACCAATAAAAAATGCCGAAAATGTAAGCGGTACAGCTGCAAGCGTACTTGGTTTGGATAATGCCCGCGATATTGTAAAATGGGCGTTTAAATCAGATAAAGGTACGTTCTCTGACCAGGTGTTTGCCGTTGGCGATCAATACGTGGTTGCCCGTGTATCTGCAATAAAACCTAAAGGTATTTTACCTTTAGATGCCGTTAAGAAAGATATCGAGCCTGCGGTTCGTATACAGGTTAAAGGCAAACAACTTTCTGATAAATTCCAATCTGCACTGAACGGCGCTTCCAACATCGACCAGGTAGCTCAAAAAGCAGGTAGCAAAGTTACACCGTTACAAAACATTGTATTTGCTAACCCGGTTATCCCTGGTTCATCAGCAGAGTATAAAGTGATAGGTACTGTATTTGGTGCGCAGCCAAATAAACTGTCAAAACCAATTGAAGGCCAGCAAGGTGTTTATGTAATATCGTTAGATAGCTTTACCAACCCGGCCCAGCTTACAAACAACGTTAGGGAAAAACAAACTTTAGGCCAGGCGCTGTTACAACGCTCGCAAGGACAGGTGCTTGATGCCCTGAAAGATAAGGCGAATGTAAAAGATAACAGAGCTAAGTTCTTATAAGATAAATTTAAAGTAATTTTGCATCCGGCACCAACGTTATAGTTGATGCCGGATTTTTTTATTTAAATACACCATGGAAATACAGGAAAACATCATCAATAAAGTTGCACAAAGCGGCCTGGTTACTTTAGACCCCGCGCAGTTTTACGCCCCCGGCGAACGGGTAGTTTATGATATAAAAGACAACCTGTTTCATGGCCTGATGCTGCGCGAGAAAGATTTCCGTGAGTTTGTAAAAACGCACGACTGGGCGCAATACCAGGATAAAAACGTAGCCGTTACCTGTACGGCCGATGCCGTTGTACCGGCATGGGCATACATGCTGCTGGCAAACCGTTTGGCCCCATACGCCCGCCAGGTTGTATTTGGCGATGCCGACGTATTAGAAACCGTATTATTTGTAAAAGAAGTAGCTGCCCTTGATGTGGAACAATACCGCGACCAGCGTGTTGTGATAAAAGGATGCGGGGATATACCTGTGCCGGTATCTGCCTATGTGGAGTTAACACAAAAGCTTACCCCGGTTGCAAAAAGCCTGATGTTTGGCGAGCCATGCTCTACCGTGCCTATTTATAAACGCAAAGATTAAACCGTACTGCGGTAATTGCGTCTATATCAACCAGATGAAGAAATACTATATAGTTCTTATACTAATTACCTGTTTTGCCCGGGCTTTTGGGCAGGATGAGGCATCCAAAACTAAAGATGTTGCTTTCCAGGCAGGCGAGCAAATAACCTACAAACTTAAATACGGCATATTCAGCGCGGCCGAGGCGGTTATTAAAGTAGAGAACAGCCCGCTTAAATTTAACGGGCACCCTGCATTGCATATCAACACAACTGCAAAAACGGTGGGTACATTTAACCTTTTGTTTAAAGTACGCAACGAGTATCATTCCTATATAGACCCGGTTACCCTGCTGCCCTATTATTACTCAGAAACCCGGCAGGAATCGGGCTACAAGCATAGCGATAAGGTTACCTTTAACCACGAGACCAATACAATTACAGCCGATAAAGGTAAGTTTCCGTTTAAAGGTAACGTGTTCGATTTTTTATCGTGTTATTATTTTGCCCGTAATATTGATGTATCAAACCTGAAAATAGGCCAAACGCTTGAACTGCACTATTTTTTGGAGGATGGTATCCATGCGCTTACCATTACTTTTATGGGGCGCGAACAGGTAAAATGCGGGCTGGGTACGTTTAACTGTTTAAAATTTAACCCCACAATTATCCCCGGGCGTATATTCAGAAAAAATAGTAAGCTATATTTGTGGATCACTGACGATAAGAACCGTATCCCCATCAAAGCGCACGTAGAATTAATAGTGGGCAGTTTGGTGATGGACCTATCGCAGGCCAGCGGGTTAAAATATCCGTTAAACCCGGTAAAAAAGTAAAATAAAGAAATGATTGAAGTAGGAAGTGTGTTACTGCACGAGGATGTTATTAAAAACAACTTTGTTTGTAATTTAAATAAATGCAAAGGCGCTTGCTGCCTTGAGGGGGATTCGGGCGCGCCATTAAACCACGACGAACTGGATATACTTAAAGAGATCTATCCAAAGGTTAAGCCATACATGACCGCTAAGGGCATTGCTACAATTGAAAAGGTTGGCACCCATGTAACCGATTTTGAAGGCGATTACACCACCCCCTGCGTTGATGTGAATAAAGAATGCGCCTACGTAACCTGGGAAAACGGTATTACCAAATGCGCTATTGAAAAGGCTTATGAAGAAGGCGCTGTAGACTGGCAAAAACCTATCTCGTGCCACCTATACCCTATCCGCTTAACCGCCTACCCCGAGTTTGATGTATTAAACTACGACCGATGGAGTATTTGCAGCCCCGCATGCAGCTTTGGCGACGAACTACAGGTAAAAGTGCATGAGTTTTTAAAGGGCCCGCTCATCCGCAAATATGGCGAAGACTGGTACCGCGAGCTGGAAGATACTGTTGCCGGGATCTAAATTTATTCTATTTTTCTAATGTGCCGTTAGGTACATTTCGTTGGTAGGTAAATTCATTAATCCACCAAGCGTTCCTATAGGAACGCCTCGTGCTTCGCGAATGTGGTCTACCAACCAGAAGTCCCGATGGGACTAAACTGCTGTAGCCGCAGGGTTTCTCCACCTTGTCATTTCAAACGAGGTACGAGGAGAAATCTTTTACAACAGACGGGCGAATTTGCATGGCTGGATGCACAGTGTAAAGATTTCTCGTCGCTCCCACGCGCTATCCATCCCATGCTCGCTCGAAATGACATGTTGGTTATTTTTTTCTTCTGTCGCCGCAGGGTCTCACATCGTGGACCCTGCGCTGCCTTGCATGCCACTGGTCAGCGCTTCGTTAACTCACCCGGTCGTTGCTTCGCTCGACCACCCTCTCTTCGCTGCGCGGAAAGAGGGGTAAAAATTTCCTTCTTTTTCTTACCCTCTTTGCGAAGCAGAGAGGGTCGACCAGTTCCGACTATCGTTGGGATCGGGGTGAGTAAACCCCGCGATGCCTTGCATATGGGCTTTAACTATTTACCCTCCACCGATACAAGCTTTTACAATTAATTTAAATAATATTGCATTTTATAATTTGTCGATGAAAAAAGCTTTAATAACGGGTATAACAGGGCAGGATGGTGCATACTTAGCAGAGTTTTTGCTAAAAAAAGGATACGAGGTGCATGGCATTAAACGCAGGGCCTCCTCTTTTAATACCGACAGGATAGACCACCTTTACCACGACCCGCATGAAACCGGCGCAAAATTAATGCTGCATTACGGCGACCTTACCGACTCCATGAACCTAACCAGGTTAATACAGGAGATACAACCTGATGAAATATATAACCTTGGTGCGCAAAGCCACGTTAAGGTGAGCTTTGACTCGCCCGAGTACACCGCCAATACTGATGGTATAGGTGTTTTACGTATCCTGGAAGCCATCAGGCTGCTGGGCCTTACAAAAAAAACCCGTTTGTACCAGGCATCCACCTCAGAACTTTATGGTTTGGTACAACATGTGCCGCAAAGCGAAACCACCCCTTTTTACCCGCGTTCGCCTTATGCGGTAGCCAAGCTTTATGGCTACTGGATAATTGTGAACTACCGCGAAGCTTATGGTATGTATGCCTGCAACGGTATATTGTTTAACCATGAGAGCCCCATACGCGGCGAAACTTTTGTTACCCGCAAAATTACCCGGGCGGTTGCTAAAATTGCCTTAGGCCTGCAGGATTGCCTGTACATTGGCAACCTATCGGCACAGCGCGACTGGGGCCATGCAAAAGATTATATAGTAGCCATGTGGCTGATGCTGCAACAGGATAAACCCGAAGATTATGTAATTGCAACCGGTGTAACCACCACCGTGCGCGAGTTTATTAAAATGGCCTTTGGCGAACTGGGTATTGAAGTAGAGTTTAGTGGCAAGGATGAGCATGAAAAAGGCGTTATTATTGATATTGACGAACAAAAGGTTGCATCATTAGGCCTTAGTACTGATAATTTAAAATTCGGCCAAACCATTGTTAAGGTAGACCCTACTTACTTTAGGCCTACCGAAGTTGACCTGCTGATAGGCGATCCTTCAAAAGCTAAAAAACAATTAGGCTGGGAACCGGGTTATGACTTGCAGGCTCTGGTTACAGATATGGTACAATCTGATCTGCACCTGGCTAAAAAAGACGAGCATCTGAAAAAGGGTGGCTTTAAAACATTAAACTATTTTGAATAGTTTACTCATCAGCATGATATGAAGAGAATATTTATCAGTATTACGTTATTATTGATTACGGCAGGTATCGCGCGTTCACAATCGGTATACCAGCCCTACTCATACGATTTTTATCAGAAATTTAACGCTGATGCATATTCAACAAAAACACGCCTGCATACGGCAATGAAACCGTTTTTTGTTGACGACTCTTTACTGATGCACCGCTATGACTCTATCATGAATTATGGCAGCGATGGTTCAAACAAAAGCATTTTATACCGCAAGCTTTTTAACGAGCATTTGATAGATATAAAAGGCGCTAACTCCACCTTTTATGCCGACCTGCTACCCGATTTTAGCATAGGCCGCGATTTTTCTAACAAAAACAACACCTGGCTAAGTTCAATAGGGGTGCAAATTGGTGGTACCGCGGGTAAAAAATTCTCGTATAATGTTTCGGGGTATTTAAACCGTGCCCAAGTGCCCGATTATATTTCTACCTACATCAGGCAGGTAGGTATTATTCCCGGCCAGGCTTATGCAAGTACCTTCAATAGCAATCATAATGCTTACGCCTGGGATTATATTACCGCTACGGTATCTTATACACCCGTTAAATTCCTGAATATTAGCGCTGGCCGCGATAAAACCTTTATTGGCGATGGTTACCGCTCGTTGCTATTGTCAGATTACGCCTCGCCATACCCATTCTTTAAACTTACGGCCAACCTGGGCAATGTAAAATATATGGCCATGTGGGCATATTTTACAGACCCGGCAGGTACAAGCGATCTGAATATCGATCGTAACAAATGGGGCATCTTCCATTATTTAGACTGGAACGTAAGCAACCGGCTCTCTATCGGTTTCTTTGATTCTATCATCTGGGCCAATACAGATGATAACGGCCACACCCATGGTTTTGATTTTAGCTACATCAACCCCATTATATTTTTGAGGCCTGTTGAAGCCGCCAATGGCTCGCCGGATAATGCGCTGATAGGCCTTACCAGTAAATACAAATTAACAGACGGCATCACCGCCTATGGGCAGTTCTCGCTTGATGAGTTTACCGCTAAAGAGTTTTTCTCAAACTCGGGGTATTCCAACAATAAATTTGGATACCAGTTAGGCATAAGGGGTGCAAATTTATTTGGCGTAACCAACCTTAACTATCTATTAGAAACCAACACCGTAAGGCCATATACCTACTCTGAGCGGTCAAGCATATTAAACTACTCGGCCAATAGCGAGCCTTTGGCACACCCATGGGGTGCAAACTTTCGCGAGGTAGTTGCTATACTTAATTACTCGTACAAACGTTTCGACCTGATGGGCGAAGTTGATTACGGCCGCTATGGCCTGGATATTGGTAACATTAACTACGGTAAAAATATCTTCAATTCCTATTCAGACCCGGTGGCAAGATATGGCAATACCATTGGCCAGGGTTTAAAAACAAATATGGTTTACCTGCAGGGCAAGGTTGGTTACCTGCTTAACCCTAAATACAACCTGAGGTTAGAGCTTGGCGGCATTTACCGCACCGAAAAGAACAGCGATTTTAACGACAAAACAGCCATGATAACCTTTGGTATCCGCAGCTCGTTCCGCCAGGTGTATTCGGATTTGACAAGTTATAAAACACACTAAAAAAGCATTGATAATAAAAAAGGCAGCCTTGATATCCCGGGGCTGCCTTTTTTGTAAATAGCTTTGGGTAATTAAGCCGGTTTCATTTCGCCCTTTATGGCCCGTAAAAATTCGTTGGCGTGCTGCGAGCCGATGATGTAAACAAGGCCATCCCTGTCTGTTAAATGTATGGCATCGTTACCGGCCGCGTAAAAACGGATGGTACCTTTGGTGTGCAGGTTATACACGGGGTTATTAAATAAATACCTGCTGTACGATCCTTTTTCTACCTTAACAATACTGTTCAGGTCAATCTTTACCCTGCGGGTGCTCCATAACCCATCAAGTAAAATGCTTTTATTGATAACCCTTGTGCTAAAGTGCAGTAAAAACCCCATAATAATGGATATGATGATGATCACAAAACCAACGATAGCCAGCAGGTCGCCGTTACGTTCGCGTTCGTCAGTAAAAAAATAAGCGGCAAAGCAAAACATGGCCAAAACCAAACGTATGGTAATAGGGATCCACTCCCTGCCCAGGTATTGTTTTTCAATAAAAACCGATTTATCGCTCATAATTATACAGCTCGAATATAGTAACTTTTTTAGTGTTATTACTTACTTTATACCTTTCGTCGGGCCGGTAGCCACCAACCCAAATAATATCGCCGTTACCGTTTACCAGCACAGGCACAGCGCTTTTTTTATGCAGCGGTATTTTCTGGTGGATAAAAAAGTCGCTTAACTTTTGTTTGGTTTTCATCCCCAGCGGGTAAAAACTATCGCCCTGCTGCCAGGCCCGTAACTTAAGCGGATAAACCAATAATGCGGCATCAACAGAAACTGCTAACGGGTTATCTTTAACAATCAGTCCGCTATCATCATGCAACAGGTTTAGCTTGTAGCTATTGTAAGTTACGTTGGTATCATTAGGGCCAATGTTTACCTCGGTATCCATTTTATCCATTTTGGGCGATACGATAAGCTTGCCCCTATCTATCAACAAAGTAAACGCTGTGCTTTCAAATGTACGGCCTGCGTGTTTACCTAAAGCGGTTATCAGATCGTCAACAACTGTTTCTGTAAAACCGTACGGCTGCAGTAATTTAAAAAGCAGCAAACGCTTTGGCGATAGCTTGTTGAGTTCGTCAATGGCAATATGTACTTCACCATTATCCGCAATTAAAAGCTGCTCTTTCAAAGCATCAACTTTTTCATTCAGCAGCACTTCCAGGTCGCGGAAATTGCGCAGGTTGTTTTCAAACGTAGCTTCCAGGTTAGGGTTAAGTTGTTTCAGTAACGGAATAACCTGATGGCGTATTTTATTGCGGGCATATTTTACAGATGCATTTGAGGCATCCTCTACATAGTTTAAACTTTCGGCAGTAATAATAGCCTGTATCTCATCGCGGGTAAGGAAAAGCAGGGGGCGCACCAAATGGCCATTTTTTGGCAAAATACCATGCAAACCGGCTATGCCTGTACCACGTGTAAGGTTTAACAATATTGTTTCAATAGTATCGTTCTGATGGTGTGCGAGCGAAATAGCGTCATAACCTGCTGATTGACTGATTTCATCAAACCACTGGTACCGCATATCGCGGGCAGCCATCTGGATAGATATTTTATTATCGGCAGCGTACTGTTGGGTATCAAAATTAATGGTATGGAAGGCAACCCCCATTTGTTGGGCAAGCTGCCGGGTAAATTCCTGGTCGGCATCAGCTTCGGGGCCGCGCAGCATAAAATTGCAATGTGCTATGCCAAAATTAAAGCCGCCGGCTTTTAGCAGGTGTGCCATTAATACCGAATCCATGCCCCCGCTTACTGCTGCCAAAATTTGGTTAGCAGGCGTAAATAGGCTATTTTGTTCAATAAAATTAACAAAGCGTTTAACCGGAAGCATACGTCAAAATTATTAATTTAATAACCCCCGCAAAAAACTAATTTTGCTATCGTGATAAAATACATTTTTGGTACTCTTTTTATTTTACTAACGCTTACTGCTTCTGCCCAGAAAAAGTCGGTTGTTTTGCTTATCGAATCTAAAAGCAGCGAACGCATTGTAATGAACGGCAGGGATGTGGTAAAGGTTTTTAAAGGCGTTTTTAAGCAGGATTATTCTATCATGCATTCAGATAGCGCCTACTTTTATGTAGCCGAAAACGCCTTTGATGCTTTTGGACATGTAAATATCACCCAGGGCGACACACTAAATATTTATTCAGACAAGCTAAACTACAATGGCAATACTAAAGTAGCCATCCTTACAGATAATGTAAAGATGATTGATAAAGATGCCATATTAACCACAAACTACCTTACTTACAATACAGCTACCCGCATTGGCACTTATACCGGCGGTGGTAAACTCGTGAATAAAGACAACACCCTTACCAGTAAGAACGGTTACTATTTTGCTTTCTCGCGCGATTCTTACTTCAGGTATAATGTAGTGCTGGTAACACCCGATGCGCTGATAAAAACCGATACCCTGCGTTATAATAGCGGTACACGGATAGCTTATTTTTACGGCCCCACCAATATTTACGATACTAAGGATAAAAAAGACACGCTGTATACCGAAAATGGTTTGTACAACACCGTAACCGAGCAGGCCTTTTTTGGCAAAAAGAACCTTTATAAACAGGGTACCAAAACCTTAACCGGCGATAGTTTGTTTTACGATAAGCTGCAGGGCTATGGCCGCGCGGTTAAACGCGTTACCTTTCATGACAGGGAACAGAATATTACCCTTAAAGGCGACCTGGCCACTTACTACAAAGCCGGCGAACGTACCATTGTAACCCAAGACCCCTATGTAATTATTGTTACCGAAAATAAAGACACTACCAAAACAGATACCATCCCCGTTAAACCCGGTATTAAACAAACCAACACTACTACTGCAAAAAATGCCACTATTATAAAAAAGGCAAATGCCCTGGCAACCAAACCGCCGGCCGGCACTATGCCTATAAAAGTACCGCCTAATACCCCTGTAAAACCAGAAGATATTACCACCGCTAAAATTGATACGTTAACTAAAACCGCATTAGCCAATAAAACGGCCATCAAAGCCGCGTTGCCCACGCTTGTAAAAAAAGCCAATGCCTTTGCAAATAAACAGCCGCCGGGCACCATCCCCGTTAAACCAATAGAAAAGGCCGTGGCTGATATTGATACGACGATAAAAGCCCCCGCCCCTGATAAAAAGATAAAGCGCGATTCGATCTATATATCGGCGGATACGCTGGAAACCCAGATCCTGACTTTTAAAGATCTGAAAATAATGCAGGAAAAGCAGCGCCTGTCCAGCATTAGAGATACTACCGCGAAGGGCAAAAAACTATCTGCCGCCGAGCAAAAACTGGCTGATAAGCTTTTAACAATCACTGCCCCAAGATGGGGTAGTGATACATCTTACCTGCACCCTAATTTTTTTGGGAAACCAAAGCCACAGGCCGAACCCGTAAGTACCGCTAAAGGAACCGGGAAAAATGCTGAAAAAGGGAAAGGGCCTGCACCAACTGATGGTAAGCAACCCGATGCCAAAAAACCGGAAGAAGATAATATTGATAATGATCCTATTTTTTACACCAAACCAGTGGTATTAAGCGATACCGCAAGGGTAAGGATAATAAAGGCTTACCATGGGGCCAAACTATTTAAATCTGACCTTCAGGCTAAAGCCGATTCTATGTTCTACAGCAACAGCGACTCTACCCTGCACTGCTATGTACAGCCTTTGATATGGACACAGGGGTCCCAGCTATCGGGAGATACCATAACCATACAAATGAAGAACAAAAAACTGGATAACCTGAACTTGTTCCCATCATCATTTATTGTGAATATTGAACCAGGCGATTCAACAACTTTCAACCAGATAGCCGGTAAAAAAATGAAGGGCTTTTTTAAGAACGATAAGCTGGACCGGATGTATATTGTAGGTAACGCCGAAAGTATCTATTACTCGCGCGATAGCCTTAAAAAGGTGGATGGCATGCAGCGTTCGTTAAGCAGCCGCATGCGTATTTATTTTAAGAATGGCAGCGCAAATAATATTTTCTTTATCAGCAAACCCGAGCATCGTTACGGCCCTTTAGCCAAGTTTACCGACGATGACCGCATATTAAAAGGCTTTATATGGAAGCCCAAGGAAAGGCCGATATCAAAAGAATCTATCCTGCCATCATACAACAGGAAGTTTGCAAAGGCACAGGCAGTTGCCGATAAAAAAACAGCCGATGCCAATAAAGGCAAACCTACAGCACCGGGATCAAAAACAAGTAAGGATTCGCTGAATAACAAAATAGCTGTACCTGCCGGGGCCAAAGTTGGGAAGGATAGTATAAGCACATCAAAACTAACCGTACCTGCCGCAACAAAAGCAGGTAAGGATAGTGTAGCCGCATCAAAACCACCTGTTATTACTGCCCCGGCTACCAAGCCAAAACAGGATAGCACAAATAACAACAAGCAAACGCCTGTTATTAACCCTGCTGTGGCAGATACGCTTAAAAATAAGCCTGCCGCAGTTATTAAAGCAAAGAAAGATACGGTAGCGGCTAAGCCTTAGTTTGAGTGTTTAAAAACTCGATTAGCTGGCCCACCGCACGCCCACGGTGGCTTATGCTATTCTTTTCGCCCATGCTCATTTCAGCAAATGTAATATTATACCCATCTGGTTGGAAGATGGGATCGTAGCCAAAACCGGCGGCACCGCTGCGTTCGGTACAGATGGTGCCCGGCACTGTGCCTTCAAAAAAATATTCATCGCCGTTCCATATCAGTGAAATAACCGTACGGAAACGGGCTTTCCTGTTCTCAACACCTTTAAGCTTTTCCAGCACTTTATCCATGTTAGCGTCATGGTCGCCATGTTTACCGGCGTAACGTGCCGAATAGATCCCCGGCTCGTTATTTAGCGCATCAATCTCCAGCCCGCTATCATCGCCAAAACAGTTTAAGCTGTAGCGCTCATAAATGTAACGGCTTTTTATAGATGCGTTGTCGTTAAAAGTAAGGCCGGTTTCTTCAATATCATCGTAGCAGCCAATATCATCAAGGCTAAGCAGTTTTATTTTATCACCGGCTTTGGCCTGTACCTCTTCCAGTTTGTGGGCGTTGTTTGTAGCGAATACCAATTGCTGCATATTAAAGCGTTTTCATGTGTTCCCAAAAAGTTTTTTTATTATCGTTACTGCTCATCATCTCATCAAAACTAAAACTATACAGTACGTGTGTTTTTTTGCCTTGTAAAGGCTGGTTAAGCGGCAGGTTACCTATACCCTCGGGCAAGGCGTCTTTACCCATAACAACCAGCCGGGTGGGTGCAAAATAAGCGGCCAGGGCGGTTAGTTTTACCGGGGCATATGTATTAACGTTTAAAATAGCCACATCATCCAGGTTCAGTTCTTTACGTTTCAGGATATTTTGCAGCGCGGCCAGGTGGGCTTCGGCTATATGTTTTTCGGTGGCGTAGTTAACCAGCACCAGGAAATTTTTATTGTTTTTACCCAGATAATTAAACTCAGCTTCAACCGTTTGTATAACTGGCCCGGGTGTTGGGGGTATAACAGCCACAGCTTCCGGCGGGTTAACAAATTGTTCTTTAACAGGTGGAGCTATCTGCGCAGACTGTTCGGTAACCTCGGCAGCAACCGTTGCTGATTCCTGCTTTTCTGTAACAACAGGGGCAGTTACTAACGGGTGGGTATTTCCTCCTTTATCTTTATCGAGCAGGTAAATTTCATCCTGCATAATAAAACGGAAGGCCTGCGGATTATCAACTTTCATATTTAACATAATTTAACCAAAAATACCTATTCCTGTTGAAGCATTATAAGCATATTCGCACATCGGGTTAATTATACATTATTATTAATAAATTTTACCGAAATTTGCATTTTTAACGGATAAACTATCCGTAATATTAGTTGAACAATTACATGAGAAAAATCGGACTGTCCATTTTAACTTCTTTTATATTTCTGTCATTTGCCCAGGCACAGGTACGCACACCTGATACACTTGCCAAGGCACCGGTACATACACTTGATAAGATAGCCGCTGTTGTTGGTAGCAGCATTGTTTTACAATCAGACATCGAACTGCAATATGCGCAATACCTGGTAAGTGGCCAGCAGCCAAACCCTAATGTAAAATGCCTCATCCTGCAAAACCAGCTTACACAAAAATTGCTTGCACAACAGGCCGTTATTGATAGCGTACAGGTAAAAGATGAAGAGGTTGATGCCGAGGTTGACCGCCGGATGCGTAGCTTTATACAACGTGCAGGTAGCCAGGACAGGCTTGAGCAATTCCTGGGCCGCTCTGTTATCCAATACAAAGATGAGCTTCGCCCGGATATTAAAGAATCGCTTGTTGCGCAACGTATGCGCTCAAAGATCACCGAAAAGGTAAATACCACCCCGCAGGATGTTAAAAAATATTTTGAGACCCTGTCAAAAGACAGCATCCCATCATACAATAAAGAAATTGAAGTTGGCGAGATCGTATTTTCACCGAAACTAAATAAAGAAGAAAAAGAATTTTACAAACAAAAAGCAGAAGACCTGAGGGCAAGGGTTAAAAAGGGCGAAGATTTTGCCACACTGGCAAGGCTTTATTCTCAGGATCCGGGATCTGCACCCGAAGGTGGCGACCTGGGTTTCTTTGACCGCACCACCATGGTTAAAGAATTTACGGCGAATGCTTTTAAACTTAAAGCAGGAGAAATATCGCCGGTGTTTGAAACAGAGAACGGTTTCCACTTTTTACAGGTGATAGAACGCCGTGGCGAACAGGTACACGCGCGGCATATCCTGATCATTCCGGCAACTACCGAAGCAAGCTTAGACAGGGCAAAAACTACGGCCGATAGTGTATATACTGTTATGACGACCGTAAAAAAATTCGACTTTTCGAGCGCTGCCGCGTTCTACTCAGACGATAAGGAAACAAAATTTAATGGTGGTATGATGCTGAATGCAGAGAACGTTCAAACACGTTCAACTTATATCCCAACAGATAAGCTTGACCCACAGATTGCGTTGGTTACCGACACCATGAAAGTGGGTTCGGTATCAAAACCACAATTGTTTAACGATGCCCAAACCGGCAAAAAATCTTATAAAATACTTTATCTAAAATCGGTTACGAACGCGCACAAGGCTAATTTAGAACAAGACTTTGCCAAGTTAAAAGAAGAGGCCAATAACGATAAGCTGAACCGCACAATAAGCCAATGGTTTGATAAACGCCGTAAAGAAACTTTTATTAAGATAGACCCGGAATACCAGGTTTGCCCGGTATTAAAACCTTGGATAGTAGCCGAAACAACCGCACAAGCCAAAACTGAATAAGTATGCAATACCGTTCGGATGTTGAGGCTGCCGATGCATTGAAGAAAGCTTATCAGCAAATTCGTGCAGAAATAGGCAAAGTAATTGTAGGCCAGGATGAGGTAATTAAATTTGTACTGATATCTATTTTTAGCAATGGGCACTGCCTGCTTGTTGGTGTACCCGGCCTGGCAAAAACTTTACTGGTACAAACCGTAGCACAGGTATTAGACCTCGACTTTAAACGCATACAATTTACCCCCGACCTGATGCCGTCTGACATTATAGGTTCGGAGATACTGGGAGAGGACAGGAATTTTAAATTTATAAAAGGCCCGGTGTTCTCTAACATCATACTGGCCGACGAGATAAACCGTACGCCACCAAAAACGCAGGCTGCTTTATTAGAAGCTATGCAAGAAAAAGC
Source organism: Mucilaginibacter sp. L294 (assembly GCF_001636615.1). GTDB lineage: Bacteria > Bacteroidota > Bacteroidia > Sphingobacteriales > Sphingobacteriaceae > Mucilaginibacter. The sequence continues at coordinate 4,251 of NZ_LGEK01000071.1, read as the reverse complement.
GGTTACCGCCGCGGGCATTACCCATACTTTAGCCAAACCATTTTTTGTATTGGCTACCCAAAACCCAATTGAGCAGGAAGGTACTTACCCACTGCCCGAGGCGCAGCTTGACCGCTTTATGTTTAATGTTGCGTTAGACTACCCGTCTTTTAAAGAAGAACTGCAGGTTGTTAAAAATACTACCAGCACATCGCAGGTAAGCGTTACCAAACAATTGAATGCAGACCAGATCATTTACTTTCAGCAATTGGTAAGAAATATACCGGTTAGCGATAATGTTTTAGAGTACGCGGTTAAACTGGTTTCAAAAACACGCCCTAACAGCGAATTTGCAGGCCCACAGGTAAAGCGCTTGTTAAACTGGGGCGCAGGCCCGCGTGCATCACAATTTTTGATCCTGGGGGCTAAATGCCACGCTGTGCTCAACGGTAAGTACTCGCCGGATATAGAGGATGTGCAGGCGGTGGCAAAACCAATTTTAAGCCACCGTATTGTGCGCAGTTACCACGCCGAAGCCGAAGGCCTGACGGCCAATGATATCATTGAGCAGTTATTTTAAAGATAAATTCTAAGTCCTAAACTCTAAAGAGAAATTTTAAAAGTTAAAAGGAAATTAGAAATTGAACATTCGAAATCCGAAATTAAAAAAACTTAGTTCTCTACTGTAGAGAATATTTCCAGCAGCATGTTCCACTTGTGGCTGGCATCAATTTCCCAAACACGCACGTAGTTGTAGTTATTAACGATGTTGCCTTTTCTGATGCGGGCTGTGCCGTAAGTATAGGCCAGGTCATTACTGGTAGAGCGGCCAACATTCACCGTTTCGGCAGATATGCTGATCGCTTCGTTAGCCAAAAACTTTAATATTTTATCGGTACCACTTATTGGCTCAAAACCAGGGAAATAATACCGCGCCTCGGGGCTTAAAAATTCCTTATACGCAGCTAACGTAGATAATGAAAGCGAGTGATTAAGGGTGGCATCAGTACCGTTTAAGATTTTTTTACCGGCAAAGGGGTCTTTACTTGGCGCTTTTTGTTTTGTCAGATCGGGCTCTTTAAAATCGGTAACCACTTCCTGCTCAGGCTCCGGGTGTTGTACACCTAAATTTGTTACCAGTTTAAATTTATTATCTGCATTATCCAGGCGCCATATGGATAGGTAGTCGCCATAAACTTTATCATCTTCTGTTTTACCATTCTGATAAACATACGGGCCGGCTGTAAAGCCAAGGTCGCCGTTGGCAGAGATACGTGCAAACTTTGGCTGCCAGGTTAACTTACCGGGCTGCTTATCAATGCCCTCATAAAAATCGGTTATTTTAACTACGTTAGGTTTAAAAACAAACCCTTCAGGGTCAGTAACACCTAAAAAGCCATCTTTAATGCCCTTACGATCAACTAATTTATTAAAATTTTCTTCGGCAGTTACAACCGACGCCACCTCAACTTTTGTTTGTGACACAGCAGTAAGGCTTAAGCCTGATAATAGAATAGCAGCTAATAATGATCTTTTCATGTTAACGGTAGTATATATTTTGTTGGGCAATTTAATAAATAATTTTACTGATAAACATAAAGCCCGCCCTGTGGCTAATTGTTTTAACACTTGTTAACTAAATTCGCACCCAGTCGGTAGTGCCTTGCTTATTATCGTTTAATTGAAACCCTATATTTTTAAGGCCTTCCCTTATCTTGTCAGACGTGGCGTAGTCCTTATTTAATTTAGCCTCGTTACGTAACTTTATCACCAGTTGCATCAGGTCATCCGTATCGGCGTTATCGCCATCCTCAGTTTTTAAGCCTAACACATCAAAAAAGAAATCGTTATACGTTTTCTTCATTCGCTCAAACGTTTGCGCCCCTATCTCGCCCGAGTTACGGGTGTTGGCCGCGTAAGAATTTATCCATTTGGATAAGTTACTTAAAGCCTCTAACGTTTTTGGCGAGTTAAAATTGTCGTTCATGCCTGCATAGCAGTCATCGCAATACCCGTTAATAGCTTTATCGGTCTCTTCATCAACATTGGTTATAGGCGCCTGCTGTAGTGTTACCAGCTTTTTAGCAGCTTCCGCAAGCTTTTTATAAAATATCTCGGCCGCCTCAATCGCCTCGTTACTAAAATCAACTGTACTGCGGTAGCTTGCCTGCATAAAGAAGAACCGCACCGTCATGGGGCTGTAGCCTTTTTTAAGCAAGGGGTGCGTGCCTAAAAATAATTCGTGCGGCAAAAAGCTGTTCCCTAACGATTTTGACATTTTTTGCCCGTTTGTAGTAAGCATATTGGTATGCAGCCAGTACGATGCCGGGTTTTTACCGCAGCAAGCCACATTCTGTGCAATCTCGTTAGTATGATGGGTGGGCATCAGGTCAATCCCGCCGCCATGGATATCAAACTGCTGGCCCAGGTACTTATTGCTCATGGCAGAGCACTCCAGGTGCCAGCCCGGGAAACCTAATCCCCATGGCGATGGCCACTTCATCAGATGCTCTGGTTTGGCTTTTATCCACAGGGCAAAATCAAGCTTGCCGTGTTTTTCGTTTTGCCCGCCTAAAGCACGGGTATTATTTAACATATCCTCCAGGTTACGGCCGTTTAAAATGCCGTAGTCCTGCGTTTGGTTGTATTTTTCTACATCAAAGTAAACCGAGCCATCAACCTCGTAAGCATAGCCTTTAGCCAGTATATCTTTCACCAGCTCTATCTGCTCAATAATATGGCCGGTAGCGGTAGGTTCAATACTTGGCGGCAGCGAGTTAAATATCTGCATCACGTTATGGAAATCTACGGTATACTTCTGTACAATTTCCATAGGCTCCAATTGAGCTATCTTTGCCTTTTTTGATACTTTATCCTCGCCCTCATCGGCATCGCCTTCCAAATGGCCGGCATCGGTTATATTACGTACATAGCGCACCTTATAGCCCAGGTGCAAAAGATACCTGAAAATCAGATCGAAAGATATAAAAGTACGGCAGTTACCCAAATGCACATCACTGTAAACCGTTGGGCCACAAACATACATCCCCACATGCCCGGGGTTTAGCGGCTTAAATTCTTCTTTTTTACGTGTTAAAGTGTTGTAAACAAATAATTTTTGTTCCATGTGCGCAAACTTACAATTTTAGGCGTGGAGTTTAATTTGGATGACGTTATTTTAATACCAGAACTGTACTTAAAGGATAATGATCTGACAATTTTTTCTCTATTATCTTGTACTCCCACACATCAAATTGCGGGCTGGCCATTACATAATCTATCTGGTAATTTGGGAATGCCCCATTATAAGTACGGCCTAAACCAGCCCCCTTTTCCCTGAAAGCATTTTTTAACCCCTTAGCCATTTGGTTAACCGCATAGGATGATGGTGTATCATTAAAATCGCCCGATATGATGTATGGGTAAGGGCATTTTTGGGCATGATCTTTTATAATGAACACCTGGTCGCTGCGTTTTTGGAATGCGTTTTTCAATTTCCAGCCGACGCGCTTGGTGCCGCTGATATCTGTTTTCCCCTTTGATGAAAGGTTGCCCAGGTACTTGTAATCCTGCGGGTCGAAACTGATGGATTGCAGGTGAACGCTATACATACGTAATACGCCGCCATCTTTTTCTACATCAACATATAAGCACTGGTTACCGCTGCCTTTAGCTGCTAATTGCACCAACCCGTACGATTTAATAGGGTATTTTGAAAAAATAGCCATCCCGATAGATTCGCTGGAACTGGTCATGGTAGGCTCAAAATAATAATGCTCAGCGCGCATTACCTTTTTTACGGAATCAATCATATCATACTGGCCTTTTTTACGGGTAAAAAACTCCTGTATCCCTATAACGTCCGGTTGCTCCTGGCCAATCAATTCTAATATCTCATGTTTGGTAGATACATCGTTCTTGGCGCCATAACGTTTAAAATCGTGCACGTTATAGGTCATCAGCCTTAAAACTTTTAAACTTGGGGCGCTGCTTGCAGATGATGGTAAACGGATGCCAACATTGTTCATCAGCACATTCCAGCCAATTAAAATGGTAATTACCGACAGGCCAATAAACCAGCTTCTGCGGATAAGCCAGTAAGCCATAATTAACAAATTAGCTATCAGCAAAGGCGGGTAGGCCAGCCCAAAGAAAGCGATGGGCCAAAATTTACGAGGATCTATATATGGGGCTAAATAACTAAGCAGCAAGGCCAGGCACAGCAAATAATTTATCCACAGGAATATTTTATCCTGTCTCTTATACACATCT
>NZ_LGEK01000069.1 GCF_001636615.1 Mucilaginibacter sp. L294 | reverse complement strand
CCGGCAAAGGAGGTGGTTATGAGCGGATAAGCCTATGCCTGAAAAATGTAGCAAACATCACAACTATAAACTATTATTGTAATCATAAAATCTATTTAAAACTGTCAACTTTTTTTAGGACGAGTCATTTTGTTCCACTTTTTAAAAAAGTGGAACAAGAATGCGTTTTTAATAAGTATTTGATATATAGATAATTACATTAAAGCGGCGAAGTAAAACTTTAAATAGAAGGCAAAATTAAAAACAGCAATACGCTCACTGTCAATATGTTCCATTTGTTCCGCTTGTTCCATTTTACAATGGAACAGAATAGGCTGAGGGGGGTGTTAAATTCTAAATTTTCTTCCCGTTAAAAGTAATTCCATACAGGTCGGTACGCCTGTCTTTTAAGTTTTGTACGCTGCCGTATTCATGTAATTGGCCCAGGGTAGAAAGGTCAACATCCGCAATCACGATCATCTCGCTGTTTGGCGTAGCCTCAGACTGGATACCATTTGTAGGGAACCCAAAATCGGAAGGGGTAAACACCGCCGATTGCGCGTAAGAGATATCCATATTATTTACGTTAGGCAGGTTACCTACACAGCCGGCAATAGCCACATAACATTCATTCTCGACCGCGCGGGCCTGTGCGCAAAATTTAACCCGGTTGTACCCGTTCTGCGTATCGGTAAGGAAAGGCACAAACAGTATCTGCATATCCTGGCCGGCCAATATGCGCCCCAGCTCAGGGAACTCCACATCATAACAGATCAGGATACCTATGCGGCCTGCATCGGTATCAAAAACCTTCAGGTCGTTACCACCGCGCATACCCCATGAGCTGATCTCTGATGGGGTAGGGTGCAGCTTAACACTTTCTTCCATACTGCCGTTGCGCCTGAACAGGTACGAAACATTGTACAGCGAATCATCTTTTATAACAGGCATACTGCCCGATATAATATTTACATTGTAGGATACGGCCAGTTTGGTAAACGCTTCGGTAATGGGTTCGGTGAATTTGGCCAGCTCGCGCATGGCTTTGGCAGCATCCATGTGGTTGTACTCGGCCATCAGCGGGGTGTTAAACAACTCGGGGAACAAAATAAAGTCCGACTGGTAATCGCTCACAGCATCTACAAAATATTCGGCGTGCTTCATCAGCTCGCTAATATTGCTGTAGGGGCGCATTTGCCATTGCACCAAACCGATCCGCACCACGGTTTTTTGGTTTATTACGGTACTTATTTCTTCGTAATAAACGTTGTTCCATTCTATCAAGGTGGCAAAACCTTTTGAGCGGGCATCCTCCGGCAGGTAATTACGCAATATTTTACGTACGTGAAAATCATTTGAAAGCTGGAACGAAAGCGTGGGATCAAAGATCTCCTTATATTTTACTTTGTCGATATACTGCCGCGGCGTAAGGTCGTTCTGAAATTTTTGATAATTTGGGATTCGACCGCCGGCTATGATACTTTTCAGGTTCAGCTTTTCGCAAAGTGCCTTACGGGCCTCATATAAACGGCGGGCAAGGCGCAACCCCCGGTATTTTGGATGTACAAATACCTCAATACCGTATAAAACATCGCCTTTATCGGTATGTGTTTTGAAGCTGCCGTCGCCGGTAATTTGTTTGTAGGTGTGGCTGTCGCCGAATTTGGTATAATCTACAATAATGGATAACGCACACCCAACAACCTCGTCATTAACAGTAACGCAAACCTGCCCTTCCGGGAAAAGTTTAATGAGTTTCCTGATAGAGGCCAAGTCCCAATGGTCGTCTTCCATATCCAGGTAGGCCGATTTCATTGATTTTTTGAGTTCCTGGTAGTCCTGTACTTCAAGAGTACGTAGTTCGATACTTTGCAGATCCATTTTTCTGTAACCCTGTTTTAAGCGGAATGTTTGTTTGTACTTACAACTTAGAATGCCACCACGCCCAAAGCATCAACACAGGCTGCAACAATAACCTTATCCATGCAATTGCTGGTGTAACTAATAAATCGCCCACTTTTAAAGGCGACTCCATAAGCATGGTAACATGTACAGGCACAAAAGCGATGAGCATAAGTATTATGCCATAGGAGGCAACCTTGCGTGTTTTTGGCCGTATCAACAATAACGCGAATAAGATCTCAAAAAAACCGGCCAGTACATTTAACAATACCGGGTAAGGTAAATAAGATGGGATAATGCGATAATAGCCCTGCGGATGAATAAAATGATTGGCCCCGGCAACCAGGTATCCGATCACTAAAATAGTGAGGCTAATGTTTTTTAAAATTCGCATTTTTAATTGTTCAATCGATTGATTAATAAAGAATATTGTAAAAATATGGCTTTTTTTTGAAGAAAACACATTATTTATAATCATTCTAAATCCGTCTGTTTGACATATCCTTGACATTGCATCCTTATTGGTATGTTACTTTTGTTGGGTCAAAATAGAAACTGCTTTGAAGTATTTAAAAGTTATTGCTTTTACACATAAACAGATCGAGCTGAAGGAATTGGGTAAACTGGTGCTATGCCAGGAGAACATTACCGATAAACTTCATGCAGCTAAAGGCCATTTCGGCATTGACGAAATTTTCTATTTATCAACCTGTAACCGGGTTGAATTTGTACTATCTACCCAGCACAAGGTCGACAGGGAATTTGCCGAGGCTTTTTTGACCGAGATGCAAATGGGCCTTTGTTCGCACTCCACCCAAACATTTCTGGATGCCGCTTCTATTTATGAAGGGCAAGATGCGCTTAACCATTTGTTGCGTACCTCATGCTCGTTAGAGAGCCTGATAGTTGGCGAGAAAGAAATTTTAGCGCAATTACGCAAAGCTTATGACGATTGCCGCGAGGCCGGCCTCACCGCCGATAAATTGCGCCTGGTTATGGAGTGCGTTGTAAAAGCGGCTAAAGAGGTTTACACCCACACCAATATTTCAAAAAACCCAATTTCGGTTGTATCATTAGCATACCGCAAATTAAAGGATCTGAAACTTTGCTCAAACGCCCGCGTGCTGATTATAGGTGCCGGCGAAACTAACCGCAATATTTCAAAATACCTGCAAAAGCATAAGTTCTCTAACTTCTCGGTTTTTAACCGTACGCTATCTAAAGCGCAGCAGTTAGCCAATGACCTTGGCGGCGAAGCTTTTGAGCTGGACGAACTAAAAAACTTTAAAGGTGGCTTTGATGCCATTATCACCTGTACATCAGCAGTTGAACCCATTATCACCACCGAAATATATAAATCGCTTTTAAACGGTGATACCGACAAGAAAACCATTGTTGACCTTGCCATCCCTAATGATACAGCCCCCGAAGTACTGGAGCAATTTGATGTGAATTTTATTGAGGTACACAGCCTTAACGAAATTGCTAAGAAAAACCTGCAGGAACGCTACCATGAGCTTGTGCACGCCGAAGCGATTATAGAGCAAAATATTGCCGAGTTTATGGTGATGCTGAAACAACGCAAAATTGAACTGGCTATGCGCCAGGTGCCCGAGAAGATCAAAGAGATCCGTAACAACGCGGTGAACACCGTATTTGCCGAAGAGGTACAAAGCCTTGATAAAGAATCGCGCGAGATACTGGAGAAGGTGATCAACTACATGGAGAAGAAATATATCAGTGTTCCCATGATCATGGCGAAGGATATATTGATCAATAATTAAGCTTCGATTTTCTTTACATCATTACGTTTCTTAGCTTTATCTGCAAAGCGTATGAGTTTCTTTACTCCAAATGTTACGGTATCAAATCCTATCCCACAAGAGGTGAAAATTTACTATTCTAAAAATTTTGCAATCATCAGCATTTGCTTTTTATCCGTATTTGTTGGCATAGGCGTATTTTGGTTGACTACAGGACAGCTAATTTTGGGCGGGATAGTTTGTTTAGTTGGCCTGTGTTCTATATTTTTAAAAACGAGAAGTCTTTTAAACAATAAACCCCAGATAATCATAAATACAATTGGTGTCGAAACATCAACTACACCATTTTATAAATGGGCTGAAATATCGGATGAACGGGTATCTGGCAAATATACAGGAAGGGGTGCGAGGCCGATGTTAGAATATACATATCCCGGGGGCAAAGAGCTTATAAAGCTTGAACCGTTGAATATAAGGCCGCAAGATCTTGATATACTGTTAAAGTATTACAGGAAGCCTTGGGAGTTTCGTGGTATTTAATAGCAAGCTGTTACGAGTTATGCTTCGCTAAACTCACGACAGCATATCTATTTGATAAAACTAAGTCAGCCTACTTTCATATCCTTAATTAATACTATATTACTGTGCATAAAAAATTAAATTTGTGCTGTAAAAATTTATCCCCTTGGACAGAACAGTAATAATAGGAACGCGTGGCAGCGAATTAGCCTTATGGCAGGCAAACTTTGTAAAGGATAGCCTCGCCGCGATTAACATTCCCGCCGAACTTAAAATTATAAAAACACAGGGCGACCGTATCCTCAACCTCAGCTTTGATAAGCTGGAAGGTAAAGGCTTTTTTACCAAAGAATTAGAAGAAGAATTATTGGCAGGTACTATAGATCTGGCTGTGCATTCGCACAAGGACCTGCCAACAGAAAACCCTCCGGGACTCATCATCGCAGCAGTTTCAGAACGGGAAGATCCGGCTGAACTGTTGCTGATCTTGAAAGACTGTGTTGATGTGCGCCAAAAGCTATCTGTAAAGTTTGGCGGCATGGTGGGCACATCATCAAACAGGCGTAAGGCACAATTACTGGCCATCCGCCCAGACCTGGAAATAGATGAACTGCGCGGTAACGTACCAACCCGTATTGGCAAACTGCGCGACGAGAATTACGACGCTATTATGCTGGCCAAAGCAGGCGTTACCCGTTTAGGGATCGACCTGAGCGAGTTTCACGTGGAAGAACTAACCGCGACTGAATTTATACCTGCACCCGCACAGGGCGCACTGGCTATCCAGATCCGAGAAAGCAACACCGAATTATTTGAGATACTACAGGCATTGCACCATCCGGATGTAGCCGAAGAACTTTCTTTAGAACGCGGCGTATTAAAAATGTTTGGCGGCGGTTGCCACCTGCCCCTTGGCGTTTATTGCCGCCGGGATGATGGTAAATTCCAGGTGTTTACCTCAAAGGCCGAAGATGGCGAGGGTTTCCCCGACAGATACTTTATAGAAAGTGACACCCTTGATGGTGTTGCCGATAAAATAGTAGCCCGTTTTGCTAAAGACAGGAAGTTCCCTAACAAGGTATTTATCTCCCGCGATATTTCGGAAACCAGTTATTTCCGTAAAGCGTTAGAGAAACATAAAATTGAGATAGAAGCCCGCTCGCTTATCCGTACCGTGCCGGTGATCACCCGGTTTGATTCATATATCTTAAAAAATATCGACTGGGTGTTTTTTACCAGTAAGAATGCGGTCGAATACTTCTTTAAACTATCACCTCAATTCCCTAAAAAGATAAAATTTGGGGTAATGGGTGCCGGAAGCGAAGATATGCTGCGCCGCAACGGCCACTTTGCCGATTTTGTTGGTGAAAGCAATGACACTGCCGACGTATCTGCTGATTTTGCCGAACTGGCAAACGGCACAACCATATTGTTCCCAGGTGCGGATAACCCGATGAGGAGTATACAGCAGGGCTTGTCTGCCGAAACAAAAATAATCGACCTGCCCGTTTACGAAACCGTACTGGAGGAAGAAGTTGAGCCAAGCGGCGCTGATGTGATGGTGTTTACCAGCCCAAGCAACGTGGAGGCTTACTTTGCCGATAACTTGCTGGAGCCGGGCCAAAAGGTAATAGCCATCGGTAAATCAACCGGTAAAAAGTTTGATGAAATGGGTGTAAAGTACACCCTGCCTTTCTCTCCCGACGAAGTTGGGCTGGCAGAGGCTGTGTTTGGGATATAATTAGTCATTGGGTCATTGAGTCATTAGGTCATTATAATTGAGGCCAATGACTCAATGCCCCAATGACCCAATGATAACAAAATGTTACAACGACCAAGAAGAAATAGGAAAAGTGAAGTTATCCGCCAGATGGTGCAGGAAACACATGTTAGCGCGGCTAACCTGATATTCCCGCTGTTTATTGTGGATGGCGAGAACCAGAAAGCCGAAGTGGCATCTATGCCCGGCATTTTCAGGTATTCGATTGATAATTTACTGCGTGAGGTGGAAAGCTGCATGAAACTGGGCTTAAACTCATTCGATCTGTTCCCCAATATCGACGAAGCATTAAAAGATAAATTTGCTACCGAAAGCCACCGCGACGAGAGCCTTTACCTGCGCGCTATCCGTGCTGTAAAAAAAGAGTTCCCCGAGGCTTGTGTAGTAACCGATGTAGCGATGGACCCATACAGTAGCGATGGCCATGATGGTATTGTGGAGAATGGTCAGATCCTGAACGACGAAACTTTAGAGGTTTTAGGTAAAATGGCCTTGGCCCATGCCCGCAGCGGTGCCGATATCATTGCCCCATCAGATATGATGGATGGCCGCGTAGGCTACATCCGCCAGGTGTTGGATGATAACGGTTTTACCGGGGTTTCTATCATGTCGTACTCAGCAAAATATGCCAGCGCGTTTTATGGTCCGTTTAGGGATGCTTTAAATTCCGCCCCAAAATTTGGCGACAAAAAAACCTACCAGATGAACCCTGCCAATCAGCGCGAAGCCTTAATAGAAGCCCGTTTAGATGAAGCAGAAGGTGCCGACTTCCTGATGGTGAAACCGGCATTGTCATACCTGGATGTTATTAAACTAATAAAAGACGATACCGAGCTACCTGTTGCAGCCTACAACGTAAGCGGCGAATACGCTATGATAAAAGCTGCTGTACAAAAAGGCTGGTTAAACGAGCAGCGCGCAACTACCGAAGTACTTACCAGCATTCGCCGTGCCGGTGCTACCGCTATATTAACATACCACGCTAAAGAGGTGTTATTGAATAAGTGGTTATAGGAACTAAATAATACAACCCGTCATTGCGAGGAACGAAGCAATCTCAGAACGATGCATAGCCGATATGCCCATCAGGAGCTTGCTTCGTACCTCGCAATGATGGATGGAGAAAAAACAAATGAGCAAACCTGATATAAGCAGAGCAAAATCTGCAGAATTGTACGAGAAAGCAAAAACCTATTTTCCGGGTGGGGTAAACTCGCCGGTAAGGGCATTTAAATCAGTTTACGGTACGCCGCTTTTTATTGAAAAAGGCGATGGCAGCCATATATGGGATGCCGATGGTAACGAGTTTATAGATTTTTGCTGCTCATGGGGGCCGCTTATTTTAGGGCATAACCATGCATCGGTTCGTAACAAGGTGACCGTAGTAATGCAAAAGGGGATGTCATTCGGTGCGCCAACGGCGTTGGAGAACGAACTGGCGGAGCTTATCCTCGGCAACAATAAATTTATCGAAAAAATACGCTTTGTAAGCTCGGGCACCGAAGCGGTAATGTCGGCCATCAGGCTGGCAAGGGGCTATACCAAACGTGATAAGATCTTAAAGTTTGAAGGCTGCTATCACGGGCACTCTGATAGCTTATTGGTAAAAGCAGGCTCGGGCCTGGTTACCTTTGGCGAAACCTCATCAGCGGGCGTACCAAAGGCTTTTGCCGATGAAACGATAGTTGTATCGTTAGATGATAAAAAAGCCCTGCAAGAGGCCTTTGAAGAGTTTAAGGGGCAAATTGCAGCGGTTATCATTGAACCTGTTCCGGCAAATAATGGTTTGCTTCTGCAAACGCAGGGTTATTTAGATTACTTGCGCCAGATCTGTACCGATAACGGCACCATGCTGATCTTCGACGAAGTGATCTCGGGTTTCCGTGTAGGGTTTGAAGGTGCTGCCGCTTACTATGGCATCCAGCCGGATATTATCACTTATGGTAAAATTATCGGCGGTGGTTTACCGGTAGGGGCTTACGGCGCATCGGCAGAAGTGATGGATCATATCTCGCCGGTTGGTTCTGTTTACCAGGCGGGGACACTATCGGGCAACCCGGTTGCTATGGCGGCTGGTATAGCGCAACTGAGCGAACTGTTAAAACCAGGCTTTTATGACGAATTACATGCCAAAACGACAGGTTTTGTGAAAGATATACAAGACTTTGTTGCAGAGCGCGGTTATAAGGTGAAAATATTTACTATCGGCTCTATCTTCTGGGTTGCCTTTACCAACCAGGAAAGTATCACCACAGCCGAACAAATTGACCCGGCAAGCATGGTGAAATTTAAAGAAATGCACCGCGAACTGATCAACAGGGGGGTTTATTTAGGCCCGTCAGGCTACGAAGTTGGCTTTATATCGGCTGCCCACACAACAACTGACTTAGAAACAACAAAAACAGCTATATTTGATAGTCTGGATATTGTATTTGGATAGTTGGCCGTTACCTGTTAGCAGTTTGCACAGCATCCTGCCAACTGTAAACTTGATTAAGTTATGAGAAAAACACTCGTTATATTTTATGCCATTATCATTTACGCGGTTGCCGAACTGATATGGTGGGGCTATATGCTGGTGCATCTTAACCCAAGCCGTAAAGGCATGATCATGGGTGAGGGGATGATGTTTGTGATGGTATTTTTGGTAGGCGCGTACTTCCTGCACCAATCGCTTAACAAAGAAGCCAAGCTACAGGAGCAGAAAAAGAATTTCCTGCTTTCGGTAACGCACGAGCTTAAATCGCCCCTGGCATCCATCAAAATATTGCTTCAAACCATCCAGAAGCGCGATCTTACAAAAACACAGATCCTGAATTTTATTGATAAATCGCTGCTGGATGTAGAGCGTTTGGATGATATGGTAGAGAATATGCTGCTGGCATCAAAAATTGATAACCGCTCCTATTCCTTCCCTAAGGCTAAATTTAACATGTCGGTATTGGTGGATAGCATTGTAAACCGCCTGCAAATAAGCAAGTGCGATTGCAACCAGCAGATCATCAACGCCGAGATTGAACCCAAAATTGAAATAACAGGCGACAAGTTTGCCCTTACATCAGTAGTGACCAATTTGGTAGAGAACGCCGTAAAATATTCAAGCCCCTGCGAAACAGTAAATGTGAAGCTGTTTGAGAAGGATGGTAAAGTTTACTTTCAGGTGGCAGACCATGGCATAGGGATTGCAGATAGTGAGAAGCCCCGCATTTTTGACAAATTTTACCGTGTAGGCAGTGAAGATACACGTAATACAAAAGGGACCGGCTTAGGGTTATACATCGTAAAAGAGGTATTAGATAAACACCAGGCCAGTATAAAAGTTAAAGATAACCGCCCTGCCGGTAGCGTATTTGAAGTAGTATTTGCATTAACCTAAACAATTAGAGACCATGCCTAACAAAAAAAGAATTTTATTAGCCGAAGACGAAGATCATTTGTTAGAAGCCATCAAGTTAAACCTGGAGCTGGAAGGCTACAAGGTATCAACTGCAAACAACGGTAAAAAAGCTCTGCAGATTTTTAAAGAAGAGCGCTTTAACCTGGTAATATTAGACGTAATGATGCCTGAGATTGATGGCTTTGTGGTTGCAGAAACCATCAGGCTGGAAAACTCTGAGGTACCAATTATGTTCCTGACCGCTAAAAACACAAACGAAGATAAAATATCGGGCCTTAAAAAAGGTGCTGATGATTACCTGACCAAGCCTTTTAACCTGGAAGAGTTGATACTACGTGTTAACAATTTGGTAAAACGCAGCCTTAAAGGTGAAGATTTGAAAGAGTTTAACAGCTATAAAATTGGCGATAAAACCATCCACTTTAACTCGTTTGAATTAGTGAACGGCGATGAAAGCATCACCCCGCTTACCAAAAAAGAAACCATGCTGCTGAAACTGCTGATAGAGCGCCGTAACGAGGCTGTATCGCGCGAGCAGATCCTGGAAACCGTTTGGAACTACGACGTATATCCATCAACCCGCACTATCGATAATTTTATATTAACCTTCCGTAAGTATTTTGAACCGGATCCTAAAAACCCGGTTTACTTTCACTCTATCCGCGGTGTAGGCTATAAATTTACCGATAACCAGCACTAATACATGTTTACAAACAGGGCACGAATATTAGTAGCCGGGCTTTTTGTAATAATGCTGGCCGTTAGCCTTCAAATGAAGGTTTATGAGCTGGCTGGTTTGGCTGTAATGTTTATTGCCTTGCTTATATGGGGGTATTTTAAGCAAAATACCATTGTGCTGGCAGCAAAAGCTTTCCATTTAAAAGATTATGAAAAAGCCGAAAGCCTTTTAAAACAAGTGCCCAACCCCGATTGGCTCAGCAAAAAGCGACGCGGATTTTATGAGTTTATATACGGAGGGGTATGCCTGCAAAAGCGGGACTACACCGAAGCCGAACAGCATTACGAATTAGCCGCGTTATACCCGCTACGTACCGCTAATGACCACGTGGCTGCATTGGTGCACGTAGCAAACATCAGCATCCGTAACGGTAATTATGATAAGGCTGCAGCATACCTGCAACTAACTGATAAACATAAAGACAACATAACTGCCAAAATGAAGGATGTGATCCAAAAGGTTGAGCAGGAATTAAGGAAACACAAATAAACCGTAAAGACGCGATGCTTCGCGTCTTTATCAAATATACAAACCGTACAGAGGCGCCAGGTATGGCGCCTCTACAAGATTTATGAAAGATTCGTTATTTATAAAAGCCGCATTTTCAGAGAAAACAGAACGCCCACCCGTATGGATGATGCGCCAGGCAGGCCGTTTTATGCCCGAGTATTGGGAGATCAAAAACAAATACTCGTTCCTGGAGATGTGCAAAACACCTGAACTGGCTGCAGACGTTACCATGTTACCGGTTGACCTGTTAGGTATTGATGCCGCCATCTTATTCTCGGATATTTTAGTTACCGGCGAAGCCATGGGCGGCGATCTGAGCTTCACCCAGGGCGTAGGCCCAAAGTTTGCCAACCCGGTACGCACACAGGCTGATATTGATGCACTGGAAACCAACGTTGGCGACAGGTTACAATATGTAGCCGATGCTATAAAAGTGATTCAGCAACGCCTTAACGGTAGTATCCCGCTGATAGGTTTTGCAGGCGCACCGTTCACCGTGATGAGCTATCTGGTTGAAGGCGGATCGTCAAAAGATTTTAAACTGACCAAACTGATGCTGCATAACCATCCGGAGATGGCGCATCAGCTACTATCAAAAATTGCCACCGTTACGGCAGATTACCTGAACCTGCAAATTGCAGCCGGCGTTAACGCTGTACAGATTTTTGATAGCTGGGCGCAAGCATTATCATGGGATGATTACACCGAGTTTTCGCACCGTTATATCGTAGAGATCATCAGCAAACTAAACAGGAAGGATATCCCGGTGATATCGTTCTGTAAAGGCAGCTCGGTATTTGCACCGCTGATGGCCGAAGCCAAACCTGATGTAATATCTATCGACTGGAATGTTGACCTGCTGGATATCAAGAACCGTTTGCCAAAAGATATTGCCGTACAGGGCAACCTCGACCCTCATATTCTTTATGCCGATAAATCGGTTATTAAAGATCGTATTCATCGCCTTTTTGAGCGAATGAGGGGCGAAAATGGCTTTATTTTTAACCTTGGCCACGGCATTATGCCCGATATTCCGTTTGATAACGTGAAATACGCGGTTGAAGTGATAAAAGAGTTTAGATATTAACCCCCTAACCCCCTGAAGGGGGAGCCGGAGTTTGGGAAGTTTTACAATTGATTAATCAAAAATTCCCCCTTTAGGGGGTTAGGGGGTATGTACCAATACGTTTTAGCCATACATATCATATTTGTAGTCTGCTGGATGGCGGGGCTATTTTACATTGTGCGCCTGTTTATCTACCACCGCGAAGCGCAGGACAAACCCGAACCCGCGCGTACCATCCTCTCAGAACAGTTTGAGATCATAGAGAAGAAACTATGGTGGATCATAGCCACACCAAGCATGTACTTTGTGATCGTAGCGGGGGCAACCATGCTGCACCTTAACCCGGGCTTGTGGAAAATGCCCTGGTTGCATGTAAAGCTCACTTTTGTAATAGGGCTTATCGCTTACCACTTCATCTGCCAAAAAATAATGAAACAGATGGCCAAAGGCGTTTATAAATGGAGCTCTATCCAACTTCGTTTGTGGAACGAATTGGCCACCATTATCCTCTTTGCTATCGTATTTTTGGTGGTGCTTAAAAGCGCCCTAAACTGGATCTTCGGGGTAATTGGGATCATCCTATTCAGCCTCATCATCATGTCGGCGGTGAAGATCTATAAGTATTTCAGGGAAAAGAAATAGCGTGAAATTTAGCGATATGTAACGCCTTTTTTCGATTTTAAATCGCTTTCATTCGCCTTTTTTCGACTTTCATTCGCTTTTAAAGTTCAATCATTCACCAGGTTACGTAACAATCTTATTTGTTGCTTACCTGCCATATTGTCATAGTCTTAAATCGTGCTCGACCAGGAGATTTTTTCACTTTTCATCAATTATTGTAAGCGAAAATTTTACTTTTAAAACGTAGCCCACTTATGAACTTTTGAGCCACGCACTAAGCGGACAAAAATTTATTTTATAACTCATGCAACCAATTGGTAGTCCTTTACATCTAACTGTTAAATGATGTTTTTGGAACCTAAAACTACTATAGATCATCTGGTGCAGTGCTGTAAGGCCGGGCAGCGTAAGGCGCAGGAGCTGCTGTATAAGCAGTTCGCCTCAAAAATGCTGGGGGTTTGTATGCGGTATGCTACCGATAAGATGGAAGCTGAGGATATGTTGCAGAACGGATTTATAAAAGTGTTTCAAAAAATAGCCGATTACAGGGGTGATGGTTCTTTTGAAGGTTGGGTAAGGCGTATTATGGTACATAGCTCTATTGAGTATTACCGCCGCCATCATAAAATGATGCAGGTGGTTGATATTGATACCGCAGGATACGAACCATCCGTTAACGCAGCTGCCAGTAGCAGTTTAGAAGCTAAAGACCTGCTGGGGATGATAACGGCCCTGTCGCCGGGGTACCGCATGGTGTTTAACCTGTATGCCATTGATGGTTACTCGCACAAGGAGATAGCCGAAATAATGGGCATCAGCGAAGGCGCTTCAAAGTCGCAGCTATCAAGGGCCAGGGCTATTTTAAAGGAACAGATAGTGAAAATGGATAATAAAAGATATGGATATGCAGGATAAAGAAATTGACCAACTATTCAGGTCTGGGTTTGATGATTTTGAGGTGGAGCCCTCTCCCGCAGTTTGGGGTAAGGTAACATCGCAACTGGGTAAGAAAAAGCAGTCGTTAAAAGCTTATTTATCCATAGCGGCAAGTTTGCTGCTATTATTATCAGCCGGGCTGTACTTTGTATCGCAAACAAAAAATAATACTAAAAGGCCGGTACAAGTGGCTGAAGTTAAAAACGATAAACCCGCAAAGGTGGTTATAATACCAGCAGCGGCTTCACCCAAAATAGCGCAACCGCAGGCTGAGAGGGTTATCGCATTAAACACAAGTGTAACATCGCGTAAGCAAAAAATAAAAAAGGTTAAACAACAAAACAATATTTTACCTGTTGCCCCGATATTGAAAGCGGAAGAGCCTGAGCAGCAACTGGCACAGGCGACTCATAAATCGACAGAGGTTATAAAATTTACAGTGCCTGATAAAAGCACGCCGATACTCGAAAAAATAGATGCGCCCGAGGATATGCCTTTTAAATCAAATACCTTAGCGGCGCAAACGGTAACGGTGCCTAAAACAGTGGCCGCGGAGCCCGCAAAAAAGCACCGCATCCGTAGCCTTGGCGACCTGATAAACGTTGTAGTGAGCAAGGTGGATAAGCGCAAGGATAAACTGATAGAGTTTTCGAGTACGAAGGATGAGGACGAATCTATCGTATCCGGGCTTAACCTTGGGTTCATTAAAATAAAAAAAGAAGATAAATAGATGTGCAGATTACAGATGTGCAAATATGCAGATGGAGATGTGCAGATGAAATCACTAAATTACTAATTCAATAATTCGCTAATAATATATGAAACGCCTGATATTTACAACTATAATATGCCTGGCAGCAACAGCAGTGTTTGCGCAAACAGATAGTGTTAAAACAACAACCGCCGATAGCACTAAAACCCGCCATACAAGGATCCGCCTTGGTTTTGGCGATGATGTGTCGCAGGTTAATATTAACGATACCACCAGTTATGCCACTAAAAAAGCACCCGGGTTTTCATTTGGTATCACCTTAACAAGGTTTGATATTGGTTTAACCACCTTAAATGATAACGGCAGTTTTAACCTTTCGCCCAATAACCAGTTTTTAAGCTATCGCTCATGGAGAAGCAGTAATATTGGTTTTGATGTGATCCAACTGGGGTACCGTTTCAATAGCTCATTCAGGATCTATACATCGGGTGGGTTCGACTGGACAAACCTGCGCCTACGCCAAAGCATCACCATCCTGCGCGACCATGCCCCTTTAAGTTACACGCAGGATGATATTAAATATGATAAGAACCGCCTTTCGGCAACTTATATACGTGTGCCCGTAGCGTTTGATTTCCGCACCCGTGATGACGACGAAGGCAGAAGGTTCCACTTTGTAGCGGCTGCCGAAATGGGCGTGCTGATAAGCAGCAGCCTGAAACAGGAGAGCAAAGAGAACGGCGACTTTAAACTGGGCGGCAATTACAACTTCTCTAAATTCAGGTACGGTGCATCATTACGTGTGGGATATGGCGCAATAGGCGTATTTGGTAAATACTATTTCAATAATATGTTTGAGAACAGCCCCGCCCAGGATGGCCTGCGTAACTTCTCGTTCGGGATGAGCGTTGGGTGGTAAACCAGAACCGGGATTTAGCGGATTAATACGATTAAGAGATTTTATTGGAATATTTAAATCTGTTTAATCAGGGTTCAAACACAGGCGTCTATTCAAAATCCTAAAAATCTGTTAAATCTGCTTAATCCCGGTTATCTTTGCGGCGATGGCAGTTGTACCTTTTTTACAGGCAAATAAAATAAGCAAAACATATAGCGGGGCCGAAGCATCGGGGGTTAAGCAAATTACCCTTGAGATTGTCCCCGGCAAAATAACCGCCATAATAGGCGCCAGCGGTAGCGGTAAAAGCACCTTGCTGCGTTTATTATACGGGCTTTTATCGCCCGACGAAGGCACCGTAAGTTTTAAGGGAGAACGTATTTGGGGCCCCGAAGAAAAACTGATACCCGGCCACGATGCCATGAAAATGGTAACCCAGCATACCGACGACCTTAACCTGTTTGCCCGTGTTTGGGATAATGTATCGGGTATGTTGCCCAGTACCAACGTAAAGCTGAAGGAAGAAAAAACCGAGCAGGTACTTACCCAATTGAACATGATGCAGCTGGCCTACAAGCGTGTTGCCGACCTGAGCGGTGGCGAAAAGCAGCGTGTTGCCATTGCTCGCGCCATTATTACCCGCCCCGAAGTGCTGCTGCTTGACGAACCCTTTAACCAGGTGGATACATCCTTTAGGGAAGGCCTGCAGCACGATATCAGGCAGATAGTGAAGGAAACCGGCCTTACGGTGGTGATGGTATCTCACGACCCGGCAGAGGTGCTCTCTATGGCCGACGAATTGATCGTGTTAAAACATGGTGAAATAGTAGAAAGCGGCAACCCTAAATCGCTTTATCAAAACCCGCTGAATTTATATACCGCCGAACTGCTTACCAATTGCAATGTGCTGAATGCCGAAGAGGCCAAGGCCTGTGGTATAGTGGCTGAAAAAGATTATGTAGTGATATACCCGGAGTGGATCCGCCTCAACAATATCCTGAAAACCAGTAAATGGACGGTTAAGGAAGTATTGTTTAAAGGTTTTTATGAAGACCTGATACTGGAGAATAACGGCAGCATACTGCGCGTGGTGAATGATGAGAGCGGAAAGTATGCCGAAGGTGATATAGTAGGCCTCAAAATAAAAAAATGGCTGGAGTATTAGTAGATGTGCAAATATGCAGATTATAGATGTGCAGATGCAAGCAATTTAATTTGCATATCTGCACATCTGTAATTTGCACATCTATTTTTATTTTATATCGAAAGACGACAACTGCACAAACTCCTGTACGCGGGCACTTACTTCATCGGGTGTAAGGTTTTTGATCTTTTCTGTACCAAACTTCTCTACGCAGAATGATGCCAGCGCCGAGCCAAATATGATAGCGTTTTTCATATTGTTGAAATTAACGGTACCCACCTTAGCCATATAGCCAATAAAGCCACCTGCAAACGTATCACCTGCGCCGGTTGGGTCAAACACCTCGGCAAGCGGAAGGGCCGGGGCCGAGAAGATCTGATCTTCATGGAACAATAACGCGCCGTGTTCACCTTTTTTAATGATCAGGTATTTTGGCCCCATAGTAAGGATCTTGCGGGCAGCCTTAACCAACGAGTATTCGCCTGATAGCTGGCGTGCCTCTGCATCATTAATGGTTAATACATCAATCATTTTAATGGTTTCCAGCAGGTCGTCCATGGCAATGTCCATCCAAAAGTTCATGGTATCCATTACAATCAGCTTAGGGCGGTTTTTAAGGCGTTTAATAACCGTTTGCTGCACCTGTGGGGTAAGATTGCCCAGCATCAGGTATTCGCAGTCCTGGTAAGCCTCAGGGATGATAGGGTCAAAGTCAGCCAGTACATTCAGCTCAGTAGCTAAAGTGTCGCGGCTGTTCATATCATTATGATACTTTCCGCTCCAAAAGAATGATTTTTCACCCTGTTTTATTTGCAGTCCTTCCGTATCAATGTTATGGGCATTAAAGTCCTTAATATCCTCTTGTGGGAAATCGTCGCCTACCACGGCTACTATTTTTATCTTGTCATAAAAGTACGAAGCGGCTAAACTTGCGTATGTTGCGGCCCCTCCAACAATTTTATCTGTCTTCCCAAAGGGGGTTTCAATTGCGTCAAATGCCACAGTACCAATAACTAACAAACTCATGTAAAATATTTTTAATTTTTTTTTGTGCAAATATTGTGAAATTACCTCAGAAATCATACTTTTGCACCACTCCAAATCGGAAAACACTCCTGAGTAGCTCAGCTGGTTAGAGCATCTGACTGTTAATCAGAGGGTCCCTGGTTCGAGTCCAGGCTCAGGAGCCTCAAAATCAATGATTTAACCCCACTCTGGCGAGTGGGGTTTTTTTATTCGCATAGTTTTCGCATAGTTTTTCAATTGATTTTTTTTTGCCTTAAAATGCTGAAAGAAATAAAGAGGTGTATTTACGCCTGTTTACAGCCTAAAAATATACTTAACGGCAGTTCATGGTACGTTTTAAAGTGGTTTCGTATAATATTTAAAAGAGTAATTATTTTCATTCATGCATGAGGAATCTTCAATAGCGCGCTTCGGCCTAATTATTGAAGCTAAAAGAAGGGAATGTGGCTATACTCAACAATATCTGGCCCATTTAGTTGATGAAAGTGTCGTTTTCGTGCGATTATTAGAAAAAGGGCGATTGGATCCAACCCTAAGCGACATGGCGAAACTTGCAAATGAATTTAATTTATCTGTATTTGATCTTCTCAATGAATTGTCGTAGTAGGGGATCATCACCAATCAATACCTTTATCTTTGTAAATAGTTAACGTTTCTAGTGTGTTATATACCACTTTAAGTAATTTTCTTGCGACAGCTACAATTGCTTTTTGCGCTCTCATACGTTTGCGTAGCTTATCGAATAAAGCATGCCAATAGGAATCTTTTATAGGAACAGCGGCCCAAGCATTTGGGACTTTTCTGTTTTAAGTAAGTTTCGATAACCAGTGATCATATTCGTTGTGTTACAGGTAAATTAGTTTAGCCTATATGCACAGGTCCCTAATAGGTCACTATATTGATATACAAAGGACCAATATAGATAGGGGTGTGCATTGTACCTGAATGATCGGCTTTGAGCTTAGAGTAGTACGTTGGACTGTATCATTGGCATATTAAATATAGACCATCGGCAGAGCCGGAATTGAAAAGGTCTTATGAGCTATTAAATTAGCGAGTTATAGATCAGTCAAGATTTATACGTCGATCGTTATGCTATAGATATAGTGATTTTTTTGCAATCGGCTAATTTCCAAAATGCGATCACGTAAATCAGCACACTATTACTATCTTAACAGCCACAAAATTCCATTACAGAATGAATTATAAGAAAGATGGTTTTGACGGACAGCGGGCTATTGTGATCCCAAAATCGATCATCCATAAATTTTGTGTTTTTAATAACATTATCAATAAAGCGTATATTACCGATTTAGGCTATTATCCCAATGCCCAGTTCCACTATCGTAAACGGCCATTGGGAACTGATCAAAACATCTTAATTTACTGTATAGAGGGTAAAGGAAGAGTTACTATTGATAAATCAAACTACACCGTTGTTCCCGGCGATTTTTTTATAATACCCTGTAATGTTTCGCATTATTATAAAAGTGATGAGAATGATCCCTGGACAATATACTGGTGCCATTTTAAAGGGGAACAGGCGGATGCTAAATTGCACTTAATGCGATTCCGCCATCACTTTAAGGCAATGCATGAGTTAACCAAACCGCCAAAAATATATTTGTCGGAGGGTTATCATTTAAATAAATTTGTAAACTTTCTTTTCGCAAAGAATACATTTAAATCGTTTGATCGGAAGCCAAAAAAGAAATAATTTAACAAGCAGGCCCCGTTTTATACGGGTGTTAAGAGTACTTCTTAGACAATATGGGCACTTTCGGGGTTTATTCATTTGCATAATTCACTATCTAAACAATTATCTTGCACTTAACGCGAAACTAACTTGCATGAACTTGCGCAAGTTTCATAAAAAAAACGTTGCTTTAATTAAAATAGATACGCTGCTATTTTGTATTCTACATCAATAAAATATTTGCCTGCGTAATGATATACTATCCTTAAAAGGTTTGGCGAAACTTACCACATCAACTCTCAAACGACCGGAGACTTGCGACCTAAAGTTTTTGGAATGTGGCCTATTGTTCTTAACGCTATAGTTAGCATCCATCAACTATTTACGTAAGCTAATTATTCCAAAAATTATAGCCGCAAGTGAGGCTAATCCAGTAGTAAAGCCTAAAATATCCTGTGCTGTATTTTTGTTTCGTACAGGTTTCGTTGGCACAAAAATCTCACTTCCCGGAGTCACTTTTGGATGGCTATTGAAAAATAGGAATTTGTGAGTGCCTTTCACAGTACCATTTGCATACACGACGTATGCCCCTCTTTTTAAGGCATTAGGAGAAAAACCACCAGCATTCAAAACGTACTGACTAAAAGACTTACCATGGCTGAATATCACAGCGCTCGGATATAAGACCTCGCCATTTATACGAACGATTTGCTGTTGCTTGGGAATACGTAGTACATCACCGTCCTCTATCAATAGATCGATCTTTGATTTTGGTGATTTTAGTATGGCTGGCAGGTCGATGCCAACGTAATTGTTCCGCGGCTGCAAATTTTTTTCCTGCATCAGTGAATCCTTTCCATACTTAGTCGTCAAGCGGTTTAATTTCAACCTTCGCTCCTCTGCAATAGCTGCAGTGTCCGCCTTGTTTCTATCAATTCCAAGTATAGCCAAGTTATCACGCTTCAAAGACGCCCCTTCAATATCAGCTGACGCTGTTGGCCCTCCCGCTCGAGAAAGAAGGTCGGATATTTTTTCGTCTTTTGTCTTGATCGTATAGATCCCCGGGTACATAACTTCACCTTCTACCCTAACTATTTTTTGCTTTTCATAACCGGGTAAATTATATACAGATACTATATCAAAAGGTTTAAGCAAAAAATTTATACTGCCGGCATTCAATTGCCTGTTGACATCAACCGTGAAAACATTGGCGACCTTGCTATTTACAGCATCTGGACGGGCATCGTTAATTCGGCGGGCAACTTCAATTCTTGTTGTACTTGCACCTTCGACGAAGCCGCCTCCGATAATAATTAGGTCTTCCACATTCATGCTGTCCGCATAAGCAAATGTGCCAGGACGTCTTATGGCCCCATTGATCGTAACTGTATACTTATCGCGCAAATCAAAAATCGAAGGAATTGCCACGCTATCCTCGCGCTGAAGTATAAGGTCCGTTTTACTATGCATAACATCTTTCAAACTGAAGGACAATATTTGCCTGCTGTTGTCAGCATTTAAACGCGTTATTGTACCCCGGTCAAAGGCATCCTCTT
This sequence comes from Mucilaginibacter sp. L294, assembly GCF_001636615.1. Taxonomy (GTDB): domain Bacteria; phylum Bacteroidota; class Bacteroidia; order Sphingobacteriales; family Sphingobacteriaceae; genus Mucilaginibacter. The sequence continues at coordinate 5,365 of NZ_LGEK01000069.1, read as the reverse complement.
TCAGTCCAGATGCTTTGCTGATCAACTGAGATAAGGTCATTTTAGCTGACAGCTCAAACTGCCCTGGCCTAAAGACCGCACCGGCGATGGTCACTCTGTTTTCAAAGCGGTTAAGTACGGATTGAATCAAGAACTTATCACCTCTCAGCGGTAGATAGTTGCTATAATCCGCTTCCACCACATCAGTTAATTTACGTTGCTGCCCACTTATCTGGGTAACAACAATACGCGCTGTGTAAGCGCTGTCCGTGAAACCGCCGGCGTAATTGAGGATATCCTGTAAACTTTCGCCCGGTAAAACTTCGAATAATGCCGGGATTTTGATCTCACCGGAAAGTTCAACCCTATTGCGGTAGGTTGGCACGCGGACAATATCCTGATCCTGCAAGGCAATGTTATCTTGCTGACTACCCTTAACTAAAAAATCGTAGACATCTAAGTGCCTGATAATTTTGTTGTTCCTGATCACTTCGATTTGGCGCAGACTTCCGTTATCTGTCGGTCCTCCAGCAAGGTATAAGGCGTTGAATACCGTGGCTAATGATGAAAGACTATAGGTGCCAGGTCGTCGAAGCTGACCAATCATGATCACTTTGATACTCCGTATATCGCCGAGACTAACCTGTAAACTCGAGCCTTTACCGATAGCATAATTATTTGCGATCAATTTACTTTTGATAAGCGATGTGGCTATTTCGATGGTTTTACCGCCAACGTTTAAAATACCAACGCCCGGAATATTGATGTTGCCTTCTGGGGAGATGTTCAATTTCCAACTTACAACCGAATTTCCATAGACATTGATGTTCAATTGATCATCCGGACCTAATATATAATTTACCGGCGTTGCGAGTTTCAGGTTAGGTTCGAAACTGCTATTCTTATTCTGGAAAATATCGGCCCCAAAAATCTTCGGTTTTAACCTGTTGAATAAATTATTAGCCGAATTCAACGTATCTGCTAAGTCCGGACTGTTCACCTGCCTTCTACCTGTCGTCGTTACGGAATCCGTTTTGAAAGAGGCTGCCTGCTGATTTCCGCGAACTTCTTTCATTCTGTTCTGCATTTTACGAACCTGCTCGTCAGAAACGCCCTGATCTCTGGCCCTTTGCAATAGATCAGCATCGCTTAAACCTGCGCTCTTTGCCTGCTGTAGCATAGAAAGGATTTGTTGATCAGAATAATTGTCGATATTGATACTTGATGGATTGGAAAGTGATTGTGCATGAAGAGCAGACCAGCTTCCTAATAAGCTCACCAACAAACCCAGAACTAATAGGAAATAAATTTTTCTCATATATAAATTATCAAATCAGTCGATAACGCTTTAGTAACAACGATTGTACATCCAAAAATAACCCATTTTTTGTTTCCACCGAAATATAGCGGTTGAACCGAACGATTAAAATAAAACAGGTCATACCTGTCTGAATCGATGCTGCAGGCCCTTTCTTTACGGAGTTTACAAAAGATGACGCTACTGGAAAAGAAATTTCTATTCATAATGATTTCTGATATGATAACCGGACGCACGTAATAATTTTTCTCTACGGAAAATTTCTATATCTGCTTCCACCATTTCTTTGACTAACGCCTGCAGATCATATTTAGGCATCCAGTTTAACTTTTTACGCGCCTTGTTCGGATCGCCAATCAATAGGTCAACTTCTGTAGGTCTGAAATACTTAGGATCGACTGCAACTATTTCCTTATCGATTTCCACTTGAAAATCGGGATTTGTACATTCAACAACATATCCACGCTCCGCTATCCCCTCCCCCTTGAATGCGATCACGATACCCAATTCTGCAAAAGCCAGACGGATGAACTCCCGTACGCTTGTTGTAATTCCGGTCGCTATTACATAATCTTCGGGCGTATCCTGTTGCAGAATGAGGTACATCGCTTCAACATAATCTTTAGCATGCCCCCAGTCGCGTTGTGCATCGAGATTACCTAAGTAAAGTTTTTCCTGTAAACCCAACGCAATTTTAGCCGCCGCACGTGTGATTTTCCGGGTTACGAACGTCTCACCGCGTAGTGGGCTTTCGTGGTTAAATAAGATGCCATTACAGGCGAATATACCGTAAGCTTCCCTGTAATTAACTGTTATCCAGTAAGCATACATCTTGGCCACGGCATAAGGCGACCGGGGATAAAACGGTGTTGTCTCCGATTGTGGCACAGCCTGCACCAAACCATATAACTCAGAGGTAGATGCCTGATAGATTTTTGTTTTTTTCTCCAGACCCAGAATCCGGATGGCTTCCAACAATCTTAACGTACCCACGCCATCGGCGTTAGCTGTATACTCAGGCGTATCGAAACTAACTTTAACATGTGACATCGCACCCAAATTATAGATCTCATCTGGCTGTACCTGTTGAATGATTCTGATCAGATTCGTTGAATCTGAAAGATCACCATAGTGCAGTATGAATTTTTGGACAGGGTCGTGTGGATCTTGGTAAAGGTGATCGATGCGCTCGGTATTAAACGAGGAACTTCGCCTTTTTATGCCATGCACCTCATAGCCTTTCGCTAATAGCAATTCTGACAAATATGCACCATCTTGACCGGTCACTCCGGTTATCAAAGCTTTTTTCATATTTTTATTTCTTTTCAAGTACCCCTAAGATCTAGAGTCACTTAATAATAATCGCCTCCAAAACCAATTTTGGTTTCCAACCTAAAACTTTTACTGCTTTGGTATCGTCGAAGGTCAGGTCGGCCATTATCTTTTCTAATTTATTGGAATTTATTGGAAATTTATTGCCGAGCAGGTCGCCGACAACAGCCAGCACTTTTGCCGCAAAAAATGGTAAATTCGACGGTTTCGAGGTATTAAGTTGTTTGGCGATCTTCGCCGAAAGTTCATCAAAATTTGGATGATACCTGTCTGTCAAGTTAAAAACTCCGCCTAACAGGGCCACTTTTGGAATAATGGTGGCAATATCCACAATGTTTACCATGCTTTTCTTTGCTTTACCGCCGGCAATGTTGAAATAATACCCCTTTTCTATGCCTTTGATCATAGCACCTAAGTTTCCCGGCGGATTGGGGCCAGCCATCAAGGGCAAACGAAGTATCGTACAGATCACCTCATTTTCTGCGCACCAAGTTTGTATGAGTTGCTCAGCCTCAATTTTACTTTTTCCATAGGGATCTTTGGCCAGCAGCGGGGAAGTTTCATCTATCATATGCCCGGTATCTGCACCATAGACCGCTACGGAACTGATGTAAACGAAATATTGAGGAAGTTTATCGGACTTTTGCAAGCCCCTCAACAAGTTTTCAGTGCCTTTAACGTTAACGTTGAAAAACTCTTCCGCTTCAGCTTCAGTAGTTGGGATAAAGTGGGCTTTTCCCGCCCCGTGTATGACCATCTGACAACTGGTAGAGATAGACGGTACATCGGTAGAGAGATCTACTGTTATAGCCGCAGATGAGCGACTCAGGGTGACAAGATGATAATCGCTGGGTAACATTTGGCACAAATTACGGCCGAGAAATCCAGAGGAGCCGGTTAGCAATATATTCATATAAATTGTATCAATCGTCTATAAACTCTTTTTGGCATTAGAGTTAAAGGCAGGCTTAGATTGTTTGCGGTCCAAGAGTTTAAAATTTCCTTGTTCCCTTTGATAATATTACTAACATTTTTATTTGTCGCTCCGCCTAGTCGCATCTTGACTAGCGCTAAAGCAATATAAACCGAATTGAAATTATGTTTTTTGAACAGCCGAAGCATAAACTCGTAATCCGCAGCCAGTTTATAGTTAGTATTGAAATGTCCCACAATTTCATAAACTTTCTTTTTTGCGTAAAGTGTTGGATGGGGCGGCACATGACCATCGTCAAAGAATTTTTGATAATAGGGCATCGATATCCAGCGTCTTTTAACTTTCGTCAAATCATCTTGCAACACATAGTTTAAATCTCCGTAGACGACATATGTATCCGTTTTTTTTAAAAATTGATCTGCAATGATAGAGAGTACACTTTCGTTTTCGAACACATCATCGGAATTTAAAAAGCCGATGATATCCCCTGTCGCAACCTTGATCCCTTTGTTCATCGCGTCATAAATACCTTCGTCAGCTTCAGAAATGACATTCGAGATCTCTGCTTTATATTTATTGATAATATCGAGCGTTCCGTCTGTCGATTTCCCATCAATGATCAGATACTCAATATCTCCATAATCTTGAGACAGTACTGACCTTATTGTTTCTTCTATCGTTTTTGCGCTGTTATAAGCAACGGTTATTATAGAGATTTTCATCTTTTGTATGCTTTTTGATATAGGTCAAGCGTCTCGGCAAAACACTTTTCCCAAGAAAATTTTTCAGACTGATTTAATCCTTTCAAGATATAATCCATCCTGTTATTCTCTATTTTAATAATCGCCTGCTTAGCGGCATTAACGTCGGTTCGGTCCAGAAGAATTCCGGCATCACCGGCAACTTCTGGAATGGAAGAAGTATTACATGCTATGAAAGGCAGGCCAGATCTCATGGCTTCCAGGAGCGGTAAACCGAAACCTTCGTAATTCGAAGGATATAACAGGGCGAACGCTTTGTTGTACAATCTATTCAACTGATTGTTATCAATGTTGGTGAAAAGTTTAAAACGCCCGTTTATTTTATTAAGTAACTGCTTCTCGTCGGCAGAAAAACGGTTCCCAACGACATAAAGATCGAAATCCTTTAAGCTCTCGATAAGGTTGACTGCAAAATCAAAGTTTTTATACGGTTCCCGCGAGCCGATAAAGATCAAAAATGGTTTTACAGCAGGTGCCTCGTCATCAACAACATGAAAATCCTCAGAGACGCCGTTGTAGATCACGCTGACCTTTTCAGGGTCGAGTTCAGGTTGAACTTCCAGCAAGTCAAGCTTTGTATTTTGAGATACGCAAATGATTCTATGAGAATGTTCAATTGCATTCCTTTTTTGCTGGGAATGCAACATTCTTCGAATCCCGCCGTAATATTTTTCATGAATGAAATCATGGATTGTCACCACGTTAATGGCATTATCATTCCTGGCAACACGATTGTAACTTGAATGAAAGATGAAAGGCTTATTTCGTGATTTTACGTGGGGGTTAGAAAACCTGCTCAATAAGACCGGACTTTTGATCTGCTCGATAGTGTTGCTGGAATTGATCACTAGATCCTTAACGCTTACGTTATTTTCAACAGCTCCGCGGATAAATTTAACATCGACTTTATCTCGCTGCAGCCGTTTTATGAGCTCAGACCAGTAGGTCGAAATGCCCCCTGCTTGTTGTAAGCAAAAGACAATATTATCATAAATCAGTTCCATACTTATTTCAACCGCCCCTGTGCCATTCTGTATATCC
>NZ_LGEK01000012.1 GCF_001636615.1 Mucilaginibacter sp. L294 | reverse complement strand
AGATGTGTATAAGAGACAGGTATAATAATTTACAACAACGCGGGGTTGTATTAAACAGATGCCCGCGTTTTTGGCATGTATTTTATCAAACCTTGTGGTAAATAAAAAGTATTAGTGATTAAAGTGCGAGATGAGTTTTTCTGAGAGTAATAAGTTTTCTGCTGAAGGCATAGCTCATATTGCGCGTATAATTGATCAGATTAATTTAGGCATATGGGAGTACAACACCGATACCAAAGAGGTTAAATGGTCATCGGGGTTTTACAGTGCTTTGGGGTATGCCCCCGGCGAAATTGAATGCTCCTACAATTTCTTTTTCGAACAGCTTCTTTATTATCATGATAAGCAGATCTTCTTAAAAGCCACCCATCACCCAAGGCAAGGAGGTTCGCCGGTTGCACACATCAGGCTGCTTACCAAACAAAACGGTTACCAGTGGTTTGAAAGCACCACCCAAAAACATGATGCCGCCGATGGCCCGGTAATTTATGGCGTGCTTATCAATATAAATGCTTTAAAAATTAGCCAGATAAGGGCTGCTGAAGCCGAATTTAAAGGCAACGAAATTGGCCGAATTGCCAAAATTGGCAGTTGGGAAATTGATACCGCTACCATGGGGCTTACCTTCTCGACAGAGATGTACGATATTTTTGAGCTTAACACCCAGGTAAAAATGAGCGTTGAGGAAGCCATCAGCTTTTTTGAGCCTCAGTTTCGCCAGGTGCTAACTAATGTTATTAACGATGCTTTAAACTATTGCAAACCATATGATATTGAGCTGTTGTTTAAAACAGCAAAAAACAATGTGATATGGGTACGGTCAAAAGGGGTACCTGTAATTAACGATCATGGTAAATGCATAACCATCAGGGGTATTTTCCAGGATATTGATAGCATAAAAAGAAGAGGCATCACCCTGCAATCGTCTATTAACCTGCTGGATGATCAGAACAAGCGCCTGCAAAACTTTGCTTACATCGTATCGCACAACCTGCGGTCGCACTCGGGCAACTTAAAGTTTATGGTAAACCTGTTTGAAGAAGCAAAGCTGAGTGAAGAACGCACGGAGATCTTCTCGCACATCAAAACCATCAGCGAAAGCCTTAGCGCCACCATGGGCCACCTGGATGAGATAGTACGCATACAATCCGAAATTAGCCGGGAGCGTAAACTGGTTGATTTTGAAACTATATTTAATAATGTAGCATCGGCACTGCACACCAATATAGACAGGACAGACGCCGTAATAAACACCGATTTTAGCGGCTGCCCGCAGGTTGAATATATTCCCGCCTACCTGGAAAGCATTTTGCAAAACCTGCTTACCAATGCCATTAAATATAAACACCCTAACCGTAGCCCGGTAATAAACATCGCCACGCAAAAAGTGGGCAATGAGGTTTACCTGGTTTTTGAGGATAACGGTATTGGCATTGACATGCAACGCTACGGCGACCAACTTTTTGGCATGTATAAAACTTTTCACCAAAACTCCGACTCGAAAGGGATTGGCCTTTTTATTACCCGTAACCAGGTAGAAGCACTGGGCGGATCTATCCAAGTGGACAGTACCGTAAATGTTGGCACAAAATTTACAGTGAGATTGGTATAATCAATACCAAAAAATGAATACCGAAAACAAAAATGTGACTGCCGGGATTGTTGATGATGATGAGATTTTTACTTACGGTTTCAAAAAACTCACAACAATAAAGGGCTTATTTGATGAAACGCTGAACTTTAGCAACGGCAAAGAAGCTATCGACTTTTTAAAAGACCCGCAAAACGCCCACCGCTTACCCGATGTTTTATTTGTAGATATTAATATGCCGGTAATGAACGGCTGGGAATTTAACGACGCATTTGAGGAAATAAAATCTCAGTTGGGCAAAAACATCATAATATATAACATCAGCTCTTCTATTGACCTGGAGGATATTAAACGTGCAAAAAACAACCCGTTAATTGCCGATTACCTTTTAAAACCCATAGATGAACTTTACCTGGCAGAGATAGCCCGCTCATTGAAAAACCCAACCGACAGAAGAAGGTATAATTAATTGTGATTACACCGATAGTTATGGATTGCACCGATTAAAAATATAAGCCTTGCTAAAAATATAAAGACCGGCTTGTTGCCAAGCCGGTCTTTTCTTTTATCGGTGTAATCTGATCAAAAAATCAGTGTAATCATTATTCAATATAGCTTTCCAATATTTTAAAGCCCGAGGTAGTTTTCAGTTCTACCTTATCAATTGTTTTTGGTAATAAAATACACTCGCCCATTTTTACCGGATAAGCCAAATCGTTGTGTTTAATAGTAAACTCCCCTTCTATACAAACGTATATCACAAACGAATCTAAGTTCGAGTAATCCTTATCAACGCCATGGGTAAAATCAAGCACGTTGGTGGTAAAGTACGGGCAGGTTACCAGATGTACATCCTCGTTCTTTTCAGGTGTATATAATGTGCGGTACTCCGGGTAATGTTTATAGTCTATAGCTGCCAGGGCCTCTTCGGTATGCAACTCGCGTTTGTTGCCTTTATCATCTACACGGTCAAAATCGTAAATACGGTAGGTGATATCAGATGTTTGCTGAATTTCTGCAATTAACAAGCCTTTGCCAATAGTATGCACGCGGCCGGCAGGTAAAAAGAAAACATCGCCAGCCTTTACATCTTCCTTGTTCAGGATATCCATAATATGGCCGCTGTTTAAAGCATCCACATATTCTTTCTCGGTCATTTCGCGGTTAAAGCCGGCAATCAGGCTGCTGCCCGGGTCGGCTTCTATTACGTACCACATTTCGGTTTTGCCGAATGAGTTGTGGCGCTTTTTGGCCAGCTCATCATTAGGATGCACCTGTACGCTCAGGTCATCATTAGCATCTATAAATTTCACCAGTAACGGGAAAATATTGCCAAAGTGTTTGTACACCTTCTCGCCTACCAGTTCGCCCTGGAACTTCTCCAGCAGGTCGGCCAGCGACTGGCCTTTTAGCTCGCCGCTTTCTACCACAGAAACATCCGACTTAACGCCCGAGATCTCCCAGGTTTCGCCGCAGTTTGGCAAATTGCCAATGTTTTTATGCAGATAGGTTTCTATTTTATGGCCGCCCCATATTTTGTCTTTAAATATGGTTTTAAATTTTAATGGATATAATGCTGACATGGTAGTTTGTATGTGTGTATCTTAAATATTATTCAATAATAGTTTTATCCGGGTGATCAAATCCGGCAAATAATGTTCTTTTACAGACCATATTATGGTGTAATCTATACCAAAATATTCATGAGCTATACGATTTCGTAATCCACGTATTTTGTGCCAATCAATCTCAGGAGAAGTATCCTTAAATTCATCTGGTAAACGATTTGCGCCCTCTCCAATAATTTCAAAGTTGCGTATTACCGCATCAATGGTCTTGCTATCGAAAGTAAATTGTTCGAATGTTAACCCGTCCGTATAGCTAAGTATCTTTTCGGCACTTTCCAGAATATCCTCTAAAAGAAGTTCGGGTTTGCGTTTAGACATAAACTATTTCGGGTTCTATTACTCGGAAATATTTGTCTTTAATGCCGCCTCTTGATACAAGATCAACCTTACGCTTTAATTTTTTTTCCAGTTCATCTGCTAATGTCACAAACTCAATTCCAATTGGCTGGTTGAAATCTACAATGATATCGATATCGCTATTTTCAGTGAAATCATCTCGCACAACTGAGCCAAACAAACCTAATGAAGCAATTGGGTATCGTTCTACTAACTCTGTTTTAAAAAGAGCTAAAGTTTTTTTTATGTTGTTTAGCTGAATCATTGCAACCGCTAAGTTAAGGATTTTGCATAAGCCGTAAACAAGCTTTTCTAAAAAACATCGGCTCATCATAAATATTAGCTTTAATACACATACAGGGCTAAATAAAAAAATTATTTTTGTACATAAACTTTATCAATTACATGTTAGCTTTTTTATCCCCAAAAATATTTTTTTCGATTGCCGCTTTAACGTTGCTTATTTATAGCAACACACAAGCGCAAAGCACCCAAAAATTCACCTTCGCACTGCCCGAAAATAAAGTAAACAATAGCCTTTATAACAAAATAAGTGTTTTAGATACCCGTATGGATACCACCAATATGGGCATTATACAAACGGGCGCTTTTAATAAAAAAACAAAAGTTATAGCAAAAGAGCCACTTAACATTCAGTTTAATAATATTTTAACTGCATTAACAGATAGCACCGCAAAACCACAGGAACTTTTAATACAGCTCAGGCAACTAAGCTTCATAGAAATTACGGGGTCGTTTAACGAAAAAGGCTATTTTTATCTGCGGGCCGGTATATATGCAAAACAACCCGATGGTTACCGGCAGGTGGGGGCTATAGATACCGTGAGCTTAACAACCTCAGGCGTTGATGTTACCGGTGCTCTTTTAAAACATGGAAGTGAAACCATTACTGACTTTATTGCGGCCAATCTTAATAAAGCACCTGTTGCTGCAACAACATACAAGTATACAGATCTGGTTAAGATTGACAGTGTAGAGAAGCGCAACCTAAAAGTATATAACACAACCCGCTATACCGACGGCTTGTACCTAACCTATAAATCATTCTGCAACCAGGTACCCGATGCGCCTATTATTGTAACAAATAATTTTATTGATTATACCATGAAAACACCCGGCGAAAATGGGAAACTAAAGAAGGTAAAATCGGATAAGGTTTACGCGGTGGTTTACCTGGGCCAAGCCTATATTGCTACCAAATATGATTACTACCCGTTGAAAAAAACCAACGATGATTTCTTTTTTACCGGCAAGGCAAGTGCTTCACCAAGTACTGTAAGTATGGTAACCGCGGGTGTGTTTTTTGGCATGTTGGGTAGCTTGATAGCATCAAATGCCGAGGCCACCTTTGAAATGAAGATAGACCACATTAACGGCGAATTTATACGGATCAAAGAAATAATAGACCCCAATGCCGGTAAATACGATTATAATTAAGCTGATGATACAAGCAATCATTTAAAATAAAAAGCCCGCTCTTTTCAGAACGGGCTTTTTGCATTATATCGGGATAAAATTATTTACCCAATTTTGCTTTTAAGTTCTCATTGATAGCTTCTAAAAACTCTTCGGTGTACAGGTAATCGGTACCGTGTTCAACTCTTGGTTTTATAGTGATGGCCAAATCTTTGGTCATTTTGCCGCTTTCAACAGTTTCTATACAAACTTCTTCAAGTGCTTTACAGAAGTTAACCAGTTCCTGGTTACCATCCAATATCCCACGGAACTCTAAACCGCGTGTCCATGCAAAGATAGATGCGATAGGGTTTGTAGATGTTGGGCGGCCTGCCTGGTGCTCGCGGTAGTGGCGTGTAACCGTACCGTGTGCTGCTTCGGCTTCCATAACGGTACCATCAGGGGTAACCAGTGTAGAGGTCATTAATCCTAACGAACCGAAACCCTGTGCTACGGTGTCAGATTGTACGTCTCCATCATAGTTTTTACAAGCCCAAACAAAGTTACCGTTCCATTTAAGGGCCGATGCAACCATGTCATCAATTAAGCGGTGCTCGTAAGTGATACCGGCTTCGGCAAACTTAGCTTTGTAATCGTTTTGGTAGATCTCTTCAAAAATGTCTTTAAAACGGCCATCGTATTTTTTAAGGATGGTGTTTTTGGTTGACAGGTATAAAGGCCAGCCTTTCATCAGCGCCTGGTTAAAACAAGCGTGTGCAAACCCACGGATAGACTCATCCGTGTTATACATAGCCAATGCAACGCCGTCGCCTTTAAAGTTGTACACTTCAAATGATTGCTCTGCACTGCCATCTTCCGGCGTAAATTTTATAGTTAATTTACCTTTGCCTTTGGTTACAAAATCGGTAGCGCGGTACTGATCGCCAAAAGCGTGGCGGCCAATACATATAGGGGCTGTCCAGTTGGGTACAAGGCGCGGTACGTTTGCCATAACAATTGGCTCGCGGAAAACCGTACCATCTAATATATTACGGATGGTACCATTTGGCGACCTCCACATTTGTTTTAAGCCAAACTCTTCAACACGCTGCTCATCAGGTGTGATGGTTGCGCATTTAATACCTACACCATATTTTAAAATAGCGTTGGCAGCATCAATGGTAACCTGGTCATCAGTCTCATCACGATACTCGATACCAAGGTCATAATATTTGATATCCAGGTCAAGATAAGGGGTGATCAATTTATCTTTTATAAATTTCCAGATGATGCGGGTCATTTCATCACCATCCAGTTCAACTACCGGGTTTTCTACTTTAATTTTTGACATACCTGATTTGTGGTTAATTTTATTTAAACGGCTTCAAACTTACATAAAATTTTATTTGTAAAAATTCATGTGCCCAACTAATTGACAAAAAATCAACCAATTATTTATCCCTTTTGTGTTGATATGTTTACAGATGCCAAAATCAAATCCTAAACACTTAGTTTTAAGGCATATATACAATTAATTTAAACAGTGCATTGCTTTTTAAAACTTTGATACTACTTTTATAAAAATTAAACACCTGCTAATCAGCACTACCATCGCTTTTATATATGACAAAGTTGCTTATTAAAACAACCGTATTCACCTTAGTATTATCAGCAATAACATTAGTATCAAAGGCACAATTAGGCTACGATTATGCTCAGTATGATATTGGCTTTGGCGCCAGTTTAAATAAGGTGTATGGTGATGCAGAAACTGTAAAAACCAAACCCGCTGCACACGTAAACTTCACATATAACCAAACCCCGTTTGTAAATTACGTGGTTGAGATACAATCCGGCACGCTTGAAGGGGGCAATGCAACCAAAACATTATCAGGCAGGTTTTTTAAAAATAATTTCACGGCACTGGTTTTCAGAGGGCAGTTACAGGCGGGCGAGTTAATAGATTACTCACAGGGTGGTGTAATGAACGTCCTCAAAAACTTTTATGCATCTACAGGGCTTGGCTATATTTTAAATAATATAAAAAACGACGCGCAGCATTACAATAACGAATCAAATACCGACCCGCAGTATACAACAAAAGGCTTAACTAAAAGTAACGAACTTTATATGCCGGTACGCCTGGGTTACGAGTTTAAACTGTTTAACCAATACGGCCAACCTTCGTTTAAGGTTGATGTGGGTGCACAATACAATATGGATTTTACCGATAATATGGACGGTTTTGATGCAGGCAGAAGCAATGACAAAATGATCCAGTACTCTATTACTTTGAAGTTTGCCCTGGGCGGTGTAACATCATACCGCAAGCAGATAGATTAACAGGGGCCAGCCCCCCCTCGCGTTTATTTTTGGCAGGGTTTTTAGTATATATTAAGCAAAACTATAACCTATGATACCCGATAACCAAAACCCGGACTTTGTTACTGACCCTGAGGACAGGAACGCTCCATTAAACGACGATACCAACGAAACCGCCGATAGCGAAAACCTTAATTACGACGAGACTACCAATAGTTACGAATACGACGTAAAAAGCGATAACCCCGATTACGACCACCCCGATCCTTACGATACCGCCGTTAAAGACGGCGAGGATATGAACTCGACCTATGACGAGGCCAACCCTTACGATACCAAAGGCGAATACGATGAGAACCGATCGTTAGAAACCGATGCCGAAAACTTAGGCATGCATATAGATAGCGGTAAAATTGTTGAAACAAACCCGCGTGATGCCGCTTTGGCACACACCCCCGAAGACGATCGTGACGACCTTGATGAAGAAGGTTATCCTAAAAACGATACACCAGCGCATTAATATTGGTGGTTGACTTAACCACAGAGTGCACAGAGATAAAAACACAGAGAGCACAGAGATATTTAAAATCTCTGTGCTCTTTGTGTTAATGAACAAATATATTCTCTGTGACCTCTGTGGTTAAATCTTAATCAAAGTCCAGGTTAAATTTATTTTTCAGCTCTATCAGCTGTGGGTTTTTGGCGGCCAGGTATTGGAACTTTTCCATAGCGGTATAGGGCCTGCGGGCAACGGTTTGTTCATCAACCCGGGCGTTAACCTCAATGCTAAAATTCTTTAACGTAGTACGCAGAAAGTTAAGCAGGTATGGGCGCTCGTCCCTAAAGGCAAGTTCCTGTACTTTGTTAGATACCGGCACTTCAAAGTTTTCGGGGCCAAGCACTACCGGGGTAACCGATGTAAATATGGTATATAAGGTTGCCGCTTTACCATCTGCTTTTAGTTTTGCACCGTGGTTGGTCCACAGTTGTAAAAACTCATCAATGGTAAAAGCTTCCTTATCGGTACCTTTTAAGTATGGGTCTTCTTCTTCCAGGGCTGCCTCTTCAACCTGTTTGCCAAGTTCTTTTAGCGATGGTATTTTTATAGATGTTGCCCCGGTGTGCACATTCGGGATAAACACCTTTGGTTTCTCTGCAGCCGGCTCCGGTTTAGGTTCAGCAGCAGGTATGGCCATTGATGGTGTGGCAGGTGTACTTACTGGCGGTGTTTTATTATAAATGACCGGGTTATCCCTGGCAACCGACATTTCATCGACTGTATTTTGGCTCGTTTGGGTGCTATTTACTGAGGTATCAGGTTTTTTTTTTACCTCCCCGTTTGGGGCAGCAGCATTTTCACTCACCGGCAGGGCCGATAAATTAAATATCGAGAGCAGGTTGCTCATTTTAAGCAGGGCCAGCTCCACCTGTAAACGCTGGTTCTTGCTTAGTTTGTAACTGATATCGCACTGGTTGGCAATATTCATGGCCGATAGCAGGAACGATACCGATGCCGCCTGCGATTGTTGCAGGTAACGCGCCTTAATGGTTTCGCTAACCTCCAGCAGTTTTATGGTTGATGTATCCTTACCCACCAGCAGGTTACGGAAATGCTCTGACAGGCCCGATATAAAATGCGCGCCATCAAAGCCCTTGCCTAATATTTCATCAAACAAAAGCAGCGTTTGTGCGCTGTCTTCGCCTAAAAGTTTATCAGTTATATTAAAGTAGTAATCGTAATCAAGTATGTTCAGGTTATCAATAACCGAGCGATAGGTAACGTTACCGCCGCTAAAGCTCACTATCTGGTCAAACATCGAAAGGGCATCGCGCAAGCCCCCGTCTGCCTTTTGCGCAATAATGTGCAGGCCGTCGTTCTCGTAAGTAATGTTTTCTTTTTGGGCGATGTTTGCCAGGTGCCCGGCCATATCATCTACCTTGATGCGGTTAAAATCAAAGATCTGGCATCGCGAAAGGATGGTTGGCAGTATCTTATGCTTCTCGGTAGTGGCCAGTATAAATATGGCGTAGTTAGGTGGTTCCTCAAGCGTTTTCAGGAAAGCGTTGAACGCCGCCTGCGATAGCATGTGCACCTCATCAATAATATAAACCTTGTAGCGTGCGGCTTGTGGCGGGATACGTACCTGGTCTATCAGGCTGCGGATATCATCAACCGAGTTGTTTGATGCCGCATCCAGCTCGTGCACGTTAAACGAGTTGCCGTTCTGGAAAGCGCGGCAGCTGTCGCACTCGCCGCAGGCCTCGCCATTGGGCTGTAAATTTGTACAATTAATGGTTTTTGCAAGGATACGCGCGCAGGTGGTTTTACCCACCCCCCTTGGCCCGCAGAATAAAAATGCCTGCGCCAGCTGATTATTCTTAATAGCGTTTTTTAACGTATTAGTTATATGCTGCTGGCCTACAACGGTTTCGAAGGTTGCCGGGCGGTATTTGCGTGCCGAAACAATGAAATTATCCACAGGCACTAAGTTAGCAAGAAAATGCTTTACCCCAAAACCTCAAAAAGGGATTGTGAATAACTTGGATGCGTGCGCCTATTTCTGGTCGCCATTTGGCATATGGTCGGCATCCTCAGGGTCGGGCTCGCCAATATCATCGCCGGTGCGTATCTCGCGCATATCTTCTTCAAACTCCATTTCATCGTCAAAGTCCTCGTCCTCCTCGTCGCTCCAGTCGCCCTCAGCAGGTTTTTCTTCGGCCGGTGGCGTAAGGTTTAAATCGTCGGCAAAATCTTCTGCGTTATCCGGGTCGGGGTGTTGATTGGCAAACTGCATAACTATTGTTTTTTATAAAGACAGATTGGATGGCGCTTATGTTTTAAATATCAGTGATGGAATGTTACAATTTACTAAAAGTAAACGTATATATTAGGGCACACCTAAACCTGTTTAAATGAAATTACTCCTAACCACCATCACATTTTTACTGGTGATAATATGGCGTTGTACCGCGCAGGATACCGCCCTCATAACGCAGCCTGCTGCAGTAAAAACAAACCCGATAATATATGGCGATGTTGGTTTTGGTTTTGGCATTGCAGGCGCCCAAGGCCCGCAAATAACTACCAGTTTAAACCATCAGTTTAAACGTAACCTTTTTACCTTCAGGTTTGTTGCCATTGCCGATCTTGATCTGAATGTGATATCCATTGGCCCCTTTGTGGCCTTACCCGGTATAAAAGATAACGGCAACTTGCAGGAATATGCCCTGTTATACGGGCAACGCTTTGTGACAAATGGCCACGCCTTTAGTGTTTCGCTGGGTGCATCGACAAATACGCGTGTTTTTAAATTTACGGATAGTAACAACCAAAAACAACGGATAGCAGAACATTACATCGGCTTACCGTTCGAGCTTAACATTATGTGGTTTAAAACCGCCAAAAGGCGTTTTCGCATTTACCACATCATCCCCGTTGGCAAGCCTACGGGTTTGGGGGGCAGCATTGGGTTTAAATTTTCAGGCAATATATCGCAACACAGCTACGCCGCGTTAGGGCTGGTTTATGGCTTAGGTTATCACAAACATTATTAGCCAGCTAACTTTTACAATATATCAACCGCGGTAATCTCTTTCACCTTATAATAGCCTTTGGCCGCAGGCACATAAACTTCCATTTCATGCCAGGTAATTTTAATTTTTTTACCTGCATATTTTATAGTTGGGCCCATAAATTTTTCTGAACCGGGGAACTGCTTTAGCCATAAATAAGATCTTTCGCTCCCTTCGCTGCTTATAATAATATAATTAAAGCCCTTATTATCTATCCTTTTAAAAACGCCCGTGGTTGAGCCCATGTTTGCTTCTTCATTGATTTTGTCGGAAGCCATTTTCAGGGATATTTGTGTAAAAGCATCGCAACCTTGTTTAAACAGATTTTTGCCAATATCAATCCCAACCTGCCTCATAGCTACTTGATCTGTAGGGTCGATGTGTTTCTCTTCGGCAACAGTCATTAAAAGGCCACTGTATTTGCCAAAGCAATTCGTAATAACGGTGGTTGCATCTTGCTTATTGGCTATGGCTTTTATATCAGCCTTAGCCAGGCAGTTGCAAATACTATCGGTAATTGCTTTTTCGGCAGGGCCGGGTGCGGTTTGTGCTTTACTAAGCGTAATGGTAGCTGCAAATGTTAGCAGAAGTAAAAGTTTTTTCATCAGATTATATGAGTGTTTCAGGCTGTTAAAATACAACTTATACTGCTTTGATTATAAATTATTTCTTCATACATTTGCAGCCCCGATATACAGGGATAAATAATTAAAAATCAAAATAATAATGCAACAGTACGAAATCGTGATCGTTCTAACCCCGTTGTTATCAGATGAAACTGCTAAAGAGGCAATTGCCAAATACAGCAAAACATTAACTGATAACGGAGCCGAAATTGTCCAGGAGGATAATTGGGGTTTGAGAAAATTAGCGTACCCTATTCAGAAGAAAACTACAGGGTACTATCACTTAACTGAATTCAAGGCTCCGGGTGATTTAATTAATAAACTGGAAGTTGAATTAAGGCGCGACGAGCGTGTGTTACGCTTCCTTACTATTGCTTTGGATAAACATGCCATTGCTTACAACGACAAAAAACGCAGCGGTGCTTTTAACAAAAAGCCAGCAGCTAAAGTGGAGGAAAACAACTAATGGCAAACGACCAAATTAAATACGTTACCGCTCCAAAAGTGGAGGATAACCGTAAAAAATACTGCCGTTTTAAAAAGAATGGTATTAAGTATATCGATTACAAAGACGCTAACTTTTTATTAAAGTTTATTAACGACCAGGGTAAAGTATTACCTCGCCGTTTAACAGGTACTTCATTGAAGTTTCAGCGTAAAGTGGCACAGGCTGTTAAGCGTGCGCGCCACATCGGTTTATTACCTTATGTTACAGACTCATTAAAATAATCGGAGGTAAAAAGCAATGGAAGTTATTTTAAAACAAGACGTAAAAAACCTGGGCGATAAAGACGATGTAGTAAATGTAAAGCCAGGTTATGGCCGCAATTTTCTTATCCCTAAAGGTTACGCAATATTAGCAACTGTAAGCGCACGCAAAGTTTTAGCAGAAAACTTAAAGCAAGCTCAGTTTAAACAAGAAAAAATACGTAAAGATGCTGACGCAATAGCTGCACGTTTAGAAGGTGTTAAACTTACTATCGGCGCTAAAGCTGGCGAAAGCGGCAAAATTTTCGGTGCTATCAATACCATCCAGGTAGCTGATGCATTAAAGAAAGAAGGTTTTGAAGTTGACCGTCGTCGCATCACTTTTGATCAGGAACCAAAATTTGTTGGTGATTACACCGCAATTGTGAACCTGCACAAAGAAGTTAAAGTTCAGGTACCTTTTGAAGTAGTAGCTGAGTAATCCGATTTCGGATTTTAGATTTACGATTTCGGATTTGAAATCAGGGTTTAGAATTTAGAAATTAGCGTTTAGAATTTTAGTAAAAAGGTGTTTAGTTTAGGCTAAACACCTTTTTGCGTTTAATAAAGATTATACGGAGATTAGGGCATCAAAATTCACAATGGCAAAAAAAGCACAAAGCCGCAAAAGCAGCAGCAAAACAAAAGGATTTTTTAACAACGGTATTGTAAGGCTGGTTTTACGTATAGTAAAGCTGGTTGCCATTGTATTTGTTGCAGCCAGTTTATTTGGTGTGCTTTTATTCAAATTTGTAAACCCGCCTTTTACCTGGCTGATGATACAGCGCGGCTTTGAACGCAAAGCTGATGGCAAGGACTGGAAGATAGACAAGAAATGGGTTGATTTTGACCACATTGCCGACCCCATGAAACGCGCTGCCGTAGCCGCCGAAGATCAAAGCTTTTTAGAAAACCATGGGTTTGATTTTAAAGCCATTGAGCGCGCCATACAAAAAAACGCCCACAGCAAAAAATTAATAGGCGGTAGTACCATTACCCAGCAAACCGCTAAAAATGTTTTCCTGTACCCGGGCCGTTCAATTGTACGCAAAGGCTTCGAGGCATGGTTCACCGTACTCATAGAAGCCTTTTGGACCAAGAAACGTATTATGGAGGTTTACCTCAACGTAATAGAAATGGGTGATGGCATTTACGGCATCGAGGCTGCATCACAGGCCTATTTTCATAAGCCGGCATCACAGCTTACCCGCCGCCAATCGGCAGCCATAGCGGTGATCTTCCCCAGCCCGTTACGGTGGAGCGCTACCAACCCCACCCCTTATTTAAGGCACCGGCAGTATCTAATCATGAAAAACATGCGCAGGCTGGGGCCACTGGAGTTTTAACCCATCCGCTTTTTTTAATTGTCATGCCGGGCGAAAGCGAAGCATCTATTCGCCGATATGCATTTAGCCGATTGCACTGTTCGCTATTAGATTCTTCGCCTTCGCGCAGAATGACAAGGTAATCCTTTAAGAATGTCATTTCGAACGAGGTACGAGGAGAAATCCTGTTACTCCCTGCTTGTAGTCCACCTATTTGTTTGAACAAGATTCCTCGTCGCTACGCTTCCCTCGAAATGACATGGTGGTAAGCAAAGTTCGCGAACAGATCTTTGGCTATCGCCCAGGATGACAAAAGGGGTTATCTCAATATCTCCTTCAACCCCGGATGCGATTGCGACGCCAGGAACTCCGTAATTTCAAACTCAGCAAGCTTATGCTGGCAGAATGGGTCTTGGGCTATGATCTTCTCCAGTATCTCTTTTGAATCGGCCTGGGCAATGATAATGCCGCCTGTGCGCGGCACCTTCCTCCCACTCATAATGAATACATCAGCCTTGTAATACTTCTTCAGGTATTTTATATGGGCCTGCATATGCCGGTCAAGCTCCTCAAGCGGAACGATATATTTAAGGCTAATAATGAACATGATTAGTTAACCACAAGATCCCTAAACAATTGTATATGCCAGCTGTCTTTAAATGGCACTTCCCATTTGGTTTGCAGTTCGGTTAGGTTTTGGGCAAGGTTGTTAAACACAATGGTTTCGGTGTTTATCTTACCGGCTTTTAGCAGGTCTTCAAACTGGTGGCGGGGTACGGATAGTATTTCTTCACCGTCGCGGTAAGCCAGGTTAAACCGGTCAAACAGGTTGATACCAAACTGCTGCTCCAGCTGCTTCATAAAGTTCACCGATTTATCTATCGAGCAGCCACTTGCGCCGGCCTGGCTTTCATCCACAAACAAAATCAAAAACCGGTTGTACCTTATCTCGGCTTTGGCCAGCAACTGGTTGTTATGGGCTGTCCACCCGGTAGTAAAATTATCCAGCAAAACCTGTGCTTGCAACGCTTCGGCATCGGTTAATTTACGATCTGATTGGTATACCCAAACCCTTGAGTGTGAAGAAAATTCCATATCGCAAATTTATCAAATTATTAACTTGTGTTTATTATAAGTTGTCATGCAAACATCACTTCTGCTTGCGAAGAAAAAAGCCTTTATTATTGCTATAATATCCGTTTCGTGGCTATTTTTTGGCGGTTTTAAGGCACTTAATGACGAACAGGGATGGATAACATGGGGCAACCGCTTCCTGAATGAGAGCTACGACCCTACCGTTGAACCCAAGTTAAAAAAGTATGAAATAATACTCACGCCCGATCATTTTATCCGCCTCCGGAAAACTTATCAACAGGGTAAACAGGAATATTATTCGTTTAACGTAAAGCGCTTTACCGACTTGAATTACATCCCCGGCACGGCAGCAACCGACACCCTGCAAATTAAAACCCAGGCAGATGATATCATCTACCAAACCTACGAAGACCCCAAAGGCGATATAGACTCGATGGCTACCAGTTGGGAGATCCCGGTGAAAAAAATGGCACAACCCCGGTTGGATAGTTTGCGGCAGGCATTAATTTTTTTAAAAGGAAAAGGACTATGAGATTACTTTTTGTGGCGATATTGTTATTCGCCTGCTCATGTGTACACGGTCAGAATGTAACTAAACAACATATTGATGAGTGGATTTTTAAATGTGATACTGCCTATAAAACTGGTAAAGTATGGGGTTACGCGTTTAACAATATCATTTACGAACCTAAGGATTCAATAAAATTGGATAACGACTTAAAATCGCTTGTAAATAATAATCTATTAAGTATTGACCCTTTTTGGAACGAAGAGCTATTGCCGGCAACTCAAAGCTCGGGAAAGCTTTTAATACTGATAGTTACCAAGGGTAAGCAATCTGTAAAAGACAAAAAAGTTCTTTTAAAAACAGCATTAATTAAGTACACCAAACCACCGCTTTCTCAAAATCATATCGATCCGGCGTCTGCAGAACCGGTGTTACTTATCAATGGCAAGCCAATACTTTATGCTAATTGCTATACAGAACTATCAAAACTTACGCTCGATTCTATTACAGACATCTATTACAGTAAACACCCTGTCCCAAAAGAATACTATGGCCAAAACGCGAAGAATGGAATTATTACCATATGGACTAAGTAACTTATAACCCGTTAGCCCTAACCGTTATCTCGGCAATATCAAGCACTTTTATTTCCTGTTCTTTTTCCATGTGTTTTACGCCATCGGTAAGCATGGTCATGCAAAAGGGGCAGCCGGATGCAATTACGCTGGCGCCGGTTTGTATTACGTCAAGCATGCGCTCGTCGTTAATATCTTTGTTACCTTTTTCGGGTTCTTTAAACATTTGGGCGCCGCCCGCACCGCAGCAAAGGCCGTTGCTTTTGCAACGTTTCATTTCTACCAGTTCGGTGTCCAATATCTCTAAAGCCGCGCGGGGGGCTTCGTAAACATTGTTACCGCGGCCAAGATAGCATGGGTCATGAAAGGTTATTTTACGGCCTTTAAAGCTTTCGCCACCCTCGGCTTTTAACTTGCCCTCATCTATAAGCCCCTGTATTAATTGCGTGTGGTGGATCACCTCGTAAGTACCGCCAAGGCCGGGGTATTCGTTACGGATGGTGTTGAAGCAATGCGGGCAGCCCGTTACTATTTTTTTGATGTTATAACCATTCAGCACCTCAATATTTACCATGGCCTGCATCTGGAACAGGAACTCGTTACCCGCGCGCTTAGCCGGGTCGCCGGTGCAGCTTTCTTCGGTACCTAAAACGGCATAACTGATGCCCACATGGTGCAGTATCTTGCAAATATCGCGGGTTATTTTTTGCGCGCGCTCGTCAAAACTACCGGCACAGCCAACCCAGAATAAAATCTCAGGTTCTTTGCCTTCGGCAGCCATTTCGGCCATGGTTGGTATCTTTTGCTCCATTATTCTTCTTCGCTTATCTCGGTTATAAACTCGTTTATACTGCTGTAATTGGTAAAAGTAATAGCCGAATTGATTTCGTTTAGCCTGTTCAAAATATCAAGTGCAACACCCAGGGCATCGCCCTCTATGCCATGCATATTGGCATCCCAGTTAATACCGGCAAGGGTATCGTTCTCATCCATACCCATACACCAGTCCTCTAAAAAAACGGCCAGGGGAATTTCTGTCGGTACAAAGCTTTTCCAATCATCGCGGGCACTGGTTTTGGCAAGCCCTCTCTCCGACCAGAACGGCACCACAGCCGCCTCATCATTCTGTGCCGAATCGGCATTAGCCCAGCCCGTTTTACTTTTTAAGCCCCATACTAATTTTGCAGCGGCTACTTTTTCTATAAACTGTTTGTATTTAACTTCTATCTCTTCTGCCATTCGTTCGTAGTATTAATCAATTTTATCGTTTGCTGCCCAGTTAAACCTGTCGGCCTGGCTGTATTTCCACGGAGCCCCGTTGTTTTCCATGTTGCCAAACATATTGTTAAGGCTTGCCGGTGCCTGCGATTCTTCCATCACCACATAGCGGCGCATCTCGGTGATGATCTCCAGCGGATTAATGTTCACCGGGCAGGCCTCGGTACAGGCATTACAGGTGGTACAAGCCCACAACTCCTCGCGGGTAATATAATTATCCAGTAAAGTTTTATCATCGGTGTAATCATTGCCGTGCTTATCAATGTTATTACCTACCTCAACCAGCCTATCGCGGGTATCCATCATAATTTTACGGGGCGATAACAGCTTGCCGGTAATATTAGCCGGGCAAACAGATGTACACCTGCCACATTCAGTACAGGTATAAGCCTCCATCAGATTCTTCCAGGTAAGGTCGGTTACGTCCTTCACCCCAAAACGGCTAATCTCGGCAGGCTCAGGTACGAAGGATGGATCCAGCATGGCTTTTACCTCGTTAGTAACCGACGGCATATCGGTGAATTCGCCTTTGGGCTTAAGGTTTGAGTAATACACATTAGGGAAAGCCAGCAAAATATGGAAATGCTTGGAATACGGCAGGTAATTTAAAAATGCCAGTATGCCGATGATATGGAACCACCAGCAACCCCGCTCGATACCTGCTAAAGCGCCGGTGCCTGATGGCAGTAGCGGCGCGATAAATTCGCTGACGGGGAAACTCCCTGCGGTAACGTAATGGCCAAAGTGTAAAAGTTGTAATTTATAGTCGGCGGCGTTCATGGTGAGGAAGGCCGTCATCAGTAAAATTTCTATAGTGAGGATGTAGTTAGCGTCTGATTTTGGCCACGAGGTCATCTCGGTGCCGCTAAAGCGCTTTAGTTTAACAATGTTGCGCCTTGCCAGGAACACCACGCACGATACCAGCACCAGCAGCGCCAATACCTCAAAGCCGCCTATCAGCAAGCCGTAAAGGCTACCCAACGGCTTTGAAAAGATACGGTGCGAACCAAAGATGCCGTCTATCATGATCTCCAGCACCTCCAGGTTGATGATCACAAACCCTACGTAAATAAAAAAGTGCATGAGTGCCGCCGTTGGGCGTTTTACCATTTTGGTTTGGCCTAAAGCAACCCTGGCCATAATGGCCCAGCGTTCGGCCGGGCGATCGCTCCTATCAATATCGCGGCCTAAAAGTATGTTGCGGCGTACCTTGGCAACGTTTTTACCAAACAGGTAAATAGCGCCCAGCAAAATGATGATAAATACAATTTGTGCGATCATTATATTATGCGTGCATAGTAATTTAAAGCTAAAGTAGGAATTTGATTTAAAGTAAAGGTAGATATTACCGAAATGTTTTGAACTTAGAATTTGTTTAAATAACGACGGTTAAAAGCCCCGCCGAAAAAAATTAAAAAAAATTCAACCCTGTAATTCCCTGAAATTCAATTGACCAACATAGGAATATTACATCCACCCAACTAAAGTTGAAAAAAATGTTTCCAGAAATAAAAAAAACGCTACATTTGCAAACCTTAAACGGAGCGGTATCATAGCTCAGTCGGTAGAGCAAAGGACTGAAAATCCTTGTGTCGCTGGTTCGATCCCAGCTGATACCACAAAATTCAAAGGCCTTTTTCATAACGAAAAAGGCCTTTTTTGTTTAAAGCTGTTTACTTCCGGCAGTTTAAAATGCGGTTATGGCTATAAAAACGCCTGCGTTCAAAAACTTGTTGGCAAGCTTTGGTATACTATATACCTTCTTCCCTATAAACTTTGTATTATCGGTAGTATAAGATGTACCATCTACATTATAAAAAATATCTGTCCCGTTATTCTGTGTATATCCGTATTCCCAGCTGCTGCCCCCTACCTGGTATTCAAAATTCACGTAAAAGCCCGGCTTAACCGATACACGCTTGCGTTTCCCGATACCAAAACTCAGGCTGTTCAAATAATTTTTACTATAAAGACCTATATACGTGGCACTATAATTTAGCTCCATATCTTTCCCTATCTCATCTGGCGACAGGACATAATTTAAAGGCGCAAGCGATCTGTTAGTAATGCTGATACCCCCTATCTCGAAGTTTAAAAATGATACGAGCGGGCTTTTAGCCGATGTTATTTTTCTTCCCGCGTAAAAAGTATAGGTGCGGAAATCGGCAGAACTGCCCGTGAAGGAAATACCGGCATCATAATTTTTATAAACGGCACCCAGATCAATATTGACGCTTACCCTATTCGTATATTTTTTGTTATAATTTACCTGTGTCCAGTTATCAAAGGCCCGGTTATCAATACTTGGTATGCCAGCCCCAACCGAAAAGGTAACATAGGTATCAGCCTTTTTTCTATCAGTTTGTGCGTAGGTGCTTTTTAATATTATTAGAAAGCAAAACAGGAGTAAGGTTTTTTTCATGACAGGTTTTTACCTATTGATGAAAAATTAAAATGGAGGTTTAATTGATAATAGTAACATTAGAGTTACATGGTTACATCCCTGCCAAAATAAACATAGCATTACCCTTTCTCATAATTGGATTGTAACCAAAATGCCATAAGTAAATCAATTAAAACCTCTGTTGGCGGCTGTTGTTATATATAGATTAATTGCCATAGATACCACCAAATTTTAGATGAACCGCATGGAAACAGCAGACCTTAAAAAAACCGTCGCATTATTACTGCATAAACAAAAAGGCTTATTGGCTATGGACGAAAGCACAAGCACTTGTAATAAGCGCTTTGAGGCATTAGGTATCCCCCAAACAGAAGAATATCGCCGCAAATACCGCGAACTGATTGTTACCACGCCTGGTTTAGAAGAAAGCATTAGCGGCGCCATCCTGTTTGATGAAACCATCAATCAATCTATAACGGATGGTACCCTGATGATAGACGTATTAAAGCAAAAAGGCATTGTCCCCGGTATTAAGGTTGATGAGGGCGCTGTACCGCTTGACCGTTTCCCCGGAGAAAAAATAACTGAGGGTTTAGACGGATTAGGCAAGCGCCTGGCAGATTATTACGCAAAGGGCGCACGCTTTGCCAAATGGCGTGCCGTGATCAATATAGGCGAAGGCATACCAACAATTACCGCCATTAAAACAAACGCTTATAACCTGGCCCGCTATGCGGTGTTGTGCCAGCAGGCCGGGCTGGTGCCTATTGTTGAGCCGGAGGTATTAATGGACGGCAACCATAGCCTTCAGCAATGCTCGGAGGTTACCCACCAGGTATTGCATGCTGTATTTAATGCGCTGTTTGATCAACATGTTGAATTTGAAGGAATGATATTGAAACCCAACATGGTATTACCCGGACTGGAAAGCCCTGTTCAGGATAGTATAGATGTAGTGGCTGATGCAACGGTTAACTGTTTTTTACGATGTGTACCCGCTGCTGTGCCGGGCATAGCCTTCCTCTCGGGCGGGCAGTCTGGGCAGCTGGCTTCAGAACGGTTAAACGCCATGCACATCCGGTTTAAAGATAAAATGCCATGGGAGCTTACTTTCTCGTTTTCGCGCGCTATACAGCAACCCGCGTTAGAGGCCTGGAAAGGCGATGATAACAATGTTGCCATAGCTCAAAAACTATTATACCACCGGGCATGGTGCAACAGCATGGCACGCCAGGGGTTGTATAAACCCGAAATGGAAAAGGAAATACCCGATCAGCTATAAACCAAAAAGGCACCTTAACAGGTGCCTTTTTGGTACTATGTAATCATATTTATTTCAGATCAAACCTGTCCAGGTTCATCACTTTGTTCCAGGTGGTTACAAAGTCGTTTACAAATTTGTCCTGGGCATCTGAGGTGGCGTAAACTTCGGCCACAGCCCTTAGTTCGGAGTTTGAACCAAACACCAGGTCGGCACGGGTGCCGGTCCATTTCACTTCACCTGTAGTGCGGTCGCTGCCTTCGTAAATTTCACTGCCACCGGCAGCCGCTTTCCAGGCAGTGCGCATATCAAGCAGGTTTACAAAAAAATCGTTTGTTAGCTGGCCCGGGCGGGATGTGAACACGCCATGTTTAGACCCATCAAAATTGATGTTTATTGCACGCAGGCCGCCTATCAACACGGTCAACTCCGGCGCGGTCAACGTAAGCAATTGGGCTTTATCTATCAGCAACTCTTCGGTAGATACAGACAGCTTCCCTTTACGGTAATTACGGAAACCGTCTG
Source organism: Mucilaginibacter sp. L294 (assembly GCF_001636615.1). Classification (GTDB taxonomy): domain Bacteria; phylum Bacteroidota; class Bacteroidia; order Sphingobacteriales; family Sphingobacteriaceae; genus Mucilaginibacter. The sequence goes on along the minus strand of NZ_LGEK01000012.1, from coordinate 74,537 downwards.
CAGCTGGTTCAAGGTAGCTAAATGATTCAACATCAGTTTGCTCCTGCGAGGCATCCATACGGCCCGGTGTAAACGGAACGGTAACATTCCGACCTGCATCCTTAGCTGCTTTTTCAACACCGGCGTTACCTGCTAATACAATAAGATCAGCCAGCGAAACTTTTTTACCGCCTGCCTGCGCGCCATTAAATTCTTTCTGTATCCCCTCCAACGCGGTCAATACTTTTTGCAATTGCGGCGGGTTATTTACCTGCCAGTATTTTGCCGGGGCCAACCGGATGCGGGCACCATTGGCCCCCCCGCGTTTGTCAGAACCACGGAAGGTTGAAGCAGAAGCCCAGGCTGTAGCAACCAACTCAGATACGCTTAAGCCCGATGCTAATACCTTTGCCTTAAGGGCTGCAGTATCATTTTCATCTATCAGTTGATGGTTAACCGCCGGGATAGGGTCCTGCCAAAGCAGTTCCTCCTGTGGTACATCCGGGCCAAGGTATCGCTCGCGCGGCCCCATATCGCGGTGGGTTAGTTTAAACCAGGCGCGCGCAAAGGCATCTGCAAAGGCATCATGATCTTCCAGAAAGCGGCGCGATACTTTTTCATAAGCCGGGTCAAACCTTAAAGCAAGGTCGGTAGTAAGCATGCTTGGCTTATGTTTCTTTGAGCTATCATAGGCATCCGGTATAATGTCGTCTGCATCTTTAGCTACCCATTGGTGTGCGCCGCCCGGGCTCTTGGTTAATTCCCACTCAAAGCCAAACAGGTTCTCGAAAAAGTTATTGCTCCATTTGGTTGGTGTTGTTGTCCAGGTTACTTCCAGCCCGCTGGTAATGGTATCCGGGCCTTTGCCCGAGCCATATTGGTTTGCCCAGCCAAAACCCTGTAATTCAACATCAGTAGCCTCAGGCTCTTTCCCTACGTGGTCTGAGGATGCAGCGCCGTGGGTTTTGCCAAAGCTGTGGCCACCGGCTATCAGGGCAACGGTTTCCTCATCGTTCATGGCCATACGGCCAAAAGTATCGCGGATGTCTTTAGCTGAAGCAATTGGGTCGGGGTTACCATCAGGGCCTTCGGGGTTAACGTAAATTAAACCCATATGCGCAGCCGCAAGTGGTTTTTCGAGGTTACGTGAGTGAATATCGCCATCGGCATCCTCATCAGATACCAATACGCCATGGCCCTCAACCACGCCCGGCGAACCATCAGCATAACGTTTATCGTTACCCAGCCAGGTGGTTTCTGAACCCCAGTATACCGATTCATCCGCTTCCCATACATCCTGGCGCCCGCCGGCAAAGCCAAAGGTTTTAAAACCCATTGATTCCAGCGCGATGTTACCGGCAAGGATCATCAGATCGGCCCATGAAATTTTGCGGCCATATTTTTGTTTAACAGGCCAAAGCAGCCTGCGGGCTTTATCAAGGCTTACGTTATCGGGCCAACTGTTAAGTGGTGCAAAACGCTGCAAACCCGCGCCCCCGCCACCGCGGCCATCTGTTACGCGGTAAGTACCGGCGCTGTGCCAGGCCATACGTATAAATAAACCACCATAGTGGCCAAAGTCTGCCGGCCACCAGTCCTGCGAGTCGGTCATCAACGCGTGGAGGTCTTTTTTCACTGCCTCCAGGTCAAGGCTTTTAAACTCTTCAGCATAATTAAAATTATCGCCCATAGGGTCTGATAATGCTGAATTTTGACGCAGGATGTTAAGCTTTAACTGATTGGGCCACCAGTCGCGGTTGCGGGTGCCGCCGCCGCCAACATTATGTTTCATACTGCCGTTATGAAAAGGGCATTTACTGATGTCGTTTGATCCGTTTTCCATTTTTATAGGTTTACTGTATTAAGTGTTTATACTGATGCTTATGAATAATATAAAATTAGGACATTGAATTTTATAATCATAATCGATTAATTCTATGCGGAATAGTTAAAACCTATATAGTGTATGTGCCCTTAAATATTTCTGAAGGTTATTTTCCATCTGCTTCTTTTTATATTCCGTCGGCTGTTTTTTACTTTCTGTCGGCTTAAAAAAAACATTGCGGAAGTATCTCTTTCTTTGTTGGTTAGAGTTTGTGGCTATATCTGCCTGGGTATAAAGTTATTTCTCCCTAAACCGGTATTTCTGCCAACGCTCTGTTGTTAAGACATGAGGTGATGAATCACGATAAAAGAGAATTTTTAAGGTGCCACAAATGCGGGCAGCCTTTCCATTATAAAATGCCCAGGAACTGGTTTGGGCAAACGTTTTTATTTTTTATACCCATAAAGCGTTACTTCTGCGCCAAATGCCTAAAATCAAGGTATCGCATCATGTCGGCAAAAAAAGAAAGGTTATATAAAATATAAGCCGGCATTATCTTGCAAACACCCCTGCACATGCATAATTTCATCATTCAGAAAAACTTAATTGTTTTTTGACGATTTTTGAGAAGGCATAATTATGATGTGCCTGCCCTTTGCTGCCGATAACCTGATTAATAAACGAAATGCCCGACAAAAAACCCTTAGCCGCTACTGATATCAAGGCCCTGACCAGACGGATACTGATCGCCTTCATCCTATTTATAATTGCATTGGCAATTGCAGCGCTGTTTGTAAACAATTCCATCTCCCAACAATTGGCCGGTCTTTCAAAACAAACATCGGGTATTGAGTATGATGAGGCAAAATCACAAAAGGCCTTATTGCTGCTTCACGAGGCCGAAGACGATTTCCAGGAATCGCTTTTAACCGGCGATACCGTAAAAAGTAATTCTTATAAAACAAAGCTTTCATTATCATTCAATCTCATAGATAGTTTATTGAAAGATGATATCGATACAACAAAATTATCTGCCGAACAGCGTATTAAAGTAAGGAGTTTGTTTTTAAAGAAACTTAAACTATCTGATAACCTGTATATTTTAAAACATAGTTTCGATTCTCTCTTAAAAAAGCCTTCGGGTGCGGATACCTTAAACAACGGCTTAACCGCGGCTGCCCCATATATACGCACAGAGAAAATAACAAACAGTGTCGATACTGTAAAAAGCACTGCCAAGGTTACTAAAAAGGGGCTGTTTGCCCGTATAAAAGATGCTATTACCAATAAAAGCGGCAACACCGGGAGCCCCGTTACAGTTATCAATTACAACCGTAGCAAACGTATAATTGATTCGGCAAACAAAATAAATGCTAAACGTAACAAAAACTTTTACAACAAGCAGCTAAAGCAACTGCAACAACATAATTTAAAGCTGTTTACCACGCAAAAACAAATGATAATACTTAACACGCACATTAATAATGAGCTGGAAAGGATTGTAAGTAATGTAAACAATATTAACCTGAGCATCATTAACGAGCTGAAGGAAAACGCGCTGAAAAGCTACCGCGAAACCACCGCCTTATTAAATAAATTTTACCTCGCATCGCTTTTAATGGTGCTGATATTTGCCACATTACTCATCATATTTATCATAAACCTTAACCGCGCCGAGAAATATTTACTGCGCGAGAACCAACGATCGGTAGCTATTGCGCAGCAAAAGATGGACCTGCTGCTGCACATGAGCCACGAGGTTCGTAACCCGCTTACGGCCATTAATGGTTTCCTGTATATTTTTAGCCGCTCAAACCTGTCAACCCGGCAAATAGATATGCTGGGGTCTATCAGGCTCTCGTCAGACATGCTGTTGCATACTTTAAATGATACGCTTGATGCCGCGAAAATGGAAACCAACACCTTCAAGATAAACAGCGACCCTTTTAACCCCAACACTGTTTTGAAAGAGGTGGTTGAAAGCATGGAATTTAGTGCGACCAAAAAACAGCTTAGCCTCAATTATCAGTTTGAGGGGGATGAAGAAGCCATGGTGCTGGGCGATAGCTTCAGGCTTAAACAGATAATGGTTAACCTGTTGAGCAATGCTGTAAAATACACCAAACAGGGCGGCATAACTGTTAAGGCGCAACTTTTACCGGCCAACGGGGAGAACAAACTGCAAATAAAAATTATTGATACGGGTGCGGGCATCAGCCCCGAGCAGCAAGCCAGGCTTTTCTCCAAATACTACCAGTCAAACTCGGCTAAGGGGCAGGTAGGTACGGGTTTAGGCCTGTACATCTGCAAGCAGCTTATCCAATTGCAAAACGGCGGGATAAAGGTAGAGAGTGATGAAAAAACAGGAAGCACCTTTAGCTTCTTTATCCCCTATAAAAACCACCTGCCTGCCGAAAACGAACAGGCAACCAACAACCCGGTATGGAAATTAAATGGCATAAGCCTGTTAGCGGTTGATAGCAATGAGCTTAGTTTAACATTCCTTAAAATGATGACCGCTAAGTGGAACATCAAATTTCACCAGGCATCAACCGGGGATGAGGCTTTGCAAACAATTGCCAAAGAACCCATACAAATTGTACTGACAGACCTAAACCTGCCCGGCATGAATGCCACAGGGCTTGTGGCAAACACAAAAAACTTACCTGTTATTGTAATTAGTAATGAGGGGCTGCCATCCGACAAGGAGAAATATCTGGAGCAGGGCTTTGCAGGTGTTTTGGTTAAACCATTTATTGAGGCCGAACTGGCAAAACAAATTATACTGGCCCTGGGGCTATAATAATAGTTGTATAAGTTGTGGAATGGCATGCAACAATTGAGTAAAGAAACACACATTTCAGGTTTTATTACGCCATAAAAAACTTTCTGTTACACTAATGATAATATAAAAGCAATACCATAATTTTAATGCATAGATATATGATACAGCCATCTCCCATTTTAGGGACAGGCCAAAAACAGCCAATTATGGTTGGTTTCAATATTTATTGACCAATTATTGCTTACATCTTTGCCTATGCCAATCAATTGTATCATTGTAGATGATGACGAATTAGCCATATCACATCTGCAGGTATTTATAAGTCAGGTACCGTTTTTAAACTTAATAACGTTTTACCAATCGCCGTCAGATGCGCTCGCAGCTATAGAAACACAGGATATCCAACTGATATTTATGGATATCAACATGCCCGGTATTAATGGGATGGAACTTGCCAAAATACTACAGGCCATGCATGGTATTAACGCGCCACGTGTTATTTTTATAAGCGGCCATGAAAAATTCGCGTTAGAGGGATACAAAGTAAACGCGCTTGATTATTTGCTAAAGCCCGTAATGTACGAGGACTTTTTAACCGCCTGCTATAAGGCTAAAACCTATTTTGCCGAAAAAGAAAAGCCAGCCAACCATACCGATAGCTACGTGATAAACGATTTTATTTTTTTAAAGGTAGAGTATGAAATGGTACGCATTTACTTAAAGGATATTTTATACCTGGAGGGCTTTAAAGATTACGTTAAGGTTTATTTAACCGGTAATAACGGCTTTTTAAAGGCACTCACTACCATGAAAGGGCTGGAGGAAAAGCTCCCCGCAAATGGTTTTATACGGGTACATCGTTCGTTTATTGTTTCTGTAGATAAGATTGATGCTATTACCAAAAACACGATCAAGATCGGGAAAACCATTATCCCCGTAACAGAACAGTTTAAAGACGATTTCAGAAAGTTTGCGCATCAGTGGTTCTAAAAACATGTTGCTGTATATCTGACCCCGCGCTGTTTTAAAACTTCCAGGAGTACTGGTCTAACCTATTAGCCTTTCTGTCTGCTATTGCCGGGTATCTGTCGAACCTTGTCTTTAGCATCTCTAACTCTTTTTTTCTTTGCAGGTGAAGGCGGTGCTTTATCATTAGCGATAAGCCATCCTTCACATCAAAAAAAGGAGGGAAACGTAATGCATTTTATTTTACAACACCTGTTGCCAATGTTTGTAGTGCTCATGTGGAATGGCTGTATTATTTTCTTTGTATGGATAGCTGCCGATTATTACCGCCGGTATAAACTACGCCACCAGTACCTGCCCCAACCTGTTAAACTCAATCGCACACCATCACGGCTATGAAATCTGAAAATTTGGAAACACAGGATACCTTTTGTCAAACATTAATAGCTATAATGGCGCATGACCTGCGGCAGCCTTTCGCATCCATTGTAATGACTGCAGATGTAATTAAGCATACCCAGCGCCCGCTGGCTGCCAACGAATCGCATCTGATATTTGAAGAACTAAGCAACACCGCCGCCAAAAGCATCAAACTACTGGACGGATTACTTTGCTGGGTAAAAGCGAAAAAAGAAAATTTGGCAGGTAAAACACAGCCCCTGTTTTTAAACGATCTGATACACGAAGCCAACGGCCTGTATCTTTACGACCAGATCAGCAAAAATATTACCTTATATAATGTTATCCCCGAGCGCCAGCTTATTTACGCGCATAAAGAAATGCTGCAATTCATCAATCGCAATATTTTAAGTAATGCTACCAAGTATTCCCAACATGGCGGCATTATCGGCGTAACCTGCAGCGAAGACGAGGATTGGATAACCGTTGCCTTTACCGATCGCGGTAACGGCATGACTGCCGATCAACTGCAAAGCCTTTTTAATTTACAAGACACTGAAACGCAGGCCTACGGCTATCTGAAAAGCGCAGGCATGGCCATGAGTATTTGTAAAGATATGATAGAACAAATGAACGGCAGGATCTGGGCGGAATCGGCCCCGGGCGAGGGTACCACCTTTTACTATCGCCTGCCGAAGAAAAAAGAGGCATTGCTTTAGTAAAGCATTAATATATAAAATATCCTATAAGGCAATACCTGTAAAACAATTTAGGAATATTTTAATTTACCTATATCACGCTAACTGCAACCGGTAAATTGAAAAACAAAAAACGCATTGCCATACTTGGTGGCGGCCCCAGCGGGCTGTTCATGTTTAAGCGCCTGGTAGATGCCGGCCGTACAGATATCACAATAGATATTTTTGAAAAAAAGGACCAATTAGGCACCGGCATGCCTTACAGCACAGAGGGTGCCGGTAACGAGCATATCACCAATGTATCCGGTAATGAGATACCCGAACTGGTTACCCCCATTGCCGACTGGATAGAAACCGCGCCAAAAGCATTGCTTGACAGATTTGCCATCACCCCTAAAATTTACAACGATTATAAGGTGCTGCCACGCCTGTTGTTTGGCCAATACCTTGCCGCGCAGTTTGATCTGTTAGAACAAAAGGCAAATGAGGCCGGCATTGTATACACCATCCATTATAACAGCCCGGTAACTGATATTATAGACCTGCCCGAACAAAATTTGATCCGTGTTAAAATTGCAGGCGACAGATCGTTTGAGTTTGACCAGGCCATCATTTGCACAGGGCATAACTGGCCAATAAAACACGAGGGCAAGGTACAGGGCTGGTTCGATTCGCCTTACCCACCCGCAAAGCTGGCTTTGCAGTTAAACCATGCGGTAGCCATAAAAGGGGCATCGCTTACTGCTGTAGATGCTATACGTACACTTGCGCGCCACAACGGCGTGTACTTTAAAAATAAGGCCGGTAAGCTTATTTACCAGTTATCGCCAAATAGCGACGGGTTTAAAATGGTGATGCATTCGCGCCACGGTATGCTGCCCGCGGTGAGGTTTCACCTGGAAGATTCGCACCTGCAAAATGATTCGTTATTAACCGAAGAGGAAATAGCCGCGCACATTAAAGGTAATAACGGTTTCCTCTCGCTCGATTTTATCTTCGAGAAGGATTTTAAAGACCCCATCAGCCAAAAACAACCCGTGTTTTATGAATTTATGAAGGATATGGGCATGGAGCAATTTGTAGATGCCATGATGGCGCTACGCGAACGTGCCGACCCATTTGAGCTGATGAAAACTGAGTACGAAGAGGCCGCCCGTTCCATCAAAAAACACGAATCTATCTACTGGAAGGAAATGTTGGGCGTTTTAAGCTTCGCCATGAACTACCCCGCCAAGCACTTTTCGGCCGAGGATATGCAACGGCTGCAGAAAACCTTGCTGCCGCTTATCGCTATCGTGATAGCCTACATCCCCCAAAGCTCGTGCGAGGAGATGTTTGCCCTGCATGATGCCGGCCTGCTCGAACTGGTTGACGCAGGTAACGACAGCGATGCAGAACCAACCGAAAAAGGCGGCGCTATTTATCATTACACGGATGAAAACGGCAAAAAGCAGTCAACCTATTTTAAAACCTATGTTGATTGCTCGGGGCAGCCGCACCTTTCCTATGATGCCTTTCCGTATGAAAGCCTTACGGCTGCGCATACCATTTCTCCCGCGCTGTTAAAATTCAGGGATGCTGCCGAAGGTAAAAAGCTAATGCAGGCCGATGACAAAAAAGTAAAAACTGACGGCGAAGGCAATTATTACTTAAAAGTGCCTGGCGTTGCCATTAATGATGAATTCAGGCCTGTAGACGAACGCGGTAACATTAATAAACGCCTTTATATAATGGCTGTGCCGTATATTGGCGGCTATAATCCGGATTACTCGGGGCTTGATTTTTGCGAAAGGGCTTCAGAGACTATCGCGAAAAGCCTTTTTAAAAACGAATAACCTATGCAAGCATCGGCACAAAACCTTAAGCTTTTTATGTTGCTGTTAGGCGCTAAACCGCCCGGCAGGCATGTAGAGCAGCACGACTACTTCTTCGGAATTGCCGCTACCCTAAAAGATCTGATCCCCGATATTAAAACCTTTTGGCGCGGCACCAGCGCAAACCTGCATATTGATGGCTGGCGCGAAGTGAACGCGGTTGAAGGCTATAGCATAAAGGTGGTACCAAAGGCCGAAGCAGATATCGCCTCGCCCAACAAACTTTTCTTTATCAATCTGGGCGGCTACCAATCGGGCAAGCTGGAGGAGCAGCATTACGTAGTTTTAACCGTAAAACCCGACCGTGCATTGGCTATGCAAGAGGCTAAGAAAACCGTATTTTTCCGCAACAACAGCATTACCGGTGTTAAGGGCGCCAACTCGCATATTGATGATAAGTATGGTATTGATGTGGATGATATTTATAATATAGATGAGATGCTGGCTGCGGGGGCGAAACAGCAATACCATATTCAGATAACACCTGCGGAGGGCCTGCCTGAGGATGAGGTCCATTTGGGCTACTTCAGGCTGGATAAGCTTTAAAAGGATAGATATTACATCGCTGTAACAGTAATATAAGCGGTATATATTAGTTTAGCGGCATTATACTACCCCCTAATGATAAAAGCTTATAAACTATACACCGGAGATGATGGCCACTCGCACGTACAAACGGGAACGGTAAACGAAGGCATTTTTAACCAGGCATCGAGCATCAGGTTCCAGGAATCGCCGCCACACTCGTTTTACGATTGGCACAACGCCCCTGTTGAGCAATATGTGATCACCCTATCGGGTACCCTTGAGTTTGAAACCCTGCCCGGCGAAACGTTCATTGTAAAACCCGGCGAAATACTGATAGCGTTAGATACAACCGGCACCGCCCATAAATGGAAACTGATTGACGATGAACCCTGGAAACGCGTTTACGTACCGTTCGACCCATCGCACCAGATAAACTTTGTGCCCGACGAGAGCCCAACCAAAATATAAACGCATGATACGCCCCGCCCAACCAACCGATGCACCCGCTATAGCACGCCTGATAGTATTGGCCATGGGCAAACTGGCCGCCAAATTTGCCAACAGTAATAATGGGCAAAAACAACTGGCTTTATTTGAACGCTTTATTACCCTAACAGGCAACCAATACAGCTACAACAATATTTTGGTTTGGGATGAAGCAGGCGAAATATGCGGCATGATCATAGCTTACGATGGCGCGAAACTGGATGAACTGCGCAAACCATTCTTACAATATATCACCACCCAGCTGGGTTTTACCGGCCAGCCCGAAGACGAAACACAGCCCGGCGAATACTACATTGATTGCCTTGCGGTAGATGCTGCACACCAGGGCAAGGGCATTGCCAAAAAACTCATTAAAGCATTATTTGAACGTGCCGCCCGGCTTAACCACCAAACCGTTGGCCTGCTGGTAAGCAAAGGCAACGATAAGGCCAAAAAACTTTATACCAACTTAGGTTTTGAGGCAAAGGGCGATAAAGCATTATTAGGCGGTGTTCATGAGCATTTGCAATATCGGTTAAATTAATTTGCCCTGTATTTACCATATTTGCGTTATTAAAAATGCTTCCATTGCGTAAATACTTTTCGCTCCTTTTATTATTTGTTCCACCGGTACTGTTTATCGCATTGCTGTTTATTTTTAGCAATAGTGTACCTATAGGGCAAACGTTCCCCTATTTGCCGTGGCAGTTTATTGTGATGGGCATATTTGGCGTAATTGCCACAACCGGTGGCGTTTTAGACTGGCGCTATCACCGCAACCCGCTTAACATGAAAATACCAAAAAAAGAAAGGGACGCGGAAGCCGCCGCGCTTGGTTTAGGTGGTGTACCCATGTTTTTGTTAATGTGGTTTGCTATGGTGAGTGCAACCCCAAAAGTATTTTTGATACCCATATTACTGGTGCTGATATATACTGTTGTAGCTATATGCTATGATGAGTTTGTTTTCCATATTAAGCGCTGTACCAAAATAGAGAACCTTTACCACCGCATGCTGGTTTTGGGGAATGGTATAGCCTGGCTATCATGGTTTCATTATATATACGGCTAATGTATTATAAAGCATTACTCAGGCAAAGCGAACAGCACTTATCCGGCATTAGCGATACAGATAATGTGCCTGTTACTACTCAGTTATTTGCCTGCGGCGGGCTATGGATGCAAAACAAAATGAATGAGTTAGACGGCACTAACCGCATACCTATAAAACCCATTGCTTTTAACTACTATGGCGTGCTTAAATATACTGCCTGTTTACTGGCGCTATTTGTATCCGGCGTTATGCTTTCTTTTATCAGTATGTGGCTTATACCCATTTCAATAATTGTTTTTTACGTGGCCGAGGTGCAACTGTTATTTTTATTCCCGCTGCTTATTGACGGGGTTAAGCATCCATTAACAACAAGTATAAAACAAACCTACAAAACAGGTATTTCGCGGGCCATATTTAATGTAATACCTATTGGCTTTTATATGGTTGGGGGATTGCTTGATGTTAAAGCACCTTTAAAAAAATGGCATATAGGCTGCCTTAGTATCCTAATCTGGTATCGCGATGAAGTTAGAAATAGGCTATAACCATTCTTTTGAGGTACGTACCGAACAACTGCATTGTAAGGTAAAAGACCCGTTCGGCATCCTCTTCGTTTCCGATCTGCACTTTAACGCGTTTAGCCAAAAAACAGCTATCTTGCTCGCTGATAAAATAGCACAGTTAAAACCTGCTATTATTCTTTTTGGCGGCGATTATGTGGATACACGCAAAGGTTTGCTTTGGTTGGCAAACTTGGCAACCACTATAAGTTGCGACCATGTATTTGCCATAGCAGGCAACCACGATACCTTTTTTGGATTGAATAAAATTAAACTCGCAATGCAGGCAGGTAAAATTACCTGGCTCGAAAACGCATCCGCCACAATTAATATTAATGGCACAACAGTGAGGGTAGACGGCGGCAAACCTGCTGAAAACGCGCCATCAGCCCATCTGCAAATCCTTTTCACACACAAACCCATCCAACAAGCGTCAATAACTGCAAAATACCAGCTCGTATTTTCGGGGCATTTGCATGGTTGCCAGTTTGTTTTTTGGGAAACCGATAAGGGCCTTTACCCGGGCAAATTCTTTTATAAACAAAACATCTTAAAGGCCCAACAAGGTAATTGCCTGTACCTGGTAAGCAAGGGCATGGGCGACACGCTACCGGTAAGATATAATTGCAAAAAAGACATTATATTCGTGACTATAACATAACACAGCCTTTAGACCTTATATGAAATTACCCTTCGCCGTTATTATTGCAGCTACCTATGGCCTGCTGATACGTATAGTTTTTGGCTTAATGGGTGCAGCAATGGAAGTTATGAGCCTGTCGTTCCTGTTTTTTGCCCCTTTTATAATTGGATTTATTACGGTTATTTTATTACCGCTGGAGAAGACAAAAAACAGGATAAAAGCTTTTTTCATACCCTGGTTAACCACCGCTGCGGTACTTGTTATTACCATGGCCTTATTTATGGAAGGGGCCGTTTGCTGGATAATGATCTATCCATTCTTCTCGGTACTATCGGGCCTGGGTGGTATTGTGGCTTACACTTATAAATTAAGACAGGCAAAAAAACCAAACGATCATCATAATTTCAATCTCTCCTTCCTGGCGCTGCTGCCATTGGTTATCGGGTTTATAGAAAAGGATGCGGCATCGGCATCAAAAGAATACCATGTAACCAAAACAGTTATAATTAATGCCAGCCCGGCACAGGTATGGAATAAACTAACCCATATTGATAACATTGCCTTACCTGAAAACCGTTCATATTTAACGGATGTAATAGGCTTTCCGCGGCATATAAAAACAGTTATTGATAAGCAAGCCGTTGGCGGGCACCGCATGGCATTGTTTGAGAAGGGATTATATTTTGATGAAACCATCACCTCCTATGTGCCACAAAAACAACTTACACTTGCCATAAAAACCGACCCGGATAAAATACCCCCTACGGTGCTTGATGAGCATATTGTAATTGGGGGCAAGCATATCAACATCATCGAAGATAAATATGAGCTTGAGCCATTAGCTAACGGTAAATGCAGCTTAAAACTATCCAGCCGTTTTACTATTTGCACCCCGTTTAACTGGTATGCAATATTCTGGGCCAACCTAACAATAGATAATATTTTACAAAGCGAACTTAACTTAATAAAAACCCGGGTGGCCATGCCCAAAACAGCACTGGTAATACCCAATCAAAGCGTCAAATAATCCGCCCCAGCACATAGTCGCGCAATTGCCTGCTGATGGGTACCTGTTGGTTGCCTACATACAGTATGTTCCCTTCAACCGCGCCAACCTTGTTAATGGCTACGATGTACGATTTATGCGTTTGCAGGAAGGCCTGTTTTGGCAGCTTCTCTATCAATGATTTTAGCGTACTATGGGTGATCACCTTTTTATTAGTGGTGTGGATGATCACGTAGTTCTCCATCCCTTCAATAAAAAGCACCTCGTTAAACACTATCTTCTCTAAGCGGCCGTCGGCTTTTACAAACAGGTAATCGGGCGGGGTGGTAGTCCCTTTCAGGTCAAAGTAGTCTTTTGCTTTTTGGGCGGCTTTGTTAAACCGCTCCTGCGATATCGGCTTCAGCATATAATCCAGTACATCCAGTTCAAAACCTTCAATAGCGTACTCCTTAAATGCCGTAGTGAAAATAACCTTGGGTGGGTTATTAAGCGAGCGCAAAAATTCCACCCCGGTAATATGTGGCATCTGGATATCTAAAAACAACAGGTCAACCGGTTGCTTTTTCAGCATTTCGCCAAGTTCCATGGCGTCTTCGCACTGGCCTTTCAGGTCAAAAAAATCAGTCTTCTCTACATAAGCCTGCAGGCCTTTGCGGGCGTAGGGTTCATCGTCGGTAATGATGCAGGTGATGGGTTTGTTCGTCATTGGTATTTCAGTTCAAGTTCGGCAATAAAATGATCGGGGTGTTTATCCAGTGTTAGTTTGTGCCTGCCGGGATAAAGCAGTTCCAGCCGGCGGTTCAGGTTCTCAATACCAATACCGCTGCTATCAGGATTGGGTTGGATGTTATCCGGCAAATCGTTTTGCACCCTGAACAATATGCCATCTGCCATGCTACTCGCGCTGATATTGATATGGTACTTCCCTCCCACGTATTTAAAAGCATTCTCTACCAGTGGCAAAAACAACAACGGGTAAATTTGCTGCTCTGTCAACTCTTCATCAAACTGAATATTCAACACCATCTTTTTACTGGCGCGTACTTTTTGCAGCAGGATGTAGTTTTGCAGGTAGTCCAGCTCCTGTTTAATGCTTACCTGGTGCTGTCGGTCGTACAGTTGGTAACGCAGCAATTCGGATAGCAGCTCGATACTTTGCTTGGCCCCTGCCACATCATCATCCACTTGGAAATAAATAGTGTTTAGCGCGTTAAATAAAAAATGCGGGTGGTACTGCGCCCGCAGAAATTTGAGCTCGGTTTGCAAGTGGTCGTTCGTAAGTTTTTCAACCAGTAACTGGTTCGCCACATAGGCTTTTAAATAAGTCCGACTGCGAACAATGCCATAATAAATAAGCGTATACAGCAGCGGCACGATATTGATCTCGGCGAAATCGCTCAGCGACAGGCCGTCATCCGTAAAGGCTGCAACCGGCAATAACACAATATTGTTAACCAATACCGATAAGGCGATAACGTACCACAGCTCGGTGATAAAACTTGCCTGAACGGTGCCCCCCGCTTTATTATCGGTATATCTGCAAATACGATGGACCCCACCCAATACCAAATAACCCACAATAAAGCTCATCACCACTTCGCCGGTGGTAACAGCCCAGGGGCGCATCCAAAAATGCGAGTGCGAGTCGGTATCCTGCAGCAGCCTGATGGTAAAGTAATTCAGCAGCCCGTAAAACCCGGGGAAGATGTTTTTTAGCAGTTGCTTCATTTTTTGTTTATAATAGCGATGGGTTTAAAACCCATCGCTATGTTGATATTCAATATTTACTTATGCCTCGGTTATCTAACTCGCCAGCTCTTACACCAACACACCTGCATTCTCCTCAACCCATTTTTTCGTATCGGTTTCTTTCTTAACCGTTAATCCGCTAACCGCTACTCTCTTCTTCTCTAATGGTTTCATCCCAAATAAAAACCTCGTTACCGGGTAAGGTTTTACCAGCAAATGATAGATGCCCATGGTGATGAAAAGCGTTACGCCAACCGTGTAAATATATTTCATGATCACGGTATCGTTGGTTTGCACAATGTAATAGGCTAAAATAACAATTACTGTTTGATGCAGGATATAAAACGGGTACACCGCCTGGTTTAAATAATTAAGCGACTTATGCGGGCGATTCAAATATTGCTTACCATACCCCACCAAACCCAATACCCAGGCCCAGCCAACCATAGCCGATAAGGCACGGAACGAATACCCGCGCAGGTAACCCCATTCGGCATTGTTTGGCGGCGGGTTTAGCCACAGGTAGTTTACGGCCAGTATGCCAATAAAACCAATGGTAATGGCAAAGCGGCGATTGCGCTGCAGGCTCTCCATCAGGTTGGGTTGCAGTATGCAGATGAACCCCGCCAGCAGGAACAGCAGCCAGTAAACAATAAAGCAGTAATCGTACACCAGGTTACTGGTTTGAGGGTAAACACGGCTCAGCAAGGTGTACCAAACTATCGATGGGATGGCTATCACGTAGATCCATTTACCTTTGGCAAGGCCGTTCAATGCCGCTTTAAACCTGGCGCTCTTATCGCTGATTAACCACATAAATATGGGCGCGAATACCAGATCATACACAAACAGGTAGGCTATGAACCAAAGGTGGTGCCAACTCAGGTTTCCTTTGGGGTAAACGCCCGTAGTAAACGTGGTTTTATAAAAATCCCAGTAGTTGCCGGTAAAGCCGTGGCTTATGCGCTCCATATAAATTTGCGGCGGCACAATCACTAACATCCCCACCAACAACGGGATAAACAAGCGGGTAAAACGCAGGCCTATAAAGCTTAACGCGCTGCGCCTTTGCATCATATAATAGCTAACGGTACCGCTGATGAAAAACAATAGCGGCATGCGCACCAGGTGCATAAAATAGTTTGATTGCGCCATCAGCGCGCTGGTATCGTGGTTGCGGATGTGCCACCACTCGTCGGCAGCGTAAGGCATGCCCGAGTGGAAGAACAATACACCAGCTATGGAGATGATCCGCAGCCAGTCGAGGTAGGTTTGTCGTTGTGTGGTTTCCATGTCTTTTTTGATTTATTACTCAAAAGAATGGGTTGTAGCCGGGGTGCTGAAATTACTTTGACCAACGGCAGCCGGGCTTTGATGAACGGCATATTGGAAGCAGGATTTTAAGAAACAGGATCCAAAAAGGAAGATAAATGCCGTATCCCAAATGTTGCAAATTTTTTAGTGATTGAAAATTAACAAGTTAGCTTAAAAACACGTTTTCAGACAATTGGGCGACAAACCTTAGACAATAATAGCGTGTTTTCTAACGTCTCTATAGGACATCGACTCACAACTACAAGCTATGAAACACAAGATTAAACTGCCCGATGGAACAGCACATCTTATTGAAATTACAAGTGCCTATTTTAAAACCTGGCATGTATGGAACGTAAAATTTGCCGATGGCAAAGTAGCCATGCTTTTTAAACTGGGCAGCGAATGGATGCAACGCAACGAAGATTTTTTAGACGAACACGTACTCAACGCCGTTGGCAAACGCATTGACGCTATCCTGATAAGAAGGAAAATGGCTTTTTAGGGCCAAGCCCCTCTACCACCATGTCATTTCGAACGAACGGAGTGAGGAGAAATCTTTTACACCTTGCATCCGGGTATGCAAAGTCACCTGCTTGTTGTAAAAGATTTCTCCTCGTACCTCGTTCGAAATGACGATCGGTTATTAACATTCCCCCGTACCACTCCTCCTTCCCTCTCCCAAACGCCCCTTTCACTAACCCGTAAACCCTGCTCCGCTCATTATCATAAAAGTGTATCCATCAGGCTGTTAAACTTGTATCAAACAAAACAAACACCTGCCATGAAAACACTAAAATTATCTATCGCTGTGCTGTTTACGCTGGCCATATCGGCCTGCAGCCAATTAAAAACCATAGGCCAAAGCATCCAAATGCCCCCCGGTATCGATAACACCATGCCGCCACCCAGTGGTACTTACTTTATTGTAAATAACGCAAAGGCACTTACCCCATGGCAGCCCACCGTTGCCCAAAATGTTTTTTTACAACCCTACAGCGGCAGTGGCACCCAAAAATGGGAGGTAAAGCAGTATAAAACTAAAAAGGGTATCAGCTACACTATGCGCCTGGCCGGTACCGATAACATGTACTTTCAGCCAAACGCGGTTAAAGACCATACACCTATGATAGGCCCCGCCGGTTCGGGCACCAGCTTCAGGATAGTTGCCGCGCCTGATGCTAAACAATGGTACATTAAAAGCACTTTTTATAATGGCGATGCCCTGCGCAGCTTTGTGTTTAGCCCCAACCTGCCAACCGAGATCCGTTTTGAGGCCCCCGAGCCTACCGATAAATTTATGTGGAAGCTAATCCCTACAGGTAATGATTAATGAGTCGCATTTAGTTGAGCAAAATTAGTAGATACATCATTGCTCATTGATCAGTTTTTAGTAATGCAGGCAAGCGGAAGGGTTATCTCTTTCGCTTGTTTTTTTGATATAACGCCATGATGATCAGCTTCAAACTCTAATCCAATTCTAATGCCTTTGGCCTAACTTATCCGCATTCACTTTGTCATATACGTAAACAATCACGTTATGAAAAAGGTAATTAAAGGTTTTGTTTTGCTGGCATTAATTTTAGTGTCATCATCAAAGTTATTTGCGCAGGTTAGCGTAGGCATATCTATAAATATAGCCCCTCCGGCCCTGCCGGTTTATACACAACCGCTTTGCCCTGTAGATGGCTATTTGTGGGTACCCGGATACTGGGCGTATGATAATAATATGGGCGATTACTACTGGGTACCGGGCGTTTGGGTGAGCCCGCCGCGTCCTCATTATTTATGGACACCCGGCTATTGGGGATACGATGGCAGTATCTACAGCTTCCATGCCGGGTATTGGGGCCGCCATGTTGGCTTTTATGGTGGGGTTAATTATGGCTACGGTTACGGCGGATCGGGTTTTGGCGGCGGCCGGTGGGAAGGTAACTCCTTTAGGTATAACACCGCCGTGGTTAACGTTAATAAAACCGTAGTGAAGAACACCTATATTGATAATACCGTTGTGGTTAACAATAACACCACCATTAATAACCGCGCAAGCTTTAATGGCCGGGGCGGCGTAAATGCAACACCACGCCCCGAAGAGTTAACCGCCATGAAAGAAAAACATGTGCAGCCAACCCACGATCAGCTTTCGCATGAGCAGAAAGCAATGGCTAATCGCAGCCAGCATGCATCGGCAAACCAGGGCAAGCCTGCTGTTACTGCCTACAATAAAGTTAATGGCGACAGGTTTGGGCAAAAAGGCAAACCCGCTAAAGCTGCTGCAGATAAAAGTAATGCGCCGGCAAACAGCAATAAACACCTTGCAAACCAAAACAACGATAAAATTGCTAAAAACAGCCCGGTAGTAACCCCAAAACAGCAAAGCCATGCTGCAAGCGCCAGTGAGCGTGTAAAAATGCGCCAGGCCGAAACGCCAGCCAGGCAAAAAAGGCAACCCGCACAACATGCTGAAAAAGAACACGAAAAACAGGCACGGGAAAAATAGCTATATGTTGCCGCAAGGCCTATTAAAAAGCCCCTGCGATACTGCCATTATTTAGTTTATAACACATGCAAGCGAAAGAGGGTTATTCTCTTTCGCTTGCTTATTTGCTTACAGAACATACAAAGCGATTATAATATTGATAATGATTAAATCGTTACTTTTGAAGCATTAATTCATACCCCTTATTAAGATCATGAAATACACCGCA
Organism: Mucilaginibacter sp. L294; assembly: GCF_001636615.1. GTDB lineage: Bacteria > Bacteroidota > Bacteroidia > Sphingobacteriales > Sphingobacteriaceae > Mucilaginibacter. The sequence goes on along the minus strand of NZ_LGEK01000012.1, from coordinate 55,964 downwards.
TCACGCCTGTCAGAAGGTAATAAGCTTTTCCCCGCGCAGATCATTGTTGAACCAACCGGCATCACTATCAAAATCCCCGGCCTGTTCAGCGGCGACGAAACCTCTGTGGCTTACGATAGCATCTCGGCAGTGGAGATTGATACCCCGCTTATCGGTTACTCTACCATTCGTTTTTACCACAATGGCAACAAGGTTGAGGCCCACGGTTTCTCAAAAAGCGACGCCAAAGAAATTAAAGACGCTATAGAGAACGGCAGAGGCAGAGCGAGAAGCTAAAGGAATTAGATCATCCCGTTGCTGGTGTCCGCACCAACAACCCTTAGGACAGTTTTAAAAAACCCTTTGTCATGCTGAACGTAGTGAGACCCTGCGGCGACAGAGGAGGGAATTAAAATCTAAACATCAACAAGGACGGTGGTTATCTCGCGTACAACCCCTCCAGCTTACTTGTTTTATCGCGCATCAAACCCAGTGCGTCTTTCAGTAAACTGCCGCTATCCAGGCTAAAGCCCATAAACTTTTTAAGCAGGTCAGCAGCCGGGGCATCAAAACCGTTTTTAAGCAGGGCCGTATATTTTACAGCGAACGTTTTAGGGTCGGCGTGCTGTTGCTGGTACAACTTGCACGATACTAAAATAGCGTACAGGTAATTAACGTTATACAAAGGGTCATCAAAAACCAGGCGTTTGTTTATCCATTCGCTTTTGCGTTGCGGCTCGGCAGGGAAATAGCTATCATACTTGTTCATGATGCCCGCGTAAAGCTTGTCCACATCATCGCGGGTGTTGATTGTGCCGCCGGCCACGCCATCATACAAGCCCTGCTCAAAGGCCCCTTCTTCAGCCGATGTAAATATCTCGTGCGATAGCTTATCCAGAAACTGCTTGGTATAAAACGCTTTACCGTCGTTGGTTTTTTCCTGTTTTTCCAGCGCATCCAGCAAAAGCAATTCATTAAACATGGCGTAGGCTTCATACAAAATGCTTGGCCCGTATTTGTAGGATGGCACAATCCGGCTATCGCTCATCAGTTGCTCATGTATGGCATGCCCGCCTTCGTGTATCAGGCGCGATACATCCCCAAGCGTGCCGTTATAGCTTTTCATATACAGGCTTTCGGGTACGCCGATAAAGCCTACCGAGGTATTCTCGTTCACCCGGTTAGGGCCACCGGCAATCTCCATCTGGCCGTTGGCGGGGTCTAACAAAGCGGCGAAATGCCGGGTGTATTCATCCCCCAGTGGCGCAAGCGCGTCCAGTATCAGCGGCCTTACTTTGGCAAAGGGAAGCGGTTGCCACGTAAAACCCATCGGCAGCGATGCATCCCAGCTATGCACGGTGGCCAGCCCGGTTTGTTTTTTAATTTGATTAGCCTGCACCCGCTGATAGTTTTTTAATACATCGGCATATTGGTTCATTTCACCCAGCATTTTTTTAACGCTTTCTTCCGCCAGTTGCAAGCGGCGACCATAAACGCGGTCGGTAGCGGTTTTATATCCCCTTAGTTTGGCCAGGATGTTTTTTTGGCGGGTTATATCAATCAGCGCGGCGGCAATCACTTCGGCGTGGTCGCTGTAGGCTTTGTAGTAAGCCTCGCTCACCTGCCTTCGCAATACGCTATCCGGGTTCTGCAATATGCCGCTCCAGATCTTCACCGGGCTGTACTTTTTGTTTTTAATGGTGATGCTGTCGCCCGTTATGCTGCTCATCAGGTTATCGTAGCGGTCGGTCAGGTGGTCAATCATATCGTCAGATACCTTGCCCAGCAGTTGCTCGTCATGCTCGGGCAGGCTGTGCACCGCCTGTTCTTTGGCTTTGCTCAGCAAAAATTTGTATTTAGTAAGCTGATATTGCTTCAATTGCACTTCGGTGATGGCGGCAAACCTTGGCTGCAAAAGCATGCGCCCGGTAATACCTTCCAATCCGCTTTCAACCTCGTCAACCTGGTTGTAAGCCTGCCTTGCCAGGCTATCGTTTTTATTGATATACGTACGCAGCCTAAAATACTGGTTATGCCTTTCTATCGCAACCAATAGCCTGCTGTAAGTATCCAGATGCGCGGCAAGGTTATTAAGCGTCCAGGCGGTATCTGCCTTAAAACGGTTAATGCTATCGGTCACCAAAACACGGGCGGCCTTTTCATCCTCCTCGGTTTTAAAGTAACGGCTTAGCTTTACATGAAAAGCCGCCGCGTTGCCGTCAAAAGGGTCGAACTGCTGCGCGTTGGTGTGCAGCCATGGCAACAGTAAACAAAGTATAAAAGCAAGTTTATGATAGTATCTGGAATGCATTGTAAATGAATATATCCCAAAAGTAGGCAATAGCAAACCATCAAAATTGAACCAAATTAGCCTGAATGCGGTTTTTTTACGCCTTCCTGAACTCCTGCGGGCGGTAGCCGGTAATGGCTTTAAAGGTGCGGGTAAAATGCGCCTGGTCGGCAAAGCCGCAGTTATAGGCAATTTGGGTAAGCGGCGTATTGCTGGCCCTGATCATGGTTAAGGCTTTGTTTACCTTAATCTGCAGCATATAATTGCCCAGTGTGGTGGCAAAATACAGCGGGAAATACCGCGAGATGGTTACCGGGTGCACCCCCAGCCGTGCCGAAAGATCATCCAGGTGGAAATTCTTGTCCCACTCATCATGCAGCAAATCTTTTAAGCGCTCGGCCCAAAGCGGTGGCGCGCCTTTGTGTTTGGGTGGTGTGGCAGGGTTAAAAAGCTGGAACAGCAAAAGCTCTGTTGAAGCCTCGGGCACCTCATGCGCCACCAGCTCGTGGTACAGTTTCAACAGGGTGAATTTTGCCGGTAGTGAACTGCCCGACAATCCCGCCAGCTGTTCTTCGCTGATCCCCATTTTTTGCAGCGCCTGCCCGTTCAAATCAAGGTTAATTTTACAGGTACCGGGCAAATACTGTTCGCAGCGGTGCATTACCCCTGCCGGGATAAATTTGAGGTCGCCGGGGGTACGTTTAAGTTCCCTGCCCTGCAAACTCTCGTGGTGCGTGCCCGATAGCAGCAGACTGATACTATCATTAGCATGCGAATGCCATTCCTCAAAACCCGCCCCGGCGCCATAAGCCGTAAGCGCGATGGTAGTGCCGCTCACCGCCCTAACCACCCTGTTATTCCCTAAAAACAAATCCTGAGCCGCTGCCATGGGCGTAATTTAATAAATATAATAACGTGAGGGTTTGGAAATAGTATGGGGAGGGATACTTTGCAAGCGCGTAGTTTACTCACCCCGACCTCACTGCGTTTGTCGACCCTCTCTGCTGCGCAAAGAGGGTGAGGAGAAAAGCAAAATTGTAAATCAAACCCCTCTTTCCGCGTAGCGAAGAGAGGGTGGTCGGGCGAAGCAAAGACCGGGTGAGTAAAATCGTGAAGTGATAGATTTTTTTGAAAAGCAGTTGCAGTGGTGCTTAGGTTAAGGCAGCCCCGCTATCCGCTTATACGCCCGCAGGCCTTAAGCGCAGGGCCGGTATCCGCTGCTATCGGGTTTAGGTAAAATAGGCCGGTACTTTATTACCCCCGTTGTTGGTGTCCTCACCAACAACCTTTAGGACGGTTTTGAGCATACATACCGGCTTATTAATAACAACCATCGCAAAAACAAAATAATATGGCAGTGGTTAAACATAACAATGCTTAATCACTTTTTAAACCACCTTTCGGCTGCAACGCGCCGGGCGGTTGCCTCCGGGTCATTAAAATTCCTTATCATCCTATCATTAGTGGTGTATTCATCCTGTAAAAAAGGAAGCCCTACAAAAGATGGCACAGAACCTCCAATATCAACCGCTGATGCTCATTTTTTGCAGGTCGCCACTTCCGAAAACAACACCATAGCTATTGACGATCAAAACGTGCTTTGGGCCGCCGGCGATAACCGGAGTGCCGTTTTAGGAACAGGCAATAAAAACAAGAATATAAATTTCGTTCGTGTAAGTGATGGGGTAAAGGCAGTATCACTAAACGACTCGCGCTCCATTATTATTAAATCCGATAATTCGGTTTGGACATCGGGTGGCAATTACTTTGGCGACTTAGGCATTGGCACCGCGGTATCAAACGGCAATTTTGTAAAGGTTACCGACGCTGCCGAACAAGTGGAGGCCGGCCCCGAGAATGGCTTTTTCATCAAGGCCGACCACAGCCTTTGGGCAAGCGGCTTTAACCATTACAAGATCTTTAATTCAAGCTACTCCACCGCTGATGTAGCAGATACTTACCAAAAAATTGCCGATAACGTTAAAGCCATCTCTGCCGGCCAGGCACATTTACTGATGCTTAAAACCGATGGTAGTTTATGGGTTTGCGGCCAAAACGTTGAGGGCCAGCTTGGCATCGGTACCAAAACAGACCAGATGGGATTTGTAAAGGTGATGGACGGTGTAAAGGCTATTAAAGCCTGCTCATACCATTCGCTCATCATTAAAACAGACAATACGCTTTGGGCAACCGGGCACAATGAATATGGTGAATTGGGCATAGGCACCAATACAGGCACAACACGTTTCACCAAGGTAATGGACGGCGTTTCGGCATTGGCCGGCGGCAGGTTTTTTTCGTTAGCGATCAAAACCGACGGCAGCTTATGGGCCGCAGGTTATAACAATCAAACCTTTGGTATTAACGGCCCCAATCAAAATAAATTCATCAAAATTACGGATAACGTTACCAATATTGCAGCGTCAGAATATCATTCACTAATGATCAAAACCGATAAAACCCTATGGGCAACCGGTAGTAACACCTACGGAGAAATTGGCGCAGGAAGCACAAAAGATGTTTCAGTTTTTACAAAAGTTAAATTAAATAAATAGTTTTAGATACAAGGTAGTTGTCATGGTGAGCCTGTCGAACCATTAGCAAGGCGTACAGGTCTTCGATAGGCTCAGACTGACAATGTTTGTGTTTCCGAACGAGGGACGAGGAGAAATCTTATTTGAGGGATAGGCGGTGAGCTTTACTTGGTTAGGGCACACGCGGCACGCGTGCGCCAGCGTATGTGTTTAAACTATATGTTTTCAGTTAGAACTCTCAAGCGTTCTCGAATATTCGATGCATCATTTGTACCTTGTTGCGTCAATCTATCATATTCGAGCAAATCAAAATCCGCACCCTCGTAATTTACTTCCGCAATTTCTCGATTTTCTTTAACCAACTCTGTAAAGGCCAATAGTCTTGACCTGGTAATTGTAATATGATTTTCTTCTGCCCATTTAAATAGCAAATAATAAACTACAATATTTCCTTGGGCCCTGAGCAAATTATCACTCAAACTAAAGCAATTGTTCATTTCGTCGAGGTAATGTGTAACAACTAAACTTACTCTGTTAATAAAATCCATTTGACCCGATTTATATTTTCTTACCATCGAATCTAGGTACACCTTTTTCGTGTCAAAAAGCTTTTCGCTTTCTTCCAAGGATACTTCTACGAGTAATAAACGACCTGCAGATTCATAATGTTGATATCTATTATTAGAAAATTTCACTCTCGTGCTAAAAAAAGGATGTCGTGAGATATTTCGAATTTCATTTACCATATCACCTCCAAATGCATTTCTTTTTTCTGCTGAATTTAACGGAACCGCTTCATTAAGCCTTGAAAACATATCCTCTATTAAATCCAAGTCATCGGTTTGGACTCCAATAATGGGAAGTACAAATGAATCAAACTTGATTTTGATTTTTGGATATTCTTTAGATATATCGTCATAACTTAAACCAGCAAGACGTATATTGTTGTCATCTTGATACTCAAAGTCATTCGAAAGACAAAACCGTCCTTCGATAAATGACCAAATCGTTTCCACTCGTTGTTTTCCATCGATAATTGCATACGATTTTCCAGATTGTTGTTTTTCAACTCGATCGTATTGGTGAAAATAGATTTTGGGAATATCGTAATTATTTAAAATAGAATCAATTAATAATTGTTTCTTTTCAGGAGTCCATACACCACCATTTCTTTGATATTCTGGATCAGATACGATCTGGTCTTTCTCAGAATAAATTCTAAGAATGGTTGCGTGTTGAACTGGATTCGTTTCTATATAACTCATCTAAATGTTCCATTTAATATTTCACCAATACTTGCAAGTTCAGGGAATAAAGTAAATTTACTTATTCCAAGAAGTTTAAGTTCGTTTCTTATAATTTCCTTGCTCGCTTTAGGGATTCGATATTTTATCACTTCACTTTGGGTACAGAAGTCCTCGATAGGCCTTTGGTCTAAGTGATGAATAGTAAAAACACCTAATTGAGCTTGTATTCTGGGATTATTTCTTGTCGCAATTGTAGCCAGTGGCGTTAATTTATTGCGTGGGTTTTGTCTTAATGTTTCAAGAGAATAGCTTTTCAACTCGTCATCATCAAAACTCAAAATTTCATCAAGTTCCACTCGAGCTATTCTATTTAATTCTGTAGGTTTTAATGACCATAAAGCTGCATCAACGTCGTCTGTTAACTTATCAGATACAGCGAAGTAAAGCGCTGTTAGTGGGCTTTCGGTCCAATCTAATAATCGTGTTGGCACTCCGTAATGCTGCATAAGAAACATCCAGTCGAAACTATCTTTAGGATGCCTGTCAATTAACATCGCTGCTGATTGTTTAAACTTAGTTAAAAAACTATTTTCAGACGGCGCACTATGTGCTCGTAAAAGTCCTGGTGATAAAACCCATTTTTCATTTCCTTGGCCTCTATACCATAAATCACCTGTATAAGAAGAATTATCCGATTTTAATAATTCTATTAACTGACTAACGGAATTGATTTCTTTCATGAAATGTGATATGTTAGGTATGGCTTCCGCTATGGGTAGGTTCAAATATAACAAAGCTTTCTGTTGGTATCAACTAAATTGCTATAGATCGTATATTATTCTCTAACATAACCAAAACCCACTAAGCTTTCCAGCTTACCCCACAAATTTCATCCCCCAAAAAGGGCGAACCAAGGTCGAAAAAAGGCGAAAAAAGTCGTTTGAAAACGGTGTATGTTTTGTTATATCAAGTCAAAACGCAATTAACTCATTATCAATTACTAACAAGTGTTCACGGTGTTCACGTGGTGTGAACGTGAACAAAACCGTATAACTGACATTTATTAACCGCTAACTTTTGGTTGCTTCCCCTTTTCTTGTTTGCCGCAATCCGTAATTACCATTATAATTGTATAACATTTCACCCTGCGCCATGAAGAACGTAACCTTAGACGAATTAAAGGCCATCCCCGCCCTGCAAACCGTACCCGACGAGCAGTTGGAATGGCTGCTGGCCAACGGCGAAACCATGGAAGTGGAGGAAGGTACCCGCGTTTTTGAAAAAGGCGATCCGCTGGATAAAACCCTCATTACTATAGAAGGCCGCATCCGCGTTTGCGCCGAGCAAAACGGCAAGCTAAGGGAGATATTTGTGATAAAACCGCAGGCTATTACCGGTTATTTGCCTTTCAGTCGCGCTACCAATACCTTTGGTTACGGCGAGTGCATCGAAAAATGCCGCATGCTGAGGGTTTTTAAGGATAAGATCCACGAGGGCATAAAACTGCATTACGAGCTTACCGCCGCCATGGTACACACCATGACCAGCCGCGTGCGCGATTTTACCTCGCAGCAGCAGCAAAACGAAAAAATGTTTGCCCTGGGTAAGCTATCCGCAGGTTTGGCGCATGAGCTGAATAACCCGGCATCAGCTATCAGCCGCGGTGCTTCCCTGCTGCACGACCAGGTAAAACGCCTGCCGGTGCTGTTTAAAGAGGTGGCCGCGCTCAATATCGCCCCCGAAAAACTGGATAAGATAAACCAGATCCTGATCAGCAAAACCCAGCAAACCGACCGCCCCGTGCTTAACATGATGCAGCGCGCCGACGCGGAAGATGACCTTGCCGACTGGCTAACCGAACACGGTATTAAGGATTATGAAATTGCCGAGAACTTCGCCGAGTTCAGCTTCGCCCCCGCCGATCTGGAGCACCTGCATAGCTGCACACCCTCGCCGCAATTGGATGTGGTGTTAGCCTGGATGAACAACTACCTGCTGCAGGAAAAAATGGTGTCGGATATCCGGGAGTCGTCAACCCGTATTTCGGAGTTGGTGAGCTCGGTAAAAACCTTCACCCATATGGACAGGGACACCGATAAGCAACTGCTGGATATCCATGCCGGTATCCGCAATACGCTTACCATGCTCAACTACAAAATGCGCAAAGGCAACATACAGGTGGTAGAGGATTTCGACCTGAACCTGCCGCAGGTAAAAGCCCTTGCGGGTGAGCTAAACCAGGTATGGACAAACATTATCGACAACGCCATTGATGCCATGGAACCGAACGGCAACGGCATACTGGAGATCCGCACCCAGTTGGACAGGCATTTTGTATGTGTTTACATCAAGGATAATGGCCCCGGCATCCCCGAGGATATCCAGTCGCGGGTGTTTGATCCGTTTTTTACCACCAAGGATATGGGCAAAGGCACCGGCCTTGGGCTGGATGTAGTTACCCGCATCATCCGCCAGCATAATGGCACCGTAAAAGTGACCTCGGTACCCGGCAATACCGAATTTACCGTTTGTTTCCCCCTAACAGATAACTAAGACAACAACATGGACCAACCTATCATATTTGTAATTGATGATGACCAGCAAGTACTGCGCGCCATAAGCCGCGACCTTAAAAACCATTACCGGCAGGATTACCGTATCCTGAGCACCGCATCGGTAAAAGAGGCGCTGGATAGCCTGCTGGAACTAAAAAATAAAGGCGAAGTGGTGGCGCTGTTCCTGAGCGACCAGCGGATGCCCGAAATGGAGGGGGTTGATTTTCTTTGCAAAACCACCGAGTTTTTCCCGAATGCCAAGCGCGTGTTACTAACCGCTTATGCCGATACGGATGCAGCCATCAAAGCCATTAACGATGTAAAACTGGATTATTATTTAACCAAACCCTGGGACCCACCCGAGGAAAAACTATACCCCATTTTAACCGACCTGCTGGAAGACTGGCAGGGCCATTACCGCCCCGATTTTAGGGGAATAAAGGTGATTGGGTACCAGTATTCGCCAAAATCGCACGATATTAAGGAATTTCTATCGGGTTACCTGGTGCCCTACCTTTGGATGGATGCTAATACCGACGAGGCCAAACAAGCCATCAAACTAAACAACCTGGAGGTAAAGGACCTGCCGGCCATTATTTTTGCCGATGGCACTTTGCTAAAAACCCCGGCTGTTAAAGATATTGCCACTAAAATTGGCCTTAACCAGGAAGTTAAAAATGAGCTTTATGATGTGGTGATCATCGGTGCCGGGCCTGCGGGTTTGGCCGCCTCGGTTTACGGCTCGTCAGAAGGGTTAAAGACTTTATTGATAGAAAAGAAAGCACCCGGCGGGCAGGCGGGTACCAGTTCGCGGATCGAAAATTACCTGGGTTTCCCGGCAGGATTGAGCGGTGCCGACCTTACGCGCAGGGCTATTACCCAGTCGGCACGTTTTGGTACCGATTTTTTGTCGCCGCAGGCTGTAAAAGAGATCAAGCTAAAAGATAATTATAAAACGCTTATCATGGATGATGGCACCGAGGTGATCACCAAAGCGGTTGTCATAACCACCGGGGTTGATTATCGCCAGCTCACCACCACCGGTATTGATAAATTTACCGGCGCGGGCATTTACTATGGTGCCGCCATGACGGAGGCTGCATCCTGCAAGGATAAGCACGTGTACGTGGTAGGCGGGGGTAACTCTGCCGGGCAGGCCGCTATGTACCTGTCAAAATTTGCCAAAGAGGTGTTTATTCTTATCCGCAAGGAAAGCCTGGCCGAAACCATGTCGTCATACCTTATCGATCAGTTAGGCGGGCAAAGCAACATTACCCTGATGCCCTGCAGCGAGATAAACGAAGCCATTGGCGATACCAACCTGCAGCAATTGGTGATACAAGATTTAAACACCAATAAAAGCAAAACCGTTGAAGCTGATGCGCTTTACATTTTTATTGGTGCCAAACCTTATACCGACTGGCTTTGTAAAGACATTATCACCAACGGCAAGGGTTTTATAGAAACCGGCCGCGACCTTAACCTTTGCAGCGATTTTGAAAAGGTTTGGAAAGCCAACCGCGACCCTTACCTGCTGGAAACCAGCTGCCCCGGTATTTTTGCCGCAGGCGATGTGCGTGCCGGCGCCATGAACCGTGTTGCATCCGCCGTAGGCGAAGGTTCAATGGCCATTAGTTTTGTACATAAATATTTAAACGAGGTGTAGATAACTAACTAATGAGAAATGCTCTTTTATTTTTACTGATGATGGTTATGCTATCGTGCAATCGAATAGGCAGTGAAAAGGTTTATGAACATTGGAATAAAGGCAATGTCGATTCTTTTGGAGCATACATCAATAACAAAGAACAACTAAGGTTAAGTGTATATAATGACAATGGCTTGTTAAGATATATGCTCATTCAACATACAGACACTGTATTACGTTCTGCTGAAAATGCAAGCATTTATCAAAAATGGCACCTCTATTTAGATGACGATAATAATTTGTGGGTAGACAGTTCAGACATCGGTACTTGGGTTTGGACAAAAGAGGATAGTAATAGATATCAAAAATTCATGATTGAACAAAGGCCCAAAGGTCTTAAAATTCCCACTTTGTTTATTGATAAAATGCCAGATAGCCACAAAACATCATTTCTAAATCACTCAAAACAGATATATCATTAGGTAAGGCAAGCACATCTGTAAAAGTAATTCCGAAATTTTATTAACTATAAGTAACTGCTAATTAGTATCTTCGCGATCTTTTTAGTTTACTATGGTTAAAAAATATTTACTATTCCTGTTCCTGATAATTACTGTTGCTGCCTGTAAAAAAGAAGTAACACTTAAAAAACCGCCGGTTGTAGCTGCCGATAGCGTATATTTTGTATCGGTAAAGCTTGAGGCCAAAAAAAATCCGGGGGTTGTTACTACCGATATTGTTTGCACGATTAAAGGCGACCAGATCTCGGCAACCATACCGCAACCAACCAAGCTTACCAAAAAGCTGGTTGTAACTTTTACCACCCAAAATTCAACCGTTACTAAAAACGATACCATACAGGTAAGCGGCCAAACCGCTGTCGACCTGCGTAAAACCATTACTTATACGCTTACATCTGCCAAAGGCACCAAACGCGATTATAAGTTTTCGGTCAGTACATTTACGGGTATCCCTATTTTATATTTAACCACCAGCGCCCCGGTAGTCTCTAAGGATGATTATGTAAGCGGTAGCCTTGTGGTTGACGCCAACAACCGCTTTGAGCAGGAAAAAACAAACATTACGCTAAAAATAAAAGGCCGTGGTAATTCTACCTGGGCAAATTTCCCTAAAAAGCCATACCGCTTAAAATTTGATAACAAGGCGGCCATGCTGGGTATGCCGGCAGCCAAAAACTGGGTACTGCTTGCCAATTATGACGATAAAACCCTGCTGCGTAACCGCATTGCATTGGAGTTTGCCCGCAGGATAGGTTCTGATTTTGCACCCGAAAGCCGCTTTGTAGAAGTGGTGATGAACGGCGTAACCTTGGGCAATTACCTGCTGACCAGCCAGGTTGAGGTAAACGAGAACCGCGTAAACATCACCGAAATGACAGCCAGCGATAACGCGGGCGATGCCCTCACCGGCGGCTACTTGTTAGAGCTTGACCAGCGAAAGGATGAAAAGTACTGGTTTGCTACTAAAAAGAATCTCCCCTTCACCATTAAATCGCCGGAAGAGATTACGCCGAAGCAACTGGAATACATATCAAAATACATGCAGGATACCGAGGACGCCCTGTTTGCACCTAACGCTAACGACCCGGTAAATGGCTACGCCAAGTACATTAATGTAGAATCGTTCATGAACTGGTTTTTTGCTGAGGAAGTAGTTAAAAACCAGGATGGCCGCGATTTTAGCAGTATATTTTACTTTAAAGATCGCAATGGCAAACTGGGTATGGGCCCCGTTTGGGATTTTGACCTAAGCAGCGGTAACGTAGACTACTCGGTATCAAAAGACCCTAACAACTGGTATATACGTGATGCTACCTGGATGATAAATTTGTTTAAGGACGTAACCTTCAGGAGTAAGATAAAAATACGCTGGAACCAGATCCGTAATACTGCGGTTGAAGCCATTTTTACCGATATTGACGAAAACGCTGAGTATCTGAAGCTATCGCAAAAACAAAACTTTACCACCTGGCCTATACTGGATAAATACGTTTGGCCAAATGCCGTGGTATTAGGTAACTACGATATGGAAGTGGCATATGCCAAAAGTTTCCTAAAAACACGTATTGCATGGATAGATGCGGAGATAGCAAAATATTAAAGTAGCCCTACGTGGCTGAAGCTCCAGTAGCGTTTCCAAACGATAAAGGCCGGATAACACATGTTACCGGCCTTTTCAATTAAAACAAAATCAACAAAACTAATTATAGGATATAGAACACTTTATTTTTGTTGTATGATGCACCAACAGCGGGTTCTTCCTGCTTATAGTTCTCTTTCAGCATCTGTTTAATATCGCGCTCAATAGTGCGGGATATGGTGGTGGTTGGCGTATCGGTAGGCTTGTTCTCAAATGGATCTTGCAGGTGGATGGCCATATTCTCAATCAGGAAAAATGATGAAGCTATCGCGATAACCAGCGGCACCTCTACCACGCCAAAAAACTCTATCAAGCCAAAAGGCAGCAGCAACACAAACAATAACACCGACAAGTGTATGTAAACGCTGTATGTAGCCGGGAACACCGTGTTCTTGATACGCTCGCAGCCACCCATCTCATTACTGAAACGGGTAAGGGTTTCGTCCATAGCTACCTGCTGGTACTCGGTTATCCAGCCCAGTTTAAAGGCTGCACGCAGGTCGGCGCCTTGCAGCTCCAGCAAACCCAGCGGGATATTATCATAGCGTTTAACATGCTCAATATCTTCGGCGCAAAGCAGGCGTTCCAGCCCTTGCATTGGGTTTTCCCTGCGCAGATGATGGCTTAAGCTATAACACCAGGCTATCTGGCGTTTTGCTACCCGCTCGCAAAAGGCCTTCTGCTCGTCCTCGGCATAAGGGGTATCAACAAAAGTTAACAGCTGGCGGGTAAGGCTGCGTGAGTCATTCACAATGGCACCCCAAATTGTACGGGCTTCCCACCACCTATCGTACGCCTGGTTTGATTTAAAGGCCAGCAGCAGCGATATCACCGTACCCAAAATGGTTGGCACCGCAATAGGGATAGAGATGCGTGTAAAATGAAAGCTATTGTACATAATGGCTATCAGTACGGCGTAAACCGTAACCATCATAACCTCTTTTTTTATTTTCCCGAAGATGTACTTAACCGGGATATTTTCTTTTAATAACATAATAGGTAGCTATTTAATGTTTACACTTCTAATAATTCTTCCTGTTGATAAACGGCGGTTGCCGGCTGCTGCATCATGCTGGCATAATCATTTTTTGGTACATTAATAACCGGCAGCCCCGAGCGTTTGATCAGCAAAGCCGGGTCTACGCTCGACTGGTGGATCTGCGTGAACGCGCAGCCTTCGGTATTCAGCACCAGGTCTACCTTGTTTGCCTCAATAAAATGCTTAAACATGCTTAGTTTGCTGCCATACAGAAAATCGATCTTAATATTTTGGATCTGCGGATATTGGGCACGCAGCACATTGCAGTACCGGTAAAATTCGTCGCTTACCTTTTCGTATTCTCGGCTGCGGCGGCTCAGGGTAATAATATCACTGAACGAATCGGTCAGTTTAAAAACGTGTACAAATACCAGGTTCAGGTCGTCTTCCCTGAATTGCCTGCAAACGGCGTGGATACAATCTAATGATGATGCCTGGTAGTCGGTTGGGATGAGTATGGTTTTCATAAGTATTTGTTTGTTAGGGTTAAACCTTAATTATTTACTTATGCAATACTACCCCGGGCTCATTAAAAGCAATTAAGAGGCTTATTAGAATTTAATTAGAGTGTAAAATATTTTTTGGTAATTAACGCACTGATTATCAATTAATAAAACGAACAGGAATAGCGATTTTATAATAACCTGAAGTAACTTATTAGAAAGTTATAAGAAAGCCTGTGTTGAATTGGCTATAAGATCTCTATTCTGTGAGCGAAATATTGAAATAACTTTTGTTATCTATCTGCTTTTTAGAACCGGAAAGGCACGCCTTAAATCGCCCTGAAACGGCCTTAAACGCCCAAAAACGACCTCAAGGCCCGTGAAGTGTTCACGTTCACTGCCGTGAACGCTTGTGAACACTCATATATGACTTATAACCAATGTTTTAAGCTTTTACGTATTTTTATTACGCTACCGGCAGGCTGATCTGGATCTCGGTACCCAGCTGCACTTCCGACCGGATGCCGATAGTACCTTTATGCAGGCGGATAATATTCAGCGTAAGCGGCAAGCCTATTCCATGCCCCTGAAAATCACTTGTATTTGATGCACGGAAGAAGGGTTCAAAGATGTGTTGTTGCTCATGTTCGGGGATGCCTATGCCCTTATCAGTAACTTTAACCATAATGCGGCCATTGCCCGCCGTTACCTGTACATTCACCGGGCGGTTGTTGGAGTATTTGCAGGCGTTGAGCACTATATTACTTACCGCCAGTTGCAGCAAATTGCTGTTACCTTCAGTATATAACAAACGCTCATCATCCGGCAGGGCCGAAAAATCGAGATCTATCACACTTTCACGGTCTATCTTTTTTACAGAATCGGCAACGCCCATTACCAATTCGTCAACCCGTATTTTTTGCCAGTTTTGTTTTTTTCCATCAAACCCGCTTTGCGCCAGGCCAAGCAAACTGGCCAGAATATGGCCCAGTTTTTCGGCCTCGGCCAATATGGTTTTAACAGATGCCATGCCCTCATCGGTAACCTTATTGCCTTTTAGCAGCAGCTGTGTTTCGCCACTGATAATGGTAAGCGGGGTACGCAGCTCGTGCGAGGCGTTGCTTACAAAATTGTTCTGCGTTTCAAAGGCGGTCTCCAACCGGGTAAGCATATTGTTAAAGGTAAGTATCAGTTCGGCTATCTCGTCCTTACCTTGCACATCATCCAACCGCATATGCAGGTTATTAGCTGTAATATTTTTTACGCCTTTAATGATGCTCCGCACCGGCTGCACCGTGTAGTATGAGAATATTTTACCCGCTATATAAGTAAGTAAAATAGATACTACAAATATGATAAGCAGCACATGCTTTAACTGTTCAAGCTCCTTAAAGCCGTACGGATCGTTAGCGGTAACTATTACAATATATTTTTCGCCGTGGATGTTAAATAAGCTGCCGGCATAAAAGTGGTTTGTTTCGGTATAGCGCGCTTTTTTATTCGCCATGATGTTGTTATAAAACTCATCGGGCAGGTTCACAACCTTTTTATACGCGGGCGATCTTGTAGTATCCAGCTTAATGATGTATTCCTGTTCGTTTGCCAGTTTCTCCAGGTAGCGGGTACGTACTTGTTTATAGGCAGCCGATTCTTTATCCGGATGAATATTGGTCTCGGCAGTAAGGTTAACCCTGGCTTCCAGGCGTTTAAAAAAATCCTCAAAGCTAAAATCAGATACAAAGTAAAATATAGACGCGTTGAGCAGCACCAAACCAATGGTGGAGATGGCAACAAACAGCAGGGTTATTTTAGTTTGAAGTTTCATCCGGCGCTTGTTCCTTAAAAATATAGCCCATGCCAAAAACCGTATGGATCAGTTTTACATCGTAGCCGTTATCTATCTTCTTACGCAGATAGTTCACATAAACATCAACCACGTTAGTACCCATGTTAAAGTCGATATCCCAAACGTTTTCCAGGATCTGGATACGCGACAGCACCATATTCTGGTTTTTGGCAAAATACTCCAGCAGGTGATATTCGGTAGCAGTAAGGGCTATGTTCTTATTATCGCGCTTAGCGGTTTTTGATAGGGTATCTACCTCCAGCCCGGCAATGCTGATCACATTTTTGGGTGCGCTGCCTATCTTGCTGCGGCGTACCAGTGTACGGATACGGGCTTCCAGCTCGGGGAATTTAAAAGGTTTTGCCAGGTAATCGTCGGCACCGCTGTTTAGGCCGGTAACTATGTTTTCGGTACTGCTTAGGGCGGTAAGCATCAATATAGCAACGCTATCGTTTTGCTTGCGGATCTCCTTACAAACCTGGATCCCGTTCATGCCGGGCAGCATAATATCCAGTATGATAATATCAAAACTGTGGGTCTGGGCCATTTCCAGCCCCATATTCCCATCGGCGGCAACGCTTACTTCCATACCGGCTTCGGTTAAGCCGCGTACAATTACCGATACCAGGCCCGGTTCGTCTTCAACAAGCAGTACTTTCATTCAGCCGGATCTATGGGGAATACAACCATTTGCCCAAAATAAATGTTTTAAGCCTTAAATTTCAATAATGCACAAATTATTACGCTAATAAACCCAAACAGGGCACTTTACCGGGGTGCATACTCCTTAATAGCGTATAACCGATGCCCGCCGCGCCCCTAAACAACGATGGGTTTTGCATACCCACGCTTTCCGCATCATACGTTTGGTACCAACCCCGGCTATTTTTGCGGTTTACTAATGTAACCAACGCTTTACGGGCATCTTGTAAAAGCGCGGGCCTGCCCAGCACCTGCGCGGCCTCTATCAAAAAATCAATACGGCCGGTGTTACCACAGCAGTAAAAATCGGTATCGCTTAATAAATGTTTTTTTGTGGTGGCGATGGCTGTCTCTATATCGCGCAGCAAAGCTTCGTCTTTTAAAATACGGTAGGCATGCAGCCGTGCAAGGCCTATACCGGGCGCGCCATGGCACCAGGCGGTTTTGCAATCGTACCCGGCCTTGCGCAGGTCGCACCAGTTGGTACGTTCGGCGTTTTGGTAGTAATTCTCAAATTGGATAGATTGGTAAAATGCCTGTTTATACTTTTCTATCCCGGTAATATCAAATAAAGTAAGCAGCGCGCAGGCAATACCTGATGCACCGTGCGAGAAGCCGGTGAGCGGCCTGTCGAACTGTTCACTGCGCCATGTTAAGGTGCGCGAGGCCGAATCCATCACACGAGCCTGCAATAAATGATGGGCAATGGTTACCATCAGTTCTAAAACATCTGCCGGGCCTGCGGCTTTGTAAAGGGCGGCCAGGCTTAACAATAAACCGGCCGAACCGGCCATGACATCATATTTCGTGTCCCTCCTGATATCGGCGGGTTCAATTAGCCGGGTTAGGGCGATAGCCGTTTGCAGGTTACCATTATCTGTACGATGAGTTTTAACCAGCGCATACAATAAGCCCGCTAAACCAGAAGCAAAGGATATATCTACAGTGGTTTTGAAGGCATTTTTTACCTCCGCAGCTATAATGGTATCTATTAATTGCTTATTGGCATCGCCATCAACAATATGTAAAAAGCATGCTATCCCCAGCGAGCCATCATACAACATTGGGCTAAGCTGCCCCAATATCAGTTTATTGCCTGCATCAGCAGTGTAGCCGTTCCAGCTAAAAGTATGATTGTTTTTGATGGCTGATGATAAGATGCCCTCAGCTATCAGCTGGGTTTCTTTTGATATAGATGCCCTGCTGTACCTTATTAAGTTCTTAGCGGCCTGCGGGGTTCCGGTAACTTTACCTGCGCCGTACCGTGCGGCGAAGGCCGAGGTAATAAGGCTTACCTGCTGCTCCATTTTGCCGGCATCAAAATTATTGATGCGGTTAAGGGTGAATTGGTAAGGGGTAGTTTCAAAAAAAGCCCACTCCGGGTTGTCCCCCGACTCCCGGATATGGAGCTTTGATGTATCCCCGATAAAAAGCGGCACATTCATGCGCTTTATAGCTTCAAACTCTGCATCGTTTACCAATGCTTTTATTTGAGGCTGCAGCAAAGTTGCTGTCGGGAATTCGTTTAATGACCTGTATATTTCTTGCTTGCGTACATCTTCTGATAATAAAGCATCGGCGTTTAGTGCGTTTTCTATAATGAAGAGGTAATTCATGGTGTACCGTACGATCACCCTTATCGGTTTATCCTTAAAATTGTTGAAGGCAGCCCCGGGTGTATCTAAAATATGCCGGTTGGCAATAAACCAATTGCATGCCTTTTTAAACCCATCCGTAATTTCGGCCAGGTAGTTTTGGGGCGATACAGCCTCGCCATTATAAAGGGGCTGATTTTGATCGGCTGTAAATATGCCTTTCTGCTTCTCCAGCCGCAGGGCGTCGGTGCCTATATTTACCCATGCCCAGCGGTCGATACCTGATACCTGCTTGCCACAGGCGCCAAAACCACTGTTATCAATCGAGTCATCCTGTTCGCCTAAATATATATTGGCAGGTACAAGGCCGGTATTATTTACGCTATATATACCTTCCTGCATTTCGGCAGTTGCGCCAAACAGGCATTCCAGATCTATCAATACAGGGTGTTTACCACAGGCTATGATATTCTCAAAATGAAAGTCGGTACCACCCAGCAAAAACACAATGGCCAATAGCGCGCCGCATTGGGTATAATACCCGGATAGTTCGAGGGCGTTTGTTACCGGCAAATGCTCCATATATTCCATCCAGAAATAACCACCACGGTCAAGCACCCGGGCAGTTTTCAGTTTGATGCCCGTATCGGCAGCTACCTGACTGATGAATGTATTAAAGGCAGCATCCATGGCACCGCTACGCGGTTTATAAACTATTTTTAAACCGCTTGTAAACTCCACAATGGCCGTGCTCTTGCCACCATTGTGCACATCGCCCTGGTTTGTGCTGATCTTAACCGGGCGGCCAATAGGTTGGTTATTATTGAATAATTGCGACAGGCTATCCGTATCGGTTTGGATGTGATGATGCAGTTCTGTTTTAAATGTAGTTAGCTGTTGCAGCATATCCTGTTGCAGGCTGTTTACCAAGGGGTATTTTTCAAGAAATCCGGCCAGCCCGTTTTGATTTAAAAAATGATCATTGTAATCATTCAAGATCTCATCGGTGCTTTTAAAGGCCGGATCAACTAATTGCATTACATTAAAGCAGGGGTGTATTTTGGAAGCGAAATCGCAAAAATGTTCATCAAACGCAAACTTACTTACCGACGAGAGCGCTTTTAAAAAAGCCTCGCTTTCATCACCGGGCAGGTTTTGTAACCCGGCTTGCATTATGGCTTTGATGTGCTGCCCAAAGGGCAATGTTTGCCTGGTGGATGTTTCGCGATTGTTTATGTCTGTCAATTTACCGGGGGTTAAATATCACATTGCTTAAACCAAATAAAGTACAAAGCGGCTTACCGCTTTGTACTTTATTTAAACAGGCGATCAAACAGTACAAACGGCTGTCCAGGCGGTTGAAACGCATCCCAGGTTACCTGCAGGTGCTTTGTGGCCTTTACCAAGGTCGGCATCTGAGAAAGATACGCCGTGTTTTTTGGCTACTTCTGCAATGGCTGCAGATACCGCTTTGTTAAGATCGCTTTGTAAAGCAGCATCGCTCTTTACAGCTTCAGAAAAACTTTTTTGTGACATTGTGATAAGGTTTAGGTTTGTATTTATTTAACAATGCTAAGGTATGGCCACCCGCACAATTCCTATAGGTTGTAAAAACCCTTTTGTATAAGGGAGATAAACCCTATTATTTAAAGGTTAAAACATTGCGCGAAAGTATAAGCCCCGATAGCATAAAAAGCAAAAACACCCTTGCAAATTTCTTTGCAGGGGTGTTTTAGTTGCTTTATACTATTATCAGTATTATTAAGCCTGTTTACCAAGGGCTATTATATCCTTCCCTTCTATCACCTTGGTGTGGTAGCCCTGTTCGGTAACGGTTACCATGGCCTGGGCTACCTCTGGCAAAGTAACAAAGCCTGCGGGATATAGTGCCCGGCCTACCGGGAACAGCCAATTAATATATTTATAAAAGCCATGTGTTTTGGTAAGGCCTTTAATAGGTTTTATAAACCCCGGCCTGAAGGCAAACACCTGCAAAAAAGGCAGTTTCATCAGGTCGTTCTCGGTTTTACCTTTTACAGCCGCCCAGCCGGTACCTTTTTCTTTGCTATCCGTACCAGCGCCGGATACGTAGCAAAATGTCATATCGGGGTTATACTGCACCAATGTTTGGGCAACGTTTAAGGTAAGCATGTACGTGGTTTTATAAAAATCATCTTTGCTAACCCCTACCGATGAGATACCCAGGCAAAAGTAACAGGCGTTATAACCCGTTAGCTGGTCTTCAATAGGCTTCAGGTCGAAAAAGTCGGCGTGGATGATCTCCGTTAGTTTGGGGTGCTTGTAACCCGATGCTTTACGGTTGATGATCAGCACCGCCTCAACATCCGGATGCTGCAGGCATTGGTGCATTACGCCTTCGCCCACCATGCCGGTAGTACCTGTTATTATAACCCTTATTGGTATGTTCATCATAGTTTGTAAAGAGACATAAAAACAAGCATTAACCGGTAAAGTTTTATGTAATTATACCGGCACGTTCACCGTAACTGTTGTGCCTTCGCCGGGTGCCGAGTCATATTCGATGGTGCCGCGCAAATATTCGATACGTGTGAGGATATTTTTAAGGCCGATACCTTCAAAACTGCCTGCCTGCTGGGCATCAAACCCCACCCCGTTATCTTTTATCACCGCATTTATTTCGCGTGCATCGCGTTTCAGGATGATATCCAGCTGTGTAGCCTGCGCGTGTTTAATAACGTTATTGATGGTTTCCTGTATAATGCGGTAAAGCATGGTTTCTACATTGCTTTCCAACCGGTCTTTAAACCCTGTTGTTTCCAGGCGGATCTTCAGGCTGTCGGCATCTATCTTTTCAATAAAGCTTTTCAGATCAGACGCGATGCCCGACCGCAGCAGCATATTCGGCATCATCTGGTGAGATATCACCCTTACTTCCTTGCAGCTTTCATCAACCAGGGCAAGGGTATTCTCGGCCAAAAACTTATCCTCCTCCCGCTGCAGGCTGATGCGCTCAAACAACCCGTTCAGGTTCATCTTAACGGCCGAGAACAACTGGCCCACCCCGTCGTGCAGGTCGGCGCCTATGCGTTTGCGTTCATGCTCTTCCGCATCTATCACCGCCTTGGTCATCATATCCTGGTGCCGCAGCATTTCTGCCTGTAGCAATGCCTTTTGTTTTAGCTTATTGCGGTTATAAACCAACCCCGCTACCAGTATAGATACCAGCAGCAGGCCTATTATAATGGCTATGGTAGTTTGTTGTTTGCTGATAGATAATTTTTGAATGGTGTTCTCTTTATTCAGCAGGTTTATTTTTTGTTCTTTTTTTTCGGTGTCAAATTTGGTTTGCATCAGGGCAATCTGCTTGTTGCTGTTCTCGTTTATCATCTCCACGCTAATGCTCTGATACTTTTGATGGGCCTGCAACGCGTTCTTATAATCGCCAAGCTGTTCGTAAATATGGCTTAATGTTGCCCATCCCATTTTTTCGCCCTGCTTATATTTGCTTTCCTGGCTTAAAACAAGTCCTTTCTTCATCCAATCCAGCGCGGTTTTATAGTCCTTCTTTTCGCTATAAATACCGCTGATGTTCATGTAGGTATCGCTTATCTGCTTTTTATCATTAAAAAACCGGTCTATTTTTAATACCTCCTGCTGATACAGAAGCGCCTTATCATATTGCTTCATGGCAGTATAGCAATTAGCCATGTTGGAGTAAACCTGCGATAGGCCACGCGTATCGTTATGCTCTTTACATATTGCTAAAGCTTCGGCATCCATTTTCAGGGCTTTATCAAACTGGCCGCCTTCCCCGTAAACATTCGCCAGCATTTGCAGGCAGCTTACTATCATAGTGGTTTTATTAACTTTTCGCGCCAATGCCAGGCTTTGCAGCCCGTATTTTTCAGATTCCTTTGAGTTTTGATTATCAAAGTAAACCAGCGATAAATTACCTAACGACGCACAGATCCCCAGGGTGTCCTTCAGCTTTTCGCGGATAGCCAGGGCTGCCAGGTGGTTTTTAATTGCTTCGCTGTAATTACCGGTTTGCCAGTAATAGATACCCAGCCCGTTATGGCCCTTGGCTATGATAAGGGGCAGGTTATTCTTCTCAGCTATCCGGATGGTTTTTTCGCTTGCTATGCGCATGGAATCAAACTCCCCACGGTTAGAGAATTGTACCGACATAAACGAATACACATTTGCCAGGCCTTTTGGATATTTAAGTTTTTGGGAGATAGCCAGCGACTGGTCTATCATTTTTTGGGATTGCGCGGGGTCCATCCGCTGCAATTCAAGCGCTATCTGGTAATACAGGTCTGCTTTTAGCGTATCGGCTTTGGTGGTTGCAAGTATCTTTTTTAAACTATCAACAGTTTGGTTTTGCGCCAGTGCAAATATGGGGATGCACAAAAGCATTATCATCAATAACTTTCTCATCAGGGGAATAAGATTTAGTTATTAAAGATATGTTTATTACTGAAGTATTAAAAATACTTTCCTTGTAGAAAAAAATATTTAGTTAACCGGGTATTATGCCTGCTTCATGGTTTGCTTACGCAGCAGGTTGATCACCACATAAGCACCTATCAACGCCGGGAAAAACAACAGGAACGAGCGTTGCAGCAATGTAAAAATAGGTATAAGGGTTGCAGGTACTATCTTACCAAATAAGGTAGATATAAACCCTTCAGCAAAACCGCTCCCACCCGGGGTTGGTGCAAAATATATCATAAACTGGATCAATATCTGGATAGATATTACCTGTACCAGGTTAGCATTAACGCCTAAACCCATTAATAATACCCATTGCAGGCAATATTTATTCAGATATAATACGGTTGTGATCAATAAACTCAACGGAAATAAAAACGGGTGCTTGCGAATAATAACGCTACAGGTTTGCTGGTATTTGCTGATACTTTGAAAAGAGTTATCGGCCCATTTGGCCAGTTTTTCTTTCCTTTTAGGGAAAATGGCGGATAAGCCGCCGGCAATTTTTTTGATGATATTACCTATCCAAAGCGGTTTCCAAAAAGCCATCAGAAACGCTAACAGAAAAAGCAGGAAAAAGCTAAACCCATATTTAAGCATGGCCGGCACCATACTGCCAACCTCGGTAGTATCCATTAACATAATGGCTATAAACCCTGCCAATGGCATAAATATCAATGTGGCGCCCAGGTTTAATAAAGTCACCGCGAACGAATCTATAAACGTTACGCCATTGCTGGTATAAACAAATATTTGCGCCGGGCCTGCACCACCATGGGCCGGGGTTACCGCCCCCATAAACATATTGGCCACGTTTGCCCTAAAACTTACCCAGTGTGATACACCCGGAGCCAGTTTACGGATATAAATATGGTTACGCCAGCTGCCCAGCATCAAATCCACAAAAAGCATCACAAAGCAAATGGCGATATACTTGTAGGAGATATGCGACAAGGCCTTCACCGTATCGCCGGTGTTATTGTAGAAAAAAACCACCGCAATGGTAGCTACGGTTATCAGTGCGAACCAAAAGGCCCCTTTGATGATAACTTTTTTATTAAATACGCTTTTTACGTCCTGCTTTTCGGGTTCGGTGGTTGGCTTGTTGCTTGATGTCATTGTTTGCTTTAACGGTGCAAAGTTAAAATAATGGTTCGCCTTCCGAACTTTTTGGGGTGATACCTTTCCACTTCAAAATACTATCGAACAAGTCGGCCGTGCGCATTGGTTTTTCGTCCCAGCCTTTTTGGTTATATATCATAGGCACATGGATGTGGTATTTATGTAACGATCCGTGCGAGCCTTTGTGTTCCGGATATTCCCAAAAATCGCGCAGGTCATAACCCAATGCAGCGCTTATTACAATATCCCCTGCCCTGCGGCTTCTAAACAATTGATAGATCTGGAACACAGCATCCGGGTAATCGGTATCAAAGGTGGCAGCCAGGATAGCACGGTGGCCGGTAGCTTCAATCCTGCCGCCATATTTTAACACATCGGCAGTAACAGGCTCGTAGGTAAATACGTCATCCCTAACAGAGATCTTTGCTTTGCCCATTTTGTTATGCACCATAAAGGTTTGTTCTTCATCGCCACGGTAAATGGCAAAATCAACCGCATCCTCGTTTAATAGTAATTGTAAACGTTCGGCACCCATAGCTTGCAGCATTCCCTGCTCGCGCAGTACGTGGTCGCCCTCGTGGTTAAGGAAATGGATGCTACCGAACGAATTGCCCGATATCATTACCGCGCATTTGGGGTTGCTTTTCCAAATAACCGGGTAATACACAGATTTCAATCCGTGGTCGGTCATCCAGTCGGCAAGGTCGAGGTGTTTGGTGGTTGGGGTAAGGCCGTGGTCTGATGTCATTATAAACAAGGTATCATCCCATTTACCCTGCTCCTCTAATTTGGCGCGAACCTCACCCAGGCTGTTATCGGCAATTTTGTAGGCCTCAACCGTGCGTGCATCACGAATATGGTGGTAATGCGAATCCCAGTCAACACTCGGGAACACCGCGAACAGGAAATCAAAATCCTTGCCCGAGTTAAGCATATCCATAATACGCTGGTGGCCCTGTATATCAACCGGGTGGTGGCGTAGTTTAAAGTGCGCGCGCATGTATAACAAACCCTTGCCTTTTTTGCCCAGATCATATTCATCGGGCACGTTGCGGGTTATCATGTTATACAGGTTATACGATTCGCCCATCAGTTCAAACAACGTGGGTTTATCGGCCGGCATATCGGTATTGAACCAGGCGGCTTCGGGCCCGCAGTAGCTGCGCATAGCCAGCTTATTAAAACGGGTGCGTTTAAATTCTTTTTTATCAAACCAGCGGATGCCCGTAATATCCATAGTACCCGGGAAATGACCGGTTAAAAATGGCAGGTAAGCCGGCCCGGTGGTTGATGGGAAACAGGTGGTAGCCTTGCGGTAAGTACCCTCGTCAATTATTCGTTTTATGTTTGGAAGTTCCCCTTTTGCTATCAGTTCAGGTAAAACTTCACTGTGGGCGCCGTCAACTAAATAAAACAGCACTCGCTTATTACTTTGCATCAATAGTATTTAATATGATAAAAAACAGCCTTTAAAGCATTAATAAGGGCGTTTTGAAAATTATATTCGTAACTGTAAAATAAATAAATAATTATGGTTTTTTGAGTTACGCAGTGTAACTATTACATAACTATTAAAAAACCGTACTTATTGCGGCTTTAAAAAAGTTTTAATTAAAATTGTAGTCCATTATAGCCGCTGTTACTTGAAACGCACGTTCGCCATATTTTTCCTTATTATTTACTTCTTTAACTGGGGGGGATACATGCTGCTGCAAAGCTATATGGTTGCGCAATCAGACAGGCGCATGAACGACCTGATCAGTCATAACCTTTACGACCCTAACAAACTGGTAGAGGTTAAGGTAAAGCAAAACCTGCCCGGTATAAACGAATGGGCCGACTATAAGAACGTAAGCGGTTCCATCCGGCTAAAAAATGCCTGCTACAACTACGTAAAGCTTAAGTTTACTAAGGATACGCTTTATGTGATGTGCGTACCCAACTACGAAAAAACCAAGCTGATAGGCAACAACGTTATTTACGCCAAGCAGGTGAATGATATCCCTACGGATAAAACCAAAGATGCCGCTAAAAAAACCGGCGGCGATAAAACTTACGACCACCCGCAACTGGTGATGAATTTTCTGCGCTTTAAGGATATCCCGCCTGCAGGCGCTAAAAAAGCATACCGGTTATCTGCCGATCCGTTCATCGCAACGCCTGTACAGCCTCCTGAAGTTTTAAGTTAATCCCAAAATCTTAGTACCCTATTCAATCCCACATGGTGTAATTGCGCCTTGTGCGGGTACTATTTTATTAACTTTTTATTTCAACACTTTAAAATTCATCAATGAAACATTTATACACAACCCTGCTTGCAGTGGTTATGGCTGCATGCGTATACCAGGCGCAGGCGCAAAAGATCACCAAAGACACCATCCGGCTGGATAGCGTACTGATCAAAGAATCGCGCAGCAAAAACCTGCCTGATGTATCAGGCAATTATATTTTCTCGGGTAAAAAAACCAATATTATTTATGCTGACCCGGGCAAGGCAAACTTAGCGGGCAACAACGCGCGTACATTATTTGCGCAGGTACCGGGCATTAATGTTTGGGAAATGGACGGCGCAGGCCTGCAGCTAAATATTGGTACACGTGGTACCGATATGCACCGCTCTATAGAAACCAACGTTAGGCAGAATGGTTACAACACCAACTCGGATGTTGTAGGTTACCCCGAGAACCACTACAATATGCCATTCCAGGCCATTGGCGAAGTGCAGTACGTGCGTGGCGCATCGTCCCTGCAGTTTGGCAGCCAGTTTGGCGGCATGGTAAACTTTAAAATTAAACAGCCTGATACCACTAAGGCTTTTGGTTTTGAAAGTGAGCAAACCGTTGGCAGCAACCGCTTCTTTAACTCATACAATGCCATTGGCGGTAAAGTGGGCAAAGTGAGCTACTATGCTTACTTTGATGCCCGCAGCGGCGACGGCTGGCGGCCTGATGCGGCGTTTAACTACCACGCGTACTACGCCAACATTAAATACCAGTTCAATACAAAAGGCAGCTTGTCGTTCCAGTTCTCGCGGTCTGATTATGTGCAGCAAATTGCGGGTGGTTTAACCGACGATATGTACAATGCTACCGCAAGGCAATCAAACCGTTTCCGTAACTTTTTTAAACCGGCTATCAATATCCCGGCTTTAATTTTCAATTATAATTTCAGTAAAGACACTAAGTTAGAGATCACATCGCATGTGCTGTTTGGCGAGCGCAGCAGCGTGCAGTTTATAGCGCCATCAAACGTAGCCGATGTGGTGAACCCTGCTTTAGGCACTTACAACCCACGCCAGGTAGACCGCGACCATTATAAAAGCTTTACCACCGAAGCACGATTATTACAAAACTATACTATTGGCAGTGTAAGCAGCACGCTTACTACGGGTGTAAGATTTGCCGATGGTTCAACCCATCGCCAGCAAAAAGGCGTTGGCACAACCGCCACTAATTTTGATTTGAGCCTGGTTAAAGATTACGGCATAGACCTTGACCTGAACGCCATTAACTACGCGGCCTTTGTTGAAAACATCTTCCGCATTACCAATAAGTTTTCGTTTACACCGGGCGTACGTTACGAGGGTATTAAAACAACTATTGATGGTGTGGTGAACAACCGCAGCACTAATGTAGATTACAAAAGGGACCGCAGTTTCCCGCTGTTTGGCGCCGGCTTGCAATACCAGGTGAGCAGCACCACGCAGCTTTACGGAAACTTCTCGCAGGCATACCGCCCTTACATTTATGCGGCTGTTACCCCTGCCGATCAGCTAACGCTTGTTGACCCTAATATGAAAGACAGCCGGGGTTATAACGCCGACCTGGGTTACCGCGGCAAAATAGGCCCTGCTTTTACTTTTGATGTGAACGGCTTTTTTGTACACTATGGCAACCGCGCGGGTACTTTAACCGTGCAGGATGCGGGCGGTGCAAACCATTTGTACTTAACTACTATTGGCAATGCCGATGCTAAAGGCATTGAAGCTTATACCGAGCTATCACTCATCCGTGGGTTTAACCCGCAATCGGGCAGCGACCTGCGTTTATTTAACACCCTTGCATACACCCACGGCAGGTACACAAGCGGCAGCATCAATACTAACGGCGTAAACGTTAGCCTTAAAGGCAATAAAATTGAAGGCACACCAGACTGGACAAACCGCACCGGCCTTACTTATTTAACCGGCCACGTTACCTCTACCGTATTGTTTAGCTACGTAAGCAAACAGTTTAGTGATGCCAATAACACCACGTTTAACCCAACAGGGGCTACCGGTATAGTGCCTGCCTATAAATTGGTAGACCTGGCGTTTAACTACAGTTTCCTGAAAAACTACCACATTAATTTCAACATCAACAACCTAACCGATCAGAAATATTTTACACGCCGTATAAACATGTACCCCGGCCCGGGCATTTTGCCAGGCGATGGTATCTCGTTTAACGTTGGGTTAGGGGTAAAACTTTAACATAAGCGGCATTAGGATTTGCGCGATCCCCTCCCATCGGGAGGGCGCAGAGAGGGGTTAACGAGCCGTGCATAGTTTAGAACCCCTCCCTGCCACTACACAACCCTTCGCACCCCTCCCAGGGGAGGGAATAGAATTAAGAAAGCCCAACTCCGAAAAGAGTTGGGCTTTCTTATATAGAAATTCTATTCCCCTTTCGGGGGATTAGGTGGTATGTTTTTTTACTATCGCAAACAGATCTTCTAAATCAAATGGTTTTTTGAGATAGCCGTCAGATAATCCCTCTTTAGCTAACTCGGCCACATTGTTTACTGCCGATACGATGATAACCGGGATGTGGCTGGTTTTCGGGTCTGATTTTAATTCGCGGCTTAACTGTTGTCCGTTGGCATCGCTTTTCCATTCGGTGAGCCAGTTATCCAGCAGGATCAGGTCGGGCTGATGTTTGTCTATAAATTTCAGGATCCTGGAATTGTCTGACGATATAACCTCATACCCCTCGCTTTCCAGCGCGTAGGTCATCGTATCCCTTATATCCTTATCATCCTCAATAACCAAAATCTTCTTAGCCATAGTTATATAAACATTACATCAAACTTTATTCCTATATGGGGTAAATATTTCTTTTTAATTATAACAGTAAACTATAAATATTGTTTATCAACATAAAAGCAAAAATACCTTTAAATTAGCCGTGTAAGTATTTTTACGTCGGCAGGTGTTACCAGCAATGCCGGCGATATATGTACAAAATATTTATAATGGGCGGCTTCCATATGGCGGCTTAAAGCTTCCTCATCGGCCCACTCCTCTTCAATTACATATTTGGTAGGCTCATCTTTATACTGGTATAGCTCGTAGGCAATGCAGCCAAGCTCTTTCATTGATGCTTCAACCAGTTTTTTCAATTCTGTATCAAACGCCCCCTCTGCATCTTTTTTGCAATGCATAGAGGCAAGTAAGCTAATGCTCATGGTATCTGTATTTTGATAAATAAACGGTAAAGCGCACGCTATTGTTTATCTACCAATTGTAATTTTGTTTATACAAAAGGCGGTTTTAATAGCGCCAGGGCTTTTATAGAATAAAACCAGGCAAGCGGTAAACGTTGTAACAATAATTTGACGAGGGGAGGACTGACGAACAGCCGGGCGGGGAATTCACTCACCCGGTCATCGCTTCGCTCGACCACCCTCTCTTCGCTGCGCGGAAAGAGGGTGAAAACTTTTCTCCTCACCCTCTTTGCGAAGCAGAGAGGGTCGACCGGCGAAGCCTGGTCGGGGTGAGTTATCTAATAAAGCGCTGAACTATATCTCGCCATCCAAATTAAAGCAGTTACGGCAGCGGGCTTCATAGCTTTCTTTTTCGCCAAGCAGTATCTGGCTTTCGTTGGGCACCAGGCGGTACGAGTACATGGCCTGCTGGCCGCACTTTACACACACGGCGTGCAGTTTGGTAACCGAATCGGCCATGGCCATTAGCTGGGGCATAGTGCCAAAGGGGCGGCCTTTAAAATCCATATCTAAACCGGCAACAATAACACGCACGCCACTGTTGGCCAGGGCCTGGCAAACATCGGGCAGGCCGTCGTCAAAAAACTGGGCTTCGTCAATCCCAACCACTTGTATATGGGCTGCCAATGGTAAAATTTCTGCCGATTTACCAACAGCTTTTGAGGGGATAGAATTAAGATTATGCGACACCAGGGCGCTTTTATCGTAGCGTGTATCGGCTACCGGGCTAAAAATTTCAACATTAACTTTTGCGATGCGTGCGCGGTTAACCCGCCTGATCAGCTCTTCGGTTTTACCCGAAAACATTGACCCACAGACCACTTCAATACTCCCGCCAACCTCATTCCTCCTTTTAAAAACTTCCTCGGTATACAATCTCTCTGAACTTTAGTGAAGGGCTAATATCAGAATTTTATGCTATTTTTGGGAAGCAATTTCCTAACATTAAAGCCATGAAGCAGCAGGAAGTATTTAGAAAGACCGGCGAAATACTAAAAGAACTTAGCGACCAATATGAGGACCTGAAAAGCACTCCAGACAACCTCAACGACCTGGAACTTGAACTGTTTATTGCCAACGCCCACTTTTTAATAGACCATGCCGAAATATTAAGAAAGCTTAACCTTCAAAAATTTCAGGTGCAGCATACTTTGCCCCCGCATGTTGAAGAACCCGAAGCGAAAGCCCCGGTTATTGAAGAGCCGAAAGCGCCTGTTATACAGGAACCAAAGGCTGCCATTGAAGAAGAACCAAAAGCCCCGATCATTACACCAGAAACAAAGCGGCCTACCACAGGCGAACCCAAATATTTTGAGCCCCTTGTGCAGCAGGTAAAGCCTGTTATTAAACCGGCCGAACCCATACAATTAGAAATAAGCCCCGCAAAAGAGGAACAGCCCACACCGCAGATAGACCTGCACACCGGCAGCGATACCGACAGTTACTCGTTTGAACGTGAGGAACCGGAAGTGATAAAACATGACCTGGTAATTGACGAGGCCGACGACTGGGACGAGGAAGATGAAGTTGTACCCCTTGTTACCGAAGACAAAACCAGGAAATTCCCGCAGGTTACGATGGAAGACATTTTAGATGATGAGCCAAAAGTGGCTGATGAACCTAAAGTAAACGACGAGCCAAAAGCCGACGAAACCCAGGAACCTAATATTGTACCAACCAACCCCGAGCCCGTTATTGATAACACGCCTAAGGTTAATGAAGAAGAACCTGTTAAAGAAACAAAGCCGCTCTCCTTTAACGAGCGGATGTCGGCACAGTTGAAGGGGCAGCAAACCACGAAGGCAGAACCTGTACAGGAGCCCATTAAGGATATTAAAGCGGCCATTAGCCTTAACGATAAATTGCTTTTTGTAAAAGACCTGTTTAACGGTTACAGCCTTGCCTACAGCGAAGCTATTGAGATAGTGAACCGTTTTACCACCTTTGAAGAAGCCGACCGTTTCCTGAAAACCAACTACGTTACCAAAAACAACTGGGAAGGTAAAAAAACTACCGCCGATAAATTTTATGCCTTGCTGAAACGCCGTTACGCGTGATTTATCCCCATCCGGTTCGAATCCAGTTTAAGGAGGATGAACAGCAGGATGGTAAAGCTCCACAGCGAAGAACCACCATAACTGATAAATGGTAGCGGGATACCTATTACCGGCATATAACCAATAGCCATAGCTATATTAATAATTACGTGGCAGAAGATAATGGACGCTACCCCATATCCGTATATCCGCGAAAAAGGCGCACGCTGTCGCTCGGCTATCAGCACAATACGCAGCAGCAGGAACAGGTATAAACCCAGCACCACTACAGACCCGGCAAAGCCCCATTCCTCACCTATGGTGCAAAAAATAAAATCGGTGCTTTGCGCGGGTACAAAAGCGTACTTGGTTTGCGTACCCTGCAGATAGCCCTTGCCCCATACCCTGCCCGAGCCTATGGCAATTTTTGATTGGTTTTGATTATATCCTACACCACGCAGGTCTTTACTCAGGCCAAGCACTTCATCAATACGTACCCGCTGATGCGGTTTTAAACCGTGTAAATAAAGTGGTTTAACGCAAAACACAAACCCCATGGCTATAACAAGGCCGATAATTAAACTCGTGGCAAACTTGCGGTTGCGGCCAAACATAAATAGCAGCAGCGCCGCAGCGGCAACCAATGCGATGACAATAAACCACACGTTTACCAGCAAAGCCGATACAAAGAGTGTGGCCAGCAGGCCTATCACGATCAGGAAATAAACGGATAAGCCTTCGCGGTACAGTACAAATATCAATGAACAGAACACCAGCGTAGAACCATCATCCGGCTGTAGCTTTATCAGCATCATAGGCAGCAGGATGATACCGCCCGCTATCAGGAATGACATTGGATCGGTAACCTTTACGTTGGTGGCACTAAGATACCGCGCCAGCAAAAGGCAGGTAGAAAACTTGGCAAACTCGGAGGGTTGCAGCCTGAAACCGCCGCCTATATCTATCCAGGCCTGGTTACCCCCTACATTATGCCCGGCAACAAGTACCACAATTAGCAACAGCACAGTAATGATATAAAGCGTGGGTGCCAATGCCGATAAAAAGCGGCTCTCTAATAACAGTATTACAGTACCAATAACTAATGCGGACAGAATAAATATGAACTGCTTGCCATACTCTGTATCAAGATCAATAATACTGGCGTTGTTTTCATCAAACACAGCCGCGTGTATATTTACCCAGCCAATAACACACAGCGCCAAATAAATAAGCACTGTTATCCAGTCTACATTAAAAAAGAAACTACGCTGGTTATTCATCGTTCTTTTGTTTTGGCAGCATGGCGGTTAATACATTACCCAGGCCTTTTTTAGCGGGTTTATTTTGTGCCGATTTTAACCCGGCCTGTTTTACAGAATCGGCCTTACGCTTTTTAAGCGAATCGGCGGTTATCTTTTTCAGGCTATCGGCCTTTATTTTTGCTTTATCGGCAGGTTTTACAATAATATCAGGCAACAGGTTTTTCTCAATATAATATTCAGGAAATATACCCGATGGGCGTTTAGAGATACTCCCTTTTAAATACTGCTCCACAATAAAGCTGGCTATAGGTGCAGCCCATGTACCCCCATCGCCAGAGTTCTCAACTACAACCGCTATAGCTATCTTAGGATTATCGCGCGGTGCAAATGCCACAAATAATGAGTGGTTTTTGCCATGCGGGTTTTGTGCCGTACCTGTTTTACCACACATCACAATGCCCGGTATTTTAGATCCCTGACCCGTACCGTAATCAACCACACTTTGCATACCGTTTATAACAGGCTCAAAATACTGGGCATCAATACCTACGTAATTTTTAATAGTGTATTCTTTTTTTATTACCTGTTTATCGCCAATGGCTTTTATAAGGTGAGGCTTGTAGTAAAACCCACGGTTAGCTATAGTAGCCTCTATATTGGCCAATTGCAATGGCGTGGCCAGCAACTCGCCCTGGCCAATGGCCAATGATGCTACCGTTGTAGACCGCCACCCCCCTTTATGGTATATCTTATCGTAATAATTAGCGGTGGGCACAAGCCCCTTGCCTTCGCTCGGCATATCTACGCCTAAACGTACGCCAAAACCAAATTTGTTTACGTTGTTTTTCCAACTCGTATAACTCTCGTCGGTATTTTTACCACCCTGCGCATTAAGCACCTTGGCAAACACCATATTGAAATACCCATTGCATGAGCCGGCAATGGCACCGGCTAAATTAACTGTGCCGTGTACGTGTGTACATTTGACCCGGTGATTACCAGCCATATAATAGCCTATACAGTTATATGTATCAGATGGCTTAATGATGCCCTCCTGCAAGCCTATCAAAGCGCTTAATGGCTTAAATGATGAGCCCGGCGGATAGTATGCCTGCACCGGCCTTGCAAAAAATGGTTTGTATGGGTCTTTATAAAGTTTAGCTGCGTTGTTACCCCGCTCGCGCCCTACCAGCAGGTTGGGGTCGTAAGTGGGGCTGCTTACATAGCAAAGTATTTCGCCGGTTGATGGTTCAATGGCTACTATACTGCCCACCTTGTTTTTCATTAAGGTTTCACCCAGTTTTTGGATCTTCATATCCAGCGATGAGATCAGGCGCTCGCCGGCAACCGCTGCGGTATCATAAGCGCCATTAGCATAACTGCCTTTGGGCGAGTTATGTGAATCGTATATCAAATTCCGCACCCCACGCTGCCCGCGCAGTGTGCTCTCGTATGATTTTTCGACCCCGGTTATGCCCACATAATCACCGGGACTATAATAATTACCCGATTTTTTGATAATGGCATCTGTAACCTCGCCAATGTAACCCAGGAATTGTGACGCGGCGGAATCGGGGTATGTGCGCAGTGATCTTTTCTGGGTATCAAACCCGGGGAACTCTGACAGACGCTCCTGGAATGACGCGTATTGTTGTGCCGATACCTGTTTCTCGAAAATGGAGGTACGGTAGGGCGAATAAACCCTGGCTTTGGCCATACGTTTATCAAAGCCTTCGCGGTCTATCCCCAGCAGTTTGCAAAACTCAACCGTATCAAAAGCCTTTACTTGCTTTGGCACTACGGTAATATCATAAACGGGCTCGTTTTGCACCATTATTTTACCGGTACGGTCAAGGATGGGGCCACGGGCAGGGTACTGCATAATGCGGCGCATTACGTTATTCTGCGCGTAAAGAAAATAGCGGTCATCAACCACCTGTATATAAAACAGCCTGGCCAGCAATATTAATATCAGGGCTATAAATATCCCTGCTATAACATATCTCCGCTCAAAAAAACTATTCATTTATTATTTAGCAAAGTTTTGTAAATAATTGTTTTAACCACAGAGTTAGCAGAGATTTCGCAGAGTTCACAGAGATTCATTTATAGGTGATAACGAGCCATTTATTATTCGCTTTACTCCATCTTTTAACTTGATAACATTGAAATTTATTAACAAGCCTAATTTGTAATTGCCAAGTTTCATGTACGTAAGTGTTTGGGCCATGTGAACATCATTTAAATTTTCTACGCATTTTAATTCAACAACAATCCTATTCTCTACCAACAGGTCAATTCTATAACCGCAATCCAACTTTATTTCTTCAAAAATAACCGGCATGGGTTTTTCCTTCTCTGTAAACAAACCCAATTTAACCAATTTATAAAACAGACACTCTTTATATGCACTTTCTAATAAACCTGGCCCCAATATTTTATGTACCTCAATTGCTGCACCAATAATTTGACCTGTTAGTTTATTTTCAATCATCTTATCTCAGTGTTTCTCTGTGCAAAATCTCTGCTAACTCTGTGGTTAAATAGTAAAAGTTATTTACGCTCTTTCTTTCTGAAAAACAATAAGCCCGAAACCAGCATCAAAAATACTGTAAATATTGAACTCAATAAAAAGCGGCTTAGTGTGTACCCTATCTCGCTAAACCTAAAAACCTCCAGGTTAAACAAAAAGAAATGGTGAAAAAGCGTGAGGACAAGCGCGTAAGTAAAAAACCACCTGAAACCCATAATACTTAGGGTAGGTTCGGGCTCGTTATCAAAGCCATCTTTTTGTACCGTAATGCTAATGAACAATATTCTTACTAACGCAAGCAATGTACATGCCGCGGCGTGCAGGCCCGGTGTATCATAAAAAGCATCAATGGTTAAACCCAATATAAACGATAATGCAAAAAGCACCAGGTTAGGTGTCTCAAACGGCAACAACAGTATAAACAGGATGTACAGGTACGGGGTAGACAGGTTATAAAGCGTGATGTTTTTCAGCAGGAAAACCTGCAGCAAAACCAGCATTACAAAGCGCACCACGTTTATTAAAATTATCCTACTCATCTGCTTTTTTCTCCTGTCCTTGCAGGGTGGCTTGCTCGAGGGCAAATTTGTTTACAACCACATACACATACTCCAGTTTACTAAAATCAACAGCGAGGGCAACCTCCATATTCAGGAAAAAACCGCCACTTTTGGTTTTAAGCTTACTTACCTTGCCCAGCGGGATGCCAGCCGGGAACAGTGAAAGATCTGACGTTACCACCATCTCTCCAAGCTTTGGCTGGGCATTGTTGGATACATCAACCAGCAGCCCTTTGTGCGGGTCAAGGTCTTCGCCCCATTGCAGGTAACCTATTTCTTTATCTGCGGCCAGCATGGCGCTAAAGCGCGAATCTTTATGCAGCAACGATTGTACGATAGTTAGGTGCTCGCCCACAAAAACCACTTTACCCACCACGCCCGAACTGTTTATTACCCCCATGCCTTTTTCAATACCATCACGGCTGCCACGGCTTATGGTTAAATAATTATTGCGCTTGTTGATAGAATTACTGATAACCTGGGCTTCGATATAGGTGTACTGCTGCTTATAAATAGTATCGGTTACGCTATGTTTTGCAACCGTATCAACATATTTTGATGAGCGTAGCTGGTTGCGCAGATCGGCGTTCTCTTTGGCCAATTTATCATTAACTTCTTTTAAACTGAGGTAGTCCTTAAATTCATCCGTTTTGGCGTATAAATTACCTGTAACCTGGTTGGTGCTGTTTATAAAAGAAGCCTTTTGAAAAGAGTTGTACTTGATATAGATGATCAGCGAACTTATCTCGAAAATAAGGAACAGAAAGAATGCGTTGTACTTGGTGATAAATATCAGGAGGTTACGCATTGCTGATTAGATATGAGATGTGAGATATTAGATTTGAGACTAAAGAAACCGCGTTTCTCATATCTCTCGTCTCATATCTCACATCTATAAAATTATTGCATTAAAAACTTAAAGTTACCTATATTTTTAAGGGCTGTGCCTGTACCGCGTACTACGGCACGAAGCGGATCTTCGGCAACGTGTACCGGCAGCTTGGTTTTGGCAGCCACACGTTTATCAAGACCGCGCAGCAATGCACCGCCGCCTGTTAAATAAATACCTGTCTGGTAAATATCGGCAGAAAGTTCGGGCGGGGTAATTTCTAACGCTTTCAAAATCGCTTCCTCTATTTTCGAGATCGATTTATCAAGGCAATGTGCAATTTCTGTATATGATACGGTGATCTGTTTCGGAACACCGGTCATCAAATCACGGCCTTGTACCGCAAAATCTGCAGGTGGCTCAGAAAGCTCGGGCAGTGCGGCGCCTACTTCAATTTTTATTTTCTCGGCAGTACGGTCACCAATCATGATGTTGTGCTGGCGGCGGATGTACTGTACAATATCAGAGTCGAAGTTATCGCCCGCAACACGGATAGACTGGTCGCACACGATACCCGAAAGGGCAATAACCGCAATTTCGGTAGTACCACCACCAATATCAATGATCATGTTACCCATAGGCTCCTCCACATCAATACCGATACCTACGGCAGCAGCCATTGGTTCATATATCAGGTACACCTCTTTAGCACCGGCAATTTCGGCGCTATCGCGTACCGCGCGTTTCTCAACCTCGGTAATACCCGATGGAATACAGATAACCATACGCAATGATGGGAAAAACCATCCTTTACCCTGGTTTATCATTTTTATCATACCGCGTATCATTAACTCGGCTGCGTTAAAGTCGGCAATTACACCATCCTTTAGCGGGCGCACGGTGCGGATGTTATCGTGGGTTTTACCCTCCATCTGCATAGCCTGGCGGCCAATAGCAATTACTTTGTTTGTTGTACGGTCAAAAGCCACGATGGATGGCTCATCAACAACAACTTTATCATTATGTATGATAAGGGTATTTGCCGTACCCAGATCAATGGCAATTTCTTGAGTGAAAAAATTAAATAAACCCATGTGGCGTTATTTCAAATTAGCTGCAACGTTAATATTATGGACAGTTTAGGCGCCAAATAACACGGGCGCCGTAATCGTGTAAATTAGTAATTAATAACTCTAATTTTTTATAATTCGTATTTGTAATTAGCGATTTGTTAGCGATCTTATAAAAACCACTCGCCAATCAACCACTCTCAACTCACTAAATAATTAGTGTTTAAAATGGCGCACCCCTGTAGTAACCATGGCAATGCCTTTTTGGTTACACATGTTGATAGAGTCCTGGTCTTTTATAGAACCACCCGGCTGTAAAACCGCTGTAATGCCCGCATCGGCAGCAATCTCCACACAATCAGGGAAAGGGAAGAAAGCATCTGATGCCATCACCGCGCCCTTCAGGTCAAACCCAAAACTTTGGGCCTTAATGATAGCCTGTTTCAAAGAATCGACCCTTGAAGTTTGGCCAACACCGCTTGCCATTAACTGGTTGTTTTTTGCAAAAACAATAGTGTTTGATTTGGTATGCTTAACCACTTTATTAGCAAAATGCAGGTCGTGCAGTTCATGTTCGGTTGCTTTTTTATCGGTAACCGAATTCATTTGTGCAGGGCCTTCAACAGTATTGTCTTTATCCTGCTCAATAACACCGTTCAGCAAAGTTTTAAACTGTTTGGCGGGCAGCTCAACCGGCTGGCGTACCAATACAATGCGGTTCTTTTTAGCCGATAGTATTTTCACGGCCTCGTCTGTAAACGCGGGGGCAATTAATACCTCGTAAAATATCTTATCAATCTCGGTAGCGGTAGCCGCGTCAATTTCTTCGTTAGCGATGATAACGCCACCAAAGGCCGAAACCGGGTCGCAGGCCAAAGCATCAATCCAGGCTTCTTTTATAAACGAGCGCGAAGCTATACCGCAGGCGTTTGTATGTTTTAATATAGCGATGGTAGGCTCGGTAAATTCATCGATCAGGGCAACAGCCGCGTCAACATCAACCAGGTTATTGTATGAAAGCTCTTTACCGTTCAGTTTATTGAACATGGCATCAAGGTTACCATAAAAAGTACCTTTTTGATGCGGGTTTTCGCCGTAACGTAAAACCTGGCTGCTTTGAATGCTTTGTTTAAAAACAGGCATCGGCTCGCTTTGGTCAAAGTATTGGAAAATGTGCGTATCGTAGTTTGATGAGATGTTAAACGCTTTTTGGGCAAAACGGCGGCGCTGATCAATATTGGTTGCACCGTTCTGTGTTTTCAGGATCTCTTCCAGTTCGCTGTAATCGTTTTTAGATGCCAGGATAACTACATCCTTAAAGTTTTTGGCCGCAGCGCGGATAAGCGAGATACCGCCGATGTCAATTTTCTCGATGATATCCTCCTGGTTGGCGCCCGAGTTTACGGTTTCTTCGAACGGATAAAGATCAACAATTACCAGGTCAATCTCCGGTATCTCGTACTGGGCCAGTTGCTGCTCATCGCTATCAAAACTTCTGCGGGCAAGGATACCACCAAACACCTTTGGGTGCAGGGTTTTTACACGGCCGCCAAGGATAGACGGGTACGAGGTAAGGTCCTCAACAGCAATCACATCAACACCAAGGTCGCGTATAAAAGTTTCGGTACCACCGGTTGAATAGATCTTTACACCAAGGCGGTTCAACTCATGAATTATAGGCTCGAGGTTGTCTTTGTAATAAACAGAAATCAGCGCGTTTTTTATTTGAACAGAATGACTCATTACGACAGGGAATTTTTGAGCCGCAAAGGTAAGAAATTGCGATTAGTTAATGTAGATTAATTGCATTATTTTTAATAACTTATGTAACTTTATGAAAAAACAACAGCCACTATCATGACAGCATACATTAATGCCAATGAAACTATAGAAATACCCCTGAGCAAAGGCAAACTCATATTAATGTTTATAGGTTCGTTACTTTTTGTTGCGGCAGGTTTTTGGTTTATTAAAGTGCCCGAAACGTTTACTCAAACTATCTTTAAGCCATCGCCTACGCTAATTATTATATTAGGTTATGCCTCAATCATTTTTTTTGGCACTTGCGGGGTATTCATCCTCAGAAAGCTTTTTGATAAAAAAGCAGGTTTGATAATAGATAATGATGGCATCCATGATAATTCGAGCGGCGTATCAGCCGGGTTTATTCCCTGGAACGATATAAGTAATATTAGTACAATTGAAGTAAGCAGGCAAAAGCTAATCATGATAGAGGTAAACAACCCGGATGATTACATTAA
The DNA here is from genome assembly GCF_001636615.1 of Mucilaginibacter sp. L294. Classification (GTDB taxonomy): domain Bacteria; phylum Bacteroidota; class Bacteroidia; order Sphingobacteriales; family Sphingobacteriaceae; genus Mucilaginibacter. Next base: position 16,293 of record NZ_LGEK01000012.1, on the reverse strand, counting down.
CCGCCAAACAAATTTTATCGCCAAAAAAGCCGCAGCAATAAACCATAAAATGTATGGTGCGCCCATTAGCATAAGCGCAAATTCTTTAAAATATAAGTTTGATGATCTGTACTATACTATAAGAAACAGGTGGCAGCAAAGTACCGGCGAGCCCGGGCTTTAGAACAACAACAGCATCCCGATCAACAAGCACCCGGTTACCTGATCACTTCCCCTTAAACCGCGCGTTAAATTCCTTTTGCGGCATTATATACTTTAAATAAGTTAATACGTTATGCTCGTATTCGGCCTGAGTGGGCTCCAGGGTTTTATAACCGTTTACCGAACCTGGGTTGTCTGATATTATCCTCACAGGCTCTGTTATTCCTTTAAAGCTAAAAACGGGTATAGAGTTTTGTTTGGTGCCATATAAAGGATTGTTAAGGTCATCCTGGTTTACGTAAGCTAAAATCAATTTATTTACTAATACTTCGTCTACCGAGAACGTAGATTGATGACTTTTATCGAAAAGCCTTAATGAAAAATATTTGCGGCTTATGGAATCCTGAAAATTAAAAACATAAATACTCCCCGACGAAGCCTTAAAGCCAATGATGCTGAACCCTGTGTTATAATGCGTAAAACGTACTGAATATTTGGACTCGTATTTGTCAACCGGTGCTATTTTTAAGGCAGTTAGCCTGTTAAAATAAGCCTGATAATATTTATCGGCATCGTTTTCCGGATCGTGAGATATTTTATACATCACAAAAAAGAAAATAACTACCAAAATCAAAAAGATAAGAGGCTTATACGAACTCATCATTATTAATTCGATATTACGTTTATTCCATTCTTAGCACCAGGTGCAAGTGCTCCCTTTTCTGCTTCTTTCAGCCTCTTTTGCTAAATGTTCTTCCCCTTTACAGGCTGTATAAACGAATAGCACCTGCACAACCATTACCAGAAATAGCGTGCAGGAACAAATGGTGTTTTGTAAAGGTGAAACGATAACTTACTCCGCATACTGTTAACACATGCTCAGCTTCAAGTTAATCCTTGTCCTTAAACCGCGTGTTAAATTCTTTTTGTGGCATTATATACTTTAAATAAGTTAATACGTTATGCTCGTACTCGGCCTGGGTGGGTTCTAAGGTTTTATAACCGTTTACCGAACCGGGGTTGTCTGATATTATTCTCACAGGCTCTTTTACACCTTTATAGCTAAATACCGGGATAGGGTTTTGTTTGGTGCCATATAAAGGATTTTTGAGGTCATCTTGGTTTACATTAACATTCAATTCGTCGCCAGCCAACTGTTCGCGAATAAAGTGTGTTATTTGATAATCTTTATCAAAAAGCCGTAATGAAAAATATTTACCACTAATAGAATCTTGAAAATTAAAGACATATATTTTTCCCGACGAAGCCTTAAAGCCAATTATGCTGAACCCCGTATTATAATGGGTATAGTCGACAGAATAATCACGCTCGAACTTATCAATGGGCAACACTTTTATGATGGTTAACCTATTGAGGTATTGCTGATAATACTTATCGGCATCGTTTTCCGGACTGTGAGATACCTTATACATTACTATAAAGAAAACAACCACTAAAACTAAAAAGATAAGAGGCTTATATGAGTTCATTGTTATTTTATATTTGCTATTACACTTATACCGCTTTCAGCATCTCGCTCATGTTGCTCTTCCACTATCTTCTCAACACCTTCTGCAAGCGCTTCTTCCTTTTTATCAGAAATATAACCAACGGTAATATTAGCCAGGATACCCCCAATAGCACCGTAGCCGTTAAACTTACTTCCTTCTTTATAAGCGCTGAGCTCTTTATTTGACAACGCTATTCTAACGGCACCTTCAAATCCCTGGCCAATATCGCCTGTTACCTGCGACGCCGCCGTTTGGTATCCTCCTTTAATTAAACTGCCTACAGTTTTATTAAATATAGCGCCTTCTCCTTCTTTTACCGCAGTAAGCCCCTCGCCGGCTACTGCCACACTAACATTCACCGTAGCCGCATTAGATACTACTTTATTTGGCTGGCTCCCCATCCACTCGCCGGGGAAGTATAAGCCAGCTGTAATACCTGCAGCCAATATGGCGCCCGGGCCCGCTGTGGCAGTACCTACAGCCCCAATAAACATTTGCGACCCCATCTGGTACAATATTTCTTCGTTATTATTCTTGCTGATCTGCTCAGCAGCTTCGGCCGCTATTACCGGGTCCATTATTAAACTAACCACCCCGCCTTTTGGGCAAGGTAAAGTAGAGTGGTGCAGCAAGGCTTTCTGCCCCTGGATCAAAACTTTTGCATGCGGCTGTTCCCATTGCACCTGTAAGGTGGCATCACAATCGTGCGCCATTTTGTATATGGCCGTACCGCCTGCTGCTACACTTACAACCAGCGCTGTTATAATTACCGCTGCCGCCAGGCCGCCCGTTAATACTATGGCCGCCCCAATTGCAATACCTATACAAAGCGCCTGGAAACCTCCCCATAATTTACCCGACACCTTACAGCTAAATGTGTTAGATATTTTATTATCAACCAGCGTTAACAGCGGCTGGTGCTTGTTGGTGTGTATTACAGTATATGACCGGGTAGCTTTAATTTCCTGCGGTGTGCTCGTGGTCATATTTGTACATATAACCTTTGTATTTTGGGGAACGAATGACTGCGCCATGGTTAGGAGATTTTTCTTAATTTATAATCAACCAGGATCTCTATATTATTTTTCACCTCTTCTACAATGCTCACTTCGGCTGTTTCAATCCACCGGTTAGTGGTATCCAGCAATATTTGTTCGGTGATAGCTACGTTGTATTCCGAAAACTTGTACTGTATCATTGGTTTATACCTTTGGTTATACATGTCCTCTATAGCACTGCTATTATAGCTGCTACGGTTAAGTATACCGGTCTTAATTAAGTTAACCTGTTGGGCGCTTTCGCCTGTTATTTGTTGCGTAAAATCAAGTGTGGCGGTTTCTCCCTCAAAAAGCTGTGAATAAAACGTACGGGAGTAAGGCTCTAAAAGAGCTTCATCATTCACTAAATATTTATCAAAAAACAGGTCGTAAAATAGTTTGGTATTTAAGTCCTCTATCAGGTTTTTTTCACTCATGATGATACTTTCTGATACGGTTAAAAATTTCAGCAGGTTGTTTTTTGCTTCCGGGTCGCGTAAAAAGCTAAATTTTTCTGTTACAAGCTCTTTGTGCCTTTTCCATTTTTCTATGATGTCCTGGTGGTTAAGTATATTCCTGACCTTACCGGTCAGCTCATCTACCTGCGCGTACACATTGCTTTTAACCAGGTCAACATCTGTTACCAGGGCAATCGCCTCTTTAAAAGCTTCCGGGAAAACGTTGATGATATTCTCTACCATTACCACTTCAACTAACATCCCGTTGCCGGTTGTTTTGCGGTTTACAACAAACTCGCGCTTAGTTTGCGCGTGGCTTTGTATCATCCCGTTCATACGGGTCATGGTCATTTGTTCAACACGATAGCGCGCGTTGTCCTCTTTTGCGGCTAACGGAGTAATTAAACTACCCCGGGGGGTACTATCGGGATTTGGGGGTGGCGTAACAATTTGTTCAGTCTCTCCATTTTCAAAAAACTTAAACTTGCCCATAGTTAATTGTAACTGGTTATACACACAATATGAATGTGTGTATATAAACTACAATAGACGTTGGCTTATGTTTTAAACGCTTGTAACAAATATGTTAACTATTGCGAAATAATTACGATGAAAGTTAACTCCGCATCTTCTTTAAAAGGTTCTCTATCACCTTCGGGAAATGCTGATGCTCTAACTGCTGGCCTTTAAATTTCACCATTTCCAGGTTATCGCCGGGCTCTATCTTAAAACGCGACTGGTGGATGATCTCGCCCTCGTCAAACTGGGTGTTCACAAAGTGGATAGTAATACCCGATTCCTCTTCCCCGGCTTCCAGCACGGCTTTATGTACATTGTCGCCATACATGCCTTTACCGCCAAATTTTGGCAGCAATGCAGGGTGCAGATTAATTATTTTATTGGGGAACGCGTTTAGCAAACTTGGCGGCACCAGCCATAAAAAGCCGGCAAGCACAATAATATCTACCTGCAGGTTTTTAAGCAGGCTTATTACATCGTCGGTATCGTAAAACTCGTGGCGGTTAAATATATGCGATGGTATCTCAAAGTTATCGGCACGCTGCAAAACGTAGGCCTGTGGGTTGTTGGTGAGTATCAACACAACTTCGGCATCGGCATTGCGCTTAAAATGCTCCATTATTTTTTGAGCATTTGACCCGGACCCTGAAGCAAAAATGGCGATTCTTTTTTTCAAAATAGCTTGGTAGATTTTTGTTTACCGCAAAATATAAATTTTTATCAAATTATTGTGTACCGTCGGGCTTTATCCTCACAAAACCGTATGTTCTTATCGTCCTGCTGTCGGTTGGGCTATAATAGGTTTGTATATCGCCCGCTTCTATCACCATTGAAAATTCGCCTAAGCTAATAATATGGCTATTTATAAACGGCTGGTTAGTTTTTGCCGTAGTGGTGTAAGGGAATGTAATATTAGCAAACAAATACAGCTGTGTATCTGATAGCGCCCATGTACCGTTCACAGTGTCCTCCTTATCATCAAAATTGGTGTAAGCGCAGGTTCGGTCGTCATTAAATGCAAACGTTTGGATAGTATTAATCGGTATGGTATCCAACGTAAGCCTCGATCCGCCCAGGTACGTAGCTTCCTGTATAGAGGTTAAGCGCCACGTTCCATAGGTAAACAGGCTTGGAATGCTACTTTGCTTTTCTTTTTTACACGAATTAAAAAAGAAGCCTGCAACAAGCACCGCGGTTAATAAAAAGTATATTTTTTTGTTGTTCATTAAGCTGCAAAGATAGTTTACTTACGCAATTTCAAAAGCTGCTTTATAATAACTGTTTATCCCGGTAAATATTACAGGCCAATATAGCCATGTAACATTATGCAACAATACATAAGCTGTTATATTTGCGTTATGCGCATACCTTACCAACAATTAAAAGCCGAATTTACCCGGGTGCTGATCGGCCTTCACATTAAAGATACAATTGCCGATGCCTGTGCCACCGTTTTTGCCGATAACAGCCGCGATGGCGTATACAGCCATGGCCTAAACCGTTTCCCGGTTTTTGTTGAATATATAAAAGAAAAACTGATAGATATGGATGCCGTACCCACACCGGTAAGCGCTTTTGGCGCTATTGAACAGTGGGACGGCAACATTGGCCCCGGTATGCTAAACGCACAATTTTGTATGGATAGGGCTATTAATTTGGCCAAGGCTAACGGTATTGGCTGCGTTGCCATCAAAAACACTAATCACTGGATGCGCGGCGGCACCTACGGGCTGCAAGCTGCCGAAGCCGGTTATATTGGCCTTTGTTTTACCAATACCATTGCCAACCTGCCGCCATGGGGCGGTACCGAGCCGCGCCTGGGTAACAACCCGCTTATTATTGCCGTACCCCACACCGGCGGAAACGTGGTTTTAGATATGGCTATCTCGCAATACGCCTTTGGTAAACTTTGGCAATACGAGGCGCAAGGCAAACCCCTGCCCGTACCCGGAGGATACGACAGCGAAGGCAATTTAACTACCGACGCCGCAGCTATTATGGAAAGCAAACGCGCCCTGCCTATCGGCTTTTGGAAAGGCTCCGGGTTATCGCTCGTGCTCGACCTTCTGGCTACCGTGTTAAGCGGCGGCGACTCAACCGCCGTGATCACGCAATCGGGCAGGAAGGAAACCGGGGTATCGCAGGTTTTTATCGCCATTAAAACGGATAACGGAAAAAATGCTTCGCTGATAGAAGAGATCATCAGCTATACCAAAAGTAACGGGGATGACAAAGAGATCCTGTTCCCCGGCGAAAACATGCTGCGTACACGCGAGCAAAGTTTAAAAGAAGGGGTTTTGGTGGATGAGAAAGCTTGGGAGGTTTTGAGGGGATTGTAATAATTTAACTATTTCTTTTATTTCGCTCAGTACCCCATATATCTGGATTTCTACTGGTATGTAAAACAGCTACGATCACTATCTTTTCCCCAATATCATCAATTACATAATGTATCATAAAGGGAAACACATCTAACACTGCGGTTCTCACGTCATTATACCTTATAGCATATAAATAAGGGTTTTCTTTTATTACAGCTATTATTTGGCGCACATGTAATGTAAATCTTTTTCCCAGTTTCTCTTTTTTAGCTTCATACCAGGAGGCCGCATCTTTAATATCCTCTTTAGCAACAGGCAATAAAACCGACCTATACATTACAGCCCTTTTTCGATTTCATCCATAGCCGCATCAAAATCCATAACTTGTGTCGGGTCCTTTTTATAATCAGCTAAGCGCTTGTTTAAAACATCAATATGCCAATCAGGCACAGTTATTTCGGCCTGTTCAATACCCTTAAATTTACCTTTCAGTTCATTCCATTCTTCAATCGGAATAAACACACCTGTTGTTTCACCTGCACTGTCGGAAATAAATTGCAAACTCATACTGTTAAACTTAATTGTACTTAGTTAAAAGTAACGAAAAGTATTTAAATAATGTTGTGCCGAGAAATAGTTTCGGATGAATTACGCTATCAATCCTTCAAACTTTTCCCAAAAACCATCTTTAGGCAATGGGGCTACAATTAATATAGGCTCGTTTTTTACGGGGTGGATAAACTGCAGGCGGCGGGCATGCAGGCAGATGCTTTTGCGCAGGCTGCCACGCGGGTAGCCATATTTATTGTCGCCAACTATTGGGCAACCCAGGGTTGATAGCTGCACCCTTATCTGGTGCGGGCGGCCGGTTATCGGGTCTACCTCTATTACGTAATAACCATCCTGCTCCCCTACCAGTTTATAGTTCAGTTCTGATCGCTGGCTGCCGGCTACTTCCTTATCATGGGCTTTGGTAACGTTTTTCTGCGGATTTTTGATAAGGTAATGCACTAGGTTACCGGCTTCGGGCTGGGGGCGTTTGCGCACAATGGCATAATAGGTTTTATGCATTTCGCGGCCTTTAAACATTTTGTTGATGCGCTCTAAAGCCTTACTGGTTTTAGCGAACAGGATAACCCCGCTCACGGGCCTGTCTAACCTATGCACCACGCCCAGGAACGCGCCGTTAGGCTTGTTGTATTTTTTGGCGATGTATTTCTTCACCTTATCATCCAGCGATTCATCGCCGGTATCATCCACCTGTACAATATCGCCCGCGCGCTTGTTTACTGCTATCAGGTGGTTATCCTCATACAGTATATCAGCATCGGTAATATCTTTACTTATATAGTTAAATTCTGGTCGCGCCATGTTTTTTAGTCGATGGCCCATAGTCCATGGTCCATAGTTATATTTTTTTGCTGCTATGGTCTATCGACCATGGACTAAATTAATACTCTTCCTTCTCGTTCGGGAAGCTTTTTGCTTTTACATCGCCAACGTAATTGCTGATGGCATCGTTCATTACATCAAACAAATTGGCGTACTGGCGCAAAAAACGGGGCTTAAAGCCTTTATTTATGCCCAGCATATCGTGTATCACCAAAACCTGCCCATCGCAGTGCTGGCCTGCGCCAATACCTATGGTTGGTATGCTGATCGATTTACTTACTTCGGCAGCTAATTTGGCCGGGATCTTCTCCAGTACAATACCAAAACAACCCAGCTCCTGTAATTTCAGGGCATCTTCTTTCAGCTTCTCGGCCTCGGCATCTTCTTTGGCGCGTACAGTATAGGTGCCAAATTTATAGATAGATTGCGGGGTTAAGCCCAAATGGCCCATAACCGGGATACCTGCAGTTAGTATCCTGCTGATAGATTCCGCTATCTCTACACCACCTTCCATTTTCACGCCATGCGCGCCAGCTTCTTTCATAATGCGAATGGCGGATGCCAGCGCTTCTTTGGAGTTACCCTGGTACGAGCCAAAGGGCAGGTCAACAATTACCAGCGCCCGCTTTGCCGCACGCACTACTGATGACGCGTGGTAGATCATCTGGTCTAACGTGATAGGCAGCGTAGTTTCGTGCCCGGCCATTACGTTACTGGCCGAATCGCCCACCAGGATAATATCCATACCGGCGTTATCTACTATGGTGGCCATCGAATAATCGTAAGCCGTAAGCATGGCAATCTTCTCGCCACGGTTCTTCATTTCCTGCAGTATATGCGTGGTAATGCGTTTAACTTCCCTGTTTACCGACATGGTATCTTTTTAGTTTTTGTAGTACAAAGGTATTTCTTATTTCGGATTTCGAATGTTCAATTTCGGATTTATGACCTAAACCGATGTTCAAATTCATGTCAGGATTTAATATCATCCCAAAAATTCGAAATTCGATATCCGAAATTCGAAATTAAACCCTATTTTTGCGGCGTGAATAAAGAGGTATCCTACTTCAGCCTTACGGTTTCTTTTCACGGAGCTTCGAGCCAGAAAATCCGAATATTTAACCCTTTCAATTTTTTTGTTAAATGAATCATTTCACCAAATTACCTGCTGTTTTATTATTAGCCGACGGAACCGTTTTTTATGGTAAAGCTGCCGGTAAAATAGGTACAACCACAGGCGAAATTTGCTTTAATACCGGCATGACCGGCTACCAGGAAATTTTTACCGACCCATCTTACTTCGGGCAAATAATGGTGGCCACCAACGCGCATATTGGTAACTACGGTATCAACACGGATGAGGTTGAATCGGGCAATATCCAGATTGCCGGGCTGGTTTGTAAAAACTACAATATTGCTTATAGCCGTAAACAGGCAAACGAATCGATACAGGACTATTTCCAGGAACAGAACATTGTGGGCATCTCTGATATTGATACCCGCCAGCTGGTGCGCCACATCCGCGATAAAGGCGCCATGAACGCTATTATCTCTTCTGAGATCTCTGATATTGACCAACTGAAAGCCAAACTTGCCGAAGCACCGGATATGGACGGGCTGGAGCTTTCATCGCAGGTATCAACAAAAGAAAGCTACACCTTTGGCGACGAGAATGCTGCCTACCGTGTAGCCGTGCTTGACCTGGGTGTTAAAAAGAACATTTTGCGCAATTTTGACGACCGCGACGTTTATGCCAAAGTTTACCCGGCAAAAACAACTTTCGAGGAAATGGAGAAAGATTTTGCACCATCGGGTTACTTTATATCAAACGGCCCCGGCGATCCATCGGCTATGCCATACGCTATTGATACCGTAAAGAAAATATTAACCACCGATAAACCATTGTTCGGCATTTGCCTTGGCCACCAGTTATTGGCTTTGGCTAATGATATCCCAACTAAAAAGATGTTTAACGGCCACCGCGGTTTAAACCACCCGGTAAAAAACGTAATTATTAACCACTGCGAGGTTACCTCACAAAACCACGGTTTTGGTGTAGTACCCGAGGCTGTAAGGGCATCTGATAAGGTAGAAATTACCCACGTAAACCTAAACGACCAATCGATTGAAGGCATCCGTGTAAAAAATAAAAACGCGTTTTCGGTACAGTACCACCCCGAGTCATCACCAGGCCCGCATGATAGCCGCTACCTGTTTGATGATTTTATAGGGATGATGAAAAAATAGACCGGGATTAAACGGATCTATTCGATTTATAAGATTTAAAAGCCTTCCAAGTTTCGCTTGGAAGGCTTTTTTGTATCCCCGAACGTCATTGCGAGCGATAGCGTGGCAATCTTCGACATGCTTATAGCCGACTTTCTATCGAAGATTGCTTCGTACCTCGCAATGACGCATGGAGTATTTTTTATACTTTAGCCCTAATGAAATTAAAAGGCACACAGCGTACCATTATACTTCTGCTCATACTTTGCTTAAACTTAGGCTGCGACCAGGTTACCAAATCTGTTACCCGCACGCATATTAGCTATTATGATCAGCTCCAGTTTTTAAATGGGCATTTCACCCTGCTGCATGTAGAAAATACCGGTGCTTTTTTAAGCCTGGGTGCCGAAATGGTACAACCATTTCGGTTTATACTGCTTACCCTGCTACCCATACTGGCTTTGTTTGGCGGGCTGGTGTATGTGCTGATAAAGAAGAACCTGGGCAACCTGATGTCGGTAGGGGTTATATTTTGTATTGGCGGCGGCTTAGGCAACCTCTACGACAGGATTGTACACGGCTCCGTTACCGATTTTATGCACATCCAGTTCGGGGCTTTGCAAACGGGTATTTTTAATGCCGCCGATGTATCTATTATGATAGGTTTTGGTTTGATATTGCTGGATGCCTTTTTGAAGAGGGATGAGCATAAAAAGGCTGAAGCAGCGGTAGTTGAGGAATAGCCATACACGCATTTTCTCTTTTGTCATCCTGAGCGATAGCGAAGGATCTATTAATGAACTTTGCATACTGACTATGCTTTCGGCGATTAGATGCTTCCCTACGTTCAGCATGACAAGTGGATTCCGCGTTAACTGTCAACTGCCAACCGCCTACTGTAAACCCCCTCCCTGTCACTATTCCATCACATTACAGCCTTACGTACTACTTCATTATAAAAAGCGTATCTTTGCAATAATTACCCGTTGATTTACGGTTTTGATCATTATATACTCTTCAGACCCGCTTAATGCTTCGCGTTAGCACACATATATTACAAACATTACATGTCATTTGAAAATTTAAATTTAATTGAGCCTATTTTAAGGGCTTTAAAGGCAGAGGGTTATACAACCCCTACCCCCATACAAGAACAAGCTATACCTTATATATTACAACACCGCGACTTATTAGGCTGCGCGCAAACCGGTACCGGTAAAACCGCCGCCTTCGCTATCCCTATCCTGCAGTTATTGTTTCAGGATAAGTTAAAGCACAAGGAACAAAAATCTATCAAGGCACTGATATTAACCCCTACCCGCGAACTGGCTATCCAGATCAGCGAAAGCTTTACCGCTTACGGTAAGCATACCGGCCTTAAAAACCTGGTTATTTTTGGTGGTGTATCTCAAGGCCCGCAGGTTGATGCTTTGCGCCGTGGTGTTGATATCCTGATAGCTACCCCCGGCCGTTTGTTAGACCTCATGAACCAGCGCTACGTACACCTTGATCAGATCAAAATGCTGATACTTGATGAAGCCGACCGTATGCTGGATATGGGTTTTGTGAACGATGTTAAAAAGGTAATAGCAAAAGTACCGGCCAACAGGCAAACGCTTTTCTTTAGCGCAACCATGCCTAACGAAATTCAAAGCCTGGCTGATAGCATCCTGCAAAAACCTGCAAGGGTTGAGGTTGCCCCGGTATCGTCAACTGCCGATACCATACAGCAGTCGTTATACTACGTAAGCAAGAACGATAAACGCTTATTGCTTAACCACATCTTACAAGACAAATTAATTAAAACCGCGCTGGTATTTACCCGTACCAAACACGGTGCAGATAAGGTGGTGAAGGATTTGATCCGCGCCGGTATCACTGCCGAGGCTATCCACGGTAATAAATCGCAAAACGCGCGTCAGCGTGCGTTAACCAACTTTAAGAACCGTACTACACGTGTGCTTATAGCTACCGATATTGCCGCACGTGGTATTGATATTGACGAGCTTACCCACGTTATAAACTACGAGATACCTAACATACCCGAAACGTATGTACACCGTATTGGCCGTACAGGCCGCGCGGGTGCAAGTGGTATTGCCCTTACCTTTTGCGATGGCGAGGAAGAGATAGATTACCTGAAAGATATTCATAAACTAATAGCCAAAGAGATCCCTGTTGAGCTGGGCCATCCCTACCCCCTAAGCTACGAAGCCATGACGGAGAAGATGATGAGCAAAGCCAAAAGCGCGCCTAAGAAAAACGGTGGCGGTGGTGCAGGTGGCAGGCATGGCGGCGGCACCAAAAGGCCGGGCGCAGGCGGCAGGCCGGCGGGCCATCGTGGTGGTGGCAGCGGCGGCGCGGGCAATAGCCGTGGCGGTGCCAGCGGTATGAGCGGCGCAAGCAGGTCATCATCAGGCAGGCGATAGTTCTAAAAAACTACAAAGGCCGGGAATTAGCGATCAGGTGCGAACCATTGCGATTCCCGGCCTTTTTTTGCCGTTTTATGTCGTTTTAAAGTCGAAAAAAGGCGATAGTTTCCGTTGTTTTTTAATGGTTTTTCCTACTTTTTGATTAAGCACTTCCAAACCACAAAAAATTTTTATGTTAGGATGTTAATAACCATATTTGCAACCTCCAAAGAAATTAAATAGCTTTAAAGTGAAAATTCAACCAGCACAGATGAGACGTCTTATTGACCTTATTAAGAATAAATTCTTCCTGGTTACCGTGGCTTTTGTTATCTGGATGATCTTCTTCGATAAGAACGACCTGTTCTCGCAATACGAGTACCACCAACAGCTTGATAAACTAAAACAGGAGCAGGTTTTTTATAAAACCGAAACCGAAAAAGTCAATAAAGACCTTGACGAGCTTACGTCAGACAAAGCCAAACTCGAAAAATTCGCCCGCGAAAAGTACCTCATGAAAAAGGATAACGAAGACATTTTTGTTATCGTTCACGAGAAGAAAAAGTAATAATTAATGTGCAGAGATGCGGATTCGTATTATCTCATCTGCATATCCGCACATTTACACATCTACTAATTTGTCTTCGTATCTATTTTAGGTACAGCAAACATGGCCTCTTTAATAAATTTAACCGGGGCGCTGCCGTAGCTTAAAAACTTCTCGTTAAACTGTTTCAGCTTGTATTTGCTGGCTTGCTTTTTCTTCCACTCTTCGTGCAGGGCGTTTATTTCTTTGTAACCGGTGTAATAACTGGTTAGCTGCACACTACTTACGCTTACACGTTTCCATTTATTATCCGCTTCGGTTTGTTGTTGAAAAGCTTCTTTGGTCAGCATTTTTATGGCTTGCTCTTTGGTCATATTACTGGCGTGCACGCTGTAATCCAATATGGTATTACATACCGAGCGCAGGTGCCATTTATACCAAATCAGGCGCATCTCTGGTGCGGCATCGCCAAACCCGGCGTCTATCATTTCCTGCTCGCTAAATACCGCCCAGCCCTCAACCATGGCACCATTGCCTAATACCGATTTGATAATGCTTGGCGCTTTGTTAGCATACAGCAACTGTACGTAATGCCCCGGTATAGCTTCGTGGATACAAAGGATTTGGAGGGTATAGTTATTGTACTCGCGCAGGTAGCTTTCGGCCTTATCTGCCGACCACCCCGAAAGGCTGCCCACATTAAAATAAGTATTGCCGCCCTTATCATACGGACCCGGCGAACTGATGGATGCACCGGCAACACCGGCCATATAACCGGGTTCTTTACGCACCACCAAAGGTTTTGACGGGTCCATGGTCAGCAGGTCTTTAGATCGTATGAAAGCCGCAAGCTTAGGTATTTCCTGCTCAATAGCCGATTGAAAATCATCAGGGGCTACGTGCTTGGATGATAAAGTATCTATCACCCTGGCTACAAGATCAAGCGAATCTTTGGGCATAGCTTGTGTACCAAAATATTTTGGCCAAAGCTGCCTGCTCAACTTAGTCATTTCGCGGTGCAGGTATTTCTTGCGTTCAACAGCCGAGTTATAGGTTTGCTGTGCTGTACCTTCAGCCTGTATATCATATTTAAATTTGGCTTCGTAAAGGTCCTTACCTAACCTAAAGCTGCGTGGCTTATCGTTTTTCATGCTCTTTAAAAAGGCGGCAAAGCCCTTAATAGCATCAGCAGATAGTTTAGCCCTGTCAAGCATCAGTTTTTGCTCGGCAGCAGGGATATTTGTTTTCTTAAGCGAATCGGCAAAATCACTCTCAATAACGCCAACGCCACCCAGGTGCTGGTCAATAGCCAGTTGGGTAAGTTCGGCAACAGGGTTTTTCAGTTGCTTTTCGGCCTCTTTGTAAAAAGCCGGTATATTCTGCATTTTTTGATAAAAACTACGCAGGCGCTGGGTAAGCGGGGCATAATGCTCGTTCAATATAGATGCAAAAGTACCTATTACGTTATATGTTGATGGGTCCCACTGGTAGGCTTTTAGCTGCTCTAAACTCCACTGTATGCTCTCCATCTGATTTTTCATCATGTGGTGGTCTATCTTATTGGCATCACTTAAAGTACCCTCAGGGTAGCGGCTTAGCGAATCCAGCTGCACTTTAGCAAACTTTATGGACTGGTCGCGGGCCTTATCGGTAGGTACTACCAAAAGGCTATCGTATTTATGGTAACCTACGCTTGTTGCCCAGTCGGGATTAGTCTTCCATAATTCTTCCAAAAAATGGTCTTCGTACCTTAAAAAAGCGGCGTCGTCTTTTAAAGAGTCATCCTGCATTGATTGTCCGTCCTTTTTACAGGCGGTAAAGGCAGCCACATAAAGGGCCATTAATAGTATTTTTTTGATCACTACGTTACAATTTAGCTTTGGTGCATAAACTTAAAACTTTGATTCATATAAATCAAACCTGTATCTAATTTGTTAAACAACAAACGCATAATTATGAATAATCAGCACGATATTTTAATAAAAGAACTGATAAAACTGCTTGAAGGCGGCGGCGCGCATGCTACATTAACAGATGCTTTGGATAACCTGCCCGCCAACCTGCGTGGTGTAAAGCCCAATAACCTCCCTTACAGCATCTGGCAACTGGCCGAGCATATCCGCATTGCACAGTGGGATATGCTGGAGTTTAGTAAAGATGGCAGCCACCAATCGCCAAAATGGCCAGATGATTATTGGCCTAAGGAAAGTGCCCCTGCCAATGATGCCGCATGGGACAAAACCATCCACCAGATTAATGCCGACAGGGATGAATTTATTACGCTGTTAAAAAGCCATGATATTTATGAAAATATACCACATGGCGACGGCCAGAGCATCCTGCGCGAAGCCCTGCAAATGGCCGACCATACATCGTACCATACCTCAGAGATTATTTTATTGAGGAGGTTATTGGGTGCTTGGAAATAAGAAGATGTGCGGATCCTAGCGTCATTGCGAGGAGCGATAGCGACGCGGCAATCTTCGACATGCATATAGCCGGCTTGTCAATCGAAGATTGCCACGCTATGCTCGCAATGACGCTCGGGTATTACTTTAATCCCTTTACAAAATTCACTATAGCGGTTACCAGTTCGGGTTTAAGCGGCAGGTCGGGTTTGCTGTAGGTGGCCAGGTTTTGTTCTCTATCGGCCGGTGCTTCTTTCAGTATATGGTTCATGCCGGGGATGATGGTTAAAACAGCATCTGATTTTGCTTTTTTAAGCAAATCAGCATCTGTTGCGGGTACTTGTATATCGTTTGTTCCCTGTAATATCAATACGGGGATCTTAGCTTTCTTCAATTCCCTTGCAGGCGAATACCTAAACCACGACATCAGGTAAGGCTGGATATCCAGGCGGGCAATAGCATAGATCTTAGGGTCGATATTCTCTGTATACTTGCCTTTTCTCAAGCTATCCAGCATGGTCTTAAAATTATCAGCAACATACTTAGGCTGCGATTTCATTTGCTCGGTAACAATAAGGTCTGCCGAACGGCCCGCACCTGCAACAGATATAAAGGCGTTAACAGGCTGATCGCGTATGGCCAGGATCCCAACAAGCGAACCCTCGCTGTGGCCTAACACAATAACTTTTGAGAAACGCTGATCTTCGCTTAGTTGGTTTATCAGGCCTACAGCATCATCCACATAATCTTCAAAACGCAATTCTTTTTCTTTAGTGGTACTAACGCTTTGGCCAACCAGGCGCTTATCATACCGTAAAGTAGCGATGTTGTTTTTACCCAGCTCATTTGCCAGCATCTTATAGGTATTACCGTTAAGGCCCAATTTAGCGCTGTTGCCATCACGGTCTGTAGGGCCAGATCCGGCTATGATCAATACAACCGGTATTTTGCCGCTTACACTAACCGGCGTAGTTAATGTGCCCGATATTGAGCCCGACAAGGTTTTAAGCAATACAGGAGATTCTTTCAGGGATGGATCAAGCGCAATGGTTTTGGCTTCTTCTATGTAGGGGCTTAGCAACAGGCCTGTTAATTTACTCTGATTGTTAAGCGATATATTCAGCAAAAAAACAGCGTTATCAAACGTTGCCTTATAAACTGCTAAAGCTTGGTTAGATTTCAAAAGTTCTGTTTTATTTAAAGCGCCCAGCTGCGATTTTAGCTGAATAGTAGTAGGTTTAAATTTATCAAGCGGCAGGCTGGTTTTCATATCTGCGCTAAACATATTAAAAATACTATCGTGCTGGTTGGCATTATAAAAC
>NZ_LGEK01000067.1 GCF_001636615.1 Mucilaginibacter sp. L294 | reverse complement strand
AGATGTGTATAAGAGACAGCCATATATCTTTAAACCTGAATTGAAAACACTAATAAACCTGTTCGCCTTAATTGCCCTGGCGGGCTGCTGCCATGCACAGATCACCATAAAAGATACCGCTAAACTTCCCATTTTTAAGGATGCGGTAAAGGCCTCGCTCAATCTGTCTCCCTCTTTTAACGGCAGCCGCCTGGATAGCATCGGCCACGAGTTACGCCGGGGCGACAAAAGCGCTCTTTTGGCCATCGCACCTTACTTTGATAGCACTACCATTGTGACCGAGTTTTTGGGTTATCATATTTTACATCCGCAGCAACGGTCAATAGCCCAACGGCTTATTGATGAGAACAGTTTATTTTTACCCGCCGAGATCGTCATTGATGAAAACACCTCCGCGGCGCAGTTCCTGGCATTTATTAAATCAAACTTCGACGCTATTACTTTTGATAAAAATGCTGACGCCTTTCTGCTTACCCCGCTAACCCAAAGAAATTTGGTTTTTGAGATAACCGAAGTAACCGATGGTAAAAAGAGGGTGTTGCAGCAAAGTGCTGCCAAGCTATTAAACCAACCCTGGGTAAAAGCCAACTATGTTAATATACATGTTGACCTGCACCAATCTAACGCTCTTTTCGAAATAGCAGCCGCTATGTTCAGAAACAGAAACCGGTTTAATTATTACGATTATAAGAATAATGAGTATCCCGATTTGCTGCAGCATTTAACCGGCGAAGACGTAGGTGTAGAAAACGAACTGCACAAAATAACACATCATATAGCAGATGATTATTCGGCAGATTCGCGCTTGAACCTGCTTGTTTACTATGCTAAATACGCCTACCTGTATGAATGGAATGAGGCAAAAAAGGTGTTTGTTAACCCTACAACCCCGGCAATTAAACCCGGTAAAGAAAAAGAATACTTTGAAAAACTTGGATCGGAAGTTGATTCGGTAGCCGTAAGCGCATTTATAACCCTTACAAATTCTAATCCCGTTAAGGTGGCTCTATTAGCCGACGAATATAACAAGGCTCATATTAAATCCAACCGGGTGTTGCCGATATTCCCTTACCGGTTTTTAAAGCAATTGTCTGCGTTAACCTTGTATTGCAGGGATAATCATATTAATTATGTTGGCTCTAAAATATTACGGAAAAACATAACCCGCCTTAAAAGTTCCCTGTCGTTTCGAGACAGGCGCTTGCTTGAGGATAAAATGATCAATACCCTTACGCTTGATGAGATCGTTGCCTTTGAATACTGGAGCCTCATTGATGAAGAAAGTTGGGAACTCACCTTTTCGGCGGGTAGGATACTGGATATTTTCTATTCAAAAAACTGGAGGGGCATCATTAGCAGCCCCAAACAGCTTGACGCCTATTTAAAACGGGCTATGTTATATGATAATTTGGGCATCATAGGGCTCTGTAATAATTATCTTAATAAATTTATCAATGCGGATAACCGCACGCTTAACCTTTTAAAAAACCATACATCAGCCGATAAGGACGTTCTGTTTCAAAAAGAAAAAGCAATAAACATGGTATCGGCTAAAAAACCGGTTCTGTCATCAAAAAAATATAACGATGGTAATTATGATGTTGAACTGAAAAATTTCGAATCGGCATTTTTGGCTGCTGAAAAATTGGATTCGGCTGCAAGAAAAGACAGTATCTCACGTATCTTATCAAAAATAAACTATGAACAAATTGGATCTGCATTAAAACTGATCGGCAATTACAAATGGTCAAAATTTGATAACATCTATTCATTCATGAACCGGGATTTTGGTTTCTTAACCGTCGATTTCAACACACCTGAAGTAAGAAGCAGTTTTTTAGCGTATTATTCCAGGCACTCGGAGTATCAAACGTATGCCTACTATTTAAAAAAAGACGGTATAAATTATAAAAATGCCTCCAATAATTTAGATTATGATAAGATATACAATATCCTAAAATATAATAGATTGGTGGCATTTAGCGGTGGCGGTGGAGCGGCGAGGGATAACGAAGTTTATGAAATTATAAAGCTATTAGAACTTACCTTTAAAACCCGGTTAGGGTTTCCTAAAAAGCTTTGCAACTCCAATAATATGTATGGTTGCGATACAAAGGAGCGGGCCATAGAATGGATGGTCTATTTAAATAAACATCTCCTTTTAAAACTGGCACATAATGAGCCGGTGTCTTTCTCTTATATTGAAAGATAAGGATCATTTTGTTGACAATCTTTTTTTGATTTTCATTTCTATTCCACCAACTTCGCATTCCCGGTAATCATGATCGGTGAAATCAATTTTTCAATCTGTGGAATCTACAAATCATAATATTAAAATAGCGCAGGAGCTTGCTGTTGGCAGCAAGCAGGTAAGCGCAACCATTGCCCTGCTTGATGAGGGCGCAACTGTACCATTCATATCCCGTTACCGTAAGGAAGTAACCGGCAGCCTTGATGAGGTACAGGTGGCGGCCATCCGCGACCGCGTGCAGCAACTGCGCGATCTGGACAAGCGCCGCGAGGCCATCCTCAAATCGCTGACCGATATGGGCAAGCTTACCCCCGAACTGGAGAAGCAGATCAACGCTGCCGAAACCATGGTACTGCTGGAGGATATTTACCTGCCTTATCGCCCTAAACGTAAAACCCGCGCCACGGCTGCCCGCGAAAAAGGTTTGCAGCCACTGGCCGATGCCGTTTTAACCCAAAAGAATTTTGATGTGGAGCTGGAAGCCGGCAAATTTATCGACGGGGAAAAAGGTGTTAACAACATCGAAGAAGCCTTAGCCGGTGCCCGCGACATTATTGCCGAACACATCAGTGAACATGCCGAAACAAGGGCAAAAATGCGCCAGTTATTTACCGAAAAGGGCGTTTTTGAGTCGAGGGTTGCGCCGGGAAAAGAAGAAGAGGGCATTAAATACAAAGATTATTTCGAGTGGACGGAGCCGGTTAAATCGGCACCGTCACACCGCATCCTGGCCATGCGCCGCGGCGAAAAGGAAGAGATCCTTTACCTGGATATCAAACCTACCGAGGAGGATGCCATTGCTTTGTTGGAACGTGAATTTATCACCTCGCGCAACGCAGCAGCAACTCAGGTTGGGCTGGCTGTTGGCGATGGTTACAAGCGTTTGCTTAAACCATCTATGGAAACAGAGATCCGCCTGCTCACCAAAAAGAAAGCCGATGAGGAGGCTATCCGTGTATTTGCCGAGAACGCCCGCCAGCTATTGTTAGGTGCGCCGCTTGGCCAAAAGCGCATGATGGCGATTGACCCGGGTTTCCGTACCGGCTGTAAACTGGTTTGCCTGGATGAGCAAGGCCAGCTGTTAGAGAATACCGCCATTTACCCACACACCGGTGCCGGGCAGGCCAAAGAGGCCGAGAAAACCGTACAGCACCTGTTTGAGCGATACAAGATCGAAGCTATTGCCATTGGTAACGGTACCGCCGGCCGCGAGACAGAAGTATTTGTGCGCAATTTGAACCTGCCGGGAGCAACCATCGTTATGGTGAACGAGAGTGGTGCATCCATCTATTCCGCATCTGATGTTGCCCGCGAGGAATTCCCGGATAAGGACATTACCGTGAGGGGTGCCGTATCCATCGGTCGCCGCCTGATGGACCCTTTGGCCGAACTGGTGAAGATCGACCCGAAATCTATCGGCGTTGGCCAGTACCAGCACGATGTTGATCAGAATAAGTTACAAACCTCGCTGGATGATACCGTAATGAGCTGCGTGAACGCGGTTGGGGTAGAATTGAATACCGCCTCGAAACAGATCCTGGCTTATGTATCCGGCCTTGGGCCGCAGCTGGCGCAAAATATTGTGGAATACCGAAATCTGAACGGCGCTTTTAAACGCCGCGACCAGTTGAAGAAAGTTGCCCGCCTTGGCGATAAAGCCTACGAGCAGGCGGCTGGCTTTTTACGCATCCGCGGAGCAGAAAACCCATTGGATAGCAGTTCCGTTCACCCGGAGCGTTATACGCTGGTGGAGCAGATGGCCAAAGATCTGAAATGTACCGTACAGGATTTGATGCGTGACAGCAACCTGCGCAAATCTATCCCATTACAAAAATATACTTCTGACACCGTTGGCTTACCAACGCTGAACGATATAATGGCCGAACTGGCCAAACCCGGCCGCGACCCGCGCGAGCAATTCGAGGCCTTTAGCTTTACCGAGGGTGTTAACGCCATTGGCGACCTCAAGGTGGGTATGAAGCTGCCCGGCATAGTAACCAATATTACCAACTTTGGCGCCTTTGTGGATATCGGCGTTCACCAGGATGGCCTGGTGCATCTGAGCCAGATAACCAACCGTTACATTAAAGACCCGAATGAGGTTTTAAAAGTTCACCAAAAAGTTGAGGTTACGGTTACCGAGGTTGATGCGAACCGCAAGCGCATTTCGCTATCCATGAAAGAGAATGAAAAGCGTGAGCCCGCCACCCAAAAACCGCGCGAAAATAAACCGGCACAAAAAGCCTATCCACCAAAACAAACCCGGCCCGAACCGGAGCCCGAAATGGATATGATGAGCAAATTGGCCGCGTTAAAAAACAAATTTAAGTAATAAAAACTTTAGGCCGTTAGGTAGCCTTTGATGGACAATGAGGGAAACTGACGACTTTTTAAAGTCGTTTTTTGGCGTTTGAAATCGCTTTAAGGCGTAGAAATTTGCTACCCCTTATGATGTTTCCTCAGGCTTTGGAAATCGATATAATATAGCACCTTCACCGAAAGGTTATTGTTTTGCGGCAGGTTGTAGGTGTCCTTAAAATTGTTGTAATAGTTTTGGTTGCCCAGGTTGGTATAGCTTTGTGCCGATTGTTTCCAGGCCAGGCTTATCTCGCTGCCCGGGGTAAACTGCCAAACGTATATCATGTCAATGTTCCAAAGGTTTAGGTTTTGATCAACCTGGTGGTTAAAATCGGTAGTGGTTAGATCAGCCAATGCGCCATCCTGCGCCAAGTCAAAGAACTGCTTGTAATTCACCTTGCTCCAGTAATGCCTCAAGCGGAACGTAAGCCCCATAATATTGCTGAAGGTGTACTTTACATTAAAGATGTTTTGCACGGTTTGCGCATCGCGTAAGCCGATGATAGGTGTTACGTTATCATTAGCCACGGTAGCAAAGCCGGTATAGTTTTTCCGCGGACTAAGCGTTAGATCGCCACCTACGGAGAATTTGTTGCTTACCCGGTAGTTGTAAAACAGCTCCAGGTCGTTCCCCTTACCATTATAACGGTTTAGCCAAACGTTTGAATAAAATACCCCTACTGAGAATGGCTTAGCATCGTTGGTTTGCAGGTTCAGGTTAAACACAAAAGTTTCGGGTGTGCGGAAAACACGGCCAGGTACACGCGGCTCGTAAAAATCGTTCCCACTCATGCGGATGTGCCCGTTAAAGTTGGCGTACCAAAAGTTTTTAAAGTTGGCTTCGGCACCAAAATTCTGGTTAAAGTACTGGTAGGCAGATGGTGACACGCGGGAAGAGAAATAGGTGTTTGTCCAGATATCCCACTTGGTAAAAAAGTGCTTGGGCTTGTAGTTGGCATACATAAGGTTTATGTTATGATCCAAAAAGTTGTTGTTGAACAGGATGCCCAGATCGTTCGGGTCATATTTACTATCTACCCTATCCTGCGATACATTCCATGTAAAGTTGCCAAGCGTTTTACCAAATACCAATTCGTAATTATAGCCGGTAATGGCTTGCTCGCCTTTATAGAACTTATTGCTCATTAAGCCATACCCCGATAGGTTGTACGAGTTTTTCTTATTGTTGAGGTTAAACACAAAACCGCCAACATCGGCGCTGTAATCTTTACCAAAGCGGTTAACATTGGTGTTGATCAGCGTTACCGACGAGTTGTTCTTCAAATTCTGATCAAGCACGATGATGTTATAATTGGTAAGCGGGCTGGTCTCTACTTCCCTGCGGTTGCCGCTTGCATCCTCAATAACCGCGTAGGCCGTATTGGTAATCCCGTTAAACACGCCAATACCCAGCCCTTTTGATGTACGGCCCGAAAGTTTGAACGCGTTGATCAGCTTGGTTTCGGTAGGGTTGCTAATAACCGATTCGCCATCTTTCAACCCATCATACGCCTTGTTATAACCAATTGGCTGCCCGCCAACCCTGCGTGTATAAAACAGGTTGCCTTTGTTAAAAAGCTCTGTCCCCTCGGTAAAAAAGGAGCGGTTCTCGTTATACTTTACCTCAAAGGGGGTAAGGTTTAATATCTTGTTATCAGACTGCACCTGCCCAAAATCGGGTATCAGCGTCAAATCAAGCGTAAAGCTTTCGTTGATGCCATATTTCACATCCATTCCGCCGTTTATCGATGCCTTGGTGTTGGGGATCCCGGCCGTATTGTATGGGTAATGGTTTACATAGGTAGAAAAGTATGGATAAAAGGCCAGGCGCACAGGCGGCACAATCTTTTCTATCCCGGTAAGCACACCCTCCTGGTTCATCATTCCGTTTTGTTTGGGGTCGAGCTCGTTCCACCAAAGCTGCTGCTGCACGTTCTGGCGTTTGCGGATAAGGTTCATCCCCCAGGTTTGAATATCCTTTTTGGCAAAGCGCAGGGCAGAGTAGGGAACTTTAAATTCGGCTGTCCAGCCCAGGCTATCAATTTTTACTTTGCTTATCCAAACCGCGTTCCAGGTAGGGTCTTCGGTGTTTCCATCAGCGTTTGGTAGGGCGTATTTGGCATCAAACTGCCCGTTGGTTGAGGTTACAAAAAACCCGGAGCCGTTTATACCGTCCTTATACGTATCAAATATTATCCCAATGAAATCGGCATTGCCCACTTGGTCGCGGGTGGCAAATTCCCGGGCAATTTTGCCGGGGTTTGCCTCATACATACGGGCGCCAATATAAATGGCTTCGTTATCATAAATAATTTTTACCTCAGTTCGGTCCTCGTGCTTCTCATGCGTGCCGGCATTGGGGCGCAGCTGCACAAAATCGGTAGCGATGGGTACATTTTGCCAAGCGGCATCATCCAGCTCGCCATCCACTTTTGGGGCCGTCTGGGTTTTTATGGCCACAAGGGTTTTCTTTTTCTGTTGAGAAAAGGCATTTAGTGTTATAGCAGAGAGCAATAGGAGTATAAATACCTTCATTTAGGTTGGTTAACGGTCTTTCATAAGATGCACAAAGCAACATAAACGTTACAAACCTGTTGTTAAATATTGGTTAATAGGCATTAACGTTTAGTAATGAGCTTATTGGGTGAATTTTTAATTAATTAACAAGCGAGTGGGCTATTGATTTCACGCAAAGACGCAGAGACGCTATTGTCCTTTTAATATTATTTTTGATTAAAGCAGATTTCACTCGCCGCCTAATCCCCTTTTCCTGCGTCTTCGCGTCTTTGCGAGCGCCAAAAACTTCACAAATTCCCCATCCATCTCATTTTCATATATATTAGCCAAATCGCTTCAAAATCTTAACTTTGCAAACTCAAAAATTAGGAATTTTATAATGTTTGAAAATTTATCGGATAAACTCGACAGGGCGTTTAAAGTACTGAAGGGTCAGGGATCAATTACGGAGATAAACGTGGCCGAAACCATGAAGGAGATACGCAAAGCCCTTCTGGATGCCGACGTTAACTATAAAACCGCCAAAACCTTTACAGATGATGTAAGGCAAAAGGCATTGGGCGAAAATGTACTAACCTCAATTTCGCCGGGCCAGCTTTTAACCAAGCTGATGAACGACGAGCTTACTGAACTGATGGGTGGTACAACCGCCGAGCTGGATCTGAAAGCATCACCAACCATTATCCTGATAGCGGGATTGAACGGTGCGGGTAAAACAACATTTACCGGCAAGTTGGCCAATTACCTAAAAACACAAAAAGGCAAAAAACCATTATTGGTTGCCGATGATATTTACCGCCCTGCTGCGATAAACCAGTTACAGGTTCTTGGCGAGCAGATTGGCGTACCCGTTTATGCCAACCTTGAATCGAAAGACCCGGTGGCTATTGCCCGCGAAGGTATTGCCCTTGCTAAGCAAAACGGCCACAACGTGGTTATTATTGATACTGCAGGCCGTTTAGCTATTGACGAGGCCATGATGGTGGAAATAGAGCAGGTTAAAGCCGCTGTACAACCACACGAGATCCTTTTCGTAGTAGATTCAATGACCGGCCAGGATGCCGTGAATACCGCCAAGGTATTTAATGACCGCCTTGACTTTACCGGTGTTGTTTTAACCAAGCTGGATGGTGATACCCGTGGAGGTGCTGCCTTATCTATTAAATCGGTTGTGAACAAGCCGATAAAATTCATTGGTACCGGCGAGAAGATGGAAGCGCTTGACGTTTTCCACCCTGATCGTATGGCGTCAAGGATACTGGGCATGGGTGATGTAGTGTCCCTGGTTGAACGTGCGCAACAGCAGTTTGACGAGAAGGAAGCTGCCGAGCTGCAAAAGAAGATCCGCAAGAATAAATTCGACTTTAACGATTTTTACAGCCAGATTCAACAGATCAAAAAAATGGGTAACATGAAAGATCTGATGGGCATGATACCGGGCGTAGGTAAGATGATGAAGGACGTAGAAGTTAGCGACGATGCCTTTAAAGGCATTGAGGCCATCATTAACTCCATGACGCCGAAGGAGAAGGAAAACCCCGACCTGATCAACCCAAGCCGCCGCAACCGTATTGCACAAGGCTCGGGCACCGACATACAGGAGGTTAACCGCCTGATGAAGCAGTTTGACGATATGCGCAAGGTGATGAAACAAATGAGCAACCCCGCAGCCATGGCCAGCATGATGCGCCGGATGCCGAAGACGTAATTTATCTTAGCAAATGATATAAGCCCCGATAGAAATATTGGGGCTTTTTTGTTCATATTCTTTCTACCACGTCATTGCGAGGTACGAAGCAATCTTCGATAGAAAAGTCGGCGACAAACATGTAGAAGATTGCCACGCTGCGCTCGCAATGACACGGGGGGGATAATGTGTTTACGGGAACTTATACAATACCCCAAGAGATAAACCCTCGGTACCTTGCACGTCTTTTATGCCAGTGTTTTTATCAAACAGCAGCGTGCCGTTTAGTGATACATTGATGAGGCGGTTTACTTTTGCCGATAGTATAGCATCTAAGCGGTGTCGGGTATAGCTGATGGGCTGCCCGTAAGGTATAAACATCTCGTAACGCGCATTCAGGTGCATGTTTTTGGCAATGTCTTTATCAAAGATCCCCACTATCTGGAACGCAATGTCGTTACGCACGGTTTTGCCATTGGCGGTATCAACACCGTATGATTGTATTTTGCGCACAGAGTCGTCTAATACAAATGTTTGGCGGGCGGTACCAGTACCTAAACGAAGATCGAAATAGGTGGTGGGCTTAAATTCGAAACCGACAGATTCTGTAATGTAACCCGGTGCCATAAAGTTTGACATCAGCACCGGCGGTAGTTGATTGTTAGCATCGTACTGGTACCCCTTGTCAAACTGCGACTCGAACGTTAACGATCCGAAGAAGAACCAATGCTTCGACATTTGGGTAGCTATCTTGTTATCCCAAAAAATACGGTCGTTTGTTTTGCGGGATGATTGCCCCTTGTTTTTTGATTTACCGTATTGCAGGTTAAGTTCTGACACGTAACTGAACGGAGCCTTATTATACTCCACCCGGTACACAAAGGTAGAACCCAGGGCCACAGAAGAAACACCCCCTGCAGAATAGTTATTACTAAAAGCCGCCTGGTTAAAGTTTAAGCCAAAGGTTACAAACTTACGCCAGTAGCTTATCTTATAATCAAGCATGGTTACCGGTATCAGCTCCTGCTGTATTTGCAGCGGGGTTGGCGGCACGGGTATGGCATTCTTTTTTGTTTGAATGCGATAATTATTAAGCTTATTGGTATCTATTTTAACCGTATCCCTTTTAACGGTATCGGTAGTTTGCGCATTTGCCGACAATGCACCTGTGAACGACAGTAAGAAAAATAGCCTGATACTGGTTTTCAACATATCCCACAAATAAAAAGCAAAAATCTGTTATTTCCTTGATTTAATTAAAAATAGCTGCGGCCACACACCTTCCGCATTATTTTATCCTATATAAAACAGCTGGCCAATGGTATTAACCAAAGCGCGTTTTATTTTGTTTCCGGCTCCCATACAACCTGCGGTAACGGCGGCAGTTCATACGCCCTTGGGCGCCGCAGGTACCGTTTTAAGTTAGCTTTGATGTAAGATATAAACTCGTAATCGCTGGCGGTGGTAACCAGGTAATAGCCCGGGCGATATTTATGCATAAAATCGGTTAGCTTTGGTTCTTCCAGGTGGGTTATACCTTGCACAAAAGCTTTGTTAAAGCGGTAGTCAATAACGGTTTGTTTATATTCGGCGTCTATCAGCCCGCGCAATTTTTCGGCGTTGCGGCCGCTTTTACTAAACGCGCTGTACAGCGCATCAATACTAAAGCCAACACCGCCCGACCCTACATTAAGCAAGTCGGCATTATAAGCCGACCCATATATCTTGCTGAATTCTTTCTGTGTATTTGCCAGCCTCCGTTGTGGGTTCAAAACGCTATCGCGTATGGTTACCAGCTGTAGCTGAATAGCGGTAGGCCTCATGTAAACCGCCATCGAAGAATAATTTTTTACGGTAAGCGTATCGCTATGATGGTCGGGTTTGCTAAAAACAAGTACATCGCCGGGGTTAGCGCCAATGGCAAATTCCCCTTTGAAGTTATTGTACACCCCCTTGCCTGATGTTATATTCAGCACATTTACTTTGGCAACGCGCGCATTACTATCCTTATCAAACACAATACCGGTAACCTCTTTTTGTTGCGCAAAAACAGAGCTGCATACCATGCATAAAAAAAGGGCGGGCCATAACTTCATTATAAAGTTTAAAGCTACTGGTTTGGGGAGGGATAATTTATACTTTAACAATCTTTAACACACTATTTCACTACAACAAGCTTCTGGCCAATTTTAATGCCTGTATCCGGCAGTTTATTAAGCTCTTTAAGGTCATCGACAGTGATACCAAAACGTTTAGAAATATTGTATAGTGTGTCGCCCTGTTTTACGCTGTATATTTTATCGTCGGGCGTAGTTTTGGCTATGCTATCCTGTTGCGGCTGGTTAACCGTTTCGTTTATTTCGCCCAGCACCCGGTCTTCGCGCTTTATCTTAGCGAGTTCGCCTTCCGGGCGGTCATACTGGTCAAGCTGGTATTTGGTGATAATATTCAGTAGCAGTTTCGGGTATTGGGGGTTGGTGGCATAACCGCAGGCCTTTAAACCATAGGCCCAGCCATTAAAATCGTTCTTATCCAGTTCAAAAAGACGGGCGTAGTTCTTTTTCTTTAAAAACTCAGAGTGGTCACGGAAGGATTCTTCGGGGTTGTTATACACCCTGAAACAATCATTCTCGTTATCATCGTTCTTGTAATAGCTTTCGCCGGCCCAGGTGCTGCCGCATTTTATACCAAAATGGTTGTTAGCAATTTTAGCCAGATCGCTGTTACCACTGCCGCTTTCAAACAGGCCCTGTGCCAGCGTAATACTTGCCGGGATACCGTAGCTGTTCATTTCCTGTATGGCGATGGCTTTAAAACGCTCTATGTACTCCAGCGAGGTAAGGTCCTTATGTGCCGCTATAGATGTGCGGTTACGCTTTTGTATGGCTTTATTGTTTTTGCGGGCTTTGCTGCTGCTGATAGCGCTTTTATGCGCCGAGCATGATGTAAATAGTAAAACAGCAACTAATAATGTATATATCCTACGCATGCATTTAGCTTATTTTAGCCAAACTTAAGGTTAAAAACATAATTATTACTGGTTGTTTACTAATTCTTGCCTGGTGCTGTCGGGTGCGGCATCATCATCAAACTCGTTAAGGTCATATTTATTGATAATGCCTAAAACCTGTGCTGCCCATTTTTTGCTGCTGGCGTAGCCGCCGCGCTGTATGCCTTTCGCCCAGCCTTTGTAATCAGATGTAGAGAATTTATCCAGCAGATGGCTAAACTGTTTACGCTCTGTCATGATACGGGCAAAATCTTTAAATGAATCCATTACGCTATCGTAGCGCTTGTATGATGATCGTACCTTTTTGTTGTTTTTATAGTACACTGTGCTGCCGCCGCCTTTTACACCAAACTGGTTGTTAAGGTTTTTGGCTATCGCGCTTTTTCCGCTGGCGCTTTCGTGCATGGCAACGCCCAATATGATACTTGCAGGTACGCCGGTTTCGTGCATAATACGAATGGCATTATCTTTGAACTTCTCGATGTATGATTGTGCAGCGCTTTGGGCCGAAACGGCCGATGTAGAAGCAATGAAAAGGGAAACTGAAAGCAGTGTAATAGTTAAGAGTTTCTTCATAATTATTTTTTTCTGATGATCAATAGGCCATCACGCACGGGTAGAATAAATTTTTCAACCTGTGTGTTAACGGTTATTAGTTCATTTAGTTTGCGGATGTTCTCGGTATCGGCATCATTTTCGGCGCCAAACACCTTTCCTTTCCACAAAACGTTATCAATTATTATTAAGCCTCCTGGCCTTACTTTATCAATTATTAACTCAAAGTACTTAAAATTATTTCGTTTATCCGCATCAATAAACACCAGGTCGATGTTAGTAAGCTCTAAATCAGCTATTACAGCCTCTGCTGCGCCAAAATGAAGCTTTACTTTTTTATCCACATTTGTTGATTTGAAATGTGAGTTAAGCATTTCTTCAAACTCGCGGTTAACTTCAATGGTGTGTAAAATACCGCCTTCTGCCAATCCTTCTGCCAAGCAAATGGCCGAGTAACCGGTAAAGGTACCGATCTCTAAAATAAGTTTAGGTTGTATCATTTTACTGAGCATACTCAGCACCCGGCCCTGGTAATGACCTGATAGCATGTGCGGTTTCAGCACCTTCAGGTAGGTATCCCGGTTTATTTTTTGCAACGCCTCGGGTTCAGGGTCGCAATGGTTATCAAGGTAGGCCTGCAAGGCCGGATCAAGGATTTCCATGGCCGCAAAGGTAAGAAATTTATTTTTAATGGGGTTTTGAGGCCTGATTGGCACTATTGAAGCATGTCTTGATGCTTGCCGCTAAGGCATCCTGTTGCTATGAATAATTTTAAACTGTAATACCGACGGTTATGTTCACGTTCACTGCCGTGAACGACCGCGAACGGTTTTAAAACGCCTGTAATCAGTCTATTAAGTTTTAAACTGCTGATAAAAAAACGCTATTAATATATTTTGAACCATGATTTGCTTGATTGGGGGATTTCTTGATTCTATTAGTTTAGCATTTAATTATGTCGTTGCCTGCGGCCCGGGCTTTACGCCGAAGCTAACGCTTTTCCCAACGCGTCATTGCAAGCGATAGCGTGGCAATCTTCGACATGCTTGTTGTCGACTTTTCTATCTAAGATTGCTTCGCACCTCGCAATGGCGCGTGGAGAGTAATCAATAACTCTTACTCATCCAGCTCTGCAAAAGTATCACTGCCGATATCGTATCCACCAGTTCTTTATTTTGCCTTGCTTTTTTGCCCATGCCGCTTTGAGCGATGGTGGCCGATGCCATCTTGGAGGTGAAGCGCTCGTCAAACATCGCTACCGGGATCTCGGGGAAGGTTTTTTTGAGCATATTGGCAAAGCCCTTTACATGCATGGCCGATTGCGATGGGGTATTATCCATCTGTTTGGGTTCGCCAAGCACAAATAGCTCTACCTGTTCGGTTTGCATGTATTTTTTCAGGTAATCGATAATTTTTAGCGGGTGGATGGTATCCAGACCCGTCGCTATGATCTGCATCGGGTCGGTCACCGCTATGCCGATGCGCTTGGTGCCGTAATCGAAAGCCATGATCCTCATGGCTTCGTAGATATGAGATGTGAGATTTTAGATATGAGATGTCGCATAGCGAAAATTTAGCCCCTTTATTTCATTCAAAGATAGGCCAATCCTCCGGTTGTCTCAAATCTCATATCTAAAATCTCACATCTAATTTTTACCTTGCACCAAATGCAGTTTAAAGACATCATCGGACAGGAGGCAATTAAGCAAAGGCTCATCAACTCGGTAAACGAGAACAGGGTAAGCCACGCGCAGTTGTTTTTAGGCCCCGAAGGTGCGGGTGGTTTGGCACTGGCCGTTGCCTACGCGCAGTATTTATCGTGCGAAGATAAGCAGCCCGATGATTCATGCGGCGTATGTTCCTCATGCCGCAAGTATCAAAAACTGATGCACCCCGACCTGCACTTTTCATACCCATTCTTCGCCAAACATAAGGATGATACGGCGCTAACCTTTATTGAGCAATGGCGCGATGCCTTTACCGTCAACCCGTACCTTAGCCTGGATATATGGCGCGGATACCTGGATGCCGATAATAAGCAGGCCAACATCAACATTGCCGAGTGCCACCAGATCATCAAAAAACTGAGCTTTAAACCGTTCGAATCCGTTTATAAGATCTTGATCCTTTGGTTACCCGAGTACCTGGATAAAGAGGGTAACGCGCTGCTAAAAGTAATAGAAGAACCCCAACCCAATACCTTGTTTTTGCTTGTGGCCCAAAACCAGGATCAGATTCTGAACACTATCCTGTCGCGTACGCAGCTGGTTAAGATCCCATGTTTAAATTACGAGGATATTAAAACCGAACTGATCAGCAAGCATCATCAAACCGAAACAGCCGCATCAGAGATTGCCTACCTTAGCAATGGCAATATGACCGAAGCGCTGGGCATGCTGCAGCACGATACCAAAAGCTACCACAGTCTTTTTGTGCAATGGCTGCGCTTGTGTTTCGGCAATAAAGGGTTAGAAGTTTTGAGCTTTGTTGAACAGGCATCAAAAATGGGGCGCGAAAACCAGAAGAATTTTTTACGCTACGGTACCAGCTTTATCCGCGAGTGCTGCCTGCTTAGGGCGGGTGCCGAACGGATTGTAAAACTGCCGGAGCAGGAAATGGAAACCGCCAAAAAGATGTCGGCGGTGATCAATAACGCCATGGCGCAGGCCATTATCACCGAGCTGGAAAAGGCTCATTATCATATAGAACGTAATGCTAACCCTAAAATCTTGTTTTTAGACGTATCTTTACAAATTATAAAAGTACTAAGTTTTAAAATTACCCCCACGGGGACTCATTATATACCGAATTAATTATGGGATGCGGAAGTTGCTCAACAGGTGGCGGTTGTTCGCCTGCAGGCTGCAAAAGTAATGGCTCTTGCCTTACAAATGGTTGCAGCAAATTAGATGTACACGATTGGCTATCGCATATGGATATGCCAACTAACTATAAGCCTTACTCTATTGTTGAAGTAAAATTCAAGGGGTCGCGTAAGGAGTTTTATCATAACAACGATAACATTTACCTGGAAGCAGGTGACCTGGTAGCGGTTGAAACCACTACCGGTGGTTATGATATTGGCCACGTTTCTATCACCGGCGAACTGGTGCGCATGCAAATGACCAAGCGCCATGTAAAAGAAGCCGATGTAGCAAAAAAGATCTATCGCCGTGCTACTGTAGCCGACGTAGATAAGTGGAAACTTGCTAAAGATATGGAGTGGGAAACCATGCACAAATCGCGCACGCTGGCGCTCGAGCTTAATTTATCGATGAAGATAAGTGACGTAGATTACCAGGGAGATAAAACCAAAGCAACCTTTTATTATACGGCCGAAGGCCGCGTTGATTTCAGGGAACTGATCAAAAAAATGGCCGAGAGTTTCCGCATCCGTATTGAGATGCGCCAGATAGGCATGCGCCAGGAAGCGAGCCGCCTTGGCGGGATAGGCTCATGCGGCCGCGAGCTTTGCTGCAGCACCTGGTTAACCGACTTTAAAACCGTTTCTACATCTGCCGCGCGTTATCAAAACCTATCGTTAAATACGCTTAAACTGGCGGGCCAGTGCGGTAAATTAAAATGCTGCCTTAACTATGAGCTGGATACTTACATGGATGCCTTAAAACACATCCCTGATAATGTGAACGTACTGAAGACCGAAAAAGGCGACGCCCGCTTGCAAAAAACCGACATCTTCAAAAAAATAATGTGGTTTAGCTATCCGCGCGAAGAAGCCTGGGTACCTATGCCTATTGCCAAGGTAAAAGAGATACAGCAACAAAACCGCGAGGGTATTATCCCTGCCGATTTGGGCGAAATTGTTGAAATAGAAACCAAATCGGTAAAAGTGTTGGATTACGAAAACGTTGTTGGCCAGGATAGCCTTACCCGCCTTGACGATCGCCGCAATCAAAATAACAAGAATAAGAACAAAAATAAAAGCCGCAACCGCAACCAGCAGGGCGGCAACCGCCCCGATGGGCAGCAAGCAGGGCCAAGGCCCGAAGGTAACCGCCAGCAACACCAGCAAGGCGGTAACAGGCCCGAGGGACAAAGGCCGGAAGGTGGCGGCAACCGCCCGCAGGGCAACAGACCCGATGGAAACCGCCAGCAACATCAGCAAGGTGGCAACAAGCCCGATGGGCAGCAGGCCGGGCCAAGGCCAGAGGGTGGCGGTAATCGCCCGCAGGGCAATAACCGTCGCGGCAATAATCGCCCGCGGCCAAACAACCCAAATGGCAATCAACCACGAAACGAGAATCCGCCCAAAGCTGAATAAATGAATGCGTTAAAGTTTGTTTTTTGCGGATTAGCCGCCCTTGTGCTTTTTACAGCGCAGGGCTGCAGCGACCCTAACGCGGTTATTGATCAAAATACGGAGATAGCCAATCATAACTGGTCGTACGTTAACCGTATTAAATATGATGTTAAGATAGATGATATCAGTGTGCCGTATAACCTTTACTTTAATGTAAGGGTGAGCGGCAGTTATAAGTATGCTAATTTGTTCGCGCTTTTATCGCAAACATCGCCGGGCAAAAAAACGCATACCACCCGTTACGAATTTAAGCTGGCCAATAAAGATGGCGAATGGCTGGGTAGCGGCAGCGGTAATTTATATAGCTACCAATTGCCTTTACGCACGCAATATAAATTCCCGGCCAAGGGGGTTTACCACTTCGAAATTGAGCAAAACATGCGCGACAACCCGTTGCGCGAGGTTATTGATGCCGGCTTAAGAATAGAAAAAGCGCAATAAGCTACTGTACCTGATACTGGAATGTTTCGGTAGCATGTGATATAAACTCCTTTGCGTTTTCTTGCTGTACAACCGTGCCGTTATCAAATATTTTATAGGTAATGTTGTTCTCCGTATCCGACGATAATTTTAGATATATATAGTTGCCCTCTGTAGCATCTATAGAAAACTCGAAAGATGTCCCCTGGGCTACCGTAATGTTTTTAACTACCGTTTGTGCGGCACCTAAATTATCGGCTGTTGATATAACGGCAGCAAAATCTGCCGTGGCCGAAGCGGTTATTTTTATGGTGTGTTTTTGGTTGGCCGGTGCTGTGCTATCCTTTTTTGAGCAGGCGGTTACTATTAAACAAAGTATAATTCCGGTTAAAAGGGTTAGTTTCTTCATTGGTTTAATTTATTATCCTAAAATAATTAAAACACGCTAATATTACTGTTTGTAGTTAAAGTATATCAACACGTTAACTATGAAAAAGTTATTTTTTTATTTATTCGCGATAACAGCGATAAGCCTATCGGCATGTAAGGGAAATTCTGCAAACCAGGCAACGGATAGCGTGGCTACCGATTCGGGCCAAACACATGTAGGTAACGAGAGCCCTGCCGATACCAATAAATTACCTACAACGCCTACAGAAACCGGTGGTAAAGACACCAGCGGGAATGGGTCTGGCACAACCAATGCATCAAAAGACTCCTTGAAGAAAAACCCCTGATATTCAGTTGCTGGCATCAAATAACCATGCGTGCTTTAAAACAACCAAGTGGTTTTCGTTGTTGCATAGGCTATAATCTATATTTTGTTACTCCGGTAACATACAACCAAACTAATCGCAATGAATAAAAAAATACACGCAAACATACCCTATATATTAGGTTTGTTTTTTGTTCTGTTTGCCGCCTCCTGTTCAACGTCTTCGCTCGAAGATGTAAAAACCAAAGATGATTACATCAAACGGATCTCTTCTTTATCAGACAGTAAGCTTCAAAAAACCTTAACGACCGATCTGGACAGTTTAACTTCTCTAAAAAAGGAAATGGACGGGTTTAATATCTATATCAGTTTTGGCATGTCTATGGATGTTGTTGGAGGCAAAAAAGAAGAAATAAAACCCGATTCTGCTTTTAAGATCAATACCGACTTTGCTTCGATAAGAAAGGGAATTGATGATTACTCAAAAAATTTGAGTTTTGTACAAACACCCGAACTGCCTAATTCAACTTTTGAGGTTTCGTCGGGTGAACGATCGGGCAGCGCAGAAACAAATGACGTTGATATAAAGGTGAAAAAGCTATACGCCAAGGGGCAGGCTTATCCCGAAGATAAAATTGGCATTAAACCGGTTGATAGTATTGCTGTTGATTTTAATTACGAGTACCCTAAAAGCTTTGAAACCTTTAAATTTAACCCTGCGGGCAAAAAAGAAATCAGCTATAATAAACAGGTTATAGCCATTGATTCGGCCGGGGATGGAGGCGTAGAATTTGATGCCCCACTACTGTTGTATAAAGATATCCTGTCATACCAGGCCCTAAACCCATCAGGGGTGCTGATGAATTCATCCAGCCACTCTGCAATGCCATTAACAACAATTAAGGCCAGTATCAGAAACGATATCGCTTCGGCTATACAAATACTGAAATCGGCATCCAAGCTCAATAATAAAGAGGCAATTATAACGGAGTTAAACAAAATACCATCCTCGTTATTTCCAAACATTGCCAAATACCATTCATTTAACGCCAAATTTAAAAACCTTGATAATGATAATAGTTTAAAGGGGTTTGCTGCCATTAAGCGGATGAAAGAGATAATAGCCGAGGATAAGGAACTATTTGGAATTGAGACACAAAGGGTCTCTTTAAAATTCCCGGATAAAATTGCCGAGCTGATCTTATATTTAGCCCGCGAAAAAGAAAAAATATCAGGCTCTGCAATAGCAAAAACCCATTCTGCCAACCCTCCTTACAATACCTACTTCGACAGCCGGGCCAATAAATACGGTGTGGTCGACAGCAACTTCTCCATTGTTATCCCGGCATCGCAACCCGAGTTAGAACTGACCGATAATAGTGGCCTGTACTATAAAAACCGTAAGGAAGACCAGGCTTTCCACCTGGATGTGCAAAACAAAAAACTCATCCCGCTTAAAAAAGGGTATACCTATCTTAAAGACATTTCAAACCACTTATCCGTGTTTACCGATTCGAACAAATACGTAGGCGTTTTAGAAAATGATGATAAAGTGGTTATTCCTTTTGAATATGATGAAATAGAAAAAGCAGGGAATGTATTACTGCTAACCAAATCAAAAAGGGGCCGTAAGAAACAGGAGATCAGAACATTGGATAATAAGCCGGTTACCGATCTGAAGGGTTTAAAAGTTACGGCTTTTCCGGATTACGGTGTGTTTATTATTGAAAACGAAAAAGAGAAGTTTGGGATGATAGATAAAGATGGGCAAACGGTTATTCCACCCACCTACAACGATCTGAAACCTATTGATAAAGAACCGTTGTTACTATACTCCGAGGATTCTAACAGCGGGTTAAAGGGTATTATGAAAGGTAACGGAACAAAGGTGACCGAAGCCAAATTCAATTATATAAATGGTTTCCAGGAAGGTTTTGCGGTATACCGTACAGATGATATTTATAATTCATACGGTTATTTAAATAAAGCCGGACAGCCTGTTTTTGGAAAATACAGCGTTGCGTATGGGTTTGCCGGCGGTTATGCCCTGGTGTATGATAACAACGCTTTTAGCCTGATTGATACTTCGGGGAAAAAGGTTAAACAGATCCCGTATAAAACATTAGGAGACCCCACCATCTCGCTTAGCGGTAAAAGCACCATTTATGAAATTGATGGAAAAAAATACAATTACGCAGGCCAGCCAATTAATTAAAATATAAACAACACATGAATAAAGTAACTTTTTTGTTTGTAGCCGTATTTGCGGTCTTGCTTTTCGGCTGTTCGTCAAGGCAAAAGCCACAGTTTGGGAAAGACCCATTGCACCTTGATAATTTTGGGCTGAATTTAGATGTAGAAACTTTTTTTGGCGACGAAACCCTTTTCAGGAACAATGAAAAATATTCTGTTAAAGCCGATGAAGAAACCATAAAAATTGATGATACTGATTCTACGCTCAGGTATGTGCGGTACAGCGTTTCTTCCTCGCCTGTTGGGGATACGCTGGCACGTTATAACGATTTCTATTTTGGCGACCTGGATGTAGTGATGGATTTTGACGATAAAGAAACTTTTATGGTGGCGGCATCCCAGGAGAATGTCCGTCCGGGTAAAATTGATACGTTGATCCGGGATATCTCTGCCGAATATGGAAGCATACTACCTGCCGACAAAAATAACGAACCGAGATACATTACTTACGAATGGAAAAAAGGGGATAAGCTTGCCAAACTGGTTTTAAATGTGGATAATCCGCTTTACTCCAGTAACGATAGCGAGCAACAGCCCAATACAAATAAATTGTTTGCCGACGCGTACCATAAGGCAGAAAATATTTCCGTTAGCTTTTTTATAACAAAACCCAAGTTTGATCATTATTTGAAAAAAGCATCATCTATGAGCGGGCTGTTAACCCGGTATTAAAACAGCTGCTTATTTACTAAGCTTTTTATTTTAATAGTAAAATACTTACATTCGTTTTGCTAATATTTTTATCAAAATGGATGTTACTACTATCATTATAGCCGCGATTATTATTGCGGCCCTGCTGCTGTTTATTTTATTGAAGAAACCCGCCACCGCTCTTATTTCTGCGGATGAACTGTCGTTATTAAAAACCGAAAATGAATCGCTAAAAATCGCGATTGCAAAGGCCGAAGAAAAAGCAGCCGGTATTTTTACTGAAAAAGAAAACCTCACCAAACATTTTAAAGATGAGCAAAGCCGCTTGTTGGATGAACTTTTATATGAACGTACCCAACTGGCGCAGGCTAATCAATCTTTAGAGTCATCCCGGTCGTACTTTAAAGCACAACAGGAGAAACTGGCCGAGCAGAAAGAGGAAATTGAACAAACCCGTCGCCATTTTCAGCGCGAGTTTGAGAACATTGCCGAGAAACTGCTCAAAGAAAAATCGCGGGAGTTTACGGATGTGAATAAGCTGAGTATTGATGCTATACTGAACCCCCTTAAGGAAAACATTAAAGCATTTGAAGACAAGGTAGATAAGGTTTACAATATGGAGGCCGCCGAGCGTAATACCCTTAAGGGTGTTATTACGCAATTAATGGATCTGAATAAACTGATCAGTACCGAGGCCTCAAACCTTACCAAGGCTTTAAAGGGGGATAACAAGAAACAGGGCAACTGGGGCGAGGTAATATTAGAAAAAGTTTTAGAACGCAGCGGCTTGGTGCGCGACAGGGAATACCGTGTGCAAGCCAGCCTGAACAACGCAGACGGCGGCAGGCTGCAACCCGATGTGATCATTGACCTTCCGGATGATAAACATTTAATAATTGATTCTAAGGTGTCCCTGGTAGCTTACGAGCGTTTGGTGAATTGCGAAACCGAAGAGGAACGTAAACTTTATTCAAAAGCGCATATCGAATCGATCCGGAACCATGTGCACGGGCTATCCTCAAAAAGCTACCACGACCTTTACCAGGTAAACTCGCCCGATTTTGTTTTGTTGTTTGTGCCGATAGAATCCTCGTTCAGCTTTGCCGTGCAATTGGATGCCGACCTGTTTAGCGACGCCTGGGATAAACGCGTAGTAATTGTTAGTCCGAGTACTTTACTGGCTACCCTGCGCACCATTGCCAGTATCTGGAAACAGGAACGCCAGAACCGTAATGTATTGGAGATT
Organism: Mucilaginibacter sp. L294; assembly: GCF_001636615.1. GTDB lineage: Bacteria > Bacteroidota > Bacteroidia > Sphingobacteriales > Sphingobacteriaceae > Mucilaginibacter. The sequence goes on along the minus strand of NZ_LGEK01000067.1, from coordinate 4,554 downwards.
GCCCGTCTAAGCGGCGCTATGTATGATAAATTTGTTGGTTTTATGGCCGATATGGAAAGCATCGGCAAAAATATTAACCAAACGCAATCGGTTTACAACAGCGCTTTTAACAAGTTGGCAGATGGTAACGGTAATTTAACCAAAACCGCCGAGAAGATAAAGGGGTTAGGGGCTAAAGCTAATAAACAGTTGGATGGTAAGTATTTGGATGGAGAGTAAGTTTGCAGTTACCAGTGCGCAGTTGGCACAATAACTGCAAACTCAAAACTGCCTATTGCCCACTCTTAAACGCGTTCCATCCCTGCGCTTTTAACTCGTGTACGTTGCCCGATTTTGTAATTAAACTACAGCCCTCGTTTGGTTCGGTGATATAGCCGATGATAGAGAAATCCATTTTGTGTTTGATTTTATCATAATCAGCTTGTTTTACGGTGAAAAGCAACTCGTAATCTTCACCGCCGCTTAGCGCGCATACGGTTGGGTCCAGTCCAAACTCGCGGGCGGTTTCGTAGGTCATTGGGTCAATGGGGATCTTTTCTTCGTATAATTTACAGCCCTTATTGCTTTGTTTGCAGATGTGCAGTATCTCGGACGCCAAACCGTCAGATACATCTATCATAGCTGTTGGTTTAACGCTTAATTCCTTTAGCAGGTCTATAATATCTTTACGAGCCTCGGGCTTTAACTGGCGCTCAACAATGTAATCCTTACCTTCCAGGTCGGGCTGTATGTTTGGGTTTTCTATATAAACCAGTTTCTCGCGCTCTAACAATTGCAGGCCGGTATAAGCGCCGCCCAAATCGCCCGATACGCAGATCAGGTCGCCTTCTTCGGCGGTGTTGCGGTAAACCACATCTTTTTCATCGGCATAACCAATAGACGTAATGCTGATCACCAAACCCTGTTTTGAAGCAGAGGTATCACCCCCTACAATATCCACATTGTAATTACCGCAGGCCAGGTAAATACCTTCGTACAATTCTTCAATAGCCTCTAACGGGAATTTACTGCTCATACCTATAGAAACTGTAACCTGGCTGGCAGTACCATTCATGGCGTAAATATCGCTCAGGTTTACCTGTACGGCTTTATACCCTAAATGCTTAAGCGGTGTGTAAGCCAGGTCAAAATGGATGCCTTCTAAAAGCAGGTCGGTAGATATCAGGGTTTTCTTTCCTTCAAAATCAAGCACTGCTGCATCATCCCCAACCCCTTTAATAGTACTTTTTTGGGTAAGCGTTATATTCTTGGTCAGATGGTCTATCAAACCAAACTCTCCGAGGTTCTCTATATTGGTTTTCTCTTCGTTCTCGAACATATTTATTCAATAAAATACAAAAATACAAAAGCTTAATGCAATAACCTTAACCTAATTGCTTAATCGCCTTACTGTTATCTACTGTGTAATATTTATCATACAAACAATTTATTAACATTTAGTTAACTTTACTAAGTTATTTTTGCTTTACTAAATATATTTATATGAAAATCAGAAAGTTACTTATTTATTCTTCGCTTGTATTGCTTATTGCAAGCTGTAAAAAAGACACTACCCCAACACATCCTATTGATCCACCGGAGCTACCAAAGCCCTATACCATTGTAGAAGGTTTTGAAAGCGGTACTAAAGCCCCGTATGCTGCCGCAGACGTTCAACTTAGCACAGGTACCTGGAATTTTAATGATGCATTAATAGGTGCGCTTGCTACTGATGTTAAAAATGGTTCAAATGCTGCACGTATACGTACCGGCGATATCACCATGAAATTTGATGTATCGGGTTTAGAAAAAATTGTTATAAAACACGCAAAGTTTGGCAGTGATGCAACGTCAACATGGCAATTGATGGTATCAGATGATGGTGGTAATACCTTTACCCAGTTAGGAACTGATATTACCGAAACTAACACTACCCTTGCTACCGATTCCTTTACAGTTACTACCACAAAACCTGTTCGTTTCCGTATCCAAAAAGCAGGTACTACACGTATTAATATTGATGATATTACGTTTAAAGGCCATGGTGATTCTGGCATTGTACAAGACACTACAGGTGATGATGGCGACGGTGATAACGGCCCCGGTACAGGCACCCCAACCGGCGAACGCGGTGTAATTGTAGGTAACGATGCGCCACCTGCATCTGGCGATAATAGTAATATTTTATTTGGTAACCCATCAGATGCGCAACCTGCTATTATTATGCCTGATAATTATTTGATTGACCAGGGTTATTACGTAGAATCTTATAGCAGCAGCCGTGGTACACCAAACTGGGTAAGCTGGCATTTAGATGCCACCAATACTACCAATGTTTCGCCACGCAGAGATGATTTTGCCGGTTTTATTGGTTTGCCAAACACCTTTTATCATGTTGAAAGTAACAGCTATTCGGGATCGGGTTTCGACAGGGGGCACAATTGCCCATCGGCTGATAGAACAAGTTCTGCTGACGCAAACTCAGCCACTTTTTTAATGACCAATATGATACCACAGGCACCACAAAACAACCAGCAAACATGGAATAATTTAGAAGGTTATTTACGTACACAGGTTGATGGTGGTAACGAAGTTTATATTATTATGGGTAGTTACGGTGTAGGTGGTACAGGCTCAAAAGGTGCAGTCACTAAAATAAATAACGATAAAGTTACTGTGCCAAGTAATGTTTGGAAAGTTGCTGTAATTGTACCAAAAGGTGATAATGATGTAAGCAGGATATCTGCAAGTACACGTGTTATTGCTGTAAATACGCCAAACATCAATACCACAAATAGCGATTGGAAACAATACCGCGTAACCGTACGTGATATTGAAACCGCAACAGGTTACAACCTGCTATCAAACCTGCCACAAAATGTGCAGGATGCGGTAGAAACTAAGAAAGACGCCTTATAATTTTTATTAATTATTCATAAAAAAGGATCATATATATAACATTTTTATATGATCCTTTTTTACTTAAGAACATGAAAAAAAGTTTATTAATTATACTTTGCTGCCTGGTTACAGCAGTTGGTTATTCGCAGAATAAAGAGCCTGATTATTTAAAATATACGCAGCTTTATCTAACGGTAAATAATAGTCACATAAAGTTTGGTGATATTAATGATAGGTCGATTGTAAAGCTGCTTGGCAAACCTAACAGTATATCAAAAAAGAAATGGGAAACTACAGCTGCTAATAAATGCAGAACTTATAATTACAACAACGGTAAAATATTCACCGAGGATAATGAACTTATATTTATCGATCTAAATAAAGCGGGTTGGGCTTTTACTTTTTATATAAACCAAAAGTTTATATCATTTAAAGCCGGCGATGATATAGATCAATTAAAAAAGCTATTCCCTCGGTCGTGGGCCAATAAAAATAAAGATGGGTCTATTACCATACCTATTAAAACCAGTACCGGGAAAATAACCGAATCTTCTATCATATTTAATATAAAGGATTCAGTTATTCAATCAGCTGAACTTTTTTTTGATGAATCTTAACCCTTTACAATCCCAAACTTGCTGAGATCTCCAGCATCCTTTCAATAGGTTTTACCGCTTTTTCAATAATGTGTGCCGGGACTTCAATCTCCGGCATTTCATTTTTTAGGCACAGGTAAAGCTTCTCCAGTGTGTTACGTTTCATGTGCGGGCAATCGTTACAGGCACAGGTATTATTTGGCGGTGCCGGTATAAAGTTTTTATCCGGGCTATCCTTCTGCATCTGGTGTAAAATACCTGCTTCGGTAGCCACAATAAAATCTTTATCGGGGCTATTGGTAGCATATTTTAATATCCCTGTGGTAGATCCTATATAATCTGCCATCTGCAATATAACTTCCTCACATTCAGGATGCGCCAGTAGCTTTGCATTAGGGTAGCGTTCTTTCAGTTTGGTTATTTTCTCGCGACTGAAGATCTCATGCACCATACAGGCACCATTCCAAAGCACTAAATCGCGTCCCGTTTTTTTAGCTACCCAGGCACCTAAATTTCTATCCGGCCCGAAGATTATCTTCTGCTCTTTCGGCAAGCTTTCTACAATTTGCACCGCGTTGCTGGATGTACAAACAATATCGCTTAGCGCCTTCAGTTCGGCCGTGCAGTTTACGTAGGTAATTACCAAATGGTCGGGGTAGTTCTCTTTAAACTTTTTAAACAAATGCGGCGGGCAGCTGTCTGCCAATGAGCATCCGGCTTTCAGATCCGGTAGCAGTACTTTTTTGTTTGGTGATAATATTTTTGCTGTCTCGGCCATGAAGTGTACACCGGCAAAAACAATAATGTCTGCATCTGTTTTGGCGGCTTGCTGAGATAAGCCCAGGCTGTCGCCAATATAATCGGCAATATCCTGAATATCTCCTTCCTGGTAATAGTGGGCCAGTATAACGGCATTTTTCTCTTTTTTAAGTTTTTCTATTTCGGCAAAAAGATCAAGCGACGGATCAATGTATTCGTCGGCAAAACCTTTCACTTTTATTTCTTCGAAGATATCCATTCCACAAATCAATTAATAATAACTCTTTTTATATATATAAATAAAACTATTGTTATTAAG
>NZ_LGEK01000070.1 GCF_001636615.1 Mucilaginibacter sp. L294 | reverse complement strand
TCCATCAAGCATCATAGTATTGTAATTTTTATCAATTTATTGTTTAAGAGGCAATATTTTTATTTTCCGTTCAAACAATTGCCCCAATTGTTATTAAAAGCGTATTAATCAGATATTTCCTTAAAAAATAAAAAAGCCCGGCAGAAATTCTGCCGGGCGCTAATATTATAAGCAGGTTATGCGTATGTTAAGCTATAGCCATTTTGTTCACTTTGTACTGGCCTTCTGTTAACCGGGCAGAGACAGCGCTAAAGGCATCCAGCGTGTGCTGTACATCAGCCAGCGTATGCAGGGCGGTTGGTATAAGGCGTAGCATAATTAACCCCTTAGGGATAACCGGATACACTACAATAGAACAGAAGATACCATGTTTCTCCCGAAGCTCCATTGTAAGGCTGGTAGCTTCGGTCAGGTCGCCTTTTAAAAATACCGGGGTAACCATGGTATTGGTAACACCAATATCAAAGCCTTGTTCAACCAGTCCGTTTTGCAGGGCGCGGGCAACAAGCCAAAGGTTCTCGCGCAGTTGCGGGTTTGTTTTTAATAGTTCAAAGCGTTTCTTCAGCCCCATTACCATAGGCATAGGCAACGCCTTGGCAAATGTTTGCGAACGCATATTATAACGCAGGTAATTGATAATTTCCGTGTCGGCGGCAATAAACGCCCCTATACCTGCCATTGATTTAGCAAAGGTGCCAAAGTAAAGGTCAACACCGTCTACACAATCCTGTGCTTCATGCGTACCCGAGCCTTTAAGGCCCATGGTACCAAAGCCATGCGCATCATCAACCAACAGGCGGAATTTGTATTTATCCTTCAGATCTATAATTTCTTTTAATTTTCCCTGCGCGCCCGACATGCCAAAAACACCTTCGGTTATAACCAGGATACCGCCACCGGTTTGCTCAACCATGCGCTGGGCGCGTTCCAGCTGTTTTTCAAAGCTTTCTATATCGTTATGCTTGTATACAAAACGTTTGCCCATGTGCAGGCGTACGCCATCAACAATGCAGGCATGCGATTCGGCGTCGTAAATAATTACATCGTTACGGTCAACCAACGCGTCGATGATGGACACCATCCCCTGGTAGCCGTAATTGAGCAGGAAAGCAGCTTCTTTGCCCACAAATCCGGCAAGGCTATCTTCCAGTTCTTCGTGGTGTTTGGTATTGCCAGACATCATCCTGGCGCCCATTGGGTAGGCCATGCCATAATCGGCAGCAGCTTGCGCGTCGGCTTCGCGCACTTCGGGATGATTGGCCAGGCCAAGATAATTATTAAGGCTCCAAACCAAATGGCTTTTGCCTTTAAACATCATATGCGGGTGTATCTCTCCTTCCAGGTGCGGAAATGAGAAGTAGCCATGCGACCACTTTTGGTGCTGCCCGATAGGGCCGCCCATATTTTTGTTTATCTTATCAAACAGATCCAAAATGTAATTTCTTAGTATAATTTGCTGCAAATATAACCCTTAACCAAAGTGGGGGCCTAAACTTTATCAATTATGATATAGTTATAACAAAAAAGCCCCTGCATTGTTGCGAGGGGCTTCGTATTTGGGTTTAGATCAATTAGTCAACATTATCGTGTAAAAAAGAATTATTGTTCCTGATCTCGGTTTTACCGTCACTATCAGGCAGTAAAGAGAACCTCGACACCTGGCTTTCGTCAGACGCTGGGGTTTGTTGCAGGGCAATTTCTTTACGTTTATAAGCAGGGATATTCTCCAGTTCCTGGATGTTGCCGTTGCGCAGCTTCATGCTCAGGTCTTTTAAACGCATAATACGCTCGCGCGATTTACGCAGTTGTTCTTCTATTGATTCGTCCGTTTTATGCTCGTCGGCGTTAACAGCTTCCGGTTCTGGTTCAGGCTCCGGTGCTTTTACTTCGGCAACGGCCGGTTCAAAGTTCATTACGGTTTCGGTAACCTTAAAAGTAAACTCAGAGGGTTCGTTCTCTTCTGCTGAAGGAGCTTCTTCGTTCAGGTCGTATTTGATGATGTTATCATCAGCGGCATCCTGCTCTTCGGCACGGGCAAACAGGTCAAATAAACCGGTTTGTTTTGGCTCGTCCTTCAGTTTCATGTATGGGCTGGCATCCATTTCGGCATCAGCTTTAACCGGGGTAATAAATTCATTTACCGGTTTTACCAATGGCTCGCTATCTGGCACCAGCATTGATACCACTTTTTTGTTGCTGTTTTCTTTTTCGCGCTCGTCTTTGGTTTGGAAACCTGTAGCGATTATAGTAACCGACAGTTTTTCGCCCAGGTTTTCGTCAACACAATTACCCCATATCAGGTCGGCAGCCAAACCGGCTTCTTCCTGTATATAATCGGTAATGATGCTTACCTCATCCATCGTAACCTCTTTAAGGCCCGAGCTGATGTTCAGCAGGATGTAACGTGCACCTTCAATTTCATTATCTTTTAACAATGGTGATGACAAGGCACCCTCCACCGCTTTTAAAGCGCGATTTTCGCCTTCGGCAGTACTGCTACCCATAATGGATACGCCGCTGTCTTTCATTACCGTGCGCACATCTTTAAAGTCGACGTTTATATAACCCGGTAAGGTGATGATCTCGGCAATACCTTTAGCCGCTGTGGTTAAGATATCATCGGCCTGGCCAAAAGCAGAGCTCATGGTTAGGTTGCCAAAAATCTGGCGTAACCTGTCGTTAGAGATCACCAGGAAAGAATCCACATATTTTTTCAACTCTTCCATACCGGCATCGGCCTGCATTTTACGGCGTTTGCCTTCAAATGAGAAAGGGGTTGTAATAATACCTACAGTAAGGATATCCAGTTCGCGCGCGGCTTTGGCAATAATAGGGCTTGCGCCTGTACCGGTACCACCACCCATACCTGCTGTAATAAACAGCATTTTGGTGTTAGAGCCAAGCATTTGCTTAATATCGTCAATATTCTCGATCGCCGAGTTTTTACCTACCTCGGGGATAGAGCCTGCACCCATACCTTCGGTTAAGCTTGCGCCTAACTGTACTTTGTTGGGTATAGGGCTTAACTCAAGCGCCTGTGCATCGGTGTTACAAATAATGAAATCAACACCGGTGATCCCTTGCCTGTACATATGGTTTACTGCGTTACCGCCGCCACCGCCAACACCAATTACTTTGATGATAGACGATTTTTCCTTTAACATCTCAAACTGCATAATCCTTATTTTCAGCTATATGTATTCTGATGAATAGATAGATTTTCTTATTGTAATATTAACTCTTTTTCCACAAGGTTTTTCCACAAATGTGTACAATGTGGAAAAGTTTACGGATGTGGATAAATGGTGAATAGTTGAGTGGGGAGTGGTGAATAGTTGTAAGCAAACAAACCACTCACTATTCCCTTAATCAACCAATCACTTATTTCAAAAAGTCCTCATCTTTGATATCATCCTTAATAAATTTCTTACCCGATTCCAGTATTTTACCTAATAAACCAAACTTACGGTCGTCGGTATATTTTACTTTTTCTGCTTTAACCGCCGCGGCAGGTGTTTGTACAACATCGTTATACTCCATTTTCTGGATACCTTTTATCAACAGGCCTATACCTGTTGCAAATGTTGGGCTTTGCAGGTCTTCGTATATGTTCTTCGGTAAAAATTCGTTTTTGGCTAAATGCTCGTTAGGGTAACCCACGCGGCAATCTAAACCGGTTACGTATTCTATTAACTGGGTTAGGTGCTTTAATTGCGCGCCACCACCGGTTACCACAATACCTGCTATCAGTTTCTTTTCGTAGCCTGATGATTTGATCTCATAGTACACGTGTTCTACAATTTCTTCCATCCGCGCCTGTATCACAAACGCCAGGTTTTTAACCGAGATCTCTTTTGGTTCGCGGCCACGCAAGCCCGGCACGCAAACTATCTCGTTCTCTTTGTTCTCTTCGGCCAGGGCCGATCCAAACCTTACCTTAAGTTGCTCTGCAATGTTGCGCATTACGGAGCAGCCCTCGCGGATATCCTCGGTTACGCTGTTACCGCCAAACGGGATAACCGCTGTATGGCGAATAATACCTTCGTGAAATATGGCCACATCTGTTGTGCCACCACCTATATCTACTAAAACTACACCGGCTTCTTTCTCCTCGTCGCTCAACACAGATTCCGACGAAGCCAAAGGTTCCAGTATAAGCTCCTGGCTTTCCAGCTGGGCTTTGTTAACGCATTTTACAATGTTTTTGATAGCGGTTACCTGGCCGGATATGATGTGGAAGTTGGCTTCCAAACGCACGCCTGCCATACCTATAGGGTCTTTTACGCCCGGCTCGTTATCAACCGTAAACTCCTGCGGTAATACGTGGATGATCTCCTCGCCCGGAGGCATCACCAGGTTGTACATATCCTCAACCAGCTTATCAATATCCTTGCGGCTTATTTCAGAGGTTAGATCTTTACGGGTGATTAAGCCACGATGCTGCAAACTTTTTATATGCTGACCGGCTATACCTACGTTCACTATCCTGATCTCGACGTTTGACTGCGTGCCCGCGATATCAACCGCCGCTGTAATGCCCTGTACGGTTTTATCAATATTTGATACCATACCGCGCGTAACCCCTGCCGACTCGGCCTTACCTATACCCAATACCTCTATTTTACCGTTTTTGCTTCTGCGGCCAACTATCGCGCAAATTTTAGTGGTTCCAATATCAAGGCCTACTACAATTGGCGAACTCTTTTCTTGTGTTGAACTTTTGTCCATATACTTAGTTTTTAATAGATGTCTTCTCTTTTGTATCTTCTAATACCGGCATATTATCTGTTTTAGCCGTGTCTTGTTTAATCTCCGCGCGTTTTACCGAATCGGCCATAAATTGCTTACGGTGTTTGATGGAATCGAGCAGGGTTTCGTTCCTAACCCCTACTACCTGGTTCATGTATTTAATGTTGATCAGCTTATAAGCATCCCACCCAACCAAAGGCAATGCCTGCTTATAAAATACTTTTAAATTGTTAAACTTTGTTGCCAGCGAATCTGCATTGCCCAGCAATATGCGCTGGTTACCTACCCGCGGCACCAGCTCTATCTCATGATCCTTGTTAATATACAGTTGCGCTATCTGCGCATCCCAAAGCGAATCCTTCCGGATAAAATCGGCCGTTTTAAAGATATCTTTTGCCAAAGCCGTGTGTAACGAATCCACCTTGTTGGCAAAAAGCTCATCTATATAACCATTAACCGCCAGCACCCGTGCTGTAAAGTTTTGCGATAGCGGCATCTTCAAGCCGTGTTCATCCACGTAAAAATCCTGATCAAACCGGTTCATGATGCGCAGGATAGGCTGGCGCTGGCTTACCTCAACCTGCAGGGTGCCGTCCATATCTATATATACGGTCGCAAACTCAACAAAAGGGTTAATCTTCAGTTTGTTTTCAAGCTCGTGGATATCGATATTTTCAATCCGGCGGCCTATCAGCGTATGGCTGGTTGTTTGCAGTATATTATCAACTTCCTGCCTGTCTATAAAATACTGGTTGCCGGGTATAAAAACATTCACCTTTTTACAAACCAGCTCGGCTTTTTTCACCTCAATGAAACCCATAAGCACCACCAGGCCGGTAAGGCTAACAAGCCAGCCAAAACCAATAAGCAGCGGTTTCCATATGCGTTTCTTAAACATTTTGCAACACTTGTTTTAAGGGTAAAACCAAGGTGTCTATATCACCCGCGCCTACTGTTAAAAGCAGCTCGGGTTTTTCGTTCTGTACTATCTCAATGCTTTCCTGCTTGCCGCATTTGCGCTTGTTGGCCAGCTGCATTTTACCCAATATCATTTCGCTATCCACACCTTCAATCGGCAATTCGCGCGCCGGGTAAATATCAAGCATCAGTAACTCATCGGCCATATCCAATACCTCGGCAAAGCCATCGGCAAAATCGCGGGTGCGTGTAAACAAATGCGGCTGAAAAATAACCGTCAGCTTTTTAGTTGGATACAACCTTTTCACCGATGTTATGGCGGCCCTTAATTCTTCGGGGTGGTGCGCATAATCATCAATATAGATATGGTTATCGTTCTTTACAATGTACTCGAACCTGCGCTTAACCCCTTTAAAAGAGCCCAACGCCTCGTGTATGGCATCCGCAGATACCTCTACGTGCAGGGCTGCTTCAATAGCCGCCACGGCATTCTCTATATTATGCAAACCCGCTATACCCATTTTTATATTGGGGATACTGGTTTTGCCATCGTTAAAATCAAAATAGAAGTTACCTTCTTCTATGCGCACGTTGGTTGCCATGGCTTGCGCCTGCTGGTCCATGGCATAGGTAAGGCCCTCGCCCAATGGCAGGCCTTTATGGTAAATAAGCGTACCGCCTTGTTTTAATTGCGAAGCAAAAAGCTTGAACGAATCCTCCAGGTGCGAGTGATCGCCGTAAATATCCAGGTGATCGGCATCCATAGATGTGATGATGGCGATATCCGGATGCAGGGTAAGGAACGAGCGATCGTATTCATCAGCCTCAACCACCATGATGTTATTATCGCCATAAAGCACATTGGTTTGGTAGTTGGATGATATACCGCCCAAAAATGCTGAGCAATCTTTACCCGAATCTTTCAGGATGTGCGCTATCATGCATGATGTGGTGGTTTTACCATGTGTGCCGGCCACAGCAATGGTGTACATGCTTTTGCTGATGATACCCAATACCTGCGAACGCTTGTACAAGTCAAAATCCTTACGGCGGAAATAGTTCAGGATCTCCGAGTCTTTTGGGATAGCGGGTGTATAAATGATCAGCGTGCCTTCATCTTTATTCTGAAAGCTCATCGGGATCCAGTCCTGCCTATCCTCAAACACCACGCAGATGCCTTCGTTATGCAGGTCATCGGTTAATGGTGTATGGGTTTTATCGTACCCGCAAACAACACAGCCTAAATGATGGAAATAGCGCGCAAGGCCACTCATGCCTATGCCGCCTATGCCTACCAGGTAAACTCTTTTTATGTTGTTTAGTTCCATATTGTTTTTTGAGTGAGTGGTTGATTGGGTTAAGTGGTGAGTGGTTCTTAACCCCTCATTACCTATTCACCATTCAACTACTCTCTATTTTATTCTTAACTACTCTCTTATTCACCATTTAACTACTTACTTAAAAAAAGGTCCTCGCCCCAAAGCGAGGGCCTTTACTTAATTGTTGTTTGTTATTTGGATAACCTCTTTCGCAATAACGTCATCAGCATCGGGCAGGGCCAGTTTGCCAATGTTATTGCTTAATGTTTTTTGCAAATCATTATCAGTTAAAAGTGCCAGCACTTTATCTACCAGTTTTGCTTCGGCGTCCCTATCGGCCACAAATATGGCGGCGTTCTCTTGTACAAGCGCCAGCGCATTCTTGGTTTGGTGATCTTCGGCCACATTTGGTGATGGCACCAGGATCACCGGTTTTTTAATCACGCACAGCTCGGCTATAGTACCTGCACCCGCTCTTGATATAATTACATCGGCAGCGGCGTAAGCCAGGTCCATACGGTTTAAAAACTCTACCACGCAAACATCCGGGTGGCGGTTAGTGCCTAATTGCTCTACTATTGTTTTATAGTAGAACTTACCCGTTTGCCATATCACCTGCACATCGGCGGCCACCAGTTTTTCAATACCCGCCAGTATGCTATTATTTAAAGTACGCGCACCAAGGCTGCCCCCGGTTATCAGCACCGTTTTTTTGAACGATGACAGCTTATATAACTCCAGCGCCTGCATATGTTTGCCGGCAATGTTCACCGAATCTTTACGGATAGGGTTACCGGTTTTGATGATCTTATCGAACGGGAAAAATTTCTCCATCCCATCAAACGCTACACAGATCTTTTTTGCCTTTGCTCCCAGCCATTTATTGGTAATGCCTGCATAGGAGTTTTGCTCCTGTATCAGTGTTGGTATGCCCCTTAGCGATGCGGCGTATAACAACGGCCCCGAAGCATATCCCCCTACACCAACCGCGGCATCGGGCTTAAAGTCTTTTATAATTTTGATGGCCCTGCGTACACTGTTCAGCAACTTTACCGGGAACATCACATTCTTCCAGATAGATTTACGCTGGATGCCCTGTATATCCAGCCCTATTATTTTATAACCTGCAGCCGGAACCTTTTCCATTTCCATGCGCCCGCTGGCGCCAACAAACAATATCTCGGTATCCGGATCAAGCTTTTTCAAAGCATTGGCAATAGCAATAGCCGGGAAGATATGCCCCCCTGTACCGCCGCCGCTTATGATGATCCTTTTTGCCATGTATATACTGTTCTTATTCTTATGTCTTGAATCTTACTTTTTTACTCTCGCCTCTAATTCGCTACACTTATTTCGCCTACTACAACCTTCTTCGGTTCGTCGATATCGCGGCTAACCGATAGTATAATACCAAACGCCACGCTTGTAAATAATATAGATGTACCACCCATACTTACCAATGGTAAAGGCACGCCTGTTACCGGCCCCAGCCCTACGGCTACCGCCATATTAGCAAATGCCTGTATGGTTAAGCTAAAGCTTAATCCCGCGGCCAGCAGCGCCCCAAAGGCCTTGGGCGCTTTGGTTACTATTTTTATACACCGGTATAACAAAAACAGGTAAATCCCCATCAGTATCACTCCGCCAAACAAACCGTACTCTTCTATAATGGTTGAGTAAACAAAATCCGAATATGGGTGAGGCAGTATGTTACGCTCGGTACTGTTGCCCGGCCCCTTGCCAAAAAACCCGCCTGTTGCTATGGCTATTTTTGAGTGGTCGGCCTGGAATGATTTATCCGGGTCGGCTTTCTCAGGGTGCATAAACGTGTTGATACGCGTTAGGTACATGTGGCGGCGTGGGCCTAACAACATAATACCTGCCAGTAACACTACACCTGCAACGCAAACCACCGCTATTTGTTTAACACTAATACGGCCCATAATAAGCAGCAAAATACTTACGCCGAACAGCATTAAAGCGGTGGAAAGGTTAGCCCATGCTATCAATGCAAACACCACACAAACCGAGCCCATAATTGGAATGAAAGAGTTTTTTACATCTTTTATATTTTCCTGCTTACGCGATAGGGTACGTGCCAGATAAGTAATGAGCGCCAGTTTGGCCAAATCGGATGTTTGGAAGGTTAACCCCGTCCCCGGGATGGCTATCCAGCGGCTGGCCTCGTTAATGTGGCTACCAAAAAGCAAAGTGTATAACAATAACGGAATAGTTACCACCATCAATATTTTTGAGATACCGGCATAGTAACGGTAATCTAACAGGTGCGAAAAATACATCAGCGCAATACCGCCCACTATCATAAACAGGTGCTTCATTAGTATCAGCTCCGCCGCTTTACCCTGTTTATAGGCAAGCGTACCTGTTGAGCTATATACAGCAAGTAATGACAGCACAGACAACAGGATGACGATAAGCCATATCCAGCGGTCCCCTTTTACGTTACTGAGTATTTGATTCATATTATTTTTTTGTGATTACACGGATTTTGTGATGTCACCGATTATTTATAATTCTTTTACTGCGTCTTTAAATTGACGACCACGATCCTCATAATTCTTGAACAGATCAAAACTCGCACAAGCCGGTGACAATAATACCGTATCCCCTTTTTCGGCCAGGTGATAGGCCACCTGTGCTGCTTCTGCTGCTGATGCAGTGTTTACAATCACTTCTACATCATCCTCAAAAGCATCGTGGATGCGCTTATTATCTTTACCTAAACATACTATGGCTTTTACTTTTTGCTTAACCAATTGCTTAAGCATACTGTAATCATTCCCCTTGTCAACACCGCCTAATATCAAAACAACATCAGTTGTCATGCTCTCCAGCGCGTACCAGGTAGAGTTTACATTGGTAGCCTTTGAATCGTTGATGAAGCTGATGCCCGATATTTTACCCACCGACTCCAGCCTGTGTTCAATATTCCGGAAGTTGCCCATACTCTCCCGCATCGTTTCGTTGCGTAACTCAAGCACTTTGGCTACGATACCCGAAGCCATAGAATTGTAGATGTTGTGCTTTCCCTGCAGGGCCAGTTCGTTTATTGACATTTGAAAATGTTGTTGGTGTACGTTTATAATTAGGTTATCCTGATCGAGGTATGCTCCCTCGTCAATCTTCTTTTGTATAGAGAATGGCAGTTGCTTTGCCGCTATCTTTTTTCCTTCCATCACCTTTATTGTTTCGGTATCGTCCGCGCAATAAATAAAATGGTCGGTGCCGGTTTGGTTCTGCGTTATCCTGAATTTGGATGCCGCATAATTTTCCAGCTTGTATTCGTAACGGTCAAGGTGATCTGGCGTAATGTTTAACAACACCGCTATATCTGCCCTAAATTTGTACATGCTATCCAGCATAAAGCTGCTTATCTCCAGCACGTAATATTCAAACTTTTCGGTAGCCACCTGGTAGGCAAAGCTTTTACCAATGTTACCTGCAAGGCCCACATTTAACCCTCCGTTCTTCAGGATATGATAGGTAAGGCTGGCGGTAGTTGTTTTCCCGTTTGATCCTGTTATGCATATCATCTTAGCATCGGTATAGCGGCCGGCAAACTCAATCTCGGATATTACCGGAATATTGTTCTCTACCAGCTTTTTCACTATCGGTGCCTTATCGGGTATGCCCGGGCTTTTCACAACTTCGGCTGCCTTTAATATCTCCTCTTCGGTGTGGCCGTTCTCTTCAAACTTTACGTTCCAGTCTTTCAACTGCTGTTTGTAATGATCGGCAACCGGCCCAAAATCAGACACGAACACATCATACCCCTGTTGCAAGGCAAGGTATGCCGCCCCAACGCCGCTTTCGCCGGCGCCAAGTATGGCAAGCCTCACCCCTCCCGTCCCCTGAAGGGGACGCTTTTGAGTGGTTATGTTGTTAGTTTCGTTCACTTATTGTCTTTATCTATTTATCTTTTCTTCATTCTATTTCCCCTTCAGGGGGTTAGGGGGTTATCTCAGCTTCAATGTTATCACCGTTATAATGGCCAGCATAATGCAAATGATCCAGAAACGGGTTACGATCTTTGATTCATGAAACCCTTTCTTTTGATAATGGTGGTGCAGCGGTGCCATCAGGAAGATCCTGCGGCCTTCGCCATATTTACGCTTGGTGAATTTAAACCAGCCCACCTGCATAATTACCGACAGGTTCTCTACCAAAAACACACCGCATAATACCGGCACCAGCAATTCCTTACGGATGATGATAGCAAACACTGCTATAATACCACCTATGGCCAAACTACCAGTATCGCCCATAAATACCTGTGCAGGGTAAGAGTTGTACCACAAGAAGCCCACGCATGCACCCACAAAGGCTCCGGCAAAAATTACCAGTTCGCCCGAGTTAGGGATGTACATAATATTCAGGTAATCGGCTATCATGGTGTTACCAGATACGTAAGCCAGTATAGCCAGTGTTAAGCCGATAATTGCTGAAGTACCCGTTGCCAGCCCATCAATACCATCGGTAATATTTGCGCCGTTTGATACTGAAGTGATGATAACAATAACAAAAACCATAAATACCATCAATGCGTAATGCTCATACCCGGGGCCTAAAAACTTTAATACCTTGGCGTAATCAAACTCGTTGTTCTTGTAGAACGGCATGGTGGTTTTGGTCGATTTTACATCCTGTGTGTAAACGGGCTTATCGCCGCGCATATGAAAATCAACAGGCACATCGTACTTAACCGGCAGCTTAACTTCCTGCCTTATGGTGATGTTGGTATGGAAGTACATGGTCCACCCGATGATGAGCGCTAAACCAACCTGCCCGGTTATTTTAAACTTGCCGGCAAGTCCTTCCTTATTCTTTTTAAAAACCTTAATATAATCATCCAGAAAGCCTATTAAGCCCAGCCAAATAGTAGTAACCAGCATCATGATGATGTAGATGTTATCAAGCTTGGCAAATAAAAGCGTAGGGATAAGGATGCCTAAAATAATGATGATACCACCCATTGTTGGCGTACCCGATTTTTGCATCTGCCCTTCCAGCCCCAGGTTACGTACGGTTTCGCCAACCTGCTTAAAGCGCAGGTAATCAATCAACCTGCGGCCGTAAACCGTTGTAACCAATAACGATACAATTACCGCCATAGCCATCCGGAACGTGATATACTGGAATACACCTATCCCCGGGATACTGTAATTTTTACTTAAATAGCTAAACAGGTAATATAGCATACGCTTCGCTTTAATGTGCAGATATGCAGGTGTGCAGATGTGCAGATTATTTTTTATTATTTAATTGTTAGTATGTTATTCATTTGCACATCTGCATATCCACGCATTTGCACATCTATCTACTTCATTTCTTTAAATTGTTCAAGCAACTCTTCCATATCATCAAAATGGTTTTTCACGCCATTTATCTCCTGATACTTTTCGTGGCCTTTACCGGCAAGCAATATAATATCGCCCGGCTGCGCAAACATGCAGGCTGTTTTAATAGCCTCGCGCCTGTCGGCAATACTTACGGTGTGGCGTTTAAACGCAGGGTCTATCCCCTCTTCCATATCTTTGATGATCTGGGCTGGGTCTTCGGTGCGTGGGTTGTCTGATGTCAGGATCACCTTATCGCTCCATTCGGTAGCAACCTTTGCCATAATAGGGCGTTTGGTTTTATCCCTGTCGCCGCCGCAACCAATTACTGTTATTACCTTCTCGCTACCCTTGCGGATATCATGAATAGTGCTCAGTACATTCTGCACAGCATCAGGCGTGTGGGCGTAATCAACAATACCTATCACCTTATTTGGCGATACGATGTATTCAAACCTGCCTTCGGCGCCTGTTAACTTGCTTAAGCTTACCAATACTTTTGATTTGTCCTGCTCTAACAGCAAAGCCGCCGAGTAAACGGCCAAAAGATTATATGCGTTAAATGTGCCTACCAGTTTAAACCAAACTTCATCCCCATCAATATTTAGCAGCAGGCCGCCAAACTGGTTCTCAATAATCCGGGCCTTGTAATCGGCCATGCTTTTTAAACCATAGGTCTTTTTGTGTGCCGATGTGTTTTGCAGCATCACATTGCCATTTTTATCGTCGTTGTTGGTAAGGGCGAACGCGCTTTTTGGCAGCGTATCAAAAAATGCCTTTTTAGCTTTCAGGTAGCTGTCGAATGTTTTATGATAGTCTAAATGATCGTGTGTAAGGTTTGAGAAGATCCCTCCCGAAAACTTCAACCCCTCAATACGATGTTGTGCTATAGCATGCGAGCTTACTTCCATAAAGCAATAATCGCAGCCTTCATCAACCATGTCACTCAACAACTTGTTCAAAGCAACCGGATCTGGCGTGGTGTGTGTTGATGGGATAACGCGGCCGTTCACCTGGTTTTCAACCGTTGAAAGCAGCCCACATTTATACCCCATATCCCTAAACAGCTTGTAAAGCAACGTAGCTATGGTTGTTTTACCGTTTGTACCGGTAACGCCAACCAGTTTAAGATTTGATGATGGGTTTTCATAAAAATTAGCAGCGATAGTCCCTAGGGCTTTAGCCGAATTGGCTACCATTAAAAAATCTACTTCTTTAGCGGTATGTGCCGGCAACTCCTCGCAGATAATCGCGATGGCGCCGTCTTTTACAGCCTGGTCAATATAATCGTGCCCATCAACAGCGGTACCTTTTACGGCCACAAACATGCAGCCCGGCACCACGTGGCGCGAATCAAAAACAATTGCAGATATCTCTACATCGGCACTTCCCTGTAATTCGGTAAATGCCACCCCCTCTAATATATCGCTCAAATATCTCATTGCAGTTCTATTATTATTTTTGAACCTTTTGGTATAACACTGCCCCCGGTTACCGATTGCGTACTCACCGAGCCGCTGCCCTTTACCGATACTTTATAGCCAGCATTACCCAGGGCGTAAAGCGCATCGCTTAAACCCATGCCGGTAACGTTTGGCACTGTGCCTGTTTTATACTTATTATCCTCGGATGCTATACCGCTGCTGGTATCAACACCTGTTGGCGTAGCCGATGCATATAGTGGTTTTATGCCCAGGTTATTATACACTTTCTTTAATGCCTTCAGGTTACCCTGTTTATACTTGGGCAGCGTAGTGTTACCTATTAAATGCGCAGGGGTTTGGTTCAGTTCCATATCGCCGGCGTATATCCTGTCGGCAATTTCTCTGAAAGCAGGGCCCGAAACCGATGCTGCGTAATAACCGTTCTTAGGGTCGTTGATAACCACTATTAATGAATACTTTGGATGATCTGCCGGGAAATACCCACAAAAAGAAGCCTGGTATTGTTTTTTAGCTTTGTAACCTTTATTAGCATCAGCAACTTGCGCGGTACCGGTTTTACCCGCTATTTTATATAAAGGATTGTAAACATATTCCTTACCGCTGCCTTCGGTAACAACACCTTCCAGCATTTCCTGCATCTTTTTCAGCGTTACATCAGAGCATATTTTTTCATTTACCGTACGGGTTTGAAAACGCTCTACCGTATTACCTAACCTTCTTATCTCTTTTACAAAAACCGGCGTAACCAGCTTGCCATTATTGGCAACAGCATTATAAAAGGCTAACATTTTTAATGGGGTTAGCTGCATCTCGTAACCATATGCCATTTGTGGCAGGGTCATGTTTTTGTTCCAGCTGCGGTTGTTTGGGTTCTTCACTACAGGTTGCGCTTCGCCCGGTATCTGCAGTTTCATTTTTTCGTTCAGGTGCCAGTCGTATAAATGGTCGGTGAATTTCGACTGATCATTTTTATAGCTGGTGTTCACTAGGTAAGCAACTGCCGCGTTTGATGATTTTTCGAACGCCTTTTTTACCGTTACACGGCCAATACTTCCGTGCGAATCTTTTATAGTGTGGCCCGGGATAGGGTATTCGCCGGTATTGACCATCGTATTGGTATCTACTTTATGATCTTCCAGCAAGGCCATGTATGATGCCAGTTTGAAGGTTGAACCCGGGTCCTGATTACCTGCAATAGCATAGTTAAATTTTTCTTTAAAAGAACCATCGGGCATACGCGAGTAATTAGCCACAGCCCTTACTTCGCCTGTGGCCACTTCCATTAAAATAGCTGTACCATGATCGGCCTTAGTGTATATCAATTGCTTTTCCAGGGCGCTTTGCACCAGGTCCTGCATATTTACATCAATGGTTGATATGATATCCGCGCCCTCTTTTGGCGCAATTTCATCCTCATCATTAATAGGCATCCAAACGCCACCCGCCATACGGCGTTCCATACGTTTACCGTTTTCGCCATTTATGTAGTTGGCATATGCCCCTTCAAGGCCTACGCCATTTTTTACGTTCTCATTTTTATAGCCAATGGTACGTTCTGCTAAAAAGCGAAACGGCAGGATACGCTTATTCTGCTGTATTACAATTAAACCGCCCTTGTACTTGCCCATGTTAAATATGGGGAACTTGCGGATATCTTTTAGCTCATGATAAGTAACCTTGCGCCTAACCAACACGTATCTGGAGCTATCTTTACGCGCATCGCGAAAAAGCCTTGAATATTCGCGTGCCGATTTATCACCAAAATAACCCGACAATTTCATAGAAAGCGAGTCTATTTTTTCATTAAATACTTTATCATTTTCGATACCTCCGGCCAGCATATCCATATGTAGTTCATATTCGGGTACGGATGTAGCCAGCAGGCTGCCATCTACCGCGAAAATATTACCCCGGGCGGCTTCTATATTTTTGTACCGGGTTGATTGCACCCTTGACATGGCCTGCCATTTTTTACCCTGTACAAACTGCACCCGGCAAAGCTGAAATATCACCGCTCCGGCAAAAAGCAGGATCAACCCAAACGCAAGGTAAACCCTTACAAGTATGTTGGTTCTGATACTCATTCCTGTACGTCCTCCTTTACAGTTATTTTTTGTGGTGGCTGGTTTGGCTCTTTAATACCCAATGTATCTGCGCGCTTGGCAACCTCGGTGAGTGTACTTTTAAAGGCCAGGTCGGCTTTGCTGCTCTTGTATTCCCAGCTTAGTTCCTTAACCTCTTTACTTATTTTATCAATATCACGTATGTTATTTTCAGACAGGTGCCTGTTACCTATATATAACATCCCTAAAAAAGCTACGTAAAAAATAAAGGGCAAAGCACTGGTAGCATCATCAGTAGTGATGACCCCATTTCTTAAGAATTGCGTGAAAAAGTTATCGGGGAGGTCCTTCTTTTTAGGTTTCTCTTCCACAATAAGCTTTTGCTCTTCTAATTCTTCCTCCTGAATTTCTGTACGTAAACGATTGGTCATTTTTTTACAGCTATTCTTAATTTAGCACTACGTGCCCTGTTATTTATTACTATCTCTTCATCGCTGGCTATAATAGCACCACGGCTAACCGCATCAAACGGGCGGTTGTTATTACCATACAGGTCCTTCTCTACCTCGCCGCTGAATTTACCTTTGGCAATGAAGTTCTTCACCAGCCTATCCTCCAGCGAATGGTATGACATGACCACCAGCCTGCCACCGGTTGCCAGCACCTCTGCCGACTGCATTAAAAAATCCTTTAATGCTTCCAGTTCCTGGTTTACCTCTATCCTTAGCGCCTGAAAAACCTGCGCCAGGTATTTATTTTCTTTACCCCGCGGGGTGATGTTGCTTATCGCGTTCTTCAGGTCGGCCACGGTAACTATAGGTCCGTTAAGCCTTGCCGTTACAATAGTTTTAGCCAGCGATTTTGCGTTTTGCACCTCGCCGTACATGCCAAATATGCGGTGCAGGTCGGCCTCGCTGTAGTTATTTATCACCTCTTTAGCGCTCAGATCTGATGCCTGGTTCATACGCATATCCAACTCGGCATCAAACCGTATTGAAAAACCACGCTCGGCCTGGTCAAACTGGTATGACGACACCCCCAAGTCTGCCAGGATCCCATCAACCGGGATAGCATCATGCAAACGGGTAAAATTTTTCAGGTATCTGAAATTTTGATCGATGAAGGTAAACCTGTCATCATCTATCATATTTTGCTGCGCATCGGCATCCTGGTCAAAAGCAAGCAATTGGCCGCCTTCACCCAGATGTTTCATGATCTCGCGCGAGTGGCCTCCGCCGCCAAAGGTTACATCAACATAAGTACCGTTTGGCTTAATATTTAAACCCTCAATACATTCGGCAAGCATAACAGGGGTATGGTAATTACTCATCGCGCCCCCTTCCCTTGTTAGCCATTACTTCCTCGGCTAATGCCGCAAAGTTTTCAGGCTCGTTGCTTATCATTTTCTCGTGCGCTTTTTTGTCCCAAACCTCCACTTTATTAAGCATACAGGTTAAAACAACCTCATTGGTGATACCTGCATAATCCAGTAAATTCTTTGGCAGGTTTACCCTTCCGGTGCCGTCGGGCTGCAAATTTGTTGCGCCGGCGGTAAAATATCTTACAAATTGGATTGCTTTTCTATCGTATTCGTTAAGTTTGCTTAGTTCGTCAAGTTTCTTGTCCCATTCCCGTTTAGTGTAAATAACAAGATAGTTCTCAAGGCCACGATTGATCACAAGACCCTCTTTCTCAGCTTCTGGAAGCTGTTTCTTAAGGTCCGAAGGGATCATCATCCGCCCTTTGGCATCCAGTTTACAGTTAAATTCTCCGGTTAAATAGGACATTCTTTACGGTCAACAATATTTGTAATGTAAAAGTATATTACTTTTACCACTTTATGACACTTTTTACCACCAAAAGTTTTCAACATTTTTGATGTTTTTTCGGCTATGTTATTTTCGCAATAATGATAGCTTTGAGATCGTATTTATCAGCTAAAAAATGATCATTGTTATACAGTGCGCCGACCGTGTAGGTCTGGTTGCAGCCATATCGGGCTTATTGGCCCAAAAAGAGTTCAACATTATCAGCATGCATGAGCATGTAGACAATACCGCTAACCTGTTTTTTATGCGCCTTGAGGTAGATAAAACCGTTGGTGCAGAGGGGATTGAAGAAAATCTTCGCGAAATTTTACCAGCCGGCGCGCTCATTAAAATAAACCCCGTTCCCGAAAAAAAAATAATTGTACTGGTAACCAAAGAATACCATTGCCTGGCTGATATACTGGTGCGTAATTATTTTAAAACGCTGGGTGCCAGCATACAGTGCGTAATTGGCAATCATGATACCCTACAGGATATTTGCAGGCGTTTTGATGTGCCTTTTTACCATTTACCCGCCACAACCGATAAAAATTTGTTTGAGCAAAGCCTGCTCAAAACCATCAAAAAATACGAGTACGATTACCTGGTTCTGGCCAAATTTATGCGCATCCTGTCGCACGATTTTGTGAGCCAATTCCCAATGCAGATCATCAATATCCACCACTCTTTTTTACCGGCATTTGCAGGTGCCAGCCCCTACCGCCAGGCATACGAACGCGGCGTAAAACTGATAGGCGCCACCGCCCATTATGTTACCGACGAACTGGACGAAGGCCCCATCATCGCGCAGCAAATAATACCCGCCAACCACTCGCTAAATGTGCTGGACATGGTAAAAGCAGGGAAGGAAATAGAAACCGCCGTTTTAGCAAAAGCCCTTAAACTGGTTTTTGACGACAGGGTGTTTGTGTATAAGAATAAAACTGTAGTATTGGAGTAGTGTATACGCTCATTACCATATAGATTTCATAGGTTGTATCTGCAAATGTTCTATCTCCATACCATTGTTTACAATACTTAAACGATTGTAAGGCTTTTTGGGGAAAAACACACCGGTAAGGTTGCTTAAACCACCATCGGCAAACAATTCTATAGATGAAACATCAACCACCAGCTCAATATCTGAAGTAAGCGCTGTTGACAGCCTTGGTGCATATGCCTTGGGCATAAATTGTTTACTGAACTTATTTTGCCCGGCTTTGGTACGATCGATATAGTAGCGGTTGTTTTGGGCGTCGTAACCAACTATGAGCGCTTCACCTGCATCGTTAGAGAGTATTACCGAATAATCTTTAGCCGCCTGTGTATTAAACTTAAGCGTGTACTGCGCCGGCGTTTGTTTTATTACCGAAAAAATGTTGTTATTCTTTGCCAGTAATTCGGCATCTACCTTAATAGTTTTGGTTGCAATTTTATCCAATTCCTCTACTGGTGTTGATGTTAGCCAGATATCGCCAGCGGTAAGTTTTAAGGAAAGCTCGCGCGGTATGGTCATGGCATTTCGCCATTTTACAGTTGGCACATCATTGGCATAAAACCAGTTGCTCATCCAACCTAAAAATATTTTACGTTTACCTGTATTACCCCAGGTTACCCCTGCATAATCATCGGGGCCATGGTCAATCCATTTGGTTTGAGTGCTGGCTGGGGTAAACTTAGTACCATCAAAATGGCCTACAAAATATTGCGTAGCCGAGCCTTTATTAGGGCCACCGGGGTTAATACTCACCAGTAAAACCCAATATTCTTTTCCGTTTAATTTCAGCGGGAAAAGATCCGGGCATTCCCAAACACCACCGTGGGCACCCAGCATTTGGCCAAAGTCGCTTTCCTTTTTCCATTCCTTTAGGTTTGGCGATGAGTAAAAGGTTATCCTGTCCTTAGTGGCCAGGCTCATCACCCATTTTTTACCCGGTTCGTACCAAAACACTTTAGGGTCGCGAAAATCTCTGATACCAAGGTTTTTAAGCACCGGGTTACCGGTGTATTTTGTCCAGGTAGTACCTTCATCAAGGCTATAGGCAATACTTTGATTTTGGAATACAGATGAACCCGACTTCTCCCCTTTTGGATCATGATGGGTAAATATGGCTACCATGGCAGGCTTGCCCTTTGTACCAAAACCCGAGGTGTTATTTTCATCGACAACGGCGCTGCCGCTAAATATATAACCCAGTTTATCGGGGTATAGGGCAATAGGCATCTGCTTCCAATGGATCAGATCTTTACTCACCGCATGGCCCCAATGCATCGGCCCCCAAACCGTGGCTTTAGGGTAGTGCTGAAAAAACAAGTGGTAGGTGCCTTTGTAATAAACCATCCCGTTAGGATCATTGGCCCACATTGTTTTTGGTGAGAAATGCACCTGCGGGCGGTATGGTTCGTGGTATAATTTAGCAGTTGTTGCTTTTTGCGCCTTTGATGATACGGCAGCTACAAAAAAGCAGCCCAGGAGTAATACTTTTTTAATATCCATTGATTACAATTCAATTTAGGTAATACTTAGCCTGTATAAAGCTATGTACTATAAACTGAATTGTAACAAGGATAGTATGAATTTGTTAGTCGAATTTTACAGTATCCGGCCCCGATAATTTGGCTACATGGCAATTGCACCCACCCGAAACTTTTACAATAACCTTTTTAACCTGGCCTGTTGCTTTGCTTTTGGCGGTTATTTCAACATCATCGCCTTCTGAAGAAAACTCGCCTTTTATACCATCGTTAGCTATCCACACAAACCCGGCAACAACATCAGTATATGCGCCCATGGGTGTACGCGTTACCGGTTTACCTGTACGCAAATTTTTTAAGGAGTACTCTTCTACAATGGTTGGCTTACCCTGGTTATCTGTAAAAGCAATACCAAATGCTACTGCTTCTGCGGTGCATATTTGGTTGGTGTCGCAACCTGTTTTCTTTCCATTTTTTTTGCAGGCCGATAAACTGATGGCCATAACTAATACTAAAAGTAATTTCTTATACATAATGGGTTGGTTTGTATCTATTACGCAATAGCCATTTGTTACGCAACAGCCAATACATAAAAAAGCCTGCAAGAGGGGTAATAAAACCCGTCTTGCAGGCCTATAAAACCTACCTGATTTGCTTAAGCTTTTGCACTTCCTGCTTAAGTGCTTCTATCTCGGCCTGTTGCTCTTTTATGGCACCAACAAGTAATGGCACCAGTTTTTGCATATCTACCTCGGCAGTGCTTATGGCGCGTGGGTTATTTTTACCCGCGTTATACCAGTTATTATGTGTGGTAATAACCGTGGGCACCACCTGCTTTGCATCGCCGGCAATAAAGCCAAATTGCGTGCCTGCGGGTAAGTTTAGCTGCTTATAGTCGCTACGGTTATATTCATAACTAACGGGCTGTAGCCGGGTGATATAACTTAATGAATTGGTGATGGGTGCAGTGTTTGTTTTGATTTGCGCATCGCTTACCTGCTGCGCCTTTGCCGTGAAGCTAAAAGCAGACAAAACGATGGATAATGACAATAAATATTGAACACGAATTTTCATGATGTAATACGTTTAATTTGATTTATAGAATAGCCTGTAATAGTTTACAGGTGTTAACAGAAACTGAGAAATTAACCTATTTGGTTTGGCGGAGGTGTAGGCACCGGCGGCACCCAGGCTAAATGAGCGTTGTGCTGCTCATGCGGGTACACAACTTTTGTTAAACTGATATATAGAGAGGGGATCTTTAAATCTAATTCGTTTGCCCAAAGTTCTTTGAGTTTGTTTTCCCTGGTTTCGTTACGTTCGGCGGTGCCTTCATCATCGTTTACGGGCTGACTATCGTTTTGGCTGATGTGGTTTTTACTAAACAACGAAACCACAGAAATGCCCGTACTTTCCATGATAGAAAATATGCAGATAATTACCAGTAAATATTTTAACCGGGAAAATTGCATGATATTAAATTACTATGCAAACATAGCAATTTGCCGAAATATTCAAAATTACTCTACAACAATCTTTTCAGGCCCCGATAATTTTTCGACGTGGCAGTTACAGCCGCCCGAGATCTTGTAAACAACCGAGATGGCTTTATTGGCACTTACACTTGTAGCGGTTATCCTTAACTCATCCCCTTCGGTAGATACTTCTTTTTTGTTGCCATCGGTAACTATAGTGTAGTGGGTTGGCTGTGAGCCATCCTCAATTATACCTTTTACCGATATATATTTATTGGTGCGTGTATTAAACACTTTAAAGTCTTTTACAGCTATGTTGTTCCCGTTTTGATCAACAAACTGCGTACCTACAGATGCAAACATCATGGTACAGATCTGTCCGGTTGGGCAACCATCGGTTTTTAATTTTTTGCTGCATGCCGATGTAATAACAACAAGCGACAGGCATAACAGGAAGAGCTTTTTCATAAAAAGGTGTTTAGTGGTTTAACGCATAACCTATCATAAAGTTAGTTATTATTTAAAGCACCTGGTTAAACTCCAGCCTTTCGCCATCGGGCCCGGTTATGTTAAAGTATTTGCATCCGTTAGCCCAAAACTGCAGAAACACAGGTTCGGGTTCGATGATATTAAAGCCGGCTTGTTGTATAGTTTTAAAAGCCTCATCAATATCGGGCACATCAAAAGCAACATGGTCTATATGGCCGTTTCTGCGGGTGCGGATCTCGGAAAGGTCAGGCTCGGACAGTTGGTATAGTTCAAGGATCATACTATCGCGCTTCATCATTACGCAGATACCGCGTGCGCCCTCTTCGCCGAAACCAGCCTGCATTACATTAGCAAAGCCTAAACGCCCGTAAAACGCCTCTGAAGCGCCCATATTCGTCACCGGGATGCCGATGTGTTGAATGGAGTTGATGTTGATGATTTGCATGGTAATTAAATAATGTAAAAAGAGACGCGAAGTATTATACCAGTGACAATTATTATCTACAATACTCATTTATTATGTCTCTTAATCTACTGATTTTGGTTTTATCGATTGAGGCAACTGTTCTGCAAAACAGTTCTTTTTTTGCTGTAGCTATTCTTTCAATATCCATAAAATAATCTTCGGCAAAGTAACCATCCACAAATTGTGATAAGTATAAATATTTTACCAGTATTTGTTTATTACCTCTAATAGCTAATTGTATAATCCTTTCTTGCAGCATTTGAAAAGGTTTTGATAGCTTATTGTTATAATCCGAAGAAAAATAAATGCCTGATTCTTCAATAGAGGCAGGCATAATAAACTCAATTTTATCGGACGACATTGCATTGCTTATATTTTTTAAAACATAAGCTAATTTTTCTTTATAACCCTTTCTAACCCCATCCGGTTTAGCTGATGCATAGGTCATCATAAAAATGATAAAACATAAGGTTATAACTGCTCTAATTTTCATCCTGATTAGTTTTCATTGTTGATATTATTATCACAGGTCGCTTCCGCAGTCGCTCGGCTCCAGCCGAGTGACGACTATTTGGCGGCATCTTGCCGCCGTAAATTTGATGCGGCCGGAGGCCTTATAATAATGGTCACTCGGCTGGAGCCGAGCGACTGCAAAAAGTTGTTGGTGGCAACACCTACAACGGCGGTGAATGACACTAACTCACGCTTCGTAATACAGGTCAATCAATAACTGCCCTTTTTCATCCATCCAACGTACCCATGCTTTGCTGTTAGAATTTTCTGACTTAACCAAGAGCCAGTCGCCGGCAATTTTTACAGGGAAGTAGAAGGCATCCTTTTCGTATTTAACGATCGGGGCTGTCACATTTGCAGATACCCTTAACGGATTTTCCGCTTGGTCAAACTCCACCGAGAAAACATGAAGAATGTGCGTTTGCCAGCTTTGCTGTATAAATACCTTATCTACTTTCCTGATGTATTTAACAACATGTTTCGGCTCGGATACAATCACTGCATAATGTGTGGCAGTTTCACCAACACACCTAAACACTAAAACACCATGATCTGCTTTTTGCGCAAATGGCTGAATTTGTTTATCGTTAAAATCGTCGTTGAATTTGAATGATTTCCAGGTTGTATTGTCGGCGTTGTAAATTCTCAGGGTGCTATAATTGTATGCATCGCTCAGTACCACCAAACCCTTATTGTTCACTATTATCTTTGATGATACTGGCAATAGTTCGCTTACTGCAGGCCTTTTTGATACGCTTACCTGTTTATTTGGCAAGCCAAATAAACAGGTAAGCGTTAACAGTAAATATTTTATAGATGCCATATTTTATTTTCTATATCACCCTCACCTTTAAATAACTTGGATGCACTTTTGAGTTGTACACTTTGTGCGTTGCCTTTTTAAAGTCGGTATCCCTGGCCTTCATAATATCCTGAAACTGCTGGGTGTTCCTGTCAATGAGCGGAAACCAGGTACTCTGGATCTGTACCATAATACGATGGCCTTTTTTAAAGGTGTGCAGCACATCCTGCAACTCGAAATTTACCGGGGTTACTTTCCCGGGCACAAACGCCTCTGGTTTTTCAAAGCTGTTACGGAACTTGCCACGCATGGCCTCGCTGCGTACCATTTGTTCATAACCGGCCATGCTCACGCCCTTACCGGTAAATTTGTTATTGGTGGCGGTATCGGGGTAAACATCCAGTACTTTTACTACCCAGTCGGCATCGGTACCGGTGGTGCTTACCTTCAGGTTTGCCCAAATGTTGCCGGCAATGGTAATATCCTTATCCAATACTTCGGTTTTGTAGGTTAACACGTCCGGGCGTTTTTCGGCAAAGCGCTGGTCGGCGGTCATGTATTCGCGTTTCATATCAAAATCGATACCATCAATAAATGGCACCGGGTTCATTGGGTCTGATACAAATTCTTTAAAATCGTCTGTTGCAGCAGTAGGTGCTGTGAACGACAGCTTACCACCCGGCAGCAGGTACAGGTTTTTCTCCTGCGCTTCGGCCGGTGGCCATGCTTTGTAGGTTTTCCATGCGTTTACACCGGTTTCAAAAGTGTTTACGTTCGGCAAGTCAAGCGGGGTACCTTTCAGGTAATGGCTAAAAAACGCGAACTCTATCTTCTCCCTGTAAAACGGACCGGTTGGGTCACCAAAGCTTACATCGCCCAGATGGTCGCCGGTACCGCGTGCCCAGCCGCCGTGCACCCAGGGGCCCATAGCAAAGTAAACGGGTGTGGTTGGGTTATTTTTTACCAGTACTTTGTAGGTATTGATAGCGCCGTACAAATCCTCGGCATCGTACCAGCCGCCGGTAACCAGTACCGCGGTCTTAATATCGTGCAGGTGAGTTAATACGTTGCGGTCTTTCCAGTGCTGGTCGTAATTCGGGTGATCCATCATTTCGTTCCACAGGCGGATGGTATCTTTATAATATTTCACGTTGGAGTTGCGCATGCTGCCCATATCCAAAAAGAACTTGTAACCATCCTCGGTACCGGGGTTAAAGCCTTTTGCGCGGCGCTGGGTTGGTTTATCATCCTGGCGATTAGTAAAGCCCGGGTAAAAGCCAAAATTGGCCACCAGCATAAACGCGCCATTATGGAAAGCGTCGTCGCGATACAGATCGGCAATTGGCGCCTGCGGCGATGCGGCAACCATGGCCGGGTGGCGGCTCAATAAAGCGGTGGTTGTATAAAAACCGGGATACGATATACCCCATACCCCTACCTTGCCATTGTTGTTCGGCAGGTTTTTAAGCAGCCAGTCGATGGTATCGTAAGTATCAGTGCCTTCATCAACATCCTTATTAGTTTTATGCACCTCTAATTCAGGGGTCATTTCCTCGTAAATGCCTTCGCTCATCCAGCGGCCGCGTACATCCTGGTAAACAAATATGTACCCATCATGCAAAAACTGTGGCGAGGGGCCAAGACTGCCTTTATATTTATCTGCCCCGTATGGCGCAACGCTGTAGCAGGTGCGGTCCATCATAACAGGGTACTTTTTGGTCTGATCTTTTGGTACATATACTGACGTGAACAGCTTTTTGCCATCGCGCATGGGCACCTCGTATTCGTACTTGGTGTAGTTTTCTTTAATGTATGCTGCATCGCTTTGCGCAAATGTGCTAAAAGCACAAAGCAGAAAGCTTAAAGCTAAGAGGAAAGTTCTTTTCATTGTATTTGGGTTGATGCTTTAAAAGTAATGAATAAAACAAAAAAGGCGCTGAATTATCAGCGCCCTTCTACGAAAACGTTACTTAAGTTCCGCCTGCTGCTTTTTAGAACTGAAAAGCTCAACGCTGCTTTTCTGGTTGATCAGCCATTCCACAACCTTTACCTTCATGCTATACCCTGTCCCAAGCTCTGTCGACATGCTAAACGGGATAGAACAACCTTTATAAAATTTATAATCGGTCAAAAAGGTTTTAACACCTTTTTTTTCAACCATGGTTAACAGGCCGCTTTTTTGTTCATAATAGTTAATATTTACCGAACCATTTCTTGAGGTAAGAATAGCCTTATAACACGGTACGCCATTAATACTCTCGAGACCCGCTACCTCCCTTTTATACTGCAGCTTTATGTAGCTCATATCAGGCAGGATAGATGACTGCAGTTCGTAATGATCAAGCGCGATGGTATCTGTTATTTTCTTGCGGTTACCATTTTGTATTGCGATGGCATTGCCTGAATTATATCTGTCTCTTATAGACAACCCGCCACCTTCCATGCTTTGATAAAACTTTCCCTGCCCGGCTTTGATCACCAATATATTCAATATTTTATCTCCAATAGTAACCGTTCCATGAAACTCAGACGTTTTAATAGCTCCCCATTGTTTCTCACCTCCTATTACTTTTACATAACGGGCTATAATAGCATCGGCAGCAGGTAGCTTTTGCGCTGCCGACGAAAAACTGATAAAACAAATAATAAAGCTTAGCAAATCTGTCTCTTATACACATCT
>NZ_LGEK01000068.1 GCF_001636615.1 Mucilaginibacter sp. L294 | reverse complement strand
AATAAAAGAGTAGAATATTTTTTATTGACTATTTCCATTTGAGTTTGGAAATTAAACTATTAGTAATTAGGTTTAGATAACCTAAGTATACAACCGTAATAGTTGAAAAAGCTTTTTGCAATATTCATGCTTGCCGTTCTTGTTTTTAACATGGGCGGGTATGCGTTATTGTTTGAATATTTTATAAAAGCATCAGACCAGTTTGCCAACGAACAAATAAGCAAAGGTTATTACAGGCACGATGAGCTGGTAGAGATCAAGATCCCTGTACGCATGCCCTACGTTCAAGAGCAGCGCCAATATGAAAACGTTTCAGGCCAGATACAAGTAAAAGGCAACTACTATAATTATGTAGCCCTTAAAATGACCAGGGATACCATGTACGTTAAGTGTTTACCTAATTATGCGAAAACCAAATTGGTAAATGATAATGTTATCACCGCGAAACAAATAAGTGACACCCCACTTGCCAAAAAGAACCATTTGCCAGTTGTTAAAAAAACAGGCTTAGATAACGATTATAACTACACTATCGCATTATTTGACCTCACTGTGCCAACAACAATATTGCATTTGCATATGGCTTGCGAGGCACAACAACCTTTAAACACCTTCCTTTCATTACCGGCACAACCACCAGAGATCCGGGCATAATCCATCCACCACAATTCACGGGAATGTACTTGGGTA
This sequence comes from Mucilaginibacter sp. L294, assembly GCF_001636615.1. Lineage (GTDB taxonomy): Bacteria > Bacteroidota > Bacteroidia > Sphingobacteriales > Sphingobacteriaceae > Mucilaginibacter. Next base: position 26,186 of record NZ_LGEK01000068.1, on the reverse strand, counting down.
TAAGCTATAAGCCTTTGCCTTAGTTTACATGCACTTTTTATTGCTTATTACCATAAGCGGAAAATTGCGGCATAGCATCTCCCCCATCTCTTTTATTATTTTATTGATGTTTTATGCCTTATAATACAGCACTTGAAAATCATTCTGTGGTCCCTGCACGCATTAACGCGCGCAGCAAGGTGTCGATCAAGTATGTATTAATAAGTCTATCTATCAATAGAAAAACGATCTTATTATGAAACTAAAAATTATCATCATCCTTGTGCTTGTAGTATTTGCGGCGCTGGGGTTTACGCTAATTATAAGGAAACAATCGCCTCATAACGAAATGATTGCGATACTAAAAGCGATCAACAAACAAAACACCAACATCCATAACTCGTTCAATGTAGAACCTCAGATAACCTACCTGGATTCGTTTGTTAAAGCTAACCCTTCTGCAGAGGACAGAGAGTTGCTTTCGGCCAAAGGCTCGCTGTTATTAGAAGCCGGTAAAGAACAGGAAGCCGTAAAGCAATACGAGAAGATCATAAATGAATTGGATTTTATGACCACAGACGATATATTGGATAACGCGGGTATTGCCTACATGCGCTTAGGCGAACGCAGCAATTGTATGCTAAACCATACCGGCTCGTCGTGTATTTTTCCAATAAAAGATGATGGGGTGCATATCATTAAAACAGGTTCAAGTAAGGCTATAGAAATCTACAAAACACTTTTAAAGATCAACCCGGATGATCTGGAGTCGAGATGGTTGATCAATATCGCGTACATGACGCTGGGCCAATACCCCCAGAATGTGCCGGCTGAGGTTTTGATCCCCGGGCTTAATACCACTAACGTAACAGATGTAAAACCTTTTAAAGATATCGCCAAAAGTTTAGGCCTTAATACCAACGGCCGGGCGGGCGGTGTGGTTGTTGATGATTTTAATAACGATGGATACCTGGATATCGTAACTTCCGCATGGGACCTGAGCGACCCTATGCATTACTTTGAAAATAACAGGAATGGCACGTTCAGTGATGTTACCGAACGGGCTAATTTAACAGGTATAACAGGCGGACTAAATATCCAGCAAACTGATTATAATAACGATGGCAATATTGACCTGTTTGTGCTGCGTGGTGCCTGGCTTGACAAAGGTTTTGGCGAGCAGCCAAGTTCTTTGCTACGCAATAACGGCGACGGAACTTTTACCGACGTTACCAAACAGAGCGGCCTGTTGTTTTTTCACCCTACACAAGCAGCCACCTGGGCCGATTTTAATAACGATGGCTGGCTGGATGTGTTTATAGGTACTGAAAGTGCAATTAATGACCATAACGCCTCACCATCTTATAGTATGTTATACATCAATAACCATGATGGCACGTTTACAAATTTTGCCCAGGCCGCGCATTGTGAGATAAGCGCCTTCATAAAAGGTGTTACCTCTGCCGATTATAATAACGATGGCTGGATGGATGTATTCATCTCTACCATGAATGGTAAAAAGTACTTACTTAAAAACAAAGGCAATAAAGGCGGAGGTATAGATTTTGAGGACGTAAGCGAACAAGCAGGCCTTACCAAAAATACCGAGCGAACCTTTACTACGTGGTTTTATGATTATAATAATGATGGCTGGCAGGATATTATTGTATGCGATTATCAGTTTGAGCACGCCCTGTCTTATTACACTGCTGCAGAAGCCCTGGGGAAACCTATACCTAAGGCCGGCAATGTATTCTTATACAGAAACGACCATAACGGTAAATTTACCGATGTTACAAAAGAGGCTGGCCTTGACAAAGTAGTTTACAGCATGGGCGCCAATTTTGGCGATATTGATAACGATGGTTACCTGGATATGTATTTTGGAACAGGTAACCCCGATTTCAGATCATTAGTGCCCAATAAGTTTTTCAAGAACATTAAGGGCCAAAAGTTTGAGGATATCACCACGGCATCGCGTATGGGGAACCTGCAAAAAGGGCATGGAATTGCTTTTGCCGATCTGAAAAACGATGGTAAACAGGATATTTTTGCCGAAATGGGCGGCGCCTACATCGGCGACTCGTACACCAGTTCGTTATATTTAAACCCTAACAATAATAACAACAATTGGATAAGCCTTAAACTTGAGGGCGTAAAAGCAAATAAAGCGGCAATTGGCAGCCATATAAAATTAACCTTTACCGAAGGTGGTGTAAAAAGATCCGTTTATAAAGATGTGAACTCGGGCGGGAGTTTTGGGTCGTCTCCATTAAAACAGGAAATTGGTATTGGGAAAGCTGCTGTTATAGACGAAATTGAAATAAAATGGGCGGGAAGCAATGTTGTACAGCATTTTAAAAACATAAAGCCCAACCAATTCCTGCATATAACAGAGGGGGTTAACAATTATCAGGTTAATAAATTGGCTAAATTAACTTTTATTGATAAGCAAGACCCGCTTTGTATGCCTTTAACTGCAAAACTTAAATAAAACAGCATGACTTCTATGCGTAATAAATCTGTACCTACGGAAAAAGAACTGGCTGTAAACAATGCCGGTAAAAGCCCTGTTAAGCCTTATCTTTTTTGGTGTGGTATTATCCTTTTATTACTACCCGGTTTGGTTCATGCTTATTTATTAATGCCTTTCCCCGGGAGCCAGAATTTAAATGCTATAACCGTATCCTATTACCTTGAAAAAAAGGTAACACTTTTACGTGTTTTTGGTGGGTTGTTAATTGTATGGTACGCGATTTCTAATTTTAACCATAATTCCCTACGCGGTAGAATCATTAAAGCATCCGTTTTAGCACTCGGTTTGGGTAGCTTTTATTTTACTGATTTTGAGTTCCAGGCAGAGCGGATGTTTCAGGAGCCGCAGACTATTAAGTTTGCTAATTTTATTAATAACAAGGTGCCCCAAAGCGCCGTGATCATCGGCGTGATGAACAATGGCGTAGCCAAGGCTTACCCTTTAAACTATTTAGGCTATCATCATAAAATACAGGACAATGTAGGTAACCAGCCCGTGCTGGTTACCTATTGTACCATGTGCCGCAGTGGCAGGGTATACAGCCCAATAATTAATGGCGCCAGGCAAAATTTTAGGTTAGTGGGTGCCAGGCACTATAACGCCATTGTTGAAGATGAAACAACAAAAACCTGGTGGTACCAGGCTAACGGCAAGGCAGCTGTAGGTCAATTAAAAGGTCGTCAGTTACAAGAGATCCCTTACGAGCAATCTACTTTGGCTGCCTGGATAAGCAAACACCCCGCCTCGCTCATATTACAACCCGACCATCACTATATTAATGATTACAATGAACTTAAAAACTACGATAGGATACAAGCCGTAGATAAAGACAGCACCCTGAAAAACAAAAATTCGCTTATGCGGAAAAGCTGGGTTTTAGGCTTGGTTATAAACGGGCAGGCAAAAGCTTACGATTGGCGGAAATTATTAAAAAAGCGGGTTGTGAACGATAATTTTAATAAAACCAGCCTGCTGCTAACTTTAGAGAAAGACAGCCTTACCTATCATAGTTTTAATACATCTGTAAACGGGAAGGTATTGCATTTTAACCTGGATAAATCAGGGCAGTTAACCGATTTGGAAACCGCTTCGTTATGGGATTGGGATGGCCTTTCAACATCAGGGGCGCTTAAAGGCAGCCGGTTAAGCAAGGTACAGTCATACCAGGAGTACTGGCATTCATGGAAATATTTTCATCCAAATACCCTGTTTTGGGATGGCCTGTAAGAAGGATAAACCCGGTATATTTTCTTGTTGATATGGCAAGCAAAAAACTTGCAAATCACTTTAGCAGTTCGCTTAAATAATTAGGGTAATCGGTTATAATGCCGTCAACTTTCAGCCCGGTTAAGCGTTTCATTTCGGCTTTATCATCTACTGTCCAGGGGCATATCAGCATTTTTTTATCATGGCATTGTTTTACCAGTAATTCGTTTACCATGCCGTAATGTGGGTTATAAAACTCGGGGATGTAGCCTAACTCCGTCAAATTCTGTTCAAAGCCAATCTTATTATCACCGGTTAAAAACCCGGTAGCCACTCCCGGATATTTTTGATGCATTACTTTTAACGGTCGTTTATCAAATGATTGAATAATTAAACGTTGACCCAGTTTTTTGGGTTGCAATACATCCATTACTTTTTTAACAAAAACCTCCGGAACAGGCTGGTTAACACCATCTGTTTTTACATCCGATTTTATCTCCAGCAGGTAATAAACCTCGGGTAAATTATTTGCTTTGGTATAGTGTTCAACAGAATCAACAAATTCTGAAAGCAGCGGCGTGTAAGTAGCCAGTAATTGCTGCTGCGGGAATGCAGGGTACTTTTTTGTACCGATAATAAATGGTTTGATATCTGCGTAATCCATCTGGTAAAAAAGATACTTATCGCGGGCTTTGGGGTCTATTTCAGAACCATCCGGCATCAGGGTATAATTAGGGTCGAATGAATCATCGTGGTAAACAATCACTTTACCATCTTTAGTAACATGTACGTCAAACTCAATGGTATTAACCCCATAATCAATGGCTTTATACATAGCCGGTATCGTATTCTCGGGCATCATACCCCTTGTACCACGATGGCCTATCTTAAAAAATGCCGGATATTCTGAAGTATTTATTGAGCTAAAAGAGCAGAACGCAATAACAGAAGCGGTAACAACGCCCGCATATATAATATTTTTAAAATCGGCCATAAAACTTATCGGGTTTTAAAATCACTGTTTCACAAAGCTATAAAACATATAATTCAACAGGAAGTATTTTATTAGTACAACAACCAAACGATCAGTATAGTTGTTTAATGATTTACATTTAAGGCGTATTTCTTGGTTTTTTGATGCCCGTTGGTGTCATATTCAATTATCAAAAACTTATCAGTTAGGATTTTGATCTGTATGCGCGATAGTATCATGGGCTCATCAAAAATATCCTTTGGGAAATTAAGCTTTTGCTTTTGCCCTGTCCTTATATTGTATAAGATCATGTGATCTTTTGCCGTGGGTACATCCTGGTCGCTATAAAGCAAAACTTCCTTTTTTTTAACCACATCAATCCACCATGCACTTGCTTTTAGCATGTTTTTACCTGTGTTTTTTTTGATCAGTTCAATTTCATGCGGGTTACCCGATCCATAGGAATGTACAAATACAAAACAATGTTTAAAATCAGCCCCTACATACCCAAGGCCTTTATAAAGCCCTCCTCTCACATCTGAAGCCAGTTCGGCTATATTTTTATCACCCTTCATCAGGTAAAGGTATTCCGTGCTATCATCCGCTTTAAACAGGATATTATACCCGCCCATTAATTTAGTTGGATAGTCATAGGATTCTATATCTTCTGCATCGCTTTTAGAATTTGGCGTTTCCTGAGCATAGGCTGTTCTTCCAATAAACAAGAATAAAATAAAAAGACTTACAATACGCATATGACGATTTTTCACATCACAATTTAATCAAAAACCCATTAACACCTATGTTTATAATATTAAAATTGAAAAGCCTTTCAGTTTTGCTGAAAGGCTTTTTATAATTTCGAAATTTTCTGTTATGTCCTTTTATGGCGATAAGCATTGCTCTCGTCTATCCATTTATCTGCCGAGAACGAGCCCGACCCTACTATCCAAATAACCACCAGCATCAAAAACACAATAATGGAAAGCCATAACTCGGTGTTTAGGAAGGTAAGCCCCCTGGTTGCATTCACAAAAATGATAGCGCACAATACTATAGGCATTTGTATTACAACGGCCATGCGGGTAAGTAAGCCCGTTATAATGAGTAACCCGCCTATAACATGCGCAAAAGCTACGATATGTATCAGCACCATAGCCATCAGGCCCGAAAAATCATAAACGTTGTTATGAAAGATCCAATTCTGCTGCACTGTGGTGTTGCTGATAAAAACAACGCCCTTTCCAAAAATGATAAACCCAAGTACAATGCGAACTACATCGAGCCATTTTGGGTGATGAAGATCACCCCAATGCTCTATTTTACGAACCATGTTCATAGCGCCCTCCTTTTTTAAGAATGTTTATAATTGATTATGATGAAGTTACACATAAAAACAATTAAAAACACAATTAGTTTCTCACCCTTTTGAGGTATGAAGGCACTAAATATTAAACAGCGCTTTGAGGCCCGTATAGCCAATTTGCAGGCCAACGCAAAATATGAGGAAGGCCGAGATACGGTTTACAATGGTTTCGCCGTTTGGCCCTAAGTAATGCAGTATGGTTTTGGTGTTCAGGTAAAAAATGTAGATCATGAGGCATATTACAATGATCGACACCAGTATTGAGCCTACGTTAAGATAGTATTCGGCGCTCCCTATTTCGTTATTGTGCGCGCTCAAGGTAAATAGTACAGATATGGTACCCGCGCCTGTAGTTGCCGGGAAGGTAATGGGGTAAAACAGCTTGCCCGCTATATGTTTGTAAGCCGAAACATTGATCTCGTCCTTTACCACGTCATGGTCTGAGCTTGGTTTAGGATCTGAGGAGAGAAAGTCCCACCCTATCTTACAGATCATGATACCACCAGCAAGCTGAACAATGGGTATTGAGATGCCGAACAGCCGTAATATCCACTGGCCAAAAAAAAGCGATACGGTGCAGATGCAGAAGGCATAAAAGGTAATTTTACCAACAGCGCGTTGCTTTTCGGCTTTGGTGAGGTTTTCAAAAAAGGGGGTTAAAATAAGCGCCGACCCGATAGGGTTTACCACTGGGAACAAAGCTATTATGCCAATAAAAACAAGGTTAAGAAACGTTTGATGAAGACTGTTCATAGCGTAGTATCAGGCAGGAAGTTACAACATTTTCATCAATATGAAAATTATTACAACGGCACTATGTTAGCATTAGGTGCCACAATCCGTTGGTATGGTTGGTTTAAAAACTGCCTTACCATTTGGTACCATTCCTTACTGCCAACGCCATGCCCGCGGTTAATGAATAAAAAGCTTTGCCCGTTTGGCATATAATGGTTTATAGCGCTGATGTAGCGCGGCCTGCAATTAGGGTCCATCTCGCCATCGCCAAGCAGCACCGGTTTAAGGGAATAATAAGGTTGTTTAGTGGCATCATTAACCGGTGGCACTTTCCAGCAATCGCACATGCTTTTTATAACATCATTTATTCGGTAGCCGGTTAGGTATGGGTAAGCCTTATACAGTTGCTGTATTACTTCTTCGCTGTGGAAAGCACTTTGATCGGCGCAGTAGGCAGAAATCCGCATGCCATCGGGCGCCTGGTTCTTACGAAAAAGATCATCTAAAAAGGTGTTTATATAAACGCTGTGGTGCCCTTTTATCATCTCGGTGACCATGTACGCCACATCCTTCCGGCGCGGGTTATCAGACATAGCGTTCATGATCTCGGCCAATAATTCATTTTTGGTGTAGGCTATCTTTACTGAATCGGTTGTGCCTTTTTCTAAATAAGGCTGGTAGAAAGTTTTGGTGGCTATACCGTTAAAATAATCAAGGAAGCGCTGCCTCAGGTTTCCGTATTGCACTTTATCGGTAGAATCCTGCTCAATATGCCGAAACAACACAGCAAGCGCTTCATTAAAATTAGCAGGCTCATCTTCATCTATCGGCGTAAATATGGGCAATGGCGAATCAAGCACCAATGAACGGACATGCGTAGGGTCATTCTTTAGCACAGCTGTCATTAAACCGCCGCTATACGATGCGCCTAAAAGGTTAATTGAATCTATCTTCAGCACAGCAATCAGGTCGTGAATATCAGAAACCGTTTCATCGGTATTATACCCGGATATGTCTATCCCCCTTTTCTCTAATGTTTTCTTATAACGCTTTACCCCTTCAAGTACCATACTATCCTTGTTCAGGTTTTTACGATACGATTCTTTGATGGCGGCATCCAGGTCAAAAGCCCGCAGGTGCGGCAATGCGTACCTCGTGCCCCGTTGTTCTATGGCAATACAGTCGCGGTCTTTAATGATATCGCTTTTGCTGGCACCAATAGCCCATCCTATTGAGCTGCCACCCGGGCCGCCTGCAGTATACAACAGCGGGTCTTTCTTTTTATCGGGATTTTTACTGTACACAACAATAAAAGGCAGCTTTATCATTCTTGATGATCTTTTAGTGCGGTTTTCCGGCACGATGAGATACCCGCATTTCGTTTTAAAGCTGCTGTCTATCTTCTCAAAGGGAACGGAAAAGGCTGTTTTGAGATTTGGCGGGGCAATCTTTACAAAATTGCTATCCATCATAAACCGGCAGTTGCACTCTTCTATCCTGGGGGCATATATTTTTTGCTGCGCTGTGGCGGTTAAAATGCATAGTATCCCGATAAGTACAAGTACGCCTATTTTTCTCATGGTTTTTATAAAAAGCCTTTCAATACAAATAGATGCTTTTCAATGCGGATACGTTGCAAAAAACAGAAATTAAATAGCGCATAAGCTTTTACCAGTGTAAGCCGGCCAACGGCCACAAAATTTGTTTGATGAATTGCTCATGGAACAATAAAGGCATAGGAACTATCAGCCAAAAAAACACCCATATACGGGCTATTAATTTGTGCTGCAAAAAGGGTATCTTTTTTAAGGTAAGCGCCTTTTCAATCAATACCAATACACCCTGTATCACAAAATATAACAGCGGCAAACCATAGCCACTGTTTACCGGTACACTCAGCGCCAGCTCATGCAACAGGCCGGAGAATGCAAACGCTATCAGCAGTGCCACAGCACCACCTGTTTTGCTTTTAAGCGGGCGGAATATAGCTACCGAAGTCATTTCGCTGAAGGCGATATTCCAGCGTTTGCTCCATAGTTCGGTAAGGCTTAGGGCTTTTGCAGGCTGCCTAAACAGATAGTAGGTATTTACACCCGATAACCGCCACATACCGGCGCTTATACTCAGCATTCCAAAATGTAAAATCAGGCTAAAACCTATTAATAAAATGGCGCTTACAGCCATGTAGGTAAAAGTGGCATTAAACTGCTGCGCGATAATTACATGTGCCAATACAATAAGCAAAGCCCCTATCACCACCCGGCTGATACCAAACCGTACCATAGGCCATGCATTTGGTAATGGTTTTTGGCCAAGGGTTTCAAAAGGTTCGGCCCTCATCCCTACCCAACCTATAGCATAAACAAGCCATTGCTTATAGGTAAGGTTAAGCGGTTTGTTTTTATAGCCCTCGGTTACAGCAATAACCTTCATGCCGGTAAATGTAGTGGCTATGATAGCTAACATCCGCAGTATGGGATATTCGTGTAGAAAAATGAGATGAATAATCAAGATGCTTATAATAAGGATTAGCCAACCTGTAAAAACAAGTTTCTTTTTTATAAGCGGATAACTGCCAAACACAACAGCAAGGTTTATCAGCGCGAAGTAAAGTAAGTGTGTGATGAGGCTGCTTGTCATAACTGCTGATAATTTAGGTATAATGCCCCGGTATAAACAACACTCAAAAAAATAAACAGCGCCACTAAAAGCACCTCGGCAAACCGGTGCCATATGCCTTTTGGGAACCCCTTCCTATCGAAGTAAAAGAATTGGATAAGCACACGAGATATCCAGTAAACGGCTATAAAGCCGGTAACAAGAGTAGCAAGTATAGAGCTGTTTGTTAATTCGGCAAAGGCAAATACTGAAACTAAGCCAAAACACAAGTTTGTTAACAGTATATATGCCGCGTACGTCCAAAACATTTGTTTAAGTAATGGCTTTACTTTGGCCAGTTCGGCCTGCCAGTTTAATACACGCGGTACAGCAAGGCTACCCAGCACCAATACCAGTTGTGCCAGCCCGGCAATGCGTAGCAGTATTTGTATATTATATTGAAATGCTTCCATACGCTCTGTTGCTGATTACAAAGCAAATATAGATAAATTATCAAACTTTCAATAATTACTGAAAATTTAATCATAAATATGATTAAATAAAATAACCCGACTGCCATAATAGCAACCGGGTCATATACATAATCAACAATCTGTAGTTTTATTGCGGGCTAAACTTAAAACTGTGTATCACCACTTCAAAAGGTTTATCATCTGTAGGTGCCAGCCCTTTAAACAGCCAAAGGTTTAGCAATACCGGCATATTCACGCTGCTGATAGATACCGACGGGCTTTTAAATTCTTTACTGATAAACAGGTTATCCCGTGGCTCGTCATTCACGTGGCCGTACAAACTTTTAAAGGTGATCTTATCGGCGGTACGTGTAAATTTATGCGTGGTATACGTACCATTTGGCGATGTAAATTCAATAGCCGAACTGGTGTGCCTTGGCGGGTCGCCCACTTTGGGGTAAACCGTATAGTTTAAATTTGGATAGCTGCTGTTCCCCCATCGTGCAAATTCAATATCTATCTCGTCCCTTGCATCGGTACCAGAGTAGTCAAACAAGCCCAGCACAAGGTTTTTGTCAAACTTGTCTATATCAGCATCAATCTGCCACTGATAGGTGCCCATACCAAAGCTTTCGGTACTGGCAACTTCGGCGCACTCCCAATGGCCGGTAGTAGCGTTTTTGCTCACCTTTAGATGTAGCCAACCGCTGCCGTCAACCCATACGTTGCCGCTGCTCCAGTAATTAGGGCCCGGTCCGGTAGCCTCGGCAGGTTCTTTCACCTTCCAGGTGTAACCACTCCATTTAATAGTTTTATCCTGCGCGTTTATGTTACTGTATATAGCAGATAACAACAAAGTAAATACTAAAACATATGCTCTTTTCATAATTAGGTTTGTGGTTTAATAATTATTTCAATTGGCTATAAATGGCCAGCATTAACGAATTAGCATCTTGTGTATCATAATCGCCACCGTATAAATAAGCTCCTTTAAACAAGCCATTTTTTATGAACTTCGCTTTATCTGTAACCAAAGGAACCCCGTTATAATACACGCCACCCGCGCCCGATTTATCTGTAAACTCCTTACCATAAGCGGTTGGGTCGGCAGTTAAAATATCTTTGTAGGTCATGTAATCGTATGATCCCCAGCTTAAGTTATTACCCTGTGGGTCCAGGGCGTTATAACGCAAACCAAATGCGGGGATACCGATAACCAGTTTGTCTGCAGGTAAGTGATTACCTGTCCAAATATCTATACCTTCTTTCATAAACTGTAAACTTGATGACTGGCCAACAGGCGCCCCCGGGCCAATGTGGATATTATCCTCAAAAGCATGTACGTTTACCCAGCTAAATGCAGACAAATTACCTGGGTAACTCCAGTGCATATAGTTAACCGTAGCTGTGAGCGTTAAAATAGCGCTGGCAGGTAAAGCGGCTTTAAGTTCGGTTGCGAATGGGCCTATTGCAGCCATATTTGCATCCGCGTTGCCTGAGTTGATATCTGTCATCATGATATCTACACCGTCCATACGTTTGGCAGCTACATACGCTTTTATCAGGCCTACCAGTTTGGTGCGTTTTGCAGGGTCGCGAATGGCGGTACCAAAATCGTTGGTTTCATAAATGGCCCAACCATCAATACCCGATAGCCTGCCGCTAATGCCCATAATAACCGGTACACCTGCAATGTGTGCCCTTGCTACCAATTCTTTTGCTTTCTGGCCTAATTCGCCCGGCGAAGTATCCAGATCGCCTTCGGGTGATACTAAACCAATTTTATAGGTAATGTGGGTTACATTATTAAAATTTACGTTTGCGGCGGTTGCATCCTGTGTAAGGTACGACATCGCTATTTTGGTGTAGGGTTTAAAAGTGTACGTTGATGGGTTAACCAGTACCTTGGTGCTGCGCACACTCGAATCGCCATTATAACTAACCTTTAGTTTGATAGTAAACTCGCCGCCGCTTTTTGGCGAAAAATTGAACTTCTTATCTTTCGATACCTCCACGTTATTCACCATCCAACTGATGGTGGCTTTACCAGCCGGGGTTACCTCTATATTGGTAAACTTGGCAGTGTCGCCTTCGTCAATAACCTGCGCACCCGAAAACTCCCTTAAAATATCGAAGATGCGGGGCTGAAGCGGGTTGGCATCCTCCTGCTCTTTTGCCACATCCTTTTTACAGCCTGCGGCTACCACTACCAGCATCAGCAGCAGTAATGATAATTTTTGATAGATCTTTTTCATTTTTTATGATTTAAAATTTCTTTAATGTCTTAACCTTATTTTTTCGCGGCCTTTACTTCTGTATCAATAGTATTCAACAACGAGTTTGCGCCGGTACCGTCCTGCAAAAGCTGCCAAATCATAACGCCGCCAGCTTTTTGCAAAGCCAGGGTGGTTTTACTTTTTATGGTAGGCAAACCATTATAATACATGGTACCACCGGCAGCAACGGTTACTTCGTCCTTGTTCTCTGAACCGGGATATTGTTTAATGATGTCTGCGAAGCTCATATCCTCGGGCACGCCGCTGCCAAAACCGTAACCATAAAAAGGCAGGCCAAGGCTTAGCTTTTCTTTAGCTATGCCGCGGGTACCTCCCCAATAGTCCAGATCATCAACAGCCATACTATATGGCGAGTGCTGACCGGGTTTTTCGGGTTTCCAGGGGCCGGTTTTATCGTACGACATGATGTTGATATAATCGAACTGTGCCAGCGCCTTGTTGGTGTATTGCGTTGCGTAAACCGTGGCAATAGCCGTGGTAAGCAATTTACCTTTTGGCTTAAGCGCGGCCTTTACAGCTACCACAAAAGCCTCGTAATTGGCATCAACAAAGTGACCTTCCAGATCAATATCAATACCATCCAGGCTGTACTGGTCTGCTACGCCGGCCAGGCTGGCTGCAAGCTTATCCCTGCTGGTACCGGTAGCCATTAGCGTGGTATAATACTCAGGCGCAAGCCCGCCACCAATAGATGCTAAAACTTTTACGTTTTTGGCATGCGCGGCGGCTACCAGTTCTTTCAAACCATCCAGTGTGGTGAAGTTTCCGGCTGCGTCAGGGTTTATAAAGGCAATGTTAAGATGGGTTATCTTGCTAAAATCAAATTGTATAGCGCGGCCATCAACCACATTGTATTCCCTTAAATATCCTACCACCCTAAAAGATGCGGCAGCAACCGGTTTTTTATCGTCATCGTTTGTTTTGACTTCAGATTTCGCGCTCTTTTTACAGCTACACATCAATACCGCTATCAACACAACGCACCAAATATTCCTTCTCATCATCGTTATCATCCTATATTATTGTTTATCCCACCAAACACGTTTGGTCCAGTCGTCAATACCACCATCAATAGCGGCTATTGCTTTGTTAATATTTGTCGCGTTCTGCTCTGTTTCCGTAAGCGGGTATTCAAACCTGCGCGGTGTTGTTAAAGAGGTTGATTCCCCATTAGTTGCTGTTTTTAAATCCGGGAAACCTGTACGGCGCCAGTTAGCGTAAGCTTCAGGGCCATTTAATAGCAATGCTATCCAAAGTTGGGTATCAATGGCCAGTAACTCTTTACCCGGTGCAAGCGGGTTATCTGTTTTAAAGTTTTGGATCTGTGTATCGGTAATAACCGGTCCCCCTTTAAATAAAGCCAGCTGTTTCATGGCTGCAGCTACACCGTTTTCATAATGTGTTTTGGCATCAACGCCTAAGTTAAGGCCCCAACGTTGGTTAGCTTCGGCTAATAAAAGTTCAGTTTCTGCATAAGTAATATGGAAGTACGGCGCATCATTGGTGATCATCCAGTTGGCCAGTTGTACCTTTAAACCGTTGTTTGGCACCTGTACAATACGGCCGCCACCAATGTCAACATTCACAGCACCCAAAAAATCATCGTAGTTATATTTACCCGGGCCAACACCTGTAATAGGTACGTTTATCGCCCTTAAAGCATCGGTTACGTCAAGCCTTTCTGAAGGTTTATCGGGGTTAACCCAATAATTACGTGCAATAGGTTGTAAACGAGGATCGTTACTACCGCTCATTATATCCAATAATGTTTTACAAATACGCGGCCTGCCCTCATCAGGGTATTGATTAATGGCAACCGAAACACCATTACCGCGGATATCGGCGTAGCTGTTTTGCACATCAGCATGATGGGTTATGCAATTATCATCGGCACTGGTAAACACACCGGCGGTGTATGCGGCCTGTACTTCGGCTTTTGCTTTATTCTCATCTATTTTGCTTAACCTCATAGCTAAACGCAGGTGCAGCGAGTTGGCAAACTTTTTCCATGCGCCAGTATTGCCCTGGTAAAATATATCGGCTGCTACATTATCTTTTGATGCATCTAACTGCGCCGAGGCTTCAGTAAGCTCTTTAAAGAAATCGTCATAAATAGCTTTCTGCGTATCAAACTCCGGGCGTACAACACCTGATATATAGCCCTGCCCCGCTTGTTTGTAAGGGATATCGCCATAAAGGTCGGTTATCCTTGCAAAAAGGTATACCTTCATAATACGGCACATGGCATTCAGGTTGGATTTAAGCGGGTCTTTCGCAGAGCGATCTATCGCATCAACAATGTTCAGCACATCATTGGGGTAACTAAGCTCCCACAGCTCAGACATGTACTGCCTGTTCTTCACGTACTCAAAACCATAACGGGTGTAATAAGCGCCACCAATTTGCTGCACAAGCGGCATGGTCATGATAATGCTTGTACGTTCATTTATGGTCAGCTCGCCCGAAAAACGAAGCTGCGTAAGCACCAACTGGTTTACCGGATCGAGGTTGTTTGATTTGGTGGGATCAGTATTCATGTCACCAAAATCTTCGAGCTTTTTACAGGAAACCAGCAATGTGGTTGCCGTTAAAAGCAGGATAATTATTTTATTTATATATCTTTTCATATCTATATGATTATCAATCGTCTATATCTTGTTAGAATTTCACGTTCAAGTTAAAACCCCAGCTTTTTCTTGATGGTAATGAACCATACTCAAGCCCTTGCCCGTTACCATTGTTGTAGTTTGAGTCAGGGTCAACATTGGGTACATTTTTATGGATGATGAACGGGTTACGACTAACCAGCGCCACCGTCATATTTTTAATACCCCATTTTGATGAAATAGCTGATGGGATGTTATAGCTTACAGTGATCTCGCGCATTTTAATATAACTGGCATCATATATGAACGGAGTAGCTACACCGTTGCCATCGCTATAGTAATTTGCCCAGTATACAGATGGATCAACCGCTTTGGTGTTTGGTGCGTACACAGGTTTGCCTGCTCCGTCTACACCGGTTTGTACAACGCCTTGCGGCACATATCCCCTAACGTTACCGGCTGCTGTCCATTGCTCAATGCTTTGGCCTGCTGTTTGGCGGTCTTCTTCAGATTTTATCCATTCGGCCCTGCCCGGTAAGGTAACCAAACTTGCGCCCCTTATTACGTTGAACAAGTTTGTCATGGAGAATAAGCTTGCCCCTTGTTTAATATCAACAACAAAGCTTAAACCAAAGTTTTTGTAGTAGAACGAGCTGCTTAAACCGCCGGTCCAGCTCCAGGTACCTTTGCCCAGCACTTCGCGATCAGTAGTTTGTAGCGGCGCTAAGGTAACCGGGTCAAGTATATCACGGCCCTGGTCGTCTTTTTGGCCTCCGTAACCTAATATAGCACCGTAGGCGGTATTTGGCCTTGCCACTACCGATGTACCCAACCAACGGGCATCAGACAGGGTTAAGTAAGGCACACCATCGGCAAGCGATTCTACATTGTTAATGTTACGTGCAAAGTTCACGTTCAAATCCCAGCTAAAGTCTTTGCTTACAATTGGCTTGGTGTTAATGGCCACCTCTATACCTTTATTGCCAACAACACCAGCGTTAATTATTTGCTGTGAAAACCCCGAGCTTAATGGTATGTTAACAATATTTATCTGATCCCTTGACTTTGAAGTGTAATAAGTAAGGTCTAAACCAATCCTGTCATTAAAAAACTTCAAGTCGGTACCTACTTCAAAAGATCTGGTACGGGTTGGCTTTAAGGGTGAAGGCAAGGGTTGACCCGGCGTTAAGCCGCCTAACGGAATGCCGTTAAACGGTTGGGGATTTAGCTGGTAAGTTGGATTTAGCATATATGGATCTGTATCGCTACCTACCTCAGCGGCCGAAACTCTCAATTTACCAAAAGAAAGTATCGATTTATTCATTTTAAAGGCATCAGTAAATACAAAACTTGCTGATAACGATGGATAGGTATATGCGTTGTTATCTTTTGGCAATGTTGATACCGCATCGCGGCGCACAGTTGCATCTACATATAAAAAGCTTTTATATGCTGCGCTTAGTAAAGCATAAACAGACCTTGTTTCCCGCTCTCTTGGAGAAATGTCAAGAACTGTCCTGTCAGAAAATGCGTTAGAGCTGATGATATCCGTAGCTACCTGGTCAATATTTGAAGTAGTATAACCCGGTGCCTGGCTGTGTGATAAACTGGCCCCTAACCTTGCAGATAAATTCAATGATGGTGTTACCTGTTTTTGAGCGGTTAATAACATATCCGCCTCGGTAGTTTGTACTTTTTGATTAGTAGTTTCCAGCCTGCCGGTTAATGAACCGGGGGTTGATATAGGGCTGTATTTCTGATAATCAAAATAAGTAAAATCGGTTGAGGCGCGGCCTTGTAAGCTTAACCAGCTTGTGAAGGTATAGTTGGCCTGCAAACCACCAATCATACGGTTCTTTTTGGTTTGATTGCTCATTTCATTAATTACCCAGTATGGGTCGAGCCTGTACTGGCCACCGCCCCATTCTACGTAATTGCCTTCAACATCTTTATACCCGGTTTTAAAATACGATTGGTCTACGTTATTAGCCAGGCCAATAAAGTTATTACCAATATTACCCGGGTCATCTGCCAGTGAAGGGCGGTTGGTTACATTCTCGTTCATGTACATCACCCTTGCTTCAACAGTTAAATTCTTACCGAATTTTGAGCTGCCGTTAAAGTTGAATGTATTACGGCGCATGTTGCTGCCGGGTACAATATCGTTATTACGTAAATCCGAGAGGGATAAACGGAAGTTGCCTTTATCGCTTGAGTTTGATAAAGCTATGGTATTGGTAAATGTTGAACCTGTGCGGAAGAAATCCTGTATGTTATCCTTCACCAGGGCATAAGGGCGATAAACACCGTCAAAGCCTATTACCTGTAAATTTGGATCTAAACGGGGGCCAAAATTATTGAACAATGTATTTTTTGCCTGTGCGGCATCAATTACCAATTGCTCTGAACTACCCTGTCCGTATATGTACTGGTTGCCATCTAAAGTGGTTAGCTGTTTTTCGAATGATGAGGTGCTGTTAAACTCAATACCCAGCTCTTTCTTGTTACCACCCTTTTTGGTGGTAATTAATATAACACCATTACCTGCGCGGCTACCGTAAAGCGCCGATGCCGATGGGCCTTTCAGTACGCTTATTTTGTCTACATCATCGGGGTTGATGGCTGATATGGCATCGCCAAAATCCTGCCCGCCCGAGTATTTGCCACCGCCTACCTGGCCGTAATTGGAGTTATCAATCGGTACACCATCTACCACATATAGCGGCTGGTTATTACCGGTAATAGTAGTATTACCCCTTATAATAACTCTTGATGAACCCGCAGGGCCGCCGGCACCGCCGGTTATAACCAAACCGGCAACCTTACCCGCAAGCGAATTAATGATGTTGGTTTCGCGGGCTTTCTTTAAGTCGTTACCATCAACTTCAGCAAAGGCGTAACCCAGGGCGCGCTGCTCGCGCTTAATACCAAGGGCTGTTACCACAACCGTTTTCAGTTCGGTACTGCTCAGTTTTAAGGATATGTTTACATATTTCACATCTTCGCTGGCAATGATTGATGAAGGTTCAAAACCCAGCATCCGGAAGGTGATCACATCACCTGCATTGGCATCAAGCGCAAACTCGCCTGCCGTGTTTGTTACAACCGATTTATCGGTTTTGGTATTGATAACCGTTGCACCCGGCAAAGCCAGTTTATCGGGGTCTGTTACTTTGCCTTTTAATACAAAGGCTACGGCGTTTGGGTTGTTTTTAAGCGCCTGTATCAGTACCGTTTCGCCCGAGATTTTGTACCTGACGTTGATCTGGCTGGCCAGGGCACCAATAACATCATTTAGCTGCTTGTTGGTTACCTTTAAGTTAATCCGGCGTTTAAAGTCAACATCGGCAGGGTTGTATGAGAAATGCACCTTGGTAGCATCCTCAATTTGTTTAAATACTTTTTCTACCGGCTGGTCCTGCCAGTTAAAAGAATAAAGCGCGTTGGGCGATGATTGGGCATAGCTGCTGGTATAAATAACCAGGAACACTGCGCCAAGCATCCTCAATAACATTTTTGAAAAAAAACGCGAAGAGGGTAGTTTTTTTAGCATAGTTTAAAGATTTAGGGTACGTTGATTATTATGGTATGGTTTAGTTAGAATACGATTTTGATAGTGTCTCCTTTTAGTTTGTATTTAAAATTATTTACGAAGCCAATAGCATCCAATACTTCGGTAAGGCTTTTATTATTGAACTGCCCGGTAAACCTGATCTGGCCAACCTCTTGAGTATCCGTAGTCACCTGTATGCCGTAGGTATTGGTTATTTTGGCGGCTATCTCGTTAAAGGTAGCGTTAGTGAATACCAGCTTGCTGTTTATCCAGTTTTGCAGTTCGGCCTTGTTAAATTCCGATTTGGTGAAGCTGTTATCGCCATCTGCTAAAACAACCTGCTGGCCGGGTATCAGTATCTGGTCGGTTACATTGGTTTGTGGCTGTGTGGCTTCTACCCTAACCTTACCCGTGGCAAGCATTACGCTGGCTGTTTTTGATGTGGCATAACTGCTTACTTTAAACGATGTGCCTAAAGCTGTTGTAGCAGTTTTATTGGTAAGTACAACAAAGGGGCGGGTTTTATCCTTGGTAACTTCAAAAAAGGCCTCGCCGGTTAAAAGTACGTGGCGGTCGTTACCATTATAATCGTTTGCTATTTTAAGACTGCTTGATCCGTTTAGGGTAACCGTGGTACCATCGGGTAACACAACGCTTTTACGGTTGCCAAAAGTTGTTTGCGCTACCAAATGGTAATTGGTATTGGTAATACGGCTGTACATTACAGCGCCCGAAACCGGTGCATTATATTTATACAAGCCATAAGCAATTACCAGCACCAGTAAGGTAGCTGCAACAGCCATACGGGGTAGCCATAACCCGCGAACGTTGGTAACAGGTAATGTTTGTTTTTTAAGTTGTTCGGTTGCAATGGCGGCCTTTAATTTATCAAGTTGATCCTGCTTATCTGCTTTGCTAACTTTTATGCCAAGTAACAGGCAAAGTTCGCGTGCATCACTTATTTTCTTTTTTAGAAGAGGTTGGGTCAGGATCACATTTTCCCAGAAGGCTTTATCAGTATCATCAAGATCATAGCAGTAGTTAATAAAGCTGTCATCCGTTAAAAAATCCTCGATATTAAAATTTATATAGTCCATTAAGTTGGTATTTACATACAAGTGCAATAGATTATTCTTTTTTACCAACACTTTTTAAAAAAATTTATAAAGATTTTTATTAACTTCATCGTTAATTGGAAAAAGCACACAAATCGGCCGCAAAAGAGCGCATGAGCATCAGGACGGAACGGGTAAAAAAGAACTGGCAATTGCTTGCAGAAGGCGATCAGCAGGGTCTTTACGCCTGCTTCGATATCTTTTATGATGACCTGTACCGCTTTGGTGTTTGTATGTATAAAAACCCCGAACTGGTAAAAGAAGGTATCAATAGTTTGTTTATTGAGCTTTGGCGCATCCAGGAGAAATTATCGTCGGTACAAAACGTACAGCAGTATGTGCTTACCATATATAAACGTATCCTTTACAAAACCTACCAGCAATACTCGCGCGAAACGTTTACCAACACCATTGAAGAGGCCGAGCTTGAAGCAGCTATTTCTGAACAACCCTACGAGAATATCCTGATTGCCAGCCAGCAGGACGAGATCACCAAAAAACGACTACAAAAAGCCCTTAACCAGCTTACCCCACGGCAGATAGAAATTGTACAGATGCGCTATTTTGACCAGATAAGCTTTTGCGAGATCTCTGAAAAAACAGGCCTTACCGAACGCACCATTTATAACACCCTGCACAACGCCATCAAAGTGCTGCGCGATGTATTTTCGCTGGCGCTCATCATCAGGTTACTGAGTTAATACGGTTGTTAACAATATAAATGTTCAAAAATCGACTGGTGATTTTTTGATACAATTTGGTACACTTGCCAAATATTCTACCGCTATCTACCATGACCAAACCGGTACACCCTATTTATAATTTACACTTCGCGCTGGTTTGTCTTAGTTCGCTTTTGTTCTCGGCCAGTTTTAATATGCTGATACCCGAACTGCCTGCTTACTTAAGCAGCATGGGCGGTGGCGAGCATAAAGGCCTTATCATTGCCTTGTTTACCCTTACAGCGGGTATATCACGCCCTTTTAGCGGCAGGCTTACGGATACCGTTGGCCGTGTACCTGTAATGGCTGTAGGCTCCATTGTTTGTTTTATATGCGGTTTTCTTTATCCTATATTAAGTACGGTATCCGGGTTTCTGTTCCTGCGCTTATTGCATGGGTTTTCAACAGGGTTTAAGCCAACCGCAACAGCTGCCTATGTAGCTGATATTGTACCACGCGAACGTTGGGGCGAAGCACTGGGCTTCCATGGTATTTGTTTTAGTACCGGCTTGGCCATCGGCCCGTTTATTGGCAGTACCATCAGGCTGGCTTATTCATTAAACGTATTGTTCTACGCCTCATCATTTTTAGCGCTGATGAGTATTGTTATACTGATGAATATGAAAGAAACGCTGAAGCTTAAACAGCGTTTCACTTTCGCGGTGCTAAAGATCTCCCGGAAAGATATCATAGCGGTTGAGGTTTTACCTGCTGCCATCGTAACCCTGCTTTCGTACGTAGCCTACGGCGCCATACTAACCGTTATCCCCGACTGGAGCGGCCACCTCGGCATCATGAACAAAGGGCTTTTCTTTATGGTGTTCACCATCGCATCGCTACTGATACGCTTCATAGCGGGTAAGGTATCTGACAGGTACGGCCGTGTTTATGTGATCAATACCGGGCTGGTGTTACTGGTTATAGCACTCATAGTTATTGGCTATCAGAAAACAGCTTTCGGCTTGTTAGCAGGCGGGGTTATTTATGGCGTTGCCACGGGCATCCTCTCTCCTGCCCTTAACGCCTGGACAGTCGACCTGAGCCAGCCCGACCATCGTGGCAAGGCTATGGCAACTATGTATATCTCGTTAGAAGCCGGGATAGGTTTGGGTGCATTAATATCCGGCTGGTTTTACCAGGATGTGATAGGCATGGTGCCCTCCATTTTATATGCTACGGCGGTAGTTACTATTCTGGCGTTGATCTACATGATGTTCCGCTCAAAAACGCCCGAAAAACACCGCGACGATTTTTTACTGGAAGCAGAGGTTTAACTTATTACTTGTATAAACCCGCATTTACGGAAAAACGGCATCCACAGAAATGCGTCAGCCAAAAGCTCTGCCGATGAGATATTATGATCGGCGCTTAACGCCGAAATAGCATCGTACAAATTAGTATGCTTGCGGCACTCGTTCAATAACAAATATTGTGTTTCGGTAATTTCTTCCAGCACAAGGCGGTAATTTTTCCTGCTGATAGCCATATAGGTCTTCTGTGACGATGGCAGTTCGTATTCTTCCTCGCGGTAAACAGCCTCAAAAAATCGCTTCATCGGGAAGTCAAGCTCAAGCAGTTGCAGGCATTCGGGCACGCTGATATTTAGCGTACCGAAAAGCATGTCCTGAATATCTACCTGGTTGGTATTAACTATATCGTTTTCAATTCCGGGCGCACGCATGGCCACCTGCCTGGCGCGTTCAACTCTTGCCAGGGTAGCGGGGATATCAAAATGGTTATTATCTATACCTTCCTCCGGCTGTGGTTTAGTCCTATCCAAAAAATCAGGGAAGGCTTTACCCAAATCATACAAGGTAAATGAGGTGGACGGGTGATACATGAGGTAAGCCTTGGCAAAGCTATCAAACAATTCATCGCCCATAAACTTTTTGCTGATGGCGTAATCGGCATACATGCAATCAAGCAGTCGCGCCATATAACCCGAGCTGTAAACATTCAAACGCGCGTGTACAGAGGCGTTACCCTCGTTGGATACCACATCATTCTCGTGCACCTGGTACAAATGATTAGCCAGACCAATTTTCTGATTCAGAAAACCAAGGGCCATCACTACTGTACGCAACCAGTTTTGCAGTAATACGGTATCCTGTTTAACCATTTGATGCCTGTAATTGAAAATCAACCGGGTTTGATACCGGCATATTTGGCGAGCGGTAAATGCCAGTGTCAGGAATATTACCTTTCAATACTTCCCGTGCTTTAAAAAGCTCTTCCAGTAATTCAGGGTATTCAGGGATCTTGGCATCCCATTCCAGCAAGGTGCTTACACCGCCTGTTAGTTGCTGCGCTTGCCTGTATAATTTCCATACTTCCGATGGTACGGGCTGGTCGTGTGTATCAACCAGTAAAGCGCCGCAATCTGTAGGGCCGGCAATATGCATTTGTACAATATGCTCATACGGCAAGCTATCGATGTATTTTACAGCATCAAAGCCATGATTATGGGCAGAAACAAAAACGTTATTCACATCAAGCAATAACCCGCAGCCGGTTTCTTTAGCCAAGGCCGACAGAAACTCCCACTCGGGCATGGTTGAGACTTTAAACTGCAGGTAAGTTGATGGGTTCTCTAATATCAGCGGGCGTTTTAAAAAATCCTGGATCTTTAACACACGTTCGGCCACATGGTTAAGGCTTTCCTCGTTCATGGGCATGGGCAGCAGGTCGTGTGTGTTGGTGTACGCAACACCCGTCCAGCACAGGTGGTCAGAGATCCATTCGGGTTCAACCCTTTCAGCCAGTTCCTTCAACTTTTGCAGATAGGTATAATTGAGAGGGTCGGTACTACCCACAGACAGCGATACGCCATGCATCACCACCGGCACCTGCTTACGTACGTGCATTAAAACATGGCTGGCAAAGCCAAAGTCATCCATAAAGTTTTCGCTGATTATCTCAAACCAGTCTACCCCCGCTGGGTTATTAAGCAGGTAATTAAAGTGTTTGTTTCGTAAACCCACGCCAAGGCCCAAATTTGGCAGGCCCAGGCGTAGTTTAGTATTGATGCTCATAAGCAAGTATTATTATTTAGGTTGATGGCGGGAACGCTAAACGCAGGTCGCTTGGTTTGGGTTTTTCGGGAACGTTTTCGCCACGTTTCTTTAACACTTCAGCATAAGCTCTCCAGGCAACATCATAAACAAACTCGCCCTCGGCGTAATCCATTATTTGAAGCGGTTCGGCGTTGTGGGTCCCTTTTGCAAAATTAAACAACTGCATTTTGTATTTCTCGTCCTTAGCAAGCGCAGGGTATATTTGCGATGCCGATATAGGCACAGCACAGCCGCCGAAACTGCCGCAGGCATTATCTGACGGCGGGCTGAAAGGCAGGCCTTTACCCGGTGTAGGTACAGAACCACCGCATCCGCTACCACCGGCTGTAGATTGTACAAAACCACATCCACCTTCGGCCTTACAATCGTTTGAGCCTTTGCAGGCATGGAATAACTGACTTGGCGCACAACTGTCCAGATCGCATCCTGCATCAGGGTTTTCATCAAGGTTCATCCCCTGGCAGGCGTGGTATAAATGTACATTACGGTCGTATGGTTTTTCACCCTCTGCTATGATACCTAAAGTAATATCCGGGATCTTACCGAAAACCGCCCAGCATATAGACATTCTATCGCCCGAACCGCCCATTGAGGGGAACGGGAATTCTACTTTCGGATTTTTAAAGTAATCGTTTAATACCCTGGTAACGCCCGCAATTGCACCTGCTGATGTGCGGC
Organism: Mucilaginibacter sp. L294; assembly: GCF_001636615.1. GTDB lineage: Bacteria > Bacteroidota > Bacteroidia > Sphingobacteriales > Sphingobacteriaceae > Mucilaginibacter. The sequence continues at coordinate 2,275 of NZ_LGEK01000068.1, read as the reverse complement.
TGAAAAGATCATAGTTTTTTTCTTCCTTATCTTCCAGTTTTAAGCGATTAAGAGCATCTGCAATATCCTGTGTGCTTGGAAGTTTACTTGCAGGGTTGGGCATGTAGCCGGCAGTTTGCAGCATTTCTGCCGTCCATTTGTTACCAGCGGCATGCCATTGGTCCCAGGTGGTAATACCACCGCTTTCAATAAGTGTTTTTACAAACTCAAAGGTTTCGAAGTGATCCATTTTGCCAAATACACCGCGGGCATTTTCTTTTGCTGAATCAACTTCCTTTCCATCTGCATTAAACGACGGATATTTTTTACGCAGCACCGGGCAACTTGGCTGAAACTGGTTTTGAACCGCCATCAGGTTAGGTGAAGCCATAAGGCCTTTCAGCGTTAGCGGAGCGTCAAGTTTCCGGTCTGCAGCCACTTTATCTAATATCTCTTTCACAACCCCGGCGCCTTCGCCCTGGTCGGTAATACCGTTTATCATGTTCAGTACCTCTAACAGCGCTTTTTCACTATCGAGGGTGTTGATGCTGGTCGGCATAAATGGATATTCATCTTTACTCTTTTGTTTATCATCTATCCGCCCGGGGTTAAATACTTCCTGCTGCAGGAACGGGCAAAGCGCCCGGTTATCGCCCGGTTTTAAAGGAAGTTCAACACCAGGGTTTGCACTTTGTATTGATTTTGCAAACACAATATCCCACAGGGTTTTACCATCGGTATACTCAAGCGATAGGTACTTCCATAATTGCATGTACATATTTCCAATCGAACCAAACCATGGTAACGGCTGGCCTGGTTCCCATTTTTCATAAGGTGCCTGCTGGTTGTATTTGCTTTGGAACATTTCCTCTGTCATCATGTGCCTTGCATCCTCTTCGGTTTGCTCAATGGCCAGGAAAAGATCCATCTGGGTCAGATTCATAGGGCCAATATTTACTTTGATATTAGGCTTATTGGTATCTTTAAAATCTAAAATACCGGGCAGTACCGATGAATCAGGAGAGTAGCATTTCCATGCAAAGGTTTTTTCGTCCTGTAATGGTTCGCAGGTAAACTTAGGGTCGTAATTAACGGCCTTTGCCAGGTTTGATACAATTTGCAAGTGAAGCATTTCGGCCACAAAAACGCTAAAAACAGCGTTAAACGCCAACTGGTTTGAGTTAACTGTTTTGGATGATGCAGACATGCCCGGCCAGATGCGGCCTTTATACACGCTGCTATCCCTGCTGTTTATCTCGTGCATCCCCTGCAGCGAATACAATGCGGTCATGTACAATGGGATGGTAAACAGCTCTACGTTCACGGCTGCCTGCACCAGGGTATGCAAGGCATTTTCATCCTTCTCGCGGAGTGCAACATCCCGCTTTTGTTTGCTTTTAAATAATAATGTGCTCATTGTTTTAAGGTTATTTAAGGTTTTGGTATCGTTCCGTTTGCTAAATGCCTAAGGCCTTCAATGCCCGGCAAAAACAAATACAGGCCGCCATCGGTACGTATAAAGCGCTCCAGTCCATATATCTGCTTATAGGGTTGCGTTGGCGAACCATCGGGCAGGTAAGCAAATTCCTTGTAGGCACTGTAATCTTTATTAGGTGGCCCAAACAATGGGTCGAACCCACTCGAATCAGGGCTTGCATCTATGGTGCGGAAACTATTACGGGTTATCCATTGCTGCATAATAAACTCAAATTGGCTACTAAGGCTGGCACAAATAAATAACCCTACCAGTCCGCGTTGTATACCATCAGGTTTACCTTCATAATCAGGCCCGTAAGCTCCTGCCCTGCGCATTATCCTACGCTTAACCGCATAATTAGGTTTATCATCGGGGACACTATTCTCGTTACCAACAACCTTATCGTCATCACGAGGGTTTGTGCGCCGTATATGTGAAGCGTAAGGGCATAGCTGCCCCAAAGAGTCGTTTAACCTATCGCCCTGCTGATTATGCGTTGCGTTAATATAATTAAAGTTTGTATAATCAAAATCTTTAAGCTTGGGGTCTGGCTTATCTGGTGATACCACCAGTGGTGTACCATCAAACCAGCGCCCGCACATTTTTGCCGCCACCAGTTCTGGGCTTACACCAGGCGTTTTATTAATAAATTTGTTAAACGCATCTACATCTTGGTACAGCAAACGGAAAGCCGCAAAACTTCCGTTTAAAAGTAACGGATGGGCAATATAATCGGGCACCGGGTTTCCTTTGTTATCCTTGTATTTTTTTTGAATAACAAAGTAATATGGCGGTACAATCTGTCTCTTATACAAATCT
>NZ_LGEK01000066.1 GCF_001636615.1 Mucilaginibacter sp. L294 | reverse complement strand
CAGTATTTAAATACTAATATTTTTAGCATAAATTTGTGAGCATAAAAGGAGAGATTATGGTGAGGATATATGAATTGACCGGGCCGGTGACGGGAAACACCGCATATTGCCTGGCAACACAATACCGGATTGTTGGTGGTTTTGTACCAGAAAAAGTCTTTGTTTTCGAGACGGAAAACAACGATCTGGAGGTTTTAAAAAAACTAATCGATGAATATTTTGCCTTAGTAGTAAAAACGGATTTGTATGTAAAGGAAGTGCCGTCAAATTCTACGTTGTTTTCACAGGAAGCAGAAAGACTATATGGAACAGTTAGCATTATTTGCAGCGGCGGGACAGAGTAAAGGCCTGCCCGGTCATTTACTGGATTACCGGCCTGCCTTATTTACGGATAGGGAGAGTAATAGCTTATTAAATATGCTGGTAGCTCAAACACCCTGGAAGCAAACTATACAAAAATTGTGGGAGAAAGAATACCTTACTCCGCGGCTTACCTGCTGGTACGGCGAAACTGAGCGCATTGCGGATACCTTACCCTGGACAGCAGAGTTACGGGGCATACGTGAAAAGGTGGAAAAACTTGCCGGTGTTCAATTCAATAGCGTCCTGCTTAATTACTATCGCGATGGGAACGACTCAGTCGCCTGGCATAGTGATAAAGAAAGCATCATGGGCAGTCAGCCCATGATCGCCTCGGTAAGTTTTGGTGAGGTGCGCAGTTTTGATATTCGCAGCAAAACCGATCACAGCGAAAAATATTCGATTCGCCTGGAACACGGCTCTTTTCTACTGATGAAGGCCGGCTTGCAGGAACATTGGGAGCACCGTATAGCCAAATCGAATAAACCGATGAAGGCCCGGATCAATTTGACTTTCCGGCTTGTTATTTAGCAAATGAATATTTTATTTTACCTCATGGATAAACAAGACCTGACCAGATTTTTAAACGCCCAGGAGAAGGACTATCACCTTGCTTTGGCCGAGATTCAAAGCGGCAGGAAACGCAGTCACTGGATGTGGTATATCTTTCCGCAAATCGCCGGTTTAGGAAATAGCGAAACATCTACATTTTACGCGCTTAAAAATCAGGCGGAAGCGGTAGCATATCGCAATCATCCGGTGTTGGGCCAGCGACTGATAGAAATCTCCCAGGCGCTGCTGGCATTGGAAGATGACCATGCCAACCGGATATTCGGCAGTCCTGATGATCTCAAACTCAAATCCTCCATGACCCTGTTCGCCGCTTTACCCGATGCTCACCCAGTTTTCAATTTAGTTTTGGCCAAATTCTTTAACGGCATACCAGATTGGATAACGTTAAATTTACTAAAAGGGCATATTGACGGTCCAGTTTATTAAAGAAATCAGTTGTTTGCCCCGGCCAATCTAAAGATTTGCAGCAATAAACGCTACTGAAATGATCGTTTACAAAATGCGGCTATCGTATCGAAAATGTCATTCAGCTTAAGAAGCATTTCAATCCTGTTTAGTCCATACCAGTTTACTCACGTCATAGCCTAAATTTTGTGCCTGTTTCAAATATGCGGTCTGTATAGCTGCCGGGATGTCTTTTTCGCGTGATAAAAGCCAAAGGTAATTAAGATTATTTCCCGCTATCATCGCGTATCGGTAATCCGGGTCAATCGCAATTATATTGTACCCGGCATAAAACGGCCCGAAAAATGAAACTTTCAGGCGCGCGGTAACTGGCTTTTCAACGAATTTCGCTTTACCAATGCTTTCTTTCCATATTTTCTTCACCACGTCATACCCTTTATTATCTACCCGGATTGAACCATCCGGATTGAGCGAGTATTCCGCGGTTACGTGATCGAGGTTCTTTTCGAATTTAAAATCCATGCGGGCAATCTCATACCATTTTCCCAGATAACGGTCTTTTTTGAACGGGCTGATCGCCTTAGCTCCTTTTGGAATGGATACACAGGATACGAAATTTAACGCTATGGCTGCCGCGCCTACACCCATAATTAAACCGATCTGCCATTTATTTAAGCTCATCATGCCTGCTTAACAAAGCCAGGGACGTCTGGTTTTAAATAGCGTTCACGAGATCAAAACATTTATTCGTATTTATACTTAATGATGATGATTCTGTATATATGCATTCTGCTAATTCATATTTGCATAACTGACTAATTTCGCGCTCAAACTGAGTCGCTTCTGACAGCGTGATGCAGATCCGGCTGCTTTGGTTTTTATTCACGAATTTGTTTTGGGTGCATAATTGTTATAATTTAGTCTCAACCAATTACGCTAATGACTTTTATTCGCCTTGTAAATGAGAAAGAGCTGATGGAGCGCCTTCAGTGTGGGGAGCAAGCGGCTTTTGAGATGCTTTACAGGCATTACGTAGATCCGATTTACAGAAAGATTCTTTACCTGACCAAATCAGCAGAAATAGCCGAAGAACTCACCCAGGACGTTTTTCTGAAAATATGGGAACGCAGGGTTTTAGTCGATCCGGATAAATCTTTCGGCGCTTTTTTGCATCGTATCGCTCAGAATCTGATTATCGATCTTTACCGCAGGCTGGCGCATGACCGGAAATTACGCGATCACCTGATTAGTTCAGTAACGGAATTATACAATCCGGTAGATACCGATATTGACAATCAGTGGGTGCGGCATGCCCTGGAATCTTTGCCCGCTCAGCGCAAAAAAGTGATGTCGCTGATTAAATTAGAAGGAAGGTCTTATCAGGAAGTAAGCGACCTGCTTGGCGTATCGACCTCAACCATACGTGATCACGTTGTAAAAGGCACGAAAAGCCTGAAAGCTTATCTTTTAGCCAATAAGCTGACCTTGGTACTCGTTATGGCTAAGATCATTGCTGCTGCAGTAAAAAACAGGTGACGTAAAAAAAATATTACAAGAGCAGACCTAATCTCTTTTTCGTTCGTACTCTTCAAAAAACCTAACGAAATTGGCTGCAAGAGAAAACCTAAATGAGCTTTACGGGCGATTTTTACGTAACGAAAGTAATCCTGAAGATATCCGTCGTTTAACGGATTTATTCGGGACTGCTGATGATGATATGCTGCATGATATGGTTCGTAAACAATTGGACGATCCCTCTGCGATAACGCCTTATAGCAGCGAAAGCAACGAAATATATAATCGTATCTTTCGTAAACTGGAGCCACAGCTCGTACCTGCCAGATCGGTAAAGCTTTTGACAAAAATTTCTGCCGCAGCGAGTATTGCCTTATTGATAGGTTTAGGCAGTTACTATTTTTTCCATGACCCGGTTGCCCATCTGAATATTGTGGCGCAAAAAGTGGCCGGTGACGTTGCGCCGGGCGGTAATAAAGCTTACCTGGTCTTATCTAACGGGCAAAATATTTCCTTAACCGGAGAGCATTCGGGGCTGATTGGAACAGACGCAGGTAAGGACATTCTTAAGACAGATGACGGTCAGATAAAATATGTTGATCGGCATGACATGCATAATTCTGACGAGGTAGTTTTTAATACGCTTCGCACACCCAATGGCGGCCATTATAAATTGATTTTAGCCGATGGCACAAAAGTGTGGCTCAATGCGGCTTCGCAGCTGAAATATCCGGCAGACTTCAAAAGCCTGAAAGAACGCAGGATTGAGTTAACAGGTGAAGCTTACTTTGAGGTGGCCAAAGACGCCATACATCCTTTTATTGTGCAAACGGATGATCAGCAAATAAAAGTGTTAGGGACACATTTTAATGTCAATGCATATCATGACGACGGAGGAAGTAAAACTACTTTGCTGGAAGGGAGCATAAGGGCAGCCGGCAGACATGCAAATGCAATTATTAAGCCGGGACAACAAGTTATAAGCAATAACGACGGCAGGCTAAACATCAATGAGGTTGATACCGAACTTGCCGTAGCCTGGAAAAACGACCAGTTTATGTTTGAAAGTGAATCGGTTAGACCATTGATGAAAAATGTGGCCCGTTGGTACGATGTTGACATCATTTACGATACCGATGTGCCCGATGTACGCTTCAATGGTGCGATCTCAAAATTTGAAAATATATCTGCGGTGCTGAAAATACTGGAAAATACCGGCAAGATCCATTTTCAGGTGATCGGCCGTAAAGTGTACGTAACGAAATAATAAAACCAATATTAAGAACCAATAAACCAAAACATTAAACCTAAAAAGAGATGAAGAAATTATTACAATAGAGACCGTAAAAATAACCAGGGGCCGATAAGATCGGACCCTGGAAGCCGTTTGACGCAATTTACTTAATTCAACTGTTTAACCGCAGCTGCCTTCGCCGTGGAAAGTAAGGGCATGCTGCATCACCAAACAAAACAAATGTATAGAATTTATACCATTCAAACAGGTATAGCCGGAAGGCTGTTACCCAAACTATGGCTGATTATGAGACTTACGATCATTATCATGATTGTCTCTTTAGTGCAGGTGAGCGCAAACTCGCTGGCACAGAGGATAACCATAAACAAAACCAATAAAAATCTGATCAGTATACTCAGGGATGTACGAAGGCAAACCGGGTACAATTTTGTGATCACTGACGACCAGGCAGAAAAAAGCAAGCCTGTCACATTAAATGTGTCCGGAGGGGAGCTTTCCGAGGTACTGGATGAGCTGTTTAGTTCACAACCACTCAGTTATTCGATTGATAACAAAACCATTGTTGTATCTGATAAAAGAGCAGATGTCAGCAAAGTTTCGTATGCTGCTGTAACAGCAGCAGTGGAGATAAGAGGTGTAGTTCGCGACGAAAAGCAAGAGCCAATGCCAGGCGTTACTGTCAGGCATAAAGAAAGCGGAGCCGCCGTTTCTACCAATGTAAAAGGAGAGTATCTTATAAAAGTACCTTCTTCAACAGGAACGCTTGTGTTTTCCTTTTTAGGTTATTTACCGCAGGAAGTTGCCGTTAATGATCAGACCAAAATAGATGTATCGCTTACTCCGACAGCAAGTGCACTAAACGAAGTGGTTGTGATCGGATATGGTACGCGTAAGAAAGAAGCGGATCTCACCGGCGCGGTGGCAAGAATTAGCGGTGAAAAGATCCAGAGCCGCCCTGTTACCGGAACGCTTGACGCCTTACAGGGGCTTATCCCCGGTGTGGGCATAACCCGTTCAAGCGGCCAGCCCGGGCAGCAAGGCTTTGCACTTAACATCCGTGGTGCTTCGTCTATCAACGGCAATGTTCCGCTTGTGTTAATTGACGGTATTCCAAGCGATCTTAATTTGATAAACCCGGAAGATATTCAGGATGTTACGGTATTAAAAGATGCAACTGCCGCTATCTATGGCGCACGCGCTGCCGATGGTGTTATTTTGGTTACGACCAAGAGGGGTAAGAAATCAAGCGCCCCAAGTATAAGTTATGGCTTTAATCTGGCGATCAAGAAAGTTGGATTGAGAAAAAAGGCTGCTACCACGGAACATTTCGTTAAAATGTTTAACGAAGCAAATAAGAATGACGGGGAAAAGCAGACATTCTCCGATTCTACCCTTATTAAAATCGCGAATAACGACCCGGGCGTCGGGCCGGGCGAAAACAGAAGTGTTGAATCGTTTCCGATGTTCTATCAAAATCATGACTGGTATGGCAGGTTATTTAAAACCGCTTACCGCCCGACACATAATGTCAGTATCTCCGGCGGCGGAGAGAACTCATCTTACCTGGTCTCATTTGGGGATATGCGAGATAATGGTAATATCTCAGAAGGTGTCAATAGTTCCGTAAGGGATAACCTGCGAATAGCGCTGCAGAGTAACATTACCAGTAACCTGAAACTGGAACTGACCACTGCATACGACTATCTCAATACCCGTATGCCTTCTCAGCTTCAAGATGCAATAAGTAACGGTTTAAAAATGTTTTCCTACCTGCCGGAAAAAACGCCGGGTGGAAATTACTATGGTTATCAAGGCTATGAAAACCCTGTCCAGGAACTGATCAAAGGCGGCGACCAGGCCATAACCAACAACCGCTGGAGCAATAACGTTAAGCTGGATTTTGAGCCGATAAAAGGTTTGGTATGGACCGGGCAGGTTGGTATAAACCTGGAGCGGGTAGATAACGAGGCAAATTACCAGACCAATACAGAGTATAACTGGGATGATACGCCCAACTTGTTGATCCGCAATAACCCAAACCGGGCTACATTCAGAAACTCCAGCACCGTCTATAAGAATTACAGTACCTACGTTAATTATTCAAAGACATTTGGGCTGCACGAACTGAAAGCAATGGTAGGCGCTTCACAGGAAAAGTTCACGCAGGATTCAAAATACATACAGGGACAGGATTTTTTCAGCAATGAGATCTTTACCCTCCCTTTGTCAGACAACAAGAACCTGCGGGCAGGTGATGCACAAGATTGGCTTAGGGACCCCTGGGCTTTACAATCTTATTTCGGACGCCTTGGTTATTCTTTTTCCGGTAAATATTACTTAGAAGGTACACTGCGTAAAGATGGCAGTTCAAAGTTCTCGCCGGAAAAACGCTGGAGCGCGATATATCCAAGTTTATCGGCCGCATGGAAGATTTCTGAAGAGTCTTTCTTTAAAGATCTGTTTAGCAATGATAAAGTAAACTTGTTCAAAGTTCGCGCATCATGGGGCAAAACCGGTAACCAGGATATTTCACAGCTGGGGTTATTTGATTATGTACAGCTGATCAACGTATTCGGTCAATATCCTGTTGACGGATCGTCCGCTGCAAGACTAGCAGCACTAAAAGGGCTTTCGTCTCCGCTGCGTACCTGGGAAACCATTGAGACAAAGAATATCGGTGTAGACCTCGCATTATTTGCGTCAAGACTGTCTTTGTCGTTTGACTTATACAGAAAAACCAACAATAACATGTTGGTGAGCATCACTTATCCATCTATTTTGGGGGCTGCCGCGCCATCATCAAATGCTGGTACGCTTAAAGGTAAAGGCTGGGAATTCAACGGCCAGTGGAATGACAAGATCGGCAACGTCAGGTATAACATCGGCGCCATCTTAAACTACAATACAAACGTTGTCTCTGATCTGAAAGGCAATGATAATTATAACCTCGGTTTAACGCAGGCCAGACAGGGCTACCCGTTAAACTCTTATTATGGATTTAAGGGAAGCGTGATCAGGAATCAGGCTGACCTGGACGCCTACGCCGCAAAATATGGCGGCAAAGGTGTTGTTCCCTCTGCACAGCCCAATGGTTATGGGGGCTTGGGAATAGGAGACGTGATGTATGAGGATGTTGACGGCGACGGACAGATCACCGTTTACGGCGACAAGTCTAAGGGCCTTAGCGGCGACGCGGTATATTTAGGCTCTCAGATCCCTAAGCTCACCTATAGCCTGACTGGTGGATTTGCCTATAAAGGTTTCGATATGAGCTTTATTATGCAGGGAACCGGCAATAAGTATGTGTGGAGAGGAAACGGAAACTTTGGTGTACCCATGGCGCACTTCTGGTTCCAGCCCCTTGATTACTTTTACGGCAGAACATTTACCCCTGAGAACCCATCAGCGCAATATCCCCGCCTTTCTAATAACGAGACCGTTAAGAACAATAATTACCAGTTCTCTTCGCTGTGGCTGGAAAACACACGTTACCTGAGGATGAAGAATATTACTGTAGGGTACACCTTCAATAACTTACAGGTAGCAAGGCTTAAGGTACGCAGTATCAGGCTTTATTTAAGCGGGCAGGATTTGTTTGAATTTGCAAAGGGAACACGAAACGGTATGTATGACCCGGAAGAAACCCGTGTACCGCAAACTTTAACTGCAGATGATGCGAATAACACGGATTATTATGAGAATAACTATCCGATGTACCGCACGATTTCTGTAGGCGTCAATGTTAAATTTTAAAATCTCGCAGCAATGAAAATACTTAAAATCTCAAGCATAATTTTTTTGGCCGTCATGGCTACTGGTTGTAAAAAGTTCCTGGACCTTAAACCACAATCCGATATTTCTGACGAGACCTACTGGAAATCTGCGAATGATTACCGTCTGGCCTCAAACTGGTTCTATGCAAACTCGCTGGATGACCCTCACCTGGATGGCTCTTACATGAATGATAATAACTCTGATATTGCCTTTGGTACCGAAGTTAATACCATCAGTTCGGGCAAATTTGTAGCGCCCGAGCAAGACGATAACTGGGATAATAGTTATGCCGCCATACGTAATGCAAACAAGCTGATAGAAGAAGGTAGCGCATCTTCTATAAAAAGCGAAATCAAACCATTTCTCGGAGAAGGGTACTTCTTCCGGGCCTATAGTTATTTTCGACTATTAGACCTGTATGGCGGTGTTCCCATTATTGACAAGGTGCTCCAGCCAAGCGATCCGTTGGTCTTTAGCGGACGCGCTTCACGAGAAGAACTGGTAACCTTCATATTGACCGATCTGGATAATGCAATAGGTAATTTACCGGTCAAATCTGGTGCAGAGAAAGGCAGGTTATCTAAAGAAGCAGCGCAGGCATTTAAAGCACGCGTATGTCTTTTTGAGGGGACGTGGAGGAAGTTTCATGAAACCGGCGACGGAACTGCATTGCTTGACCAGGCAATAACAGAGGCAAAAAACGTGATCAACAGCAACGCCTATTCCTTAAACAAAACAAAGAGCGATTCAAGCTACCGGCTAATGTTCATCGACAACTACAGTATGGATAACCCGGAGACCATTGTCTCAAAAAAATACCGTACCAATATCAACGTTAACGGCTGGGCCTACGGCGTATCATGGGGTGGGCTTAACCCAACTAAAGCAGCGGCTGATATGTACTTAAGTAAAGACGGGTTGCCAATTGAAAAATCCCCGCTATTTAAGGGTTACGATTCCGCACGTACGGAGTTCCGTAACCGTGATCCCCGAATGTTGCAGTCATTGATTTTGCCTGCAATAAAAATTATCCGCCCGCAGTATGATAAATATCGTCCCCAATGGCCCGGTGTTGATAATAACCGGAACGTAAACTCTGGTTATATGCTGTACAAATTTATTTCCCAATTACCCACACCAGGCGATGGCGGCGGTGCTTTTGACTGGAATGTGATCCGCTACGCGGAAGTGCTGGCGATATATGCCGAAGCAACTTATGAACGTAACGGTGCTATTTCTGATGCAGATCTGGATAAGTCCATCAATCAGCTGCGCGACCGCGTTAATATGCCTCACTTAACCAATGCCGTAGTAAACGCCAATGGCCTCAGCATGCAGACAGAGATACGCCGGGAAAGAACTGTCGAACTGGCATTTGAAGGTTTTCGCTGGGATGATCTGCGGAGGTGGAAAACAGCAGAGAATGTATTGCCAAAATCGGTTTTGAGTGTAAAGGTCACCGGCTCTGAATGGTCAAAGCAAGTGATTACACTCGACGGCGCGAATTATAACAGTTATTTTTATAATACGCCTGCTGCCCAGTTAGAAAATGGTTTTAAGGTATTACAACCAGGTTCGCAACGCGCCTTTGATGCAAATAAAAATTACTTGCTGCCAATACCAACAAAACAGATATCACTGAATCCGGATAAGCTTAAACAAAATCCGGGTTGGTAATCGTGTAACTATTTGGTGCGTTTAAACCATACCTGACGATCACCGGGCTGCCAGGGGAACAAACACGAGGCAGCCCGGTTTATTGATCACCGGCCGTAAATGCGAATTAATTATAATCATAAAAGATGGATAGAAGATCATTCGTTAAAAATACTTGTTTAACTGGGGCAGGATTGCTGGCGGGAGCACAGATACTTTGTGCAAGCCCTTTGCGAATGCTCGAGCCGACGCAACTGATGGGCGGTCGGTTTGTTACGCTGTGTATCATGATCCGCACTACACCATGGGAAGTGTCCAGAGATGTAAAATTACATCCGCGCGATGAAGAAAAGTGGCATACCCTGGAGGGCGTAAAATCGCTGCGCGAAGCCTTTGGGGCAAATAATCCAAACGGTCGCCTGACCTGGGGGTTCACCTTGAATGCCCTGGAAGATAAACGTGAAAATTATGCACTGATACGCGCATATGCTGCGGCCTGCCAGGCTGAATACGGAGATGAAGTAACCGTATTTCCAGGCTATTTCCCGGCAATGTACCTGCCGCCGGCGCGCATTAACAAAGAGCTTTCAGAAGCACTGCGGATCATTTCGGGTTTTGTGGGCAAAAACTACAAGCCAAAATCAGTAATCGGTGGTTTCTTACCAGCAGAATCTTTAAAGTATCTTGCCGAGAAAGAAAACATACATGTGGCCCAGGCGGTGATCTGGAGCCAGCACAATATTGACGGGGGAGGAGCGGACGGGTCACCATCGTATCCTTATTATCCCTCGACCGAACATTTTTGCAAGCCGGGACAGGATAAAAAAGATCTGATTGACTGCGTGAACCTGGATGGCTGGTCGATGGATTTTATTTGTGCACGGCAAAGCGGACAAACCGGGCATGAAATAACCGGCTACAACAGCCGCCGTGGTGTCGGCCCGATCGAAACCTATAAAGGCTGGGGGCTTGACCTGGGGCACAGGGAAGTGATGCATACGCAGTCCATTCACTTTGACAAAGGCCTGCAGCTAAATGGATTTGGATGGGTGCCTAATATATGGGAGGCACAAATGGTGTATGAATTTGGAATGGATCTTATCTGCAGCGCCATGAAAATGTGGGTTTCAGATACGCTTAAGCGATGGCCGGACACCAGGTGGGTCAGTTTCGGGGAGTTCGGAGAAATATGGCGTACACACTATAAAAATAATGATCAGTACAACTACAAATTTGTTGAGCGGGGCTGCGGACTCGGAGACTCTTATAATAATCTGGAGATCCGCTGGTTCATGAATAAAGCGTTCCGGCTGGCATTACTGCGCGACTGGCATCACCATACGCCCGAAATGGTCATTGATTTCACCCGTTATGATCTGCAGGCACATGAACCAACGGGCGCACGGCCGGATAAACCTGTAAAAGACTGGAGCCTGATCAATCGCATCAACCAGAAAGGGCTGCGGCCGGAAGATAAGCCCGTGCGGTTAAAAGACTTAACAGCGGTCGAGCAGGAACTGATCTATCGTTATTGCCCTGAACTCAAGTCTTAAGTCTAATGATCGAGCGATGTTAAAATTGTGTATCACGGTCAGTCCGTCTGAAGGAATGGTACACGAACATATGGCTTCCTATTACCTGAATATTATCTAACTCAAAATGCAAAACCTTAAAAATACCTTTTCCAGAGCCTTTTACCTTATTCAGTTGATTCTTTTGTTCTGTCTGCAAGGCTTTGCCCAGGTTGCCAAATTAACAACCCCGTGGACGCATCAAGCTCAGCAGGCAGAGGTACCGCTGAACGAATACCCCCGCCCGCAAATGCAGCGTACCAACTGGCTTTGTCTTAACGGTAAATGGGATTATACAGGTGGCACAACAGCTCCTGATGCTTTGAACCCGCGGGTGGCAGCATCGTTCAAAGGTTTAAATCAACAAATAGTGGTGCCTTACTGCCCGGAATCTTACTTGTCGGGAATACAGAAAAAGCAGCAGATCAACCTGTGGTATCGCAGAACGTTTGAGGTCCCGGCGTCCTGGAAAGGTAAAGATTTACTGGTAAACTTTGGCGCCGTAGATCATGACGCTACTGTTTTCATCAACGGGAGGAAAGCAGGCAGCCATTCAGGTGGCTATGATGCTTTCAGCTTTAACATTACACCATATCTTATCAAAGGGAGCAATACGATAGTTGTTGCCGCACATGACCCTAATGATGGCAAAGCGCCATCAGGCAAGAACGGCCCGCGCGGCGATTATACCTTTAGCTCGGGTATCTGGCAAACAGTTTGGCTGGAGCCCGTTTCACGTACGCATATCAAAAGCATTAAACTCTTGCCGGATGTAGATGGCCAGCGATTAAAAATATTGGTAAATACGAGCGGCGCGGGCAGCGTTACGGCGATTGCTTTAAATGGCAGAAAAGAAGTATCACAGGCCAAAGCGGCTGGCGGTACCTACTTTTATTTGCCTATAAAAAAACCGGAATTATGGTCGCCGGAAAATCCGTTCCTGTATGATCTGAAGATCATTTTGCATAACAGCGATGGAAGCGTCAGCGACGAAGTGATCAGTTATTTCGGCATGCGCGACATTAAGCTGGCAAAGCTCAACGGTGTTGTCCGCCCATTCATCAACGGCAAATTTATGATGCAGCTTGGCCTGCTTGACCAGGGGTACTGGCCTGACGGAGTGCTTACCGCACCAACAGAAGAGGCGTTGAAATTTGATATCGAGTATACCAAAAACGCGGGTTACAACCTCATCAGGAAACACATGAAGACTGAGCCGCAGCGGTTTTATTATTGGGCCGATAAGTTGGGCCTACTGGTTTGGCAGGATATGCCGGCCATTTGGTATCAGAATGAAGACACTACTGTCAACCGCCGAATGTTCCGCAAGGAGCTGAAGATGGTCATCGACGATCACTACAATTCCCCATCTATTATTACCTGGGTGCCCTTTAACGAGAACTGGGGCGCTTTTGATGTGAAGAATATTACCGCATGGTTAAAGCAATATGACCCTTCACGCCTGGTCAATGGTAACTCCGGCTTTAACAACAACCCCGACTATCAAAAACCATACGGCGATCCCGGTAACGGCGATTATGTAGATACGCATATCTATGTAGGGCCTTACGGAGCCTCCGTCCCGGATGGCAAACGAGCCGCATCATTAGGCGAGTTTGGCGGGGTCGGGCTTTTTGTACGCGGGCACATGTGGCCAGTTGAAAATAACGCTTACGACTACGAACCAACCAGCGCTGCACTTACCGACAGGTACGTTTTCCTGTTAGACCGGGTGGAACAGCTCATGAAATACAAAGGGCTCAGTGTTGCAATCTATACCCAAACCACCGACGTAGAACACGAAGTCAACGGCGTATTGAGCTACGACCGCAAAGTGGAGAAAATGGACACGAAACGCATCCGTGAGGTTAACCAGGCGGTTATCCAATCGTCACATCACCTGAATGATTAACAAATAACCTATAAAAAGCTAATTCTTGTAGTTGTTAAAAATATGAACATTAAAATAAAACATATCATAGCGTTTACCGTGCTTTCTCTCACCTTCCTATCCATCGTTTATGGCCAGGATAAAAAAGAATTTAGCTCGTCTAAACTGATGGGAAACAGGTTCCTGACTTTTAATACCATCATTCGCGTCAACCAAATTGAGGTATCGCGTAACCGCAATGTTGGTGAAGATGAACGTTCGCAACATACACCTGAACGGGTTATTGCTATGAGAAAGGCTGTGGCCGAAAGTTTCCCGAACGGAAAGATGACCTGGGCGTTCAGCTGGCTGGCTTTAAAGGACACCAGTGCCAATTACCGCGCAATAAGAACGTTGGTTGTTGGCTATCATAAAAAATACGGCGATGAGATCACCTTTATACCGGGAGCTTATTTCGCAAACGCTTATAATACAACAGAGCAGGTGAACAAAGACCTCCACGATGCACTGAACATCATCACTAATATGGTGGGCAACGGATATCGACCCCTGAGCATCGTTGCTGGATTTATGTCAGCGAAGAACCAGCAATACCTGGCCGAAAAAGAAAACATTCACGTTTGCCAGGGAAATATATGGAGCCAGTTCAGCATAGATAACCAGGATGGTGATGGCGCTGTATCTTATCCGTTCTATCCTTCTAAAGAGCACTTTTGCAAACCGGCGCAGGGTAAAGCTGACTTTATAGACTGCGTTAACCTTGATGGCTGGTCAGTTGACTTCCTTGCCGGCAGAAGGGCCGGATTTGCAGGCGGGTTTAACAGTCGCATGGGGGTTGGTCCTATCGAGACCCTTGGTAAGTACGGCCATGACACCGGCTTGAAAGAAATGATGCATACTACTGCGATCAACTTTGACAAAGGCTTTGAACTTAACGGTTTTGGCTGGGTAACCAATTGCTGGGAGCTATCATTACCTTATGATTTTGCCTATTTAAAAGACTGGCTATCTACTATTAAACAGCGCTGGCCCGATGTTAAATTGATCACCCAGGGGGAGTTTGGGCTGACTTGGCGAAAACACTATAAAAGCAACAGTTTTAATTATCGTTTTGTAGAAAGAGGGTCAGGCATCGGCGGCTCTGATGCTGACAAGGAGATACGCTGGTTTATGAACAAAGATTTCCGGCTGGCATTGTTGAACGACTGGAAGACCAGCGATGATGTCAAAGTGATAGACTTTACTGATTACAAGGTAAAAGCACATGAACCTGCGGAAATGACTCGTAAATGGAGCCTATTGGGTGAAATCAACCAAAAACAAACTCGTCTTCAGGACAAGCCTGTTCCACTTGATTCGCTCTCCGTTAACGCCCGCGAATTAATCGGTCTCCACTTTCCATATTTGTTTAAACAACGTTAAATTGCATTAACCTGGGCGGTTGCCGATCTGTATTTTTTAGTGGGTGACTGCATCTAAAAACAGTTCGATTGCATTTGGATGAGGAGCTTCAGGGCCACTTTTGGAGATGTCCAGTAAAAAATCGCGGAATTCATCTGTCGTTGCCGTTGGAAAACTATTAAAGCTGTGTGAAACAATGTCCGTGCTGCTTCCGTCCGGGAGATGGAATTTCACTGCGAGACCCCGTGGGTTAGATGCGCCTGTAGTATCCGCGATGTCTGGTATCCCCGAGCATATTTATTAATAATGAGAGATCATATAGTTGCTTTTAGGCATTTTGTTTTGTATCAGGCTAATAAAATATTCTAAATGATTTGTGCTGTTTTATGGATAATCGCGACATTTTAAAGCAAGAATTTTTGGTGCAGAAATAGCCCATTAGGGTTCATCAAAATCCTTTAATAAGTTAGCCAGAAGCCTCATCTCATCTAAAAAATGGTGAGTAAACTGCACATTATGGAGCACTTCAATAAAAAGCCGTTTTTGTGTAAAGAAAACGGCTTTTTTTATATCGAAAATGTGGTTTCCCCTTTCGCAGCACCTAACGGGCTGCTACCAGAGTCGGGCCTTGTTGTGTGGTTGAGTTATAATAAGTTAATGATCAGTGTTTTATATATACCTACCTTAACTTAGCGAAGCAGCGGAAGATCATTATGGTGTTGTTGTACAAATAATTTTGTACAACAACACCCATAGTTAATACATTGTAATGCTGGTTTTAAATCAGCATATTTATCTTAGAATTCGTATTCACTAATGCTTAAAATCGACTTCTGATAAAATTCAATTATTACCGGCTTTTTATGCTGAGAACTATTTATTTACTTATTGTTTTGCTTGCTTGCGGGTTGCATGTGGCCGGGCAAGGTTTAGTGGATACGCCCTCGGCACATTTGCTTCAACGTATTCAAAATAGTAAAGCGGATACCGGCCGCGTAAAATTCCTTCTCGCATTAAGCAAACGGCTGATACTTAAATCGGGGGCTGATAAACCGCAGATAGACAGTGCTTATGCACTTGAAAAACAGGCGGAAGCTTTAAGCTTAAAGGCAAACGATTTAAAAAATCTGGGAAAAAGTACGTTGATGGCTGCCATGATCGAAAACAAAAAAGGCGATCGCAATAAAGGGTTGCTATTATCGCAGCGCGCCTTAGCTTACTTTAAAAGCATAAAGGATTTAAAAGATGAAGCAGAGACTGCTATCATTATCGGTCAGCATTACGGGCTGTCTGAAAGTAACATTTCTACAACAATTAATAATTATAAAGTTGCTGTAGCTCTTTTTAGACAGGTAAATGAAAAAGAACGGTTAGCAACTACCCTGGTGGATCTTGCTGATTACCAGCAATGGAACGATCAGCCGGCAGAATCACAAAAAAATCTTCGGGAGGCTTTGAAGATCTATAAAGATATTGGATATAAAGGTTTAACGAATGTTTACAACCTGATGGGCCAAAACCTCCTGGTTCAGGGGGATAAAGAAGATGCATTAAAATACTTATTATTAGCGGAACGGTCTGCGCTTGCATTAAAAGACACTACACTGCAACTAAGCGCATTATACAATCGCTTATCCGAATGCTATAGCTGGCTGCGGAATTATAATAAAGCAATATCATATTCAGCAGGAGGGGTAGCAATTGCCAACAGGTATCGTGATTCGAGCCATATATATGTACATACTTTAGCACTGGCAGATCTTTACAGGTTGAAAAACGAACCTCTTAGATCAATAGCTTATTTAAATAAAATAAAAGGATGGGTGTACCCCACAATGGTTGAAGATTCGGTTATTTATAACAGCCTGTATGTAAAAAATTATATAAATCTTAAAAAATACGCTCTTGCCAAAACGCATGTGGACAAGCTGCCGCCTTTCAGCACCAGCGGCCGCCTGGAAACTAATATATTGGAAACTCATTTAATATATTTATTAGGCACAAAACAATACAAAGCGTGCTATCCATATCTTAAGTTAAACAAAAGGGTTACCGATAGTACCAGGGTGTTATTAGCGGCCGCTTACAATGAGTTGAATTGGTTTAAGGCAGATTCGGCTTTAGGCAAATATTATGACGCCATGCGGCACTACCAGCTAAGCCGTAAACTAAGCGATTCGTCGTTTTCACATGCTAAAGATAAGCAGGCTGCATTACTGCAGATAGATTATGAAACTGAACAGAAGGAACAACACTTGGCTTTACAGGCAAAAAACATAGAACTTCTCAAAAATAGCGCTCAGTTAGAAAAGCAGAAACAGAGGGTAAGTGTCGGTGTACTGACAGGTGTATTGGCCATAACGATGATCGTATTGGTTTTTGGATATAGCCGGTATCGCCTTAAACAACGCAATAATTTAATACTGGAAGCCAAGCAACTTGAAATACGCCGGGCGAATGTTTCCTTACAAAGCCTGGTAACGGAAAAAGAGTGGTTGCTCAAAGAGGTGCATCACCGCGTTAAAAATAATTTGCAGATCATCATGAGCCTGCTTAGTTCACAATCGGCTTACCTGGAAAATATCGCGGCAATTGAAGCCATCCGCGAAAGCCAGAACAGGGTGCAAGCCATATCATTGATCCATCAGAAGTTGTATAAAAGCAATAATGTGGCCAGCATTAATATGCCCGCTTACGTGGCCGACCTGCTCGAATATCTGGCAGATAGCTTTGGTACCCGCAAACGTCACATCAGGTTTGAGCATGTCATAGAACCATTTAACCTCGACCTGGCACAGGCAGTGCCGGTAGGGCTCATCCTAAACGAAGCGATCACCAATGCCATTAAATATGCCTTTGAAGAAACAGGCGGACAAATTATTGTTGGCCTTCAGCTTATTAGCGATGAAAAGCTGTTGTTAACTATCGCAGATAACGGCGGAGGCTTCCCGCTGGGGATGAATTTACAAGATAGTGCTACTTTAGGTATGGAAATGATGAAAGCTTTGAGCAAGCAGTTGGGCGGCGAATTCAAGATTGAAAATTCTGGGGGTGTCAGAATTGGTATCGAGTTTCTTATCGAAAAAGGTTTGACTGATTTATCCAAAAAAAGTGTAATTGCTAATTAGCATTACAAGGCCCCCCCTCCAATAAGTATATATATTCCCTTGTAATGCCTATTGCCTGGTATTTGTTATATCATCTACAGGAAATGGTTGCGATGTTTGAAAGCCAATCACGTGACTATATCTGCGGGAGTTTATGCGTTGCTATTACGATATTTCAGATTCAGGCTACTTTCCAATTACGAAATATGGTATATTTTAATAATTGAATAAAATGTATATGGCTGATATATAGCGATTTATTATTGATGGTATAATGTTGGTATTGGAATGTCCAAAACATAATTATATGATTAACAACGCTATTAAAAGAAAAATCCTAAAGAGGGTTACCCCAATTGTATTTATCGCATTAATAACCCTGGGTGTTTTTGCATCGTGCTCAAAAGATGATAACAATAACGGCAAAGCGGTAAAAACTTTTGTACTGATCCACGGCGCCTGGCAAGGTGCCTGGGTATGGCAGGACGTTAAATCCGGTCTTGAAAAGGCAGGGCAAAAGGTGATTGTAGTAGAATTACCCGCCCATGGCGACGACCAGACATCGCCTGCAAAAGTAAACCTCCATGTTTACCGGGATGAAGTAATTTCCGCTATTGATAAAATTAGTGGAAAGGTTATCCTTGTGGGGCATAGCATGGGTGGCATGGTGATTACTTCAGTAGCCGAAGCAATCCCCGATAAAATTGAAAAGCTGGTTTATATTGGTGCTTTTTTACCTGCTAACGGGCAGTCTTTAGGCGACCTGGCCGCTACTGATGCACAATCCTTGCTGGGGCCAAATCTTATACCTTCAGCAGATCAGCTAACGCTTGACATCAAAAGGGAACAGGTGGTTAACATCTTCTGCCAGGATGGGTCAGATGCGGTGAAAGCCAGGGTAAACGCCAAGTTTAGGGTAGAACCCGCTATTCCGTTCGGAAATAAGGTTACACTCACCGCCGCAAATTTTGGGAAAGTCGACAAATACTATATCCATACGCTTCAGGACCACGCTGTCGGTATCGAATTGCAATACCGGATGGTGAAAGCTGCAGGGATCACAAAAACTGTGGGCCTTAACAGCGGGCACTGCCCATTTTTATCCATGCCGGATAAAGTAATTTCTTCATTGCTAAATATTATCAAATAATTCCTATTCATAAATTTCATGGAAATCACAGTAGCTGTAATAAAAGAAAAAAAAGGTCCGTTTACCTTTGAAAAAGTACAACTTGACGGCCCAAGGCCAAACGAGGTAATGATCAAGATAACCGCGTGCGGTATTTGCCATACCGATTTGGCGGTGAGGGACCAGATTTACCCGGCACCGTTACCAATTGTTTTAGGGCACGAAGGTTCGGGAGTGGTTGAAGCCGTAGGAGACGAGGTTACAAAAGTTAAACCGGGCGACCATGTTGTTATTAGTTATGGGCACTGTGGTAAATGCCCCAATTGTTTAAAAGGTAGCCCATCCTACTGCTATAATTTTCTGGGTTTGAACTTTGGGGGATGTCGAACTGACGGAACCCATGCCCATCACCATGGTAATGAAGTGCTCAACGATTTCTTTTTTTCCCAATCTTCTTTCGGTACGTATACAGTAGCGCCCGAAACAAATGTGGTAAAAGTTGATAATACAGTTCCGCTGGAGCTACTTGGCCCTTTGGGTTGCGGTATCCAGACGGGTGCGGGTGCGGTTATTAATTCATTAAAACCGGGGCCGGGATCAAGTATTATCATTTTTGGCGCCGGTGCAGTGGGCCTGTCGGCAATTATGGCCGCGGCGGCAACAGGTTGCACAACCATTATCGCGGTCGATATTAATCCCTTCAGGCTTGAATTTGCACTTACGCTGGGCGCAACACATACCCTGGATAGCAGACAAAGTGATTTTGCTGAAGTTATAAAAGCTATAGACGTAAATGGAATTGATTATGCAGTAGATACTACCGGCAGGGGCGAAGTTATTAATGCGGCTATTTATTCTCTGAAATCCAAAGGCATATGCGGAATTATTGGCGCTTCACCTACGCCATTGAGCCTGGATGCCAACTATTTGGTTGGTAAAGGTTTACAACTTAAAGGGATTGTTGAAGGTGACAGCATCCCGGATGTTTTTATCCCTCAACTAATAGCGCTCTTTAAAGCAGGTAAATTCCCATTTGATAAATTGATCAAATTTTATGAACCTGCTGATATTAACCAGGCCGCCGAAGATTCTGAAAAGGGGATAACAGTAAAACCCATCATAAGATTTGACCTTTTAAACGAAAACGCATCGTAAATAAACTTAATTCATAACGCGGTTTACCTGCCGGGGTGGGTGATAATGCGCTAATTAACTTATGAAACAATTAATCATCAATCAATCGATCACTAACCGTACGTTTGACGCTGTCGAAAAATATTTTAAGGAAGTAAACAAGATCCGGCTCCTGACAAGGCAAGAAGAAGCGGATCTCTCCAGGCGGGCACGTGAGGGCGACAAGCAAGCGCTCGATACCCTGACAACAACCAACCTTCGTTTTGTGATATCGGTTGCCAAGCAATATCAAAACCAGGGATTGCCTTTTGCAGACCTTATCTGCGAGGGGAACATTGGATTGATAAAAGCCGCAAAGCGTTTTGATGAAACCAAAGGCTTCAAATTTATTTCTTACGCCGTATGGTGGATCCGCCAATCTATAAGTATGGCTATTGCGGAACAGGTGAGGACTGTCCACTTACCAAATAATTATCATTTACAACTAGGGAAACTTCATAGCGCAATAGCGGCTTTAGAGCAGCTGGTTTGCCGTAAACCAAGTATGGAGGAACTTGTTGATTTTTTAAATCTGCCGGAAGAAAGGATTATTGATCTGTTTGCCTTTTCATCCAGCCAGGTATCCCTTGATCAGCCTTTAAGCGTTGATGGTGAATTTACCATGTTAGATGTATTGACCAACACTATGCCTGATGTAGATGACCAGGTCAGCAGCGATCTTAAATGGGGGGATTTGTTTGATTGTTTGATCATTTTAAACAAAACAGAAAAAAAGGTCATCAGTTCATACTTTGGTATTGGCGGAAAAGAGCCATTATCATTAAATAAGATTGCCGATGATCTGAAGTTTTCTGTTGAGCACACACGCAGGATAAAAGATGCAGGTTTATATAAAATCAGGCATTCGCGCTTCGCAACAGTTCTTCAAACATTGCTCAGCTAAATAAACATTCATACAGCTATCCAAATTAAATAAGTCTCAGCAAGCTTATGGCCGGCTGAGACTATCCTTTGCTTATGAAGTTAGCTTAATTTAAATGGAGGGTTTGCGGTCCAAATTCTTCAAAATAGATGCGTGAGCGGTCTGCACCAAGTTTGACAAGGTCTCGTAAATTTTTCTCAATAAACCCTGCCGGGCCGCATAAATAGTATTCGGTATCGGCGGTTATCTGCACTTCCGTCCGGAAACGATTCAGGTCTACCCATCCCTCATAGTGGCCTTCTTTATTAAGTTCATGCCCGGTTGTGCTGTAAAATACATGCCTTTCTAAATGGTCATGTTCTGTAGCCCATAACTCAATCATTTCCCGGAAAGCATGTACATTTTGATCACGACAACCATGTATCCAGGTCTGTTTTCTTTCGCTACCGCTATTGATCAAACTTTCCATCATTGATATCAATGGTGTTTGGCCTACGCCGCCGCTGATAAATACGATGGGGTGCACGCCATCTTTTAAGGTAAAACTTCCGGCTGGTGCAGATACGTCCACTAATTGCCCTTCGCTAACAAAATCATGCAGCCTGTTGCTGATCATTCCGTCGGGCGTGGGATGGGTAGAAGTTTCCTTTTTTACCGATATACGGTAATATATGCCATTTGGCGCAGTGGAAATGCTGTACTGACGCGGCTGTAACAAATTTAGTTCGGGGAGGAAAAGCCTTACACTAATGTATTGCCCCGGTGCAAAATCTGCAATCTTGCCCCCATCTGTAGGGTAGAGGTAAAATGATGTTATCTCAGAAGATTCCCTGACCTTGTCTTTAACAATGAATGGCCTCCAGCCGGTCCACCCGCCTTTTTTCTGCACTTGCTGACGGTAAAGTTCCAATTCGTGGCCAGACATGATATCGGCTAACTGGAAATAAGCCGCTTCCCATGATTTCAAAAGGTCTTCTGTAGCCCCTTCACCTAAAACCTCTCCGATAGATGCGAGCAAATGTTCCCCAACAATCAGGTAGTGTTCAGCGCGGATATTTAAGCTGATGTGTTTCTGGCCTATTCCATCCAAAACCGCTAATAACACTTCCGGATGATCTATGTTTTCTGCATAGGCAAGCACCGCCATAGCCAGTGCTGTCTGTTGTTTGCTGTTTTGCTGGTTCCCCATATTGAAAACATTTTTCAAATCGGGGTTAAATTCAAAGAGGCGCTTGTAAAAGTGAGTTGTAAGCGCTACACCGTGTTCTCGTAGGTAAGGCACTGTTGCTTTTACCATTTCTTTTTGCTCTGTAGTCATTATATGTATAATTAGTAATTGATAATAACACCCTAATATCTTTTATTATTAAGTGTGAATGTTTGATTGCCAAAGATATTCTTAAAGGGTAAATAATAAAAGAGTTTAATATCTTTTATTATTTAATGACCACTTCATGACATCATAACCTGCAATTTTATTGAATTACAAGCTAAGCTTGTTAATAGGGATTAGATAAAAAATGAAAGCAGGCGGTATGTTTAATGTCCGCTTGCTATTTCTCAGATGTTTTAATTATTAATTTGCTGGTTCATAGTTTATTACATGATAAGTATTTACTGCTGTAGCCACTTATAAATATATTCGGCGTCCTGCAGCCATGTAGGTTGGCCCAATACAAAGTGATTGCGGCCTTTAAAAGATTTATAACTGGTGGTTGCGAAAGATTGATATTTTTTATAATTGGCATAATTAAGTGCTTCCGGTACTATGTGGTCTTCAGTCCCGGCTGTAATTAATAGTGGCGCATGAAATTTGGTAAAATCAATATGGGCAACTTTTGTAAGCCCGTCCCTGGAGATCAATTTTGATTCAGGAATAGCATAGGCCTCGTAAGTAGCTCTTTGTTCAGCTTCGGGCATATCGTTGGTAAAAGCAAACTGCCATTGTTTAAAAGACATCATAAAAGATTTATCTACCGATGTGAAATATCCCAGCGGTCCCCAAACCGACTTTAACATCGACCAGCTAAAGCTGATCACGCCCTGGGGGGCTACCGGGTGTATGGCAACACCCGCTGATACTAAGTTACGTTGTAGCAATAGCTGAACGATCAACCCACCCATAGAATGGCCAATTACTATCGGCTTTTGATGCAGTTTTTTGACTTGATCAGCATAATAATCAACCAGGCCGGCAAGCCTGGTTGAAGCGATGGCCTTACTTGGGTGAAGCGCACGTAGCGCGGCGGCGGGCGCTTCTTTATTTGGCCATGGGGGTGCAATACAAGTGTAACCTTCCATTTCGAAATAAGTTACCCAGTTATCCCAGCAACTGCTGGATACAAAGGCTCCTGTAATAAAAACAATGGTTTTTGATTCAATTTTTCTATAAGAGTCCATATTTTGTCTGTTTAAGAATTAAAATTTATATGAAAGCTGCAAGGCAGGCCTAATACCCTGCTCGCGATTTTGAGCGGCCGTTTCAAAAAACACTTTGCCTTCCATTACTAAACGCTGGTTAGCCAGGTAGGATAAGCCGGGGCCAATGCCCAGTACCCGTTCCTTGGTGTTTGTAATACCAAAATTATCCTGGTAATAATGGCTGTCGCCGTTATTTGAATCCTGGTTAAGTTGTTTCAGGTAATAACCGCAAATCTCTGCGCGAAAAGTTTTATAGATCGTTTGTTCGAGTGAAAAGTTTACGTTATAAAACATCCCCGGTAGCACGTTACTGCCAATGATTTTTGTATTATAATTTAAATGGTTCCTTGCGCTTATGCTAAAGCCCGGGCTTAAGAAATAAGTAAAAGTATAATGTGCGGAAATGGTATAATGATGAGAGCCGGGATTTATGTCATATTTTGGATTGTAGGAGCCGGTAGGCAAAAAGAAATCCAGTTCTGCACGATGAAACAGCGGCTTACCAAACAATTTTCTGTTTCCCCAAACAATTGCGGGCGCAATTATAATATCTCCTAAAAAGCCATTATTTATGGTAGGTACGGGGCCGGTGTTATTAGTAGCGGAAATGCGAACCACAGGAATAAAAACTGTGGCACCAAGCAATCCACCAAAAACTTTTTTATTGGATAAATAAACGATTTGATGGATCGTAAAATAATTATTTATTTTTAAATCGGTTGGTACCGTATGGCCTAAACCATCTTTGAGGCTGTGAGCTTGATATAGTTGTGTGAAATTAGCATAATAAATGCCTGCTCCAGGGGTAATGCCATCTGTCATGTTGGCCAGCCCGAGGTTGGCAGCGGGCAAAATTGGGTCTTGTGCCAGTAATTTTAATGGGAGTGCGCTTAGTAATAGTATTGCGCTTAAAATTAAATTGCGGTAAAGTGGTAAGTGGTTTATCATATTGGTAAGTTTAATGTTGAAAGCTTTAAAAGGAACGCGCCCTTATATTGCGCGTTCCTTGTCGCGGCGACTCCTTAAAAAGGGTATTCTCTTTTTTTAAACTGTACACTAACCCATTGCACGGTCGTCAGTTCATCCATGATATAATTTCCGCCAAAACGGCCCGTACCTGATGACTTCTCACCACCAAATGGCGCCAGGATCTCATCATTTGCGGTTTGGTCGTTAATGTGCATCATTCCGGTTTCTATGCGTTTGGCTAGTTCCATACCCCGGTAAACATCTTTGGTATGTATTGCCCCGCTCAGCCCAAAATCAGTAGCGTTAGCCAATTCTACTGCCTCGTCATCATCAGCAAAAGAAAACAGCCCCACGGCCGGGCCAAATATTTCTTCATGGAAGATATTCATATCGCTGGTTACGCCGGAGAGCACAGTTGGCAAAAGCACGTTTCCAATCACTTCATTACCAGTCTCCAATACGGCACCCATTTCAATTGATTTTTGGATAACCCCCAAAATTCGTTGTAAGGCATGTTTGTCTATAATAGGCCCTACAATTGTTGTAGGGTCCAGCGGGTCGCCGGATTGCAACAGCCGGGCTTTATTAACGAATTTATTTTTAAAGTCGTGGTAAAGGCTTTCATGTACCATGATACGGTTCACCGAAATGCAAGCTTGTCCCTGGTGCAGGAACCGGCCAAAAATGGCGGCATTTACAGCGTATTCAACGTCCGCATCATCTAAAACGATAAATACATTATTACCGCCAAGTTCTAATGCCGATTTTTTCAGGTTTTCACCGGCAATGCGGCCAATTCCCTTACCAACGGGTGTGGAACCCGTGAAGGATACCATTCTTGACACCGGGTGCCCGGTGAAGTAATCGCCAATAATGTCTGATTTTCCTGTAACAACGTTCAATACGCCTGCGGGCAGCCCGGCTTCTTCAAATAATTTTGCGATTAATGTGCCCCCGGTAACGAGCGATTGTGTTGCCGGTTTCACTACAACGGTATTACCGGTGCCAAGGGCAGGCGCTATGGTGCGCATAGAAAGGTATAAAGGGAAATTCCATGGACTGATCAGGGCTATCACACCGAGGGGTTTACGAAATATATAAGATTCTTTACCATCAATGGTTGAAGCCTGTATATTACCATGCATACGGGTTGGAAACCCTGCCGCTTCTATCAATATATCACGTGCCTGTTGGGTTTCTACGTAACCTTTGATATAGGTGCTTCCTGTTTCTACAGCCAGCCATTCGATGAATTCATCTTTGCGTGCCCATAACAGGCGTGCAGCCTCTAACAGGATATCGCGTTTAAATAATGGGTTTGAATTGGCCCAGTCATGAGCCGCGGTTTTAGCCATTTCAAAGGCAGCATCCACATCTTCGCGACCCGCAGAAGGGAGGCTATGTATGAGTTGATCATTAAAAGGATTGATGTTATTGATGATAGCGGCGTTTGTTCCGTCTCGCCAGCTGCCTGCGATAAATTGCTTGTTCAGGTTTTCGTACTTCTCCATAAAATAATTTTTAAAATGATAGTTGTTGATTAGGTTAATGCTTAGGCGAATGTTGTGCCATTCCGTTTAAGTATCTAATTATCAGTTATTTGATACTAATTAAAATGGATAGTAGTTACTATATTTCGTAGAAGGTTATGTTGGTTACGAAATAGTAATAATTGTGCGCTAAGGGGTACGGAAACACTCTCGACAAAAAAATAGCATGTTTTATCTGCACTGTGTCATTATCATAATATCATGTGGAGGCAGTACCGGTTATCGCCTTATTTGAAAAAAAATTATATCCGTATGAAAACTAATTACAAAATGCCGCAACTTTATTTCAGGATTGTTTTAGGCTTTGGCTTTTTGCTGCCTGTTGCCGACCGCGTTGGCTGGGTTGGGCCTCCGGGCGCCCCTAATGTTAGCTGGGGCAACTGGGATCATTTTGTGACCTATACCAACGTGCTTATGCCATTTTTGGGGCGTTCGGCTGCCAGTTTTATGGGGATGTTGGCGAGTATTGCTGAAGTGTTTATAGGGTTTGCGTTTTTGATAGGGTACCAGATAAGGTTTTCGGCCATTTGCGGTTTTTTATTGACCTTAAGTTTTGCCGTGTGTATGGGGTTGTTTATGGGATACAGGTCCCCGTTTAGCTACTCTGTATTTGCGGATAGTGCCGGCTGCCTTTTACTTTATACAATTATGTATTACCCCTATAGCATAGATAATTACCTGGCCGAAAAAAACAACTATTAATCATTATAAGTATATGAAAACCCGATTTATTTTGCCTCAAGTAATTCCACAGGCCTACAAACCATTTATAGACCTGGATAAATTACTGGCCGACACCGAGCTGGATAAAATCCAGAAAGAGATGATCAAGATCCGTACATCGCAAATTAACGGCTGTGCTTACTGCCTTAACGTACACACTAAAGATGCATTAAAATACGGGGAGCGGCCGGAACGACTGCACGTATTGAGTGCATGGCGGGAAGCAACCAACTGGTTCTCTGAAAAAGACCAGGCCATATTACAACTTACAGAAGAAGTTACGCTGATTAGCCAGCACGGCGTTAAGGATGAAACTTTTGATAAAGCTGTTGAACTGTTCGGCGAAGTAACAACCGCCCAAATCATTCTATCCATAGTTGCCATGAATGCCTGGAACAGGTTAGGGGTAGCTTTCGGCAAACAGCCGGAGTAGATATAGTATTAAACAAGAAAACCCCGGGGAATACCCGGGGTTTTCTTGTTTAATAAAGAAATGTTATCTCCAATAATTATTCGCAGCAGCAATGGTAGCAAACTCTGCAGCTACGGTATGGCCGATAGCGATCAGCATCGTAGGATCTTCAGCGTACACACCGCGCAGCCGCTCGCGTACTGCGGCGTCGGGCTGTGTTGCTTTAATGATCAGCCTTGACATTTTTACGGCTAACTGCCTGCCCTCTTCGGGCGTGGCCGTAATTAGGGTGTTGCCCGGAATAAGTTCGATTGTTTGTGACATAGTTTTGGATTTAATTTATTGTAATAATTATGATTTGAATATCATGCGCAGCGACTGGTCCCTGGATAAATAGGCAACCAACCAGCTATAAAGTGTTCTTATTTTATTATCATAGTTGATGAGTGAAACAACGTGGATAAAAAGCCAGATCACCAGGGCCGGAAAGCCCCTTAAGTGCACTTTATGTTTAAAAAGATCAACAACAGCATGATGCCGGCCTACTATGGCCATTTCGCCCTTGTCGAAATATTTGAAAGGCTTCATTGGCTTATCTTTTTCCAGGCCCAGAAAATTTTTTGCCAGATTTCGGCCCTGCTGCATGGCTACCTGCGCAAGTTGCGGATGCCCCCGGGGGTAATAATCATCTGTTTTTTGAATGCTGATATCGCCAATTGCCCATATGTGGTTAGTTCCTGAAACCTTATTGTAAACATCAGTCACCATACGGTTACCCGACCCAAGGCTGGAGGCAGGTATACCAGCAAAAATATTTGCAGTGATACCTGCCGCCCAAATTAAAGTTTTAGTCTCTATCACCAGCCCGTTATTCAATATAACTTTGCCGTCTGTAAAGTCGTCCACATGTGCGTTCAAAATTACCTTTACGCCAAGGCTCGTCATGGCTTTATATGTTCCGGCATGCGTTTTATCGCTCATGGGTGCCAGCAAACTTGGCCCGCCATCAACAATGTATATGTCACCGTAATCGTTTTCCAGATCAGGATAATCTTTTCCAAGGATGTATTTTTTCATTTCTGCCAGCATCCCTGCAACTTCTACACCTGTAGGGCCACCACCTGCTACTACAATCGTGAGGAGTTTTCTCCTGGTTTCAGGATCAGGCGTTGCCATTGCCTCTTCCAGCGTTTTCAATAATGCGTTACGCATGTTCAAAGCATCGTCTATCCCTTTTAAGGATAGGGCATTTTTTTTCACGTTTTCATTTCCGTAAAAATTGGTACTGGCGCCGGCCGCAAAAATGAGTTCATCGTATTTCAGGGCAACCCCGTCGTATAAGAAAACTACCCGGCTTTCGGTATCTACATTTAATACTTCAGCCATCCTGAAATTAATATTCTTATTCCTAAACAGCTTTCGGAAAGGGTAGCTGATACTTGAGGGATCTAAAAAGCTGGTAGCCACCTGGTACAGCCTGTCTCTTATACACATCT
>NZ_LGEK01000065.1 GCF_001636615.1 Mucilaginibacter sp. L294 | reverse complement strand
ATGTGTATAAGAGACAGATTATAGGCAATAAAACCGGTTTTGCAAATGTGTTTTAAAGGATTATTGAATATTTTGAAGAAATGTGAAAAAGCTAAAAAAACAAATATTATGATATGAAAATTTCAATAATCACCGGTTTTGGTTTATTAAATTGATTATAAAAATACGTATCGGCAATTTGCACAACCGGTTTTATAACAAAAACAAGCTACATTTGCGTTATATAAAAGTCTACAAAACACATTGCCGGACATATATTATTGTTTTTTGCTATTAAATAAGTTAATTAGATGAATATTAGAATAACGCGCCGCTGTAAATGAAGAAAAAACTATCAATTAATGATATTGCCAGTCAGTTAAATGTGGCAAAATCAACCATTTCTTTTATCCTTAATGGTAAGGCTAAAGAGAAAAGGATAAGCGACGAGTTGGCAGAACGTGTTTTAAAATATGTAAAAGAGAAAGGCTACAAACCCAACCAATTGGCCAGGAGCCTTAGTACAGGTAAAACCAAGATGATATGCCTGATGGTTGAAAAGATATCTGATTATTTCTTCTCTCATATTGCTTTTCATCTCGAGGTTTTAGCTTATAAGAGTGGCTACAAGATCATTTATTGCAGTACAGAAAACGACCCCGATAAAACACGTGAGCTGATACAATTATTTAGGGATCGGCATGTTGATGGCTATATTATTACGCCGCCGGCGGGTATTGAGTCGGCAATTATGGAACTGATAAATGACGAGTTGCCGGTGGTTTTGTTTGACCGGCATTTCAAAAGCATTGATACCGATTATGTTGTGCTTGATAATTACCAGGGCACTTACAATGCCGTTGCTCATTTAGCTGATAAAAAATACAGGCACATTGCATTTGTTACCCTGCAATCTGAGCAATTACAGATGACAGACCGCGAGGCCGGATACTTTGATGCGGTAAGCAAGTATGAGCTTACCCCTGCCCTGCTAAAAATCCCATTTGAAAATGATGCCAATACAACAGCCAAAAACCTAACATCCTTTTTAAATGATCATCATGAGATTGACAGCATTGTATTTGCAACCAATTACCTTGCACTAAGCGGTGTTAAAGCTATTAATGATATGCGGCTGCAAATCCCCCGTGATATTGGTATCATCGCATTTGATGATCATGAAATTTTTGGTCTATATAACCCCACCATAAGTGCTGTTGCGCAACCACTGGAACAGATGGCTATAGAACTTTTTAAAATACTTTTAGATAAGCTGGAAAATAAAATCCCCATAAAACAACTTCAACAGATTGTAATACCATCAAAACTGGTTATCAGGGAATCAACAAGGTAGCACAGATAACATGCAAAATTTGATCTGAGTTACTTTCCCCATACAGGGATTGTAACGTAACTAACTATCAATGAGTTACTTAATTTTAGTTACAAAATAGGAACAATTTATTTTCGCTATTTTATGTGGATAAGTTTTCTACTTGAGAAACACTAAATTGAACATTATTTTTTTTTCAAAACGTAAAATTACATTTTTTTCAAGCTAAGTTTTGATCTGAGATTTCCCTCGGCGGCATCGGCCCGCCCTTCACTTTATCCCAACCATATTTCTCGATATAAGTCTGTAACAACTCGTTTTTCAAAAACTAAGTAGCTGCCCATTTCAGGCGTCACCAAAGTCAGTTGTAAAACACGGATCACCGGGTTATCTCGCGTCCATAAAATACCCTTACCGCAGAAATGCTCTCCGAGCGATTTGCCCAAATGCTTACAACTGCCAATATAAAAGCATCCATAACGTAATTCCAAAACGTAGATAAGCCAGTTATCAGCACCTCCGAATAAAAAGCGCTTATGTTCTTCCGTGTAGTACTTGATCTTGTTGCTTTCAAAATCATAGATATGTTCGATGCGCCCTTTTAGCAAGTGGTCTTCAACGATCAGAAAATCGCCGCCTCTTACGTTTTCCCAACCGAAGCGCTCCATCGCCTGCAAGGTTGTCCAATTCTCATAAAGCATTGCCTCAGCCGGATTTTTGACAGAAACCGTTTGCACTTTGCGAATACGTACCGGTTTATGTGATTATACTTTTTTATTTTGAAGACATTTCAAAATAAGCGCCTGCGCCTCGCATCTTAGGGCCTCGTCACCGCCTGAAAGCCGCTCGAGCAGCGCCAGCTTTCGTTGCAGATATTTCTCCAGTTTTTCGCCGCCAAAACGCAGCATCCAATTAATATTATAGATCAGATCCGCATACTTTACCGTCCGGGCGTCCGGGCTAATCACGACAAGACGGGCCGTTTCCCTTCGTTTACGTTCTTGTTTTTTTAATTCAGGAAATGCAGCTTTTGTAAAAACACCTGTTAGTTCCACTACACAACCCGTTATATGCTCAGCCGATAGATCCTGGTAACGGAAACTTTTTAAAGCCGACAGCAATTCAGCTTCGGTTACATCAGTCTCCTCCAGCAGATCATGGCAAAGGCCTATCTCATATCCTAAAGGGAAAACACACCCCGCAGTTTCGGCCACAAAAAGCAGGTGTTCAAAGTAGGGCTCATCCGTTTTCCGAATTAACTGACCGTCATGTTGTTACTTTACCCAGGCCGTTAATGCATTCTGGTTGGGTTTGACCCTATTCACTCCGGGATACCTGCGCGTCCTCCGGGTTTACCTCGGTTTCGTCTTTTGAGCGTTCTACGCTTTCCAGCTTCTCCTGCACGGCATCTTTCTTCGCATCCGCGTTATCTGTTTCCGTATCGATGATATCATCCGGTCCAGTCTGCGATTCTATGGGTTCTTGTTCGTTTGCTGTGTTCATATCTCATCCAGTACAAGGAGCATACCAAATAGTTAAACGTCCCGATACTTTCTTATCCTGATAAGTTCGATTAGTTATACTTAAATTTTAATTATTCAAAAGATCAGGTTTGGCAGTTCCTCTCACTGTCGTACCGAAGCGATCTTTTGTTCGCTCAAAAGGGGTGACCATAGTCGAATAGGGTTGAATCTCTTCTATCATTTCATTAGATTTAAGAATCTTGAGAACAAGCTATCCTAATCACAGAAAGTAAAAACCGGGGATACCGATATGCCATTGAATTCGTATGTTAGTACCACCATTAATGTATAATAGTTTGAACTTAACCGATCCGTTTTCAAAGCAAGCGGTGCTATAACGGTCAACCTTGACAAAACATTCGGACTTGAGGAAATGGTAGCTGCACATCAGTATATGGAAAGCAATGCGGCCAAAGGAAAGGTCGTTGTCATAATCTGATTTTCAACATTCCGCGCCAGCGATCAACAGCAGTTAATGATCGCGTTTTTACTTAATCAGCTCCCAGGTTTCACATCGCTTAGCTGAAGGATCATATCCCGGTTTGAGTTGTCTATGTTTTGTTAGCTGAGCATTTTAATTAAGTCCTGTACGGATTCTTCCGTCGGCGCGGCAAAGTCGCTTATACCCTCGATCGTTTCTTTACAAAGGGGCGCAGCCCGATCAAACATGGTCTTCTCGTAAGAGGCAATGGCGTTGTGAAGATCAGTAAATGTTGCAGTACCGGTCAGGCATTCTGACAAGTCTAAGGCATCCAACATGGCCAGGTTAATACCCTCTCCATTGGGTGGCATCAGATGTGCAGCATCACCAATTAGGGTAACATTATCTTTAGTCTCCCACCTGTTTTCTAAAGGAAAATAATTCAGCGGTCGGGGAAGAAAATGTTGACAAGCTTTAAATAAGCTAAAAAACACCGGGTTCCAATCTTCGTAATGATCGATCAGGTAAGTTTGAACCTGTTCTGTATTGTTAAAATCAATACCGCTGACCTTAACCCAGTTTTCCGGGTACATTGATGCAGCGTAAAAAGTTAAGCCGCCATCGCCACGCGGTTGTGCGGCTATGGTTGCTCCATTCCCCATAGCCATCAGATTTGCCTGGTTAACTAACTGGTAAAATTCCGGACAGGCCGTTTTCGGATGGTCTATTTCACCCTGGATGATCATCGCACCGGAATATAATGCTTTTACGTCAGTAAGGTAAGGCCGGATCAGGGAGCGGTAACCGTCTGATCCGATAACGATGTCCGCAGTAGCAGTTGTGCCGTTCTTGAATTGCAATTCCCACTTATAGTCAACTTCCTTCATGCTGACAAACTGGCTGTCCCATATAACGGTGCCGGGCAGCAAACCGTTTATTAGCAGGTCCCTCAGCGCCCCTCTGTCTATTTCAGGCCTAAATTGCGGATTACCAAACTGTGGTTCGCCGGCCTGGTTACCTTCATCTAACAAAATATTACCTTTTGGATCAAGTAAGCGGTATTTATCCGCACCCGTCATGTAATTTGCTTTGAATGCCTCCATGAGCCCGGTCGCTTCCATAGCTTTCAGGCCGGAGTCGAAATGCAGGTCTACAATAGCTCCTTGTACACGTGCTGCCTGGCTGTGATCCCGCTCATAAACTTTGACCCATGCACCTTTAAGCTGCAAAAGCCTGGCAAGTGTCAGGCCACCCGGGCCGCCACCAACTATAGCAATATTTTTATGGAGTAAAAGTTCCGGTATTTGCATCATTCCTATCGTCTATTTTTTATTAGCACAAAGAAACGCCTGAAATTAAGTGCACACAATGACAGGAGGCTGTAAGTGTAGGACTATTCGCGGTTTTTGTCCCGGAAAGCAATGGGTGTCATGCCCACAACCTTGTTGAACAGCCGTGTAAAATAGGAGTAGTCATCATATCCCAGTTCGCCGGCGATCTCTTTTACAGATCTGCCGGAATGATAAAGCAGGCGTTTTGCTTCCAGCGCTACACGTTGCTGAACATGAATGGAAATGGACTTTCCGGTAGTAGCCTTCACGCATTCATTCAGATATGAAAGGGATAAATTTAATTGAGCAGCGTATTCGGATGGATTTTTGGTCGACTTATAATGTTTTCCCAATGCGGTTTTAAATTCCCTGGTAATATCCTCAAATCGGGTATGTTGTTCAGCTGGTTTTGATAATGCAAGGTATTTAGATATGATCAATGTTATCAGCGTGCTAATGCTTTCCTTTAAAATGGAATGGTAAAGCACCTCTGTTTTATTTTCAGACAGTTTCATACATAATGCAGCAGTTTCGGTCAGGACAGCAAGTGTTTCCGGAATAACCGGCAACACATCCACCGGCGCAAGGTCTTCGATCAGGCTTAAATACTCCGGGCGGAGGTTTTCCTCTGTGATGATCCAGGTACTGATCAGTGCATTTTCAAACGCTATAACTCTGTGAATCTGATGTGGGTGGATAAAGATGACAGCCGGTGCCTGAATATGATGCGTTTGGAAATCAATTTCGATAAGGGTCTTTCCTTTTTCCTGGATAATGAAAGTATAACCGCCATCCCGGTGAGAACGTTCCACTTGTTCGGAATTTGGTGAACCGTTAAAAGATTCCCGCATCATCATGATCCCCCGGCAGCTTTCTTCGGGCAGTTTATTTACAGGAATATTATCGGTTTTCTTGCTCATTATAGAAATCGTAAAGATACTATCTGAGCGGACACGGTTTCAATATATGAAAAGAAAATTGTTGCTGTTTTGGTTCCTAACATCGGCAAATTTTTCCGCCTCTAACGCGGGCGGGGCATTTTTTTCTTCCTGCCCCGCCAAATTAAAAAGCCGCTGACAGGCGGAAAAGCGCAAAACAGAGAGGTCAATGTAGCGAGTATCTTAGTCGGCAACCCATAAATGCTACCTGTATAAATCGCATAGTTAGTTGTTTTTAAGAGCGTAGCCAAGGGTCTGGCTTACAGTGGTTACCTTTTCGAAGGTAAACTTTTTCTATCCTACGAAGAACAGAACCCATATATCAGGTATATTTAGTTCAATGTATCCATAAAATCGCATAACCACTCTATCAGCCCGGCTATTACACTAATAACCCATGGGCGCAGCAGCGGGCGAATCACCCGGTTTCCATCTGGTCTTATTAGCTTCGTCGGTGAGTCCGATTATCTTTTTATCTCCACCTTTGCCTTCCCATTTGATGATAAAAACAATGCGCTGCTTCGTTTTCTTATCGGTAAAGACCAGCTTACCTGCTTCCTTAGGCGGCTGCTTATTGTAGCTGCAATCACCATCCTGGAAATACGTTTCTTTGGCAAGAGACACAATCCGGTTCCCGTTTTGGATGAGGGAATCTTTGGTATACCACTTGGGATATGAATAAACATCCTTTGTCAGACGGGCCTCACCTAAACCTGAGGGAGAAAAAATCCATTGTTCCACCTGGAAGCTGCTGTCCGTTTTTGTATAAAGGCTATCCGCCCAAAACGTGGTAAGATGTTCTCGCAGCGGATCTGCTTCCAACTTTTGCATTTCTTTAAAAGGTGGTTCTGGTTTAGGTGGCGGCGGTACATTCATCGACGGCGGCGGCAAAATTTTTGGTTTCTTTTGTGCGTAGCCGGATGAAAGTGCGAGAAGTATGATTATTAACGCAAATAGGTTTTTCATTAGATATTGCTCACAAGCTTATGATTTGTTTTCTAATAACGTAATGCAGAAAAAATGGTTTTAAACATCCGGTAGCGCCTAACATATTTATCGGTAATTCCCTTACCGACCCGGCCGTTTTTTTTGCCAGTCCGCTGGATCCGACTTTGTAATTCACTACTATTCACTCCGGGAAAGTTTCGCATCTTCCGGGTTCACATCCGTTTCATTCTTTGAGGGTTCATCGCCTTCCACCTTATCCTACACCGTCTTTCTTTGCATTTGCATTGTCCGTGTCCGCATCAATGATATCATCTGGTCCTGTCTGCGTTTCTATGGGTCCTTGCTCGTTTATGATGTTCATGTAACATTTAGAACAATAGGCGTAACAGTTAATAAAAAAAGCAGTTTTGACGTTATGGCTAAGGCCGCTGTATCTGAAGATCTGCGCCAAGATAGATGTCTGGTGAACGGCTGACCACCATCGTGAGGTGACCTTTGATCAAGATGATCTTTCCGGTAGCTGTCAGGCTGGTATCCAGAGATGAGGCGATCTCCCTGTTCAGCTTTCTGCGGTCGCGCATATCCGTTAATAGCTTTTTCCTCGGTTCGCCGCTCAAGCTGATCATCACAGGTTTGGCAGGACGGTCAGGCTCCAAAATAAAGGTCACCGTCCGGCCATCATCCAGCGTTTGATACTGCTTGCAGTTTAGTTTGATCGTTTTGCCGATGTATTTCGAGGCGTCCCCTACCGGCACGTAAGCTTGTGTTTGCGTTAGCAGTACTGCACAAAGCAGAAAAACTATTTTCATAATGGCCTGCTGTTTAGCTGTCGGTTATGGATCGCTTCCTGTAATGCTTGGTAACAAACCTGCTGCTCTTCTGCAGATAACAACAAGATCATCTTATGGGTCTGCGTTGCCGTTCGGGCAGTAATCACGCCACCTCCAAGCATATTTTGACGCAGTTGTACTCCCGTAATATCGCGGAGTGAAACAAATATATCATTATCTGAAAGTAAAATCCCCCCTCTTACGCCGCTTTTTAGATAACGTACATTATATTTTGTAAGCTCAAACTGTACTTTTTTATAGCCGCCTTTTAGCAACCAATAGCCCCAAATTAACATCGCTATGGCCAATATTAACATAAACAATGTTATGGAAGCGGGCTTGTCCCAGCTTTTATAAAAACCGGGTGGTAGTTCCTGGTAGAGGCGAACAAAGGCGTTCATGCAGATGTAAAACGCTAAGGCGAATAGAACCCCAAAAAACAAATACCGCCAAAACGCTATGTAAGCTACTAACGTACCATCGTCTTTCCGTTCCAGGTTACCGCTTCTGCCGGAAAGCACCGGATTGGCCTCGCTCCTTCGCTTGGTCCATTTACTAACCCCGTACACTATAATGATCAGCAGCACGGTCACAGTAAAAGTGATCATGATCCTTTCAAGGGGTTGCAGTCTTTCGTATGATTCCCAGATATCCATTAATGCGGTTTATAGCTTAACTTTTTCAGGGAGCCAATGTTTTACATCGGGCAATTTGGTTACCTCAAAACCGTTTCGCGCTATCGGGGTTTTAACAGCGTAAAACTAACTGAGCCATAAAATGCTGCAGGAAACAAAAAGCTATTACCTTCCGCCCTATCGTTCAATTGTTGTCGGGATCATTCTTCTTCTGATGGGCCTCGGCATAACTTTTGGCGGCATCGAACGGATACTGT
The DNA here is from genome assembly GCF_001636615.1 of Mucilaginibacter sp. L294. Classification (GTDB taxonomy): domain Bacteria; phylum Bacteroidota; class Bacteroidia; order Sphingobacteriales; family Sphingobacteriaceae; genus Mucilaginibacter. The sequence continues at coordinate 20,570 of NZ_LGEK01000065.1, read as the reverse complement.
CCCTATGGTCGAATCTGAAGGATGTTTTTAAGTTTTAAAAGCGTACCTGATTTTATAATTTCATGCATCCTGTTGCTCTTTAAGGCAGGTTTTATTGCAGGCGGCTATTTTTACATCCGATATGCAAGTGGTGTGGAGCGGGCAAAGCTGGACGAAAAGGGCTTTTATTATCGGGAAATCTCCAGGGGCAGTGGTATGGCAAAATTGGGGATCGATACCGGGACACTAAGCTTTACCGCTTATGGTGACATCAGGGATATCAGCTATAAAAAAAGTTTCTGGACCAGTGGGCAGATCGTCTTAACACTGGATGCAGGCAATATGGTTTTAGTTGCGCTGGGCGTTTTAAAAGACAATGAAAAAAGGGAGATTGTAGACCTGATTAAAGCACATATCAGTTAGTTAATGTATAAAATTTGCAGCCTATGAGATACTTATTATTTGTGCTATTCATCTGTATCAATGGGCAGGCAACCCGTCAAGTTTTTCGTTGAGCATCAAACAGGCTTCAAACAGGTGGCGACGGTGATCTGGTTCCTGGTACAGCTTTAATGCTTTATGGCATATGGCTTGGGGGTCACATTTAAATGAATGGAAAACAACCCAACCAAAAGGATGTTGTCCACTATATGAAGAAGCTGATCATATTTGATCTCGATGGTACCCTGGCCGAAAGCAAAGCGGCGATAGATGAAGAAATGGCTGTTATACTGGGTAATTTACTTACCGTCGCCAAGGTAGCCGTGATCTCGGGCGGTGACTGGCCGCAATTTGAAAAACAGGTATTAGCTTACCTCCCACAAAAATCATTGAAAAGACTTTCCATCCTGCCAACCTGCGGGACGAAATTTTATAAGTACAGCAAAGGATGGAAAGAATTGTATGCGGAAAACTTTACTGCGAAAGAAAAAGAGCTGATCACAAAAGAATTGACCGAAGCAGTAACTAAATCAGGTTTTGAGGCAAAGAAAACCTGGGGCGATCAAATCGAGGACCGCGGCAGCCAGGTCACCTATTCCGCTTTAGGGCAGTCCGCTCCATTAGCCGAAAAGAAAAAATGGGACCCCGGTTTCGCCAAACGCAAAATCATCAAAAAAACACTGGACAAAACCCTGAAAGCCTTTTCCGTGCAGATGGGGGGCGCTACTTCAATCGACATCACCAAACCCGGTATCGATAAAGCTTACGGCATCCGTAAACTAAAAAAAGTCCTGGATATCAAAATCTCCGAGATGATTTTCATCGGCGATGCCCTGATGGAAGGCGGTAACGATCATCCTGCCTACAAAACGGATGTAGATTGTATCCGCGTACGAAACCCGGAGGATACCAAACGGGTTGTAGAAGGGATTATGGTATGCCTGGGGTTTAAGCCTGCTGTTGCAAAATAGGTGGCAACCGGTTACTAATTTAAACAATATGTGCATTGGCTTGCTTACCTTAGGCAGTAATAGCTTTCCTTGCTATTATCAAAAGTATAAATATCATTCAGCAGGGAATGGATTTCATGTATTCCCATCGGTATCCCCTTTGATATTTATCAATATGGAAGGTCAGTCCTTCTAACTATCTGATAAAACGGAGCGGTTCATTCATTAGTGGGTGGGATAGAATTGTATATGTTATATTGATATTCAGACGTTGAAAGATCGCTTTCCTTTAAGCCATATCGCTTCCAGCGGGTTTTCACGTTATGGCTAATTTAAACTAGCGGATTCTTAACTCTTCGTAAAGGCCATAATAGGAAGCTTTACCATATACACTACTTGTTTCTTCCAAATACAAATCTTTAACCTGCGGGATCTTTAGATTTTCAATCATGCCCGAACGCCAGACTTTCCACACATCTCCCGGTATTCGCCTCTTTGTTCTCCACAAAAATTCCTCTGCGCAAGGAATGATTTCAGCATTTTTTGCAGAACAAATTATAGTTACAGGTACCTGTGTTATTAATACCGTTTCCCGGTAATGGTATAATAAGCTGACATCTGCCCCTTTCGTAACAGCTGTACACACAATTAAAAATTCCGGCGTATAGGGCCGAAAGTTATCAACAGATTTGCCGGTAATGCCAATCTGGGTGCGTTCGGTATAACAATTTTCATGCATAGCAGTATTTAAGCTCCGGAAAATATCTTTTTTTAATAATTTTACGCCCAAAGGAGGAAACCGGCAGTAACACGGTAAGCTTGGTTGTGACTCTGCCCAGTTGAATTAATTGGGAAACAAAGGCCGCTTGGATCATGCGGCCTTTGTAATAACGGTCATTTAAAAGGACTATCTGGACTGGTAACTGCCGTATTGCTTGACCAGTTTATCAGGATAGTTGCTAATGATACCATCGGCACCCATTTCGCCCATGACCGCAATGCTTTTGTCATCATCAACCGTCCATGGTACTATCAGCATGTTTTGTTTATGCGTTTTATCCACCAATTCCCTGGTTACGAAGGTGTAGTAAGGGCTATAAATAGCAGGCGTAAAACCAAGCTTGGCCAGATCCTCGTCGAGGCTTACTTTACCTACCAGATATGATAGCTTTATTTTAGGATCTGATTTATGAACCTCTTGCAAGGCTCTTACGTCAAACGATTGGATGATTAATCTTTTACCGATCTTGGTTTTAGCCAACACATCTAACACTTTTGCAACAAAAACATCTATCGCCGGATGGAAGGTGCCATCACCCGTTGGGCTGCTTTTTATTTCGATGCTGTAATAAACAGGTTTCAGCCGGTTCTTCTTCACGTAGGTTTCCACGCTGTCGACCAGGTCTGACAGCAAAGGCTTGTACGTTTTCATTTTTGCCTGCGCGGGGAAACGGGGGTGCGGTTTACTACCCGCATCATAGGTGCGGATGCTGTCATAGGTCATATGATACAGCGCTAAGTTTTTTTCATCGGCTTTGTCAATATCTGTACCGTCGGGTTTGCGCATAAAATCGGCCGACATATACAGATCGTGCGAAACCACAACCTTGCCGTCCGAGGATATCACCACATCCATCTCCAGCGTTTTTATACCGCTTTTTACGCCGTTGAGCATAGATGCTACGGTATTCTCCGGCATCAAGGCCATACCGCCGCGGTGAGCCTGGGTATCCATTTTTTGCTGGCTAAAAGCCTGCCCTGCCAGCAGGACTGCCGACAGGATAGTTATCAGTTTTGCTTTCATATTATTTATGCAATTCTTTTTTGATGGTGATCAATAGTTTAGGGTCATCGGTATAGATCCGGTCGATGCCCATTTTCTCCAGGTTCTCCAGATCTGCACGCTCATCAACGGTCCATGCGCCGGCTTTAAGGTTAGCTGCATGGATTTTACCGATCTTTTCGGATGTAATACCTTTATAGTGTACAACAATAGTTTCAAAGCCCTTTTCTTTCGCTACGCGGATGTCATCATCAACATCGGTAGTAGGCAGCCTGTCCCAAAAAACAGGGATTTGCGGGGCAAGTGTTTTAACGTCCGACATGTATTTTAAACTACCATCATTAAAACCCACCATTTTCTCGGCGTTTTCAGCTTTCACAATCGCGATAGCATCAGCTACGATATCAGCTTTTGGCTGAATGGATAAATGTGTGCGCTTTTGTTTCATGATCAACGCTATAGCATCTTTCAACAACGGCATGTGCTGTACAGGGCATTGCTCCAAAGTGAGCCCGTTACGCTTACGGAAATCGGTTGCTACGTCAACTTGTTTCAGCTCATCCCAGGTAGTGTTGGCTATGACCAGATCTTTATCGCCGGTGCGTTTGGTGGTAGCATCGTGGCTAACTATAATTTGCCCGTCTTTGGTTTTATGGATATCCAGCTCAACCCAATCGGCATGCGCATCAATCCCGGCCTGGAAAGAGGCCAGCGTATTTTCCGGGTAAGCTATTGAATACCCGCGGTGCGCAGTTACACCGGCAACCACAGCCATGGTATCTACCTTTGATTTTTGTGCCGATACTGCAAAAGGCACTGCTAAGGCGGCAAGGAGGAAGAAATTTAGTTTTTTCATTTTTGTTATAAGTTATTTAAGTAACCACATTACACCATTTACATCATCAACATTACCGTATTGCGCAATAGCCGCGTTGTAATTGGCTGTATTAGCCGATTGTTCCGCAGCCGGGTATTTGTAGCGCAAAGCAATTTTGCCGTTGTTGCCGGTACCTACGCCTGTACTAAAGGTTGGGTAACCGGTACGCCTCCAGTTAAAATAAGCTTCAAGGCCGCTATTTAGGTAAAACGCTATATACTTTTGCTCGATGATTTGTTTTAAACCGGCAGTGGTGTTACCGGCGTATTTCACGCCCGGTTGCGCATAAAATGCGTCATAATCTACAGCCACTGTATTGGTAACATAGGGCCCGGCAGGGGGCACACCTAATGGTAAGGAATACACGGTCATGTTACCTTTTAAAGGCACCGCGTAAAAAGCCATGGATGCTTTGATGCCCGCATCGTAATAAGCTTCTGCGTTGCCCAGCGGGCCGCTGCTGATCCAGCCCCGGTTGATGGCCTCTGCTATATTAAAGCACATTTCGGTGTAGCCTATCATAGTGGTAGGTTCGCCGGTAAAGCCCGAATAGTATCGGAACCTGTTGATAGCGCTTAGTTTACCGCCACCGTTCTGGCTGGCCAGTACGCCCATGTCCAAACCTATTTCGCCACCTTTAAAAGAGGAGAAAGCCGTTGGGCTGCCGCCCGCTGTAACCAAACCCGGCGCAGGATCGGTGGTTACAAAAACACGGGGGTCTTTATTATTGGTAAGCAAGCTTACATAGGTATCAACACTATTACTCAGCACCGCGTCAGAAAATAGTTCCTTATGTATCGGATAACGGTTGGTTGGGTTTAACCAGGTGTATTTCAGATCATCAGCATTACTACCCATTACCGGATATTTTGTAGGGTTTGATATGATCTGCGCAAACTGCTGGGCAACTTTCAAATCGACGTCACCTGTTTTTTTGCTCAGGTGGATAAGCAACCTGAGCCTGTAGGTATTCACAACTTTTTGCCAGGCTTTCAGGTTGTTTGAAAAATACATATCGCCGGTTAAAGGCGCGTTACCTTTGTTGATCAGTTCTGTAAGATCGGCATTGGCCTGTTCAAGCAGATCAAGGCTGTTTAAAAAAACCGTTTTCTGCGGATCGTAAACCGGGGTTAACAAAGCCGCGCCTTGTAAGGCCTGCGACATGGGGATATCCCCTACCTGCAAACTCATTTTCGTGAAAAAATAAGCCCTGAAAAACTTACCTAAAGCATGGTATGGGTTAACGTCACCTGCCGAAGCTGCAAGCGTTTCCATGTTTTTAACATCGGTGAGCGTTGGGTAATAATTGGTCCCCGCGCCAAAGTTATACTGGTTGTTACCAAAGTACGAGTTATTTTGAAGCTGATACTGGTTGGTACGGTCGTTTTGGCCGGCAGGCGCTTCCAGCATCTTGTTCATGATGTTGGCAAGCAAAAGCGATGGCTGTACCGCCGTTGGCTTATTAGGGTTTTCATACATATCCTGAAAAGCCTTTTTGCAGCTCGCGAGCATTACCGCCGGTAAAAGCACAAGCATTGTATTTCGGATGATCTTTTTCATATTTCGTAAGTGTTAAAAAGCAACATTTAAGTTTACACCATAACGGCGCGTAGTTGGCGTTTGCAGTGTTGATGTGGTGATAGGCGTGTTAAACTGCTCGATGTCTATCCCTTTATACTTATTGTCCTTATAGAAGTAAAGCAGGTTACGGCCAACAAGCGATATGGATGCCCTTTTTATGAAGCTTTTGGCTAACCATGCTTTCGGCATATCGTAGCCAATTTGCACCTCGCGCAGTTTAGCGTATGTTTTGCTCACCAGTGAACCCTCCATAATTTGCCCGTAATATTGGGTAGCCCAGCTTTGAACAGTACTGGTTGCAGTATTAGGTGCAAATTGCAGGTCGCCGTAATTGGTGATATGTCCAAAATTATCATACTTGATAGCTGCACCGTTTGACACCTGCACCCCCTGGCCTACATAAGTACCTTTGTAACTGGCTACACCTGCATTAACATCATCATCTAACCTTGATTTGCCTATGGCGCCTTCAACAGTGGCTATGTTTGCACCGCCCTGCATGGTAAGTGAATATAAACGGTTTGATATTTTACCGCCTACGCTGCCATCAAACTGAAAACTGAAAGAGATATTTTTGTACCTGAAGCTGTTACTTAACGACCATGTAAAATCGGGGTTCATATTACCCAAAAACTGGTTGATAGGGTTTTTTAACGGTTTACCCCCGGCATCATATACGATGTTATTATTGGGGTCGCGTACAAAAGCGGATCCGTAAAGCTTATCGGTACGATCTCCTTTTTGGAAGAATTGATTATAGTAAGTTTGACCAGGAGGAAGTTCCAGGAACACATCCTTAAACGTTGCCCAGTTAGCCAATACATCCCAGGAAAAGCCGGAGGTTTTTATTGGTGTTCCGGTCAGGCTAAGCTCTAAACCCGTTTTACGGGTTTTTAAAGCGTTGATATAGTAAGTGGTGAAACCTGATGACGGCGATATGGCGTTGGCTAATATCTGAGGACCATCAATGTACTGGAAAAAGGTAGTGCTTAAACCCACTCTGTTTTTTAACACCCTGATATCAAAACCCTGTTCGTATGAAGTACGGGTAAAGGTTTGAATGTTGGGATCATAAATACTGCTTGATGACGTTGCACTGGTGGTATTATTATAAGGTTTGCTGGTGGTATAAACCTGCTGCAACGAGTAATCGGGGCCGCCGTAAGGGCTTAGGTAGTTATTACCATACTGAGAAAAGTTAGTAGTAAGCGTGTTACCTGTGGTACCGTTTAATGTGGTGTAAACGTTAAATGGCGTAGCGCCTATAGAGGTAGCTGTAGCATCACCGTGTACCGTTGCAAACGAACCTCTTACTTTAAAATAGGTAATAAATTCTGGGAATTTCACATAATCAGACACCACGCTTGCTACCGATACGCTTGGATAAAAGTAAGTGTTATGCCCTGCTGGTAAAGCCGACGATTTATCTATCCTGCCGGTTGCAGATATGGTTGCAAACCTGCCAAATGAAGCATCTAATGACCCATAACCGCTTAATACACGCATCCGCGAGTTAAAGTTGTTGGTCATTAACGTGTTTAACGAGTTATTAAAGTTGTATACCTCGGGTATAACCAAATAATCTGTAGAGGTAAAATTGGAGTTATAGTTGAACGTACGCATGCTCGAACCCACCAAACCCGACAGGTTGATAAAGCTTCCGGCATTATAATTATAATTTAACTGCAAGTCGGTATTGTTCTCATACAGGTTTCTTCTATCCTCCCGGTAATCGCCCTGGCCCAGGGTCCTTGAGTAGGTGTAGGTTCCCCAAGGCATTTTTTCGGCACGCAGTAACGAATAAGTGGTTATTTGTGAACGGCCAGTTAAGTTTAAGTGTTCATCAAGCTTAAAGTTTAAAGATAAATAGCCGTTAACATCTGTTTTATCGTGGCTGCGCGTCCAGTCTTCAACCATTATCCATGGGTTGTTGTAATGCACATGTTCCGGGAAAACCGAAGCTTGGTTTTCTTTACCCGGCAACCATTTACCCCTGATGTCCGGTGCATCAATATCCCATTCGCCACCCGTCCAAACGGCAAGGTTGTATACCAAACTGTTTGGCCCGTAGGTAACATCGGGTACGTTGTTTGATGTTGTTTTATTGAAGTTAACGTTAGCGTTAAATGTTAAACGCTTTGATATCTGGTAGCTGGCGTTGGTGCTAAAGTTAAACAGGTTAAGCCCTGTGCTTGGCACAATACCTTTTTGGTTCGACTCGGATGCCGAGAAACGCATGGTATATTTTTCGCCTGTGGCAGATAACGATAGGTTATTGGTAGTTTGAAACCCATCCGTTAAAAAACGGTCGAGGTTGCTTTTTCCATCTACGTACCCCCTGTTTACATAGGGAGTAGGCTTAATGTGGCCGGTGTAGCTAAGGTCACCAAATTTTGTGGTGTAAGTTTGGTTAGGGGTGTACTCACCATCGTACTGTGGTATAAGCTGCCCTCTGAATTTCGGGCCCCAGAGCTGATATATCGCATCCTGCAACCCGCTGCCAAAACCATCGGCGTAAGCATACTGGCCGTACATACCACCACCGTATTCGTGCTGTGTTTTAGGTTCGGCTATAAAACCTTTGTCGATGGAATTGGTTGAGTTAAACTCAATGGTAAGGCCTTTATCTTTGGCGGCCTTTTTAGTCGTTATTAAAATAGCGCCGTATTGTGCCCTGCTACCATATAGTGCCGCACCTGCCGGGCCTTTTAACACGGTAAAGCTCTCAATATCGTCTGGATTAAGGTTATAAGTATCTGAGCTAACGGGCACACCATCTATCACAAAAAGGGTGATCTGGTTACCTCTTAATATTAACGATGGCGTACCTAAGAGTTCAGCGTTCATGCCTACAGATAACCCGGCAACTTTACCGGTAAGCCCGGTAATAGGATTCGAATCCCTTGCTTTTATCAAACTTTCGCCTTTTACTTCCTGCGTGGCATAACCAATTTTATTGGCGCCTTTTTTTACACCAAACGCAGTTACAACAACTTCCTGTAAGCTGGTTTTAGAAGTAAGCAGTTTAATTTGTACAGGGGATCTTGTCCCTGCCTGTATCGTAACATCTTTTATCACCTGGGTTTCAAAACCCATATAAGAAAAAGTAATATCGTACGTTTTACCAACAGTAAGATTTTTAAGATTGAAGATACCATCAATATCTGATACAGTTAGCTTGGTTTCAGATACGCCTTGTTGTTTGGCTTGTACGGTTACCCCTGTAAGTGGCAGGCCGCCATCATCAACTACTTTACCGGATAGTGTGTTGGTTTGTTCTTCGTCGATAGTTTTATTTACAGGTGTTTTTGTTTCTGCACCAATTGCCTGCAATGTGCTTGTAGCTAGTAAAAAGCAACAGAGCAATTTAATTGCGGGGTTAATTAAAGTGCATAATCGTTTTAATACATTTCTTTTTGTAGAATTGTGCATAGCTTAATTAATTTGTCGTTTGTGTTTAATCGTGAATTATGATGGCTTTGAGCGGGTTGCTGGAACAATCCGCTCTTTTTATGCCCTGACGGATGTGTTATATCATTCTTTCTCCTCCTGTTTTAAATAAACTTTACACATTAGTTTTGCCATTTAAACGTTTAAAATGTAACAGTGCAGATATAAACTGCAGGATGACCGTTTTAGAACGGGCAATAAATAGTTTTTAGTGGGTATAGATGCGTGTTTATTAAACCTTTTTTTACTATTCACAATTGCAATAACGTTTAAAGGCGCAAATAAAGCCTATCGATATTTCGTAAAAGTTAAGCATGTATTAAATAACAGGGGGCGGGCATATTTTTATAAATACATGATGTTCATAAAAATGGTCAAACGACATTGCCTCATCGTTTGTGAATTTAAGCCAATAATTATTTTTCAAAAACCAGACCCTACTATGGTTTTAACAACCCGATAACCCAACCTTTGCCCTACCAATTTCCCTCGTTAATGAGTAACCATTCATACAATCAATATTCCGGGGCAGTGCCCTGTATATTGCCCGCCCCCGTATTGGCCCGCGTCGCGGAAGTGGTCAAAAGCTGGGATGCGGGAGGTCGATCTATCCTGAGATTTGCACCGCTCCGTTAAATTTGAGTCGTTTGTTAAAGAAGCAGACGCACTGGTGCGCGAATTGTGGCCTGTCCCAAAGGAATACAGATTTAATTTTGGGCGGGCGATAGCTTATTTCCGGTGAAAGAGGAGCTGATCAGGAAATTTGAAGATCGCGTTAATTTCTACTATCTACCGGTGCATTATCTCCAAGAACGCAGGTGTTTATCGATCAGTTGTTGCCCCTGATTTGTGCTTGCAACTGATCATAAACTCTTCTGCCGTCTGAAATGGGAACATTAAAATTCATTCATTTCGCAGGCTTTTGACGGGGTTTGCCATGCCGGCCCTGATGGTTCGGAAACTTAAGGTGAATAAGCCGATGGATAGCATCCCTGCGCCGCTGATAACGAAGACCCACCAGCTAATGGCAACATGATCGGCAAAGCTTTCCATCCATTTGTTGACGGCGTACCAGGCGACCGGCGTTACGATGATAAAGGCCAGCAGGATAAGCGATATCATTTCGGTGGATAGCAGGGTTACGATCTGGGTGACGCTTGCGCCGAATACTTTGCGGATCCCGATTTCTTTTGTTCGTTGATTGGTGGTGTAAATGGCCAGTCCGAACAGTCCGAGGCAGCTGATCAGGATCGAGATACCGGTCGCCCAGGTGAGCAGGGTCGATATGTGCTGTTCTTCGTCATAAAACCTGGCTATGGTGTCATCGTAAAAATGGCGGTCGAAGTCATCGTCAGGATAAACCTGCTTCCAGGCCTTTTCCATATGGCTGATAGCGGTTTTCCATTCATGACCGCCTGCGGTCTCGGGTTTTAAACTGACGTGTAAGGTTACCGTTATCGCAAACTTACAGCCTAAAAAGATCCTTATGACCTGATAAGGGAAGTCATCTGTTCCAAATTGAACTTCCTGTCTTTTAGCTATTATTCCTTTACATCAGCGATGCTTAGTTCAATGTCAAAAATTGATAGACGCCGTAGAGTCAGGGCCGCCGTAGGCGACCGTCGAGCTCCATTTGATATCCATAGAATCAGGTGGGGTCTTGTTTGCCAGAACACGTATTTGTACGATTTTGTTGGGCTCGATCTCAATAGTAGTGGATTCACCGAAATTCAGCTCCCCGGCTAACACGGCATGCCATTTAAAATCGCTGGGGGCTCCGGGTTTGTATTTGATGTAATAAACGTATCTGATCTCGTGTACATCATTTCTTAAAGTATACTGGCTCATAATGTTTTGTATGATTGGAGAGTAATGACTTTCACAGCAGGAATCGTATCACGCTGTTTTATTTTAAAATGCGTTAAGGTAGTCATTAAATTACATAACCCACCAAGGGAATTTTAGGTTGTCTTATATCAACCGATTTGTCAAATTTCATTCCTTTTAAGTAAGGACGTTTATATTTAATACCCGCCTTTTACATCGCGTGCGTAATGCAACAATGATCTCCTCCGTTCATCGCCATTGCTTGATCACCCGGCTTACTTTCCGCAATTGACTGGTTTATCGAGTAATTCACTATGTTCAAGTTTAAAATCAATGGAGCGATTGAGCTTTTCCTCATCTTTACCCGTTTGGGGATTGAACTCGTTGGTATAAACAGAGAGCGTTAGTTGATGCGCTTTTTTTAATGCGGTTTCAAATCGTGCCAATTGATCATCGCCTTTGGCAAATGGATCACCATAATCTTGATGATCCAGTAAAAACTGGATCCTGTTACCGTTTTTAGTGTTTGAGCTGATATAATCTATACCGCCGTAATTCCCATCTCCATAGGTATCGCTATATTCGATAAGAAAACCGGGCTTCCCATTTTCCGTACAATGAAGCCAAAGGCTCATCTCATAGTTTTTGTTAGAGTAGTTCAACAGCCGGTCCCCATCTTTTTTAAAATGCAAAATAAACCAGCCATCCTTTGGTAATGACTTCTTAAAGGTTGAAAGTTGCTGTTCTGACAACGTTTCGGGTACCTGCAAAATATGGTCGTTTGTTTGGGCATGTAAAGCATATACGCCGATCGTTAGCAGTGTTGTTAAAAGTCCTTTGTGAAATGTGTTTAATATCATATAGTCAATTTTTGTATCGTATATTAATGTCTTAGTCAAATGTGTTAGTACTATAATATACAAAAAGAAACAACCTGGTGTTTTGAAGGAGCTTTTAAATATAAATAAATAGGCGAAATCCCTATAATCGGCTCCACAAAGGTAAAACGGCTTTTGCCGGATTAACAACAATTGATGTACCATCATTTTCTGTCGAAAACTTAGATTCCTCAGTTGACGGTACACTACTTAACTTTTTGTAAGGTATGTTAATGCCAGCTTATTTAAAAGCGTTTAATCGCCTTCCGGTACACCTCGGTTGGCTCCGATTACAAGATCCAGAATAACTGCCAAATATTTTTCTACGCGTGCGGCTAATTGTAATATCTGATCTTAGTAACGGTTTTTCAAATAAATATCGTTCCCGGTAAGATTCCAGTTTTGCATCAGGAAAATATGTTTACCCCACGCTTAATAACTGAAGGCTAAGTAACCGACCCATACGCTGCGAACACTCTATCGATAAACCATTACCTACTTGAACATATTTATCATAAATACCTTCGTATTACCTAACTATTTTCACACCCGCAGGTGCATAAATAGTTGATTTCAATTTTCCATCAGGCATTTTTATATGCTTGACTTTAACAATACCATAAGGTGTAGGAAAACTCCCTTCTGCAAATTTAAGTGTACCCAAATGGGGTTCAATCTTGATGATTTTGCAACCCGGGGCCAGTACTTTAATACCCAACACATGTTCTGTTAACCAAGGTGTAGGGCCGGATGCCCAACCATGCGCCAAACTAAGCCGAAGCCCTTTGTAACAATAAGCGCCATAAGCGCTATGGATATCTACTTTTCCCGCCGGGACCAATTCATCGATACGGGAGGCATTGGGCAGCCAGTCTATATTAAAATCTTCCCAAAAAGTTGTAGCACCGAGGCTCAACATCGGGCCCCAATAATTTTTGATATCATCCATAGCGCCCTGGTATTCGCCGGCCTTCGCTTTTGCCTGGAGCATATAGTAGCCGAAATAAGTAGAGAAATCATGTACCCCGTTCCGTGATATGATCTCATTTGCCTTTTCGGGTGACAGTAAACCCGCCAGGCTCATTAAAGCAGCGGCTTGCTTTGAGCCATTGACCTCGGGGATATTCTTTTTCAGCCTGGAAACAACAGCCCTGCATTTTTTTGCGGTAATAGGATCATTCAAAATTTCGCTTAACTGTGCACCATCATTCAGTGTTAAAATCAGCATAGCCTGCAGGCCCGCATGTATCCCTTTGATATTGCCGGATGATGGCCAGTCCAGGAACCTGTTTTCACCGTCGAGTGTTTCACTATTGTCATTGTCTATCTTTTCGCTAAGCTGCGACAGCAATTTTGACAGGTAGTTTTTTTGTTGCTTCAGATATTTTAAATTGCCTGTATGCATATATAGATCATGCTGAATAATTATCCACCACATAGAGTAGGAAACCATCCCAGCCATATAATTGGGATATGGGGTGATGTCACGGGCTTGATCCAGGCTTTTATTCACAACGTCATTATCGCCAAAAACGGCAGCTATGGTGGATGTTTCAGGATGCATATCACCAATCCATACCAACCGGTCGCGCTTAATGCCGTCCCAAAGATAATCCTGCATGTTTAAATGAACGGTATAGGCGCCCGTCATCCATATCTTATTCAGCAGGGTGTCGCTGCAATTGAACGAACCCAGGTAAGGAATGTCCCTGAAAGAAAAAATGGCACTTATTTCCTTCAGCTTAAGTTCGGCGTGATCATCTACCAGATCTATCCGCACAAACCTGAACCCGGTATTGCCTATCTCCAGTTTACCGAGCCATGGCAACGGAACTATATAATCGCGGATGGCATGGTCATTAGTAGCACCCTTTGCCGTATCAGCAACATCAGACATGGCCTCGGCTACCGATTCGCCAAAGCGGAGCCTTACGCGTACCGGCTTCCCACCTCTCGATTGATCGGTGATCAATTGCAATCCTCCCTGAAGTTCCCTCCCAAAATCAAATAATATCCCGGGCTTACCTTTTTCGTTACTCGTTAAGATACAAAAGTTCTTTCCTGATAAATCGGCTTGCCCTTTTCCGGGTTTTAATAGCCCATCGGCGTTGGCAATGTTAGTAATGGCATTTTCCGATTTCCATATTATTTTTAACGGTGGGAGATAGCGGTGGGTTATAGGTTCAGTTCGTGATTGTAATGCTCTATCTTTCGGGAAAACCGGGGGGAGTTGCGCGTTAACGGTACTAAAACTGAACGTAATAAGAATAAAAAGAATGATTTTTTTCATAAATTATTTATTTGAAAATATAAGAGACTACCAAATACTTCTTTTACAGCATTCAGATAACCGTAACCATGTTCTTTATCTGGTTCCAGGTAACTGCCCTCCGCCCATTCATTCCATGCATTTATGGTAATTAGCTTTGGCTGATTTGGATGGTCGTCAAGATATTCTTTAGCCTTTATCAAGAACCTTTTAAAATCTTCGGGGTTGGCGTTTGTAACCCGTCCCTGTAATGCCACAGGAAAGCGCGGGTTATTATCCCAGCTTATAGATACTTGCGGGAAATAAGGCACTGTAAATTCCTTGCTAAACTTGTCCCATCGCGCAATTCCTTTTTCACCCCATTTATCATACCTTGTCAAAGGCACATAGTGTACCCATTGGTAATTTGTAAGGCTTTTCAAATTGAGTGCAGCTACCGTATTATTTTGCGTAACAGTTGTATCGCCGGGCACTCCAGATAGATTACTTGGTAATTCTCCCCATAAGATACCTTGTACATGCAAACCAGGGAAACCTGCCTCTTTTGTTTTTTGGGTAAAATAATCTAAAGCTTCTTTTGCTTTTGTAATTCCTCCCAAGCCTTTAACAAAGGTTGCCAATTCATAAATACTGATCACCGGCTCGCCATTGATCTTGTAATAGTTTGGCTGCTTAAAATAATCTTTTATAATATGTGCAATCATGGTATTAAAAGTGGGCCTGTCTATTCCACCATGCCAGTATATTTTACTCTTATCATCAGTAGTGTTATCCAGGTAAGCGCTATGATCATGATTGGCCCACATCAAATAAAATTTCATTTTATTCCTGTTTTTTGCACCTAAAAACCCCTTGTTTATCCCGTTTTCTAAAAAAGGTTTTCCGTCATACCAATACCAGTCATATATAAATACATTTACGCCATGTGATACAGCCGCGTCAATCTTTTTTTCCATCACTTTAGGATCCGCTTCGTTAACGTAGCCCCATAACGGAACTTCCGGTTGCTTATCGCCGGGAAATTTTGGCTTGGCCTTGTATATAGATTCCCATTCGCCTTTGCCGTCCTTAAATACACCGATGTCTTTAAATCTTGCATCAGGCTGATACGCCGGCCACACATAAGCGGCAACATCGTAATGGTTTGCCTGCTGTGCTCGTAATGAACTTACGCTTATTAAAAATACAATGCTTGTGGCTAAAAGCCTTAAAAAAAAACGTTCACTCCTTCTTGTCATCATCTTCTTGTTATGTTTTATTATTGAAATTTTCTCTTGATGCTTTCGCTGCAAAGTCAGCTATACCACTCCGATATCATAATTTCAACACCAATAGAGAATTTACTCTCTATTGTTGCTGAAATTGTTTTATACTCCTTACTTATAACCAGGGTTTTCAACCATGTTTTTATTTTGGGCTGTTCTGCCCGGGGTAATAGGCAAATAATAATTTTCCGGCTTGAACTGCGGAATATTTGAACTCCCATCAACATTGTTTTGAATTTGTATTTTGTACTTGCCTGTAGCGCCGTCAAGTATATAGCGTATGCCCGACCAACGGATTGACAAATCGTTAACTGCTGTACGCCATCTCCTAACATCCCAGTACCGTTGCCCTTCAAAAGCAAACTCAACCCTGCGCTCATGGTGGATCTGTTCGCGGGTTACACCTGCCAATTGAGCGATGCCGGCACGCTTTCTTACCAGGTTAATGGAGGTTATTGCATCGCCTGTGTTTCCTAATTCGAAAGCAGCTTCCGCATTATTTAGTAAAATTTCAGCATATCTAAAAATCAACCAATCCTGGGAGGATGTTGCCCATCCCGAATTAGCACCGGCCATGTTATCATGGCTTTCATCAAGATATTTCAATTGGCCAAATCCTGTACCCTGGTAATCCTGATCGCCGGTGGCAGCTATGCCATTATATGGTTTATCTGTTTGTATTGAGCCATCGGGCAAACGGATCCCGGCATGAAAATCGAGTTTTCCGCCCTTCCACGAAGTATTTTGGGTATACAGTGTCGCAAAAAAACGCGGATCTTTATTTGCCCAAAGTTCGTCAATTGTATATAAACCCTGCTGGATAGCTGTACGGTTTAATGTGCCAGGCGTACCGTCAACGTGTTCAAAACTTTCTGCCAACTCCAGGTAACCTTGATCGTACAATCCACGGCCCCAGGCTTGTGGCCTCGGGCAATTGAAAAAATCTACCGCCCAGCCATTTCCGCCGGTTAATTGGTTAACCGCATCATGTTTTTTGGCGAAAATAACCTCGCTATTATTTTTAACCAGGAAAATATTTCTGAAGTTCATGGCCTTATCCACATCCAGGTCATAAAGCGCGAATTTGCCGCTTTTAATAATGGCCTGTGAAGCGTCATAAGATTTTTGATAATAGGCATTTGCAAGATTGGCCGGTATACCTACAACCCCTTCTAACTGTACAGTTCCAAACTGTGCAATGCTTCCTGCATACAATGCTGCACGGCTTTTTAGGGCAAGCGCTGCATATTTTGAAGGATGGCCCAGCTGATCTGAGGCAATTACTTCCGGTAAATCGCCATTAATAGCGTCAAGTTCAGAAATGATAAAATCATAAATCGCTTGCTCGGTGGCCCTTTTTGGGAAAAGTGTAGCTTCAGGATCACTTGCCTGTTGAACGTCCGTAATTAAAGGCACCCCGCCATAACGTTTAACCATCGCGAAATAGCAAAACGCCCTTAAAAAGCGGGCTTCAGCCAGTTTTGGTTTTTTGTCTGCTTCGGGAAGGGCCGAGGCTGGGAGATTTTGTAGAAATACATTTATTTCCCTTACGGTATTATATCCCCACCAATCCAAAAGCCCGCCGTTTATGGTTAAGTTGCCATATTTATAAGTGAATGTGCCGCTGGGGTTCCAATCACGAAATTGTGGAAAGGAATCGTCAGACACATCGTTGATATCAGCAAAGTTCCAGGCGGCATCGCCTGAAGTTCCATTTCCACTACAATCATTCCCTAAAAAAGGCATGTCATAATAAATCTGGGTGAGATATGCGTTTATAAGCGCCGGGTCTCTAAAAACCTGGGTTTCATTGATCGTATTTAAGGGCTGCTTATTTAAAACCTCTTTGTTACAGGAGAAAAAAAGGCTACTGCTTAGAGCAAAAATTATTATTAAGTATTTTTTCATAACGTTTTGTATGGTTATAGTGTTACATTCAATCCTGTTGATATAGTCCTTTGCTGAGGATAATAGTACCCTGCATTGCCCGCCGGAGCTTCGGGGTCAATCGCATATTTTGCTAGCGGATTAAGGGTTAACAGGTTTGTACCGGCTACGTATACGCGCACATTTTTGACACCTAATTTTGACAAGAACTCCCTTGGAAGGTTATAGCCAAAAGCCAGTGTTTTTACGCGCAGATACCATACCTTTCTATAATAATAATCCGAAAACAGACTGTTCGTTCCCGCACCGGAAATCCGCGGTACTATGGCATCAGCATTGTTGTTTTCCAGGTTCCACCTATTATCAAAAACAACTTGTGAATAATTGAGGCTATTATGCAAAAGGTTAAGATTTGTATAGTAGTTAAATGAGCCCTGAAGTACCGATTGCAGATCGAAGTTTTTGTATTTCAGATTTATTGATGCACCGTAATTCCACGCCGGAAATGTGCTTCTGCCAATTGCAACCTGGTCCCTGTAATCAAGAGCACCGTCATGGTTAACATCTACGAATTTTATATCACCTGGGGCCAGTTGAGCATTGCTACCCGGATATTGGAATTTCAAGTTATCTATCTCCTGCTGGCTGGTAAATAAACCATCTGATTTATATCCGTATACGATATCAGTCCAATTTCCAGTTTTTTGATTGAGCCTTTTCTGATCTGGGTCTGTATAAACAGGCTCTTCCACATGCCCGTTTTTGGCACGGTTCCATGCCAGGTTGGCTGAAACTGTATAGCTAAATTCACCCACGCTTCCGGTGGTACCTAAAACCATTTCAAAGCCTCTGTTGTTTTGGCTATTAATGTTTGTTTGGGGAAGGGCAGCCCCGAATGTACCGGGAAGCGATGCAATCAATGTAGCAGGGATACCCGACAAAGTGCGGTAAAACCCTTCCACACTACCAAACAGCTTTCTTTTAAAGAATGAAAAATCAAATCCAGCATTGTAAATTTTTACCGTTTCCCAAGTCAGGTTGGGGTTTGCCAGCCCTGTAGAAACGATACCCGGGGAGGTATTTGTTCCGAATAGATATTGCCCACCTAATTGATAACCTGTCAGATATTGAAAAGCACCAACATTGTCTAAGCCGGAGGCACCATAGCTGGCCCTGAATTTTAGTTGATCTACAACGTTACTGTTTTTAAGAAAATTCTCTTTGTCTAACAGCCAGCCAATTTGAACGCCTGGAAAGTATCCCCACCGCTTATTCGCCGGGAATACGGCTGACGCATCGGCCCGAAGGGTGGCTTCTAACAAATATTTACCCCTGTAGTCGTAATTTAAGCGGCCTAAATAACCGGCGCGGCCAGATTGTGTTGCGCCGCTGTTATTTGTAGCCGTTTGTATCGAGCCCGCAAATAGTTCTTCAACCTCATCCGTTATAAAACTGCTTCTCGAGGCACTTAATTGATTGGTGCTGTAATCGATAGCCTCATAAAGCGCAAGAGCCGTAACATGATGGTCCTGGTTAAAAACATGGTCGTAATTGATAGAGAACTGGCCGGTAATATTCCTGGCCCGGGTGTCTTCATATCTTAGTTGAGCCTGGGTACCAAGAGCCCCTACAAGTGTGTACGCCTTTGTTGAGTAATCGTAAGTGTAGAAATTAAACGGTTTTGAAAAATCTTTACTGGTAGCGTAAGTTTGGTCATAATTAACGAACGCTTTTATACTTAACCCATCAATAGCCCTTATCTTATAGTCGGTTGTAAATGATCCTCTCAGGTTTTGCTGGTTGAGCCTGTTATAGCCGAATATATCTTCGTTAGAAGATAGCGCGATACTGCCAACCCCCGATCCGTTGGCATAAGCATGATAAGATGGATCTGGTAATGAATATGGATAAATTGGCAGGGAATTCCATAAATCCGGCCATATCCCCCCTCCTGCACCTTGGCCACGTTCTGTCTGGGAGGTCAGTTCATTTACATCCGAAATATTTACTGAAATTGACAGGTCGTTATTGATCTTAGCGTCAATATTCGATTGAAAATTATACCTTTTATAACCACCTCCATTTTGTTTCCAAATGCTTCCCTGATTTAAATAGCCAAAGAATCCGTAGTATTTGATATTTTCGCTACCGCCGCGCACTGATAAGTTTTGCTGGGTCTGAGGTGCCCAGTTCCGCATGGTTTCTTTTTTCCAGTTCGTATTGGGGTAAGCGGGGTCATTGCCTGCAAAATATTTATCTATTTGATCTTGAGTGTACTGGGCAGGTTTGCCCTGGTTGGTGAAAAATTCGTTTTGAAGTATTGCATACTCGCCCGAATTAACCGGTTCGGTCATATAGGTGTTACCCTGGAGGGTAAATGATGAATTAAAGGTAATATCCGGTTTACCCAGTTTACCGCGTTTGGTAGTTACCAATATAACACCATTACCCGCCCGTGAGCCATAAATTGACGCCGCAGCGTCTTTCAGCACACTTATAGATTCGATCTGGTTGGGGTCGATGTTGTTAAAGTTAGATTCAACCCCGTCAACGATCCATACCGCGTTTGCCCCATATCCTCTGAGTAAGATACTAGACTGATCAAAGCCGGGCTGCCCGCTTGATTGTTGCGATACTAAGCCAGGAAGCTGCCCGCTTAATGCATTGATGGTACTGGAAACAGGAGCAATTGTAATGTCTTGCGAATTGACCGAAACAATTGATCCGGTAATAGTTGCTTTCTTTTTAGTGCCATAACCCACAACAACAACTTCGTTAAGACTACCCGGATTTGGAACCAGGCTTAAATTGATAACCGTTTGGCCTGCAATTGGCATTTCCTTATTGGTATACCCCGTAAAGCTAAAAACAAGCACCGCGTCATCCTCCAAACCGGAAATAGCGTATTTCCCGTTTACATCGGTAACAGTACCCCTGGTTGTTCCCTTCAACTTGATACTTACGCCAGGCATGGGCAATCCTTTCTCATCGTTTACCAATCCTGTAACGGTAAAAGTACTGGCCACCAGCGTGGTAACCGTTTTACTTTTACCGGTAATAATTACATTGTTATTTTTAACAACGTATGTAAATTGCTGGTTTGCAAAACACTGTACTAAAACCTTTTCAAAGGGTAAGTTTTTCACAGTGATGCTTACAGGGTTAGCATTGTTTATGACTTGCTCGTCATAAAGGAAATGATAGCCGCTTTGATGGCTGAGGTCATCCAATAACTGCGCAAACGGAACCTTACTTACGCTTAGCGTAATATTTTGTCCGTATGTAGCTGCCGAAGCGTGCAACAAAGCACACAGGCATAAAACAAGCGTTAGTTTCATTTTCAGAAATATATCAGGTTTAATGCCTGTCTCTTATACACATCT
>NZ_LGEK01000063.1 GCF_001636615.1 Mucilaginibacter sp. L294 | reverse complement strand
GATGTGTATAAGAGACAGTAACAATTCAAATGATACACTATATTATCAGGATGCCGATTGCTATAATTTACTTTTTTCGATCAAGAGCAATCCTTACTTTCATTTAGCCGACGATGTTTGCCATCAAAGCAAATATTCAAAAACTGCGCTTGCTCCGCATCGCGCTCAAAAAATGGCGTTATATTTAACAATGAGTAAGATTCCCGACCGGAGTGTTTCAATCGTTATTAATATGAACCTTTACAAGTGGGCCAACGACCAGGCTAAGCAAAGTAAAGAATTAGTATCTGGCAACATGTCTGACTCACTTGTATTGCATTATGACAGTAATCATAAAGCATATTGGCCCAAAGATGCGTTTGAAGTTCTCGACAAAAAACAAAGGTCAATCCTACCAGATAAGGATATTTATTTGCTAACCAATACCGATCGAAAATCATATACGCTAACTGTAGAAAAAGAAAAAATTGAGCCGCCGAGAGACACCATCATAACGGACTACAAAAACAGGAAAACGAAAAAAGCTAAAGTCATTACAGCACCTGTAATTTTGCATAACAACAGTAACGATACGCTTAGATTTTATTCGATGACATGTTCATGGTATTCTTTTTACGGAACTAATAGTACTGCCATTGGATTGCCGGTGTGGGCCTGTAACAAAAACATTCCCCAAATAATAACAATTGCCCCGCATAAAATATTTGAAAGATACATGAGTATTGTTTATGATTCTAATATCAAGAGTGGTAATAAATATAGGATAAGCATGAGTTTGCTAAAGGTACCTGACGATCTTAAATCAACTTGGGGGTTTTGGCCAGGGGAATACGTGAGGTTTAATAAGATTTGGAGCAACGAGATAACAATTTTGTAATTTGCTTAAGGTTTATGTCCAACATATATCGTCCCTTAAACTGCATTTGCCGCCATTCGTTAAAAGCCCTCCCAACTATAGTTGGGAGGGCTTTTAACTTATTACAAAGTCAATTATTGTTTCATTTTGGCATCGGCATCCAGCTCAACAATAGGGTAACCTAATTTTTGCAGGCCGGGCAATATCCTTGCTTTATCGCCCACAACCAGTATCACCATATTATCGGTGTTCAGGTACTTAGCCGATAGCGCATTAAGCTCGGCCGGGGTAATGGTTGATAGGATCTTGTTCTGCTCATCGGCATAAGTAGGTTTTAAACCATACTCCTGTATGCGCGAAAGGAACGCTGCTTTTTGCGCGTTAGTTTCGTACTTACGGGCATCGCTCTGGCCTATTGATGTTTGGGTAAACTTCAACTCATCGGGCGTGATACCTGTTTTCTGGTAATCGCGGATCTCTTTGATAAACTCATAAACCGAGCTATCGGTAGCCGTAGCCAGTACACCTGCCGAAGCAGTGAAATCGCCACCGTAATGGCCCGAATTAAAACCCGAACGCGCGCCGTAGGTCCAGCCTTTTTTCTCGCGCAGGTTCAGGTTAATGTGGCTATTGAATGCACCACCTAAAATGTAGTTGGCTATGCCCAGTTTGTAGTAATCACCGGTTGCATCGTAGTTTAGCTTATCCAGGTAACCAATGCGGATCTCTGATTGCGCCGCACCCGGTATATCAACCAGGTATAAGGTTGTTTTATCAAAGGTTTTACCTTCGGCTGGTGTTGGGATGGTTACTTTTTTATCAGCCCATGAATTTAAGAACGCCAGGTTGCCTTTTGCAGTACCTTCATTCACATCGCCCACAACAACAATCTGTGTTTCAGACGGGGTGAAGTATTTATCGTAGTAATCCTGCACATCCTGTAGGGTGATGCCAGCTACGGTTTCTTCATTACCGGTTGTTGCATAGGTGCGTACATTATCTGTACCGTAAAGTATTTTACTGTACACGCTTGATGCTACACCCGCCGGCTGTGTTTTAGCTTGCTTTAAACCTTCGATGGTTTGTTTCTTGATACGGTCTAAAGCGTCCTGCGTAAATTTAGGGTTAAACAATTTCTCTTGCAGCAGGGTCATTGTTTTTGGCAGGTTTTTAGTTAACGAAGATATGTTACCGTAAATCCCTTCGGCACCTGCATATACGCTGATGTTGCTACCCAGTTTATCCAACTCGGAGCTAAATTGCTCTGCAGTATAATTTTTACTATCCTCACCCATCATACGGGCTACAATGTTTGCCAAACCGGCTTTTGCCGGGTTATTTACTGCATATAAACCGCCACCTTTTATAGATATGGATATAGATACCGATGGGATCTCGCTGTTTTGCGTACCAATTATTTTAATACCATTTGACGTTGTAGCTGTCCACATAACCGGGATCTTAATTGCAGGGTTTGCACCCACGCCCGGTTTAGCGGCACGGTCAAAATTATCAGTAGCTTTTTTGTAGGTAAGGCCGTTATAACCATAATCAGGCGCTTTGTAGTTGGCGGTGTTTACGGTATAATTATCAGGTGCAACCGGTGCTATGGTACCGCCTTTTGGCAATACGCTTAATATAACCGCAGGTTTACCTTTTATGTATTTATTATACACACGCATAATATCCTCTTTGGTTACGGCCTGTATATCGGCCAGTTCGCGGCCAATCTGGTTAGGGTTGCCGGTTAGGTATTGCGCCTGTGCAAGCTCAGATACCTTACCGCTAACGCTTGATAAACCATCGATAGCGTTTGCCTCGGCGCTTGCTTTAAAGCGAACCAGCGCATCATCGCTAACACCTGTTTTTTCAAACTCGGCCAATGATTCGTCTACCAGTTTTTTAGCATCAGCCAGAGTTTGCCCCGGGAACGATACCACGCGCATGCTAATCTCGCCGGCAAGCTCGGTGTTTTGTGAATTCATGGACGCCTGAGCAGCCTTACGGGTTTTCACAAAGTTTTTGTAGAAGATAGAGTTACGGCCCTGGCCAATAATTTCTGACAAGGCATCCAATGCCGACATATCTTTATCATAAACCTTCACACCCGGGTAAGTGATAGACATTAACGGCAGTTTCGCATAGTTATCGGTATATGACACATACCTGTCGGCCGTTAAAACAGGTGCAGGGAAGGATGCATTTTTAACAACCGGCCCACGCGGGATGCTGCCAAAATATTTGCTTACCCATGCTAAAGTTTGCTTAGCGTTAAGGTCGCCGCCAATGGTGATGGTTGCATTATTGGGGCCGTACCATCTTAAAAAGAAGTTCTTTAAATCGTTTACGCCCACTTTGTTCAGCTCCTCTATATAACCAATGGTTAGCCATGAGTACGGGTGGCCGTATGGATACAGGTTTTTAGAAGTGTATTCGCTGGCTAAACCGTAAGGGCGGTTATCATAGTTCTGGCCGCGCTCGTTCTTAACGGTTGCACGCTGTACCTCAAATTTTTGCTGGGTAACGGCATCCAGTAAAAAGCCCATGCGGTCGCTCTCCAGCCAAAGCATTTTCTCTAACTGGTTTGCAGGCACGGTTTCGTAGTAGTTGGTGCGGTCGCGATTGGTAGATCCGTTTAGGGTACCACCGGCTTCGGTAATAATTTTGAAGTGATCGCCATTGGCAACATGGTCGCTCCCCTGGAACATCATGTGCTCAAAGAAGTGGGCGAAACCCGATTTACCAATTTCTTCGCGTGCCGAACCAACGTGATAAGTTATATCGACGTGTACCAATGGGTCTGAATGGTCTTCGGCTAAAATTACGGTCAGCCCGTTAGGAAGCACGTACTTCTCATAAGGGATAACCAGTTCGGTGCCTTTGCGGGTAACCTTCTCTACCAGCTTTGGCTGCGTAGCTGTTTGGGCATTGGCGGTTATAGCCATTACCGCAATAGACTGCGCCAGCAATACACATTTTAAAGTTTTGTTCATATGTTTAATGTTAGTCAGTATTGTTATCCCGAAAGCCGTTGTGCCGATCCTCCGGGAAAATATAATATTAAGGAATTATAGCATCAGTAAATACACTAAGCCATAATTTTCAACCCGATGTAACAGATTTGTGACTACTTTTCGATTTAGCTATTTATCTGTGTTATCCAGCTTACGGATCACCTTTGCAGGGTTGCCAACAGCCAATGAATCATCAGGAATATCTTTGGTAACTACAGCGCCGGCGCCAATTACACAACGGTTACCAATGGTAACACCCGGGCATATTACGGCCCCGCCCCCTATCCAGCAGTCATCGCCAATAGTTACGGGTTTAGCGTTTTCCTTGCTGCGGCGGGCTACAGCATCTAAAGGGTGTGTAGCGGTATAGATCTGTACGGCCGGGGCGCAGAATACATTGTTACCTATCTTCACTTCCATTACATCAAGCACCACGCAGTTCACGTTAAAATATACGTTTTCGCCGCAGGTAATGTTATAGCCATAATCGCAATGGAAAGGCGGCTCGATATATAGGCTTTTTGGCGCGTTGGGGATTAGTTTTTGCAGGATAGCGGCGGTCCGGTCGCTCACCACATACTCATCAACATTAAGCTGTTTTAACAGTTGTTTGCAGTTTTTGCGTTCGGTTGCCAGGGTTTCGTCGTTAGCGATATAGTATTCGCCCGAGAGCATTTTTTCTTTTTCGGTTTTCATAGGGGTGTATTACGTATGCGGCAATATCACTAAAAAGTAGTGCTTTTCAAAACAAGGTAACATATCGCAGCTGCCCGCCGTAAACCATAAGGCAAACAACATTTAAATGTAATATATAGCTGTTTGCGTCACCACAAGGCACTATTAGCATGGCATGTACGTTGTACGGGTAACATTTGGCTTGTTATTTGTATTAGCTAATACAATGTATAACATAACACTATGAAAAAGAATATATTAACACTCGCTATACTTGCCCTTTTAAGCATCCCAACTATAACATTCGCGCAGAAGCGTGAGTGGGCCATGGTAAGCATGGATAAAGAAAAAACTGTTGAGCACGTTAAAGTTGGTGACGGCAAATCGCCATTCTGGGTGATCGTATCCAACCAAAAGGAATTTCAGATAGATACGCTGAGCGCTATCAAATACCTCGACCCGCAATGGATGGCCGCGGTTGATTTCCCGGATGATGATGTGGTAAAAGCCAAATATGGCAAAGAAGCCCCAAAAGCCCTGGTTATTGTAACCATTGACGATAAAAAATTCCCGAATGCTTTTGAAGCGCTAAAAGACCACATGGCCTTTATAGACAATTATGAAGAACTGCCCTTTTACGATTTTACAACGTTGCCGTAATTGTTGGTGACAACACCAACAATGGCTAAAGGTTAAGGAAAAAGTTGAAAAACCCTCTTTCCGCGCAGCGAAGAGCGGGTGGTCGAGCGAAGCGATGACCGGGTGAGTCAGCGGCGCGAAGGCTTAAATATATTTGACGACAAGATATTTACCCCTCACTGCCATCACACAACCAATCGCACCCCTCCCCGAGGAGGGAATTAAAGCGCTTCAAGAACACTTCATCATAAAATAAAAGGTTGATCCCACATCCTCCGTACTTTCTACCTTAATTTCGGTATCGTGATAACGTAAAATTTCGGCAACCAGGTAAAGGCCTATACCAAAGCCCGATATGGTTTTTATCTTTTCATCTTTAACGCGGTAAAATTTTTCAAACAAGCGCTTCTGATCCAGCGGGTTTATACCTATCCCCTCGTCGCTTACATATATTTTAACGTCTTTTTTGTTTTTAGTACAACCAATGGTAATAGTGCCCCCTTTAGGCGAATATTTAATGGCATTACTTAACAGGTTAATTAACACCTGCCCTATTTTATCCCTGTCGGCATTTATCCGGATATCCTTACAATCTACTAATTTAACCTGATGCGAAGAGGTCAGAAACTGCGCATCGCTGGCAATTTCCGCTATCAGGTCGTGCAGTTCAAATTCTTCTTTTGTGATGCGAATCTTCCCTTCCTCCAGTCTTGCAAGGCTTAAAAAATCCTGGATCATAGAGGTCATCTTTTTTGCCTGTACGTCTGCCCTGGTTAAGGCATTTGTTTTAAACGCGTCTTCTTCATTCTTTGATCTGGCAAGCAACACCTGTATATAGGTACGGATGGATGTTAAAGGCGTTTTAAGCTCGTGGCTTACCATGGCTATAAAATCATTCTTTCGCAGCTCCTCCTGCTTTTTCTCTGTTATATCACGCGCTATTTTTGATAAGCCAATAATATTACCCTGAGCGTCTTTTATAGGCGAAATGGTTAATGATACATTTATTTTTTTGTTGAATTTAGTAACACGCACAGTTTCAAAATGCTCTACACGTTCGCCGTTTCTTAACCTGGCCAGTATCATCGGTTCTTCATCCAGCCTTTCGGGCGGCAGCAGTTTTAATATCGGCTGGCCAATCATTTCTTCGGCTGTATAACCAAATGTCCGCTCTGCCGAACTATTCCAACTGGTAACAATACCCTCTGTTGTTTTGCTGATGATCGCATCTTCCGACGAATCAATAATTGCCCCAAGCCGGGCACCCTTTTCGGCTGCTAAACGGTTTTCGGTAATATCTAATACCGTGCCTATAAAAAATTCTACCTGGCCCAGTAAATTGAAACTTACTTTCCCCTGCGACCGCACCCATCGCTCGCTGCCATCATCGCAACGCAGTATTCGGCAGCTCATATCATATTTCCCGTCGCTTTTGGGATCCATCGCCTGCTGTATCAGTTCCAATACATAACCTTTATCTGCAGGGTGCACCTGGTTTACAAACAAGTCAAAATCCACCTTTACACCAGGCGCAAGCCCATATATTTCCCGGCATTCTTTCGACCACAGCAGTTCGCCGGTTAGCGGTTTATAATCCCACGTACCCAATTTGGTAGATGAAACAACCATATCTAACCGTGCCTCAGATTGCTGAAGCCGGATAAGCATTTTTTGTATATCGAGGTGTGTTAATTCGGGGGGTAACCCTGTTTCATTATCCATTTGTAGCGGGATGGTATGGGTTAACTTCCAATAATAAATTATGATGGTAAGATATTGTATATCTATACAATATACATATAAGTTGTAAGATTGTTACAGCCGATACTTAATAAAGAAGCAGGTATCTTTCAGATAACTGCTTTGCATAAATTAAGCGTTAACAGAGATCATTACACAGATACCCCCAACTGCTCATACCTGTGCCTTATCACTACAGCAGGCAACGCAATGGTAACACACAGTATCAGGATATTTTTAACAGCGCCGGCAAGGGTGATGGTGTAGGCTACCTGGGTTAAAGGCAATACCAGCAGGTTCATAACCGACCAGGCAAACGTGCCATAAATTAAAATAACCAGCAGGGTGTTTTTTCTTAACAGCGGCACATAGGTGTATGAAATAAAAAAGAATACTGTAAAAGCTGCTGCAATAATATAATGGAAAACCACACCAGTCCAGATCATGCTTGTTCCGCCCGTAAAAGCCTCTTTGCCGTACACCGCGCTGGCAATATATCTGAAAACGGCTTCGGCATGGCCGTGGGCAAGTATAAATATTGCAGCAAGCGCATCAAGTGTGCCCGCTATTAACCATGAAATGATAATACTTGTTACAAAGGTACTTTTGCTTTTACTGGCCATGGCGGTAGGTTTAGTTTATATAAATATGCGGGTTTAGTGTTAAACAAAAAAATCCCCGTACATTTTGTGCGGGGATTTTTTGTTTAACAGCGCCATAAGCACCGTTTATATTACAACGTTGCCATATCAATCACAAACCTGTAACGTACATCGCCTTTAAGCATCCGTTCGTATGATTGGGTGATGTCTTTGATATCGATCATCTCAATTTCTGAAACGATGTTGTGCTCGGCACAAAAATCAAGCATTTCCTGAGTTTCGGCTATGCCGCCAATACCCGAACCGGCAAGGCTTTTACGGCCGCCCAGTAAACTGAACGCAGCAACTTGTGCAGGCTCAGATGGTACGCCCACGCATATCATGGTACCATTGGTACGTAACAGGCTCAGGTACATGTTAAAATCGTGCTCCGCAGATACGGTATCCAATATAAAATCGAACGTACCGGTTGCAGCTTTTATCTGCTCAGGGTCTGACGTTACCACAAAGTGATGCGCACCCAATTTTTTAGCGTCGGCCTCTTTTTTAGGCGAAGTACTTAGTACAGTAACCTCGGCACCAAAGGCAACGCCAAATTTAACAGCCATGTGGCCAAGGCCGCCAAGGCCCAATACGGCAAGTTTATGGCCTTTACCAACTTTCCAATGTCTTAACGGCGAGTATGTGGTAATACCCGCGCACAATAATGGCGCAGTGGCTGCAAGGTCAAGTTTTTCTGAAATGTGCAGTACAAACTCCTCGCGCACTACAATAGTGTTACTGTAACCACCATAAGTAGGTGTTTTACCGTCGCGCTCGTAGCTGTTATAAGTTTGGGTGCTGCCACCATCAAGGCAATACTGTTCAAGGTCTTGCTTGCAGTTCTCGCACACCTGGCACGAGTCTACCATACAACCGGTACCTGCAAGGTCGCCTACTTTAAAGTTCTTCACATGGTCGCCCACTTTTATTACACGGCCAACAATTTCGTGGCCAGGTACCATCGGGAATATGCCCGGAAACCAATCGTTTTTGATCTGGTGCAGATCGGAGTGGCAAACGCCACAAAATAAAATATCAAATTGCACATCATGGGGGCCAACTTCGCGGCGCTCAAAACTCCATGGTGCAAGGTCTGTTTGGGCATCTTGTGCCGCATACGCTTTTGCTGGGATCATGTTTTTTGGTTTTTGTTGTTTTAGTTTTTCGTTAATCAAATATACAATGCTTATCAGTTTACATCATATCCAAAGTTTGTCATAAATTAAAATAATCATGCTTCATTTTGGATACGCTTAAACTTAAAACCCGGTGTTAGTGCTTAGCTCTTTCCAGGTTTCCAGATCAGCTTTCACATCGTTCATTTTCTGGTAGGCAATATCATAGGCATCCTGGCCTAAAAATAGATGTATTGGTGCTTCATCAGCCTCGGCAACGGTAATGATAGCGGCAACACCTTTTTCGGGATCGCCCGCCTGCTGGCCATTGATATCATGCTGATGGGCTGCCTGCACATCGCGCACAGCTTTATATTCGGATATCTCGTTTTTTGGTATACTCAACGAATCCGGGGCCAGGAAGTTTGTCCTGAAGTATCCCGGCGAAACAATGGTTGCCTTTACACCGAATGCCTTGATCTCGGCCGCTAATGATTCGGTAAAGCCTTGAACCGCAAACTTGGTAGCGCAATAGATGCCAAACCCCGGGAAGTTACCGGTAAAGCCACCTATTGATGAAACATTGAATATATGGCCTGATTGCTGTTCGCGCAGATGTGGCATTACGGCACGGATAACATTTAACGAGCCGAATACGTTTACATCAAAGTTTGCGCGTGCTTCGGCATCGCTTAATTCTTCAAGCGCACCTACCATGCCATAACCTGCATTGTTAACCACCACATCTATCTTACCAAAAAGGCTGATAGTTTGGCTGATGGCATCATTCACGCTGTTTTCGTCGGTAATATTTACTGCCAGCGGTAAAAAGCTTTCGGTTTTACCTACTGCGTTTTCCAGATCAGCAATGCTACGTGATGTTGCCGCTACATGATATCCTTTATTTAATAATTGTTTTACAAGGCTTAATCCCAGGCCTTTTGAGGCACCGGTTACAAACCATACTTTTTGATTATTCATATATATTTTTTTTTGAGACCATAACACGTTATTAACTAAAGGTTAATAACGTGTTTCCTTTTTTTTAAAATGTTTGAAAGCCATTCAGAACGATTGAAGGCGTTTGAAAGCGTTTCAGGGCGTTTCAGGACGTTTTAAAGTGGTTTTAGGGCGGTGCTTTTTTTGTTAAAATTGCAAAATTCAAACAATTAACTTATTCGAAATTAAGCACTGTAAGCCATTGACCGGCTCAGCTCCTCATTAAACCGGAACTCTTTTTCCAGCTTTTCCAACTGCGCCATGGCACGGTCGTAAGCATCGGCGCCTAATAGTAAATGCAGTGGTGGGTTTTCCTGATAAGCTACGTTAATAATTGCCGCTGCCGCTTTTTCCGGATCGCCGGCTTGCTGGCCATTCATTTGCAGGTACTTGCCGTGGCTTGCCCTTACTGCCGCGTATTCTTCCATCGGGTTTTTAGCTATAGTTAACGAATCGGGCGTTAAAAAGCTGGTACGGAAGGCACCGGGGGCTACTACGGTTACTTTAATACCAAACTCACGTACGTCCTCGGCCAAAACGGTCGACAACCCCTCGATAGAAAATTTGGTAGCCGCATATACCGACCAGCCCGTGCCCGGTGCAAAGCCTGCTATTGACGAGATATTAATGATGTGGCCCGCCTGCTGGTAGCGCATGTAGGGCATTACCATGCGTATAACATTCAGTGTGCCAAACACATTCACATTAAAGCTGTTGCGGGTTTCATCGTCGGTTAATTCTTCAATGCTGCCGCCAATACCATAGCCGGCATTGTTTATTACAACATCTATGCGCCCAAAGGCTTTTTTTGTTTTATGCATAGCGCAGCCTACGCTATCCTCATTGGTCAGGTCAACCTCAAGCGGGAAAAAGTTGTCGGCAGTAGAACCTACAGCTATTACCAGTTCGGCCAGGTTGCGTGATGTTGCCGCTACGTTTTGGCCTTTGGCCAGTAATTGTTTTACCAGGCTGAGCCCGAACCCCTTAGAGGCGCCTGTAATAAACCATGTTTTTGTGTTGTTTGTAATATTGTTATTTTGCATGTTACAAAATTAAAACAACAACACACCCATGCGTTTGCGCGATTCAAACAAATAACTACAAAATTCAAACAGACCTGTAAGAAGACGGGGTTGAACTGGTTTGTTTTTTAAAGAAATTGTTAAAATGCGCAGGTTCTTCAAAGCCCAGGCAATAGCTTATTTCAGATACGTTCCAGTTGGTGTGCTTCAGCAGGGCCTTGGCTTCGCTGGCTAAACGCTCGGAGATATGGTGAGTGGTGGTTTTGCCTGTGGTTTGGCGGATTGCCCTGTTCAGGTGATTTACGTGTACGGCCAACCTATCGGCAAAATCTTTAGCCGAACGCAGGTTAAAGCGCTGCGAAGGCGTTTCTATAGGGAACTGGCGCTCCAGCAACTCGGTAAATATGGAGGTGATCCGCGAGTTGGCATCCGGGTGCTGATACAGTACCTCCTGCGGCTGGATCTTTAATGCATAGTGCACCAGTTCGGTAAGGTAATTACGCAGCAGGTCATATTTAAAACGATAGTCGGAGTTTATCTCTCCCAGCATTTTATCGAACACCTGTGCTACGTATACTTCCTGCTCGGCGTTCAGGGAATAAGTAGGCGTACCGTTTGGCGCAAACATGGGCAGCTCGTGCATATTACGGCGCAACATCTCCGTAAAGAACGATTCCCTGAAGATACAGAACGCCCCCGAGCGGATATCGCTATGATGCTCAAAGTTATACGGCACCGTAGGGTTAAAGAAAACAAGCGTACAACCGTCAATTTCAATACTTTTATCAGCATAATGCACCACATTTTTACCACGCACCAAGCTTATCTTGTAAAAATCTCGGCGGGCGTAAACTACGGGTTTGGCATTGGGCCGGTAACAATCCTCCAAACGAAAAACGTTGAAGTGGCCAATATCCTGGCCCAGGTTATCGGGTAACCAGTTAAACTTCTGCTTGTAAAAATCTTCTATTGTTTCTGTTACTGCCATAAAGCAAAGTTACAAAATTCAAACATTACCAACAAAAAAACACGTAAAAATTACCGCCTCAAAACGCTTTCAAACGGTTTCAAACGCCTTCAAACGTCCTGAATGATACTCAAAAGCACTGTAATATCTCTCAAACGCCTACATTGAGCCCTCTATGAGTTGCCCATAAAATTCGGTAACGCTCATTCCGGCCGCCCTCACCTGTTGTGGTATCAGGCTATTCGCGCTTTGCCCCGGGGTGGTGTTCACTTCTATAAAGTAGAACTCTTGTGTGCCTTCCAATAGTATAAAATCTACCCTCACCATACCGCGGCAATTTAAGCGCAGGTACACTTGAGTAACAATCTCGGCTATCTGGTGCACTTTTGCTTCGGGCAGGTCGGCAGGGGTAATTTCCTCGGAAACGCCCGGGGTATATTTGGCTTCGTAGTCAAAGAAGTCCTTTGAGCTGATGATCTCGGTAGCAGGCAATACGGTAATTTTACCGTTCAAGCGGGCTATCCCTATGCTAAACTCGCGGCCTTTTATAAACTCCTCTATCAGGATCTGCGAATCTTCCTTAAACGCTTTCTCAATAGCTTCATGCAGGCCGCCTACATTGTAAACCTTGCTCATACCCACGCTGCTGCCCCCATTATTAGGTTTGATGAACAGCGGGAATTTCAATGCCGACGCGATGGTGGCGGTATCATGCTCATCCCTTTGGTGCAGTTGGATAGACTTGGCAGCGTGTAAACCATGTATGCCGTTCACAATAGCTTTGGTGTAAGCCTTGTTCATGGTAATGGCCGACGTGGTAGCATCGCAGGTGTTGTACGGGATGCCTACCAGATCAAGATAGCCTTGCAGCTTGCCATCCTCGCCGGGGGTACCGTGCACGGTGATGAAAGCAAAATCAAACTTCACCTTTTCGCCATTAAGCGTAAGGCTAAAGTCGTTTTTATCGATATTAACGCGTTGGTCGCCGGTTTCATAAATCCACTCCTTGCGATTTATGAGTATGGTATATACGTTATATTTTGATGCATCCAAACTGGCTGCAATATTTTTGGCGCTGTTGATAGATACTTCATACTCGCCGGTAAAGCCACCGGCCAAAAGGGCTACGTTTATGGTTTTCATGATAGCCAAAGATAGTTTTTTTTGGTTTTGTAGGGTTGGAATTTGAAATTGACTACCTTACATTATAATCCTTTCATTTCGAACGAGGTACGAGGAGAAATCTTCTACACCATGCTTCTCCAACACATCATTGGTATGATGCAATTTCTTTAGGTCGGGTCACAACTATCTTTTCGCCGTTATTGGTGTTATAACCAACACTTTTAATATTATTGAATCGCTAACTTCAATTATTATGGCGTTGCCTGCGGCCCGGGCTTTCCGCTCATACGCGCACAGGCCTTAGGCGCGGGCCGGTATCCGCTGCAATCCCTAACGCAGATTTATTTACTACCTGAAATAATCGAATTACTCAATAGGTTAC
This sequence comes from Mucilaginibacter sp. L294, assembly GCF_001636615.1. Classification (GTDB taxonomy): domain Bacteria; phylum Bacteroidota; class Bacteroidia; order Sphingobacteriales; family Sphingobacteriaceae; genus Mucilaginibacter. The sequence goes on along the minus strand of NZ_LGEK01000063.1, from coordinate 16,114 downwards.
CTGAACTGTTTTAAGCAAATCATGAGGATAGCCCATCGTTACTGCACTGATGTTGTTTAATCGTGCTGTTTGATCTGCAGTTAAACTAACCTCCAGAGCTTTTAAGCCATCGTTAAGATGCGAAAGCGTACGCGCCCCAATTATAGGAAAGGCATTTTTTGTTAACGCCCAGGCCAACGCCACCTGGCCCGGAGTTGCCTCCACTTCTGCAGCGATAGTTTCCAATTCATCTAAAATGGCTTTGGTAGCAGCATCCTCGTGATAACCATCCGCTTTGGAAAGTGTAAGCCTGCCTGATGCCCCATTTCTGTATTTACCGGTTAATAACCCTCCGGCTAATGGCGAATACAGCATTGTACCCAAACCAAAATGTTCGGCCATTCCAAACAGTTCCCGGTCGGCTGTTCGTTGCGCCAAATTATACTCAATTTGTAATGCGGCAAGAGGAATACTACTTGCAATAAGCGCTGCCTTCCAGGCCGGAAAATTGGCCAAACCCGTGTATATTACCTTGCCGGAAGCAACCAGATCTTCCAGCCCCCGGGCAATTTCTGCTAACGGGGTTAGGCCATCATCATAATGAGGCATATAAATATCTATGTAATCCGTATTCAACCGCTTCAGGCTGGCTTCTACTGCCTGGCGCATGGCTTTCCGGTGGTTGCCTGAATTAGCCGGAGATGGCGCTATTTCACTACTACGGGTATATTTTGTACAGATAATAAAATCATCACGCTTAAAGTTTATAAATTTCCCGACAACTTCTTCAGCTTCACCAAGCTGGTATTGGTCGGCCACATCTATAAAATTCCCACCTGCGTCGGCATAAGCTGTCAAAATTTTAGGAATATCTTCGGTAACAGCACCATAACCGCGGCGACTACCCAAACTTGCTGCCCCTAATATTAATTCGCTTGCCGGTAAGCCGGTGCCCGTTCCAAATAATTTATTTTTCATACTTCAAAGCTCGGCCCGCTGTGCCATAGAATCAAGTATGGCTAAATTCAGCCGTATCAGATAAGACAATGACATGACTTATATTTGTACTATGTACGAAAAAAAATTGCCTGTTCAGCTGGAGTGCGGCCTTCATTTATTCCTGGAGGTGACCAGCGGAAAATGGAAGGTTGACCTTATCTGGTCCATTCATTCGGGCATCAAAAGGCCGGCGGAGTTACACCGGCGGCTACCCAAAGCCTCCCGGCGATTGTTAGACACCCAATTGAAACAATTGACGGATCACGGTATTATAATCAAAACAATTTTCGAACAAAGGCCTCAAAAGGTAGAGTACCAACTTACTGCACTTGGCGATACATTGATACCCGTTATTGAAGTTACAGCGCGATGGGGCGAAGCACACCGCCATATACTGGAACCTTTAATTCAAACACCGGCACCATCAATATAATGAATGATGCATTCGGAATCTTTCAAGACGTAAAGCAATCAGTAACAATAAACAAGCAATTTACTCTAACCGGAAGTTCACAAACCGAAACCTTAGGCCATGATTAAGAAATATTCAGTTTTAACAGGGATAGTAATTTCGTTAATTTTAATACTGATAGCTATTTCCGTTTACCCGGGCGGCACCATGTTCAATGAATATGCTACCGGTTTTAGCTGGACAAAAAATTTCATGAGCAACCTGTTTGGAACAAGAGCGCTGAATGGCGCCGAAAACCCTTCCAGAATCTGGGCATGCTTGGCCATGATTGTACTTCCACTTACCTATGCCTTGTTTTTCTTTAATATGGCAAAAAAAATCCCTGAAAAAAATGCCGGCTATATCCTAAAATATGCAAGCGTAGCTAATATTCTTTTTACGTTTTTAACCATAACATCCCTGCACGACAGTATGTTGATCATATCAACCACGTTGTTTTGGACATGTTTATTGATTACCTCGATTTTCATTCTGAAAACAAAACTCCATCTTTTTAAATTCTTCTGCATTATTAGTCTTGTTGTTTTTTATTACAGTGTTTACTTATGGGGCATAAGCGACTGGCATTTATTACCAATAATGCAAAAGGTGAACTTTGCCAGTTCAACATTATTGATTTTGGGGCTTGAGTATTTTACCAAAAAGGAAGATTTTGCTCCTATTAAATCAAGGGCGCATTAAAAATTAGCAACTAACCGCTAATAGTGGCATTGCCTATTCTTTTTTAATTCACAGTTCAGTTGGCCTAAGGCCGAATAGTTTTTTAAAAGCGAATGAAAAATGCGACAGGTCTTCAAAACCAAGGTCGAGGTAAATTTCGGATGCTTTATTTTTCTTTTTATCGATCAGGAAATAGGCTTCCTGCAAACGTTTTTGTACTAACCAACGACTGGGTGTTTGGTTAAAGATCGTTTTAAAATCGCGTTTAAAGGCCGATAAACTCCGCCCCGTTAAGTAAGCAAACCGTTCAACACTTACATTAAATTTAAAATTGCGGCTCATAAACTCTTCCAGGTTTATTTTTTGCGGTGCGGCATAATCAAAGAATAAACCTGCCAGTTCCGGCTGGTTTTTTAACAGGATGATGAGTAGTTCTTCGTATTTCAGATCCTCAAACGCCGCTTCTATTTTCCCCGCACTATCGGTATAGGGTTTTAACGACCGAATGAACCCGGGTATCAGTTCAGTAGGGGTTATTTTCACGAAGGTATCTGTGGAACCAAACTCTGCAACAACCGGCTTGTGCTTTTCCTGAAAACTCCTGAGAAACGCTTCCTCAAAACAGAACATGAGCCTTTCAAACTTCACTTCTTTTTCGCTGTGGTATTTGGCCAGCCGGTTTTTCCGCGCGAGAAAATACTCGCCCGATTTGACAGTATAGCTATTGCTTCCGTCGTAGCAATTGATGGTACCCTCCGTAATGTATAAAAAAACATGATCAGGAATAAATTGCTCCAGTAAAATTGCGGGGCCACTTAAACACGCTTGTTCGCCGGCTGTACTCATTTTATCATATTGAATTTAACCATGCTATCCACTGCCGCCAAAACGGCTTCTTCGTTATTAGCCATAGGCGCCCAACCCAAAATATTCTTAGCCTTTGCATTACTTATATTACGGCTTATTTTTAAGAAATAAGCCGCCTGTTTTGCTTGCGGATTAAACAGGGCAGCTATACCAAGCACCCAGTTAGGCAATGTTTTTACAGAAACCTTTGCGGCTACGCCGGGCATCTTATTTTTTAGCAATATAGCAATTTCGGGCAGGGATATTTCACCATCTGCCGATGCGATAAAGCGCTGCCCCTTTGCATTGGGGTTTACCATCGCGCGGATATGCAGATCGGCCACATCGCGGATATCAACCACGTTCAGGGGGATGTTGGGAACCGCTTTCATGGAACCGTTTAGCAGCGCTTTTAGTAGCCCAAGGCTGGGTGATTTGCCTGCCCCTAACGATGGCCCAAAAATAGCGACAGGGTTAATGGCAGCCAATTCTAAAGCACCGCCTTCGTTCTTCATAAAATCCCAGGCAGCGCGTTCTGCCAATCCTTTTGATTTTTCGTAAGCCGACAAACCTTTTTCATTCGTGTTTGTCCAGTTTGCTTCTGTTGTTTCCGTAGTGCGGTCTTTATTGCTGAAACCGAGCGCACCAAAACTGGAAGTTAATACCACCCGTTTTACACCTGCATCCCGCGCAGCTTTTAATACCCTAAGCACGCCGTCTACAGCGGGGCGTATCATCGCGTCTTCGTCTGTCGATTCTATATGCGTGGGCGATGCAACATGTAAAACATATTTGCAGCCTTTCATCGCTTCATCCCAGTTAGCATCGCTGGTAAGGTCGGCTTCCAAAAAAGAAAGATTTATAAACGACGAGATTCCTCCGGTTTTCAGCATCTTGATCACTTCGTTTTTCTTGCTTATGGCGCGAAGCGTGGTTTTTACGCGATAACCTTTCTGTAGTAATTGAAGGATGCAATTTACACCAACGGCACCCGTACCGCCGGTAACCAAAACTAATTCTGAATTTTCCATAACCTAAAATTTATAAGGCAAAGTTGGCTATAAAACCCGCTGCCAGTTAGGCTGAAAAGTCCAAATTTATTGGTTTGAAAAGTCCAAAAGCTGAACCGGATGCTTATAATTACTTTTCTATCGAAGATTGCTTCGTATCTCGCAATGACGCGTGGAGAGTGAAGCGGGATGCCTATCAATTAAAAGACTTCCGAAACTCCAGCGGCGAGAGGTTGGTTTTTGTTTTGAACAGTTTACTGAACGATTGCGGATGCTCAAACCCCAGTTGGTAGGCAACTTCGCTTACTGATAGGCTGGTAGTTGATAGCCTCTCCTTAGCTTTTTCAATAAGCTTTTGGTGGATGTGCTGCTGCGCGTTTTGCCCGGTTAGCGAACGCAACATATCGCTTAAATAACTTGGCGATAGGTTCAGCTTTTCGGCCAGGTATTGCACGGTTGGGATCCCTTCGCTTAAGGATCGTTCGTCCGCGAAATAACTTTCCAAAACACCTTCCAACTGTTGCAGCAGGTTGCTGTTTACTGTTTTGCGAGTGATGAATTGACGCTTATAAAAACGGTCGGCATAGGTGAGTAACAGCTCTATCTGGGAGATGATCACATCATGGCTAAGGTCGTCTATCCTACTGTTCAGCTCTTCGTCTATCATCCGGAAAACGGAAATAACGGTTTCTTTTTCCTGGTCAGACAGATGCAGGCCTTCATTGGCAGTGTACGAGAAGAAGCCATACTGTTTTACCTTTTTAGCCAGGGAATAACCCAAAAAGTAATCGGGATGGATGAGCAGGGTATACTGAGAACATACTACCCCTTCGCTTTCTACGCCGCCCATCACCTGGCCGGGTGAGGCGAATAGCATGCCGCCTTCATCAAAATCGTAATAGCCCTGGCCATACTTTAATTTGCCGCCAAGTTTTGGCTTGTAAGAGATTTTATAAAACCCCAGTACATGTTGCTGAGACGACAGGTGTAGTTCGGGCCAGGCAGGCGCCCCGTTAATCATACTGATCAATGGGTGCTTTGGCTGGGGCATACCAAATGCCCGGTGGGCATCAGATAGTGTCTCAAATTTATGCGGGCTTTTCTCGTCCTTTTTCATTTCAAAAACAAATATAATCATAACCGGCAACCATTTTCATCACCGATTATGATGTGTTCTTTATTTAGCTACACCCTGAGCCGAGCTGGAAACGGCATCCCATTGTTCCCAAAGGGCCAAACGTTCTTCATAAGCGGCACGTGTCCATGCCAGGTTATGACTACCCAGGTTAAACCGCAGCGGCGGGTTTTCGGCATCAACTACCTGGAAGAGCGCCTGCGGGGTAGCTTCCGGGTCGCCCCTTTCCAGTCCTCTTAACGTTCCGAAAAACTGCTCCTTAAAATCAGCATATATATCCATGCCGGGTGCAAATTTTAATGATTCCTGGCTGCCAAACTCGGTTGCGTAAGCGCCGGGTTCTATAATGGTTACTTTAATGCCAAAGTCTTTAACCTCAACCGCCAGGCTTTCATGAATAGCCTCGAACGCCCATTTTGATGAGCAGTAATAGCCGATTACCGGCAGTACTACATGGCCAAGGTTGCTTGATGTGCCCAGGATGTGGCCACTACCTTGTTTGCGTAACAAAGGCAAAGCCGCCTGGATAACGGCAACCGGCCCTAAAACGTTGGTTTCATACATCGCCCTGATATCGTCTGCGCCGGCTTCCTCAATAGTGCTAACCAGCGAATACCCCGCGTTGTTCAATACAATATCTAACATGCCGAAGTGCGCGTGTGCTTGCTCCACTGTTGTTTTAACCTGTTCCGGGTTAGTTACGTCGAGCTCCAGGGTCAGTACATTTTCGCCGTACTTATCCTTAAAGTCGGCTATGCTTGCCAAATTGCGGGCGGTAACGGCAACCTTATCGCCACGTTTAAGCGCTGCATCGGCCCATACACGCCCAAAACCGCGCGAGGCACCCGTAATAAACCAAACCTTATTTGAATTTTCTTTTTGTTGTGTCATGATATTTGATGTTTTAAATAACACAACAAAGGTGGGCAAGTGTGCCGGACTGCTTGTAGCCTAATTGAGGGTTTTTGTAGCCTAAATGAGAAAGGCGGTATAATTCAACCATCCCGTCATTGCGAGGTACGAAGCAATCTTCGATAGAAAAGTCGGCGACAAGCATGTCGAAGATTGCCGCGCTACGCTCGCAATGACGCGCGGAAAAGAGGCGCCCTTACTCCGTTCTTAAGCTCTTTATAGGGTTAACCGTGGCTGCTTTTATAGATTCATAACTAACGGTAAGCCAGGCAATGCCTAACGCTGCTGCAGATGCGATGAAGAATACCAGCCAGCTAACCTGTATATGGTAGGCAAAACCGGCCAGCCAGCTGTTTACCGCGTACCAGGAAAGCGGTATGGCTATACAAATGGCTACCAGGATGAGTTTTGTAATACCGGCCGATAGTAAATAAACCAGGTTAAAAACCGGTGCCCCTAAAACTTTACGAACGCCGATCTCTTTGGTGCGCTGCTCGGCCATAAATGCCGACAGGCCGTATAAGCCCAGGCAGGACACAAAAATACCGAGCGCGGCAAAAAGGTTAAAAATGTTACCCATTTGTTGCTCGCCTTTATAAAGTTTGGATAGTTCCTGGTCAAGAAAATCAAATTTAAAGGGATGGGCCGGGTTAAGCTCCCTGCTTATTTTTGATAAAGCCTGTATGGTAGCATTGGTTTGGCCGGGCAGTGTCCTTACCACAGTATAACCGCCTAACTTATTAAAAGGCATAACCAATGGCTCTATCCCTTGTTGTACAGGTTTAAAATTGAAGTCTTTTATAACGCCAACAATAGTACCCTTGTTACCCCAAAGCGTTAACGGTTTGCCAATTGCCGTGTTAGCAGTTAAGCCCATAATACCCGCCATTTTTTCGTTGATCATGTAACTGCCCGAATCTGTTTTAAACGCTCTTGAAAAACTCCGCCCCGCCACTACCTTCATCCTGAAGGTATGCGTAAAATCTTCGTTTACAGCCATTACCGGTATGGCTAACTGCGAATGAGGATCTTTGCCATCCCACTCAACGCTAACTGTCCAGCCGCCAAGGCTAACGGGCAGGTCGGTAATAAGGGTAAAGTCGCTGGTAAGCGGGTTGCTTTTTAACTCATCTTTTAAGGTTTGCTGCTTGCCCCACATATCCCCCGTCATGGGTACATACAACAGGTTAGCCTTCTCAAACCCGGGGTTGCGTTCTTTTATAAATTTAAGTTGATTGTAGATCACTACCGTACCTACCAGCAATATAATAGATACCATAAATTGGGTTACCACTAAAGTGTTGCGGAACAATAAATTCCCCCCCATTGATTTCACATTCCCCTTAAGCACTTTAACGGGGTTAAAGCCCGACAGGAACAAGGCCGGATAGCTACCCGAGATGAGCCCGGTTAATAAGGCAATGCTAAAAAGACTCAACCAAAGCTTTGCATCCAATACATTGATGGTGAGTTTACGGTTGGCCAGTTCATTAAACACCGGCAGGAACAAAATAACCATACCGAGCGCAAGCAATAAGGATAGGAAAGAGATAAATACGGATTCGCTTAAAAACTGCAGGATGAGCTGCCCGCGTACGGCTCCTGCCACTTTGCGTAAGCCAATTTCTTTTGCCCTGCGGGCTGAGCGCGCGGTAGCCAGGTTCATAAAATTGATACAGGCCACTATCAATATTAAAATAGCGATGATAAAAAAGATGTTTACGTATTGCGCGTTCCCGTGGCCCGGCTCATCCCCCTGCTGTTCTGGCGCCAGGTGAATTTTTGTTAAGGGTTGCAAGTGGAATGCGGCTTTCATGCCATCGTCATGTTTATGATATATTTGATCCACTTGCTTTTCCAGGCCTAATAAATTGGCAGTAGATGGATCAAAACTCTGGTCTAATTGCAAATAGTCATAAAAGTTAAAATTATTCCATGCGCTATTTTTCAAATCGTCATTCGTTCTGGCTAATGAAGCCATGGGCAGGATGAAATCAAATTGCAGGTCGGAGTTGGCAGGGATATTGGCCAAAACGCCCGTTACGATGATATTTTCTTTGTTGTCTTTTCGTATTATCTTACCAATAGGGTCTTCGTTCCCGAAGTATTTTGTGGCCATTTGCTGCGTTAATAATGCACCATCCAGCTGTTTTAGTGCCGTGGTCCGGTCGCCTTTTATTAACGGAAAGGAAAACACATCCATAAAACTTTCATCGGCATAAAACACGTTTTCTTCTTCAAATTTTTTGTTGCCTGCTTCCAGCAATGTAGTATTGCCTGGTTTTATCCGAACCGTATTTTTGATAACCGGCATCTCCGCTTTTAATCCCGCCGGCATACCTGCCGGGGTGCCCACCGTTTTTGAATCGCCGCAATCGCAGGATATGCGATAGATCTGACCGGCATTTTTGTGGAACTTATCATAGCTTAACTCATTTTGCACCCAAAGCAATATCAGGATACTTGATGCCAGGCCTATTGCCAACCCTAATATATTAATGGTAGAGTAGGCTTTATCTTTTGTTAGATTCCTGTAAGCCAGTTTAAAATACGTTTTGAACATGGTAGTATTTTTTGGGAGACGCTGTTAAATCAAAAATATAACTTATCCCGTTTAAAACTCGTGCCAATTATATAAATTATTGATATGGAGCTATTTATGTGTAATTAATTCACTTTACCGTTCGGAAACGTTACAGCAACTGTTCGCTTTTGCGGGGGAATGGCTGCAAGGATTGGCAAAGACGCGAAGTATCCCGTCTCTACAATATATTCCTCGCATTAGGGCAGCCGGACAACAACACCAACTACGACAAAAATAAGTTTCTCGCAAAGACGCTAAGACGCAATTTCAGTAAACCTTTTGCGTCTCTGCGTCTTTGCGTGAAATAATCACCTCCCAATCTCCCCGAAATGGAATCAATCCGAAATTGAAAATTCGACATTCGAAATCAATTCACTATGTTTGAAACTAAATTTCCTTATAAAAACGCATGAGTAATTTTTGGGCTTATTTAAAAACCAGGCAATTCAGAAACACCATATTATTGGTGATAGCTACCGTTATCGGCATCGTTTTAATAGCCTTTTTCAGCCTTAGCTCGTACACCCGCCACGGCCAGGGCATACCTGTACCAAAGCTTAAAGGCCTTAATGTTGACAAAGCCATGGAACTGCTGAAAGAGCAGGGATTTAATTATAAAATTGATTCGGTTTACGTGCCAGACCAGGCACCAGGCACCATTGTAGAACAAGACCCGGATGCCGGCACAAATGTTAAAGAGAACCGTACTATATACTTAACCATGGTTACACAGCTGGCGCCGAACGTTTCGCTGCCCGACCTGATAACCGAGCAAAGCATTTACCGCGAGGCGGTGGCTAACCTATCTAACTACGGCCTTAAGGTTGGTGATACTACTTACCGGTCTGACATTGCCCGCGACCGCGTGCTGGAAGTGCGTTTTGGCGGCCAGATCATAAAACCGGGAACCAAAATACCAAAAGGCTCAAAGCTTGAGCTGGTGCTGGGTAACGGCGAGGGCGCAAGCGAGGTGGATATCCCCGAGTTGCTAAACCTTGACCTTGATGCCGCCAGGTTCTCTATAAAAGGCGCAGGCCTAACCGTTGGTACTGTTACTTACGAAGGCAGTATAACCGACTCAACCAACGTGGTGGTGGTTTCGCAATCGCCTATGCGGAGCGATTCGTTAAGCAAAACCAGTATTGGCACGCGTATTAACCTTACTGTATCACAAGGCAAGGCAAGCAATGTTCCAAATTGATGCGGCAACACTGCAACAGCGCATACAAAACGGCGAAACGTTAAACCTGCTTGATGTTAGGGAGGCAATAGAATACCATACCTTTAATATTGGCGGGCAAAACATCCCGGTTGGTAAGCTTAAACAGAATATTAACAGCATTATTTACAACAAAACCCACGAGATAATCGTTATTTGCAGTGCAGGTATCCGCAGCGAAACCGCGCTGGCTATTTTAGCAGAAAGCGGATTTACCCACGTGGTAAATTTTAAAGGCGGACTGAAAGCCCTGCAAAAATTAAACAGATAAAAAAAACATCCCTCATAACCTTATATGAAAAAATTTTGGATAGCGCTGATGGTCATTATCGTATTATCACTGGCCGGCACCGGCATATTTTATTACCTGCGCTTTTTTGGGCCAAACGTTACTGATAAGCAGCAATACCTATACATCAAAACAGGATCGACCCTGGATGATGTTTACAAAACCATTAGTGAGCAGGGCATTGTAAAGGATAGTACCTCCTTCCTGCAATCGGCACAAAGCATGAAGTATATAAAGGTTAAGCCGGGCAAATACCGCCTAAAAAGCGGCATGAGCAACCGTAACTTCATTAACATGCTAAAATCTGGCAACCAGGAGCCGGTTACACTTGCGTTTCATAACATCAGGCTAAAAGACCAGTTTGCGGGTTTTGTATCAAAAAAGATAGAGCCCGATTCTGTTTCTATACTGCGCTTGCTTGATTCGGCAAAGTTTGCGGAGCAGTATGGCTTTACTACCGATAATATTTACACGGTTTTTATCCCAAACACCTACCAGATCTACTGGAACACCACGCCTGAGAAACTTTTTACGCGCATGTACGCCAACTACGAAAAGTTTTGGACGCCAGAGCGCAAGCAAAAAGCGGCCGCGCTGAAGTTAACACCACAAGAGGTATCTGTTTTAGCATCTGTTGTTGATGCCGAAGCTTTGCATGATGATGAGATGCCCGTCATTGCCGGCCTTTACCTTAACCGCCTTAACAAGGGCATGAAACTGCAGTCCGACCCTACCGTCATCTTCGCGCTGAACGATTATACCATTAAGCGCGTGCTTAATCGTGACTTACTTACTAATTCGCCATATAATACTTACATGTATAAAGGTTTGCCTCCCGGCCCAATCATGATGCCGTCGGTAAATGCCATAAACTCGGTTTTAGATTATAAGAAGACTGATTATTTATACATGTGCGCCAAGGCAGATTTTAGCGGCAACCATGCTTTTGCCACTAATGAGACCGATCATAGGGTTAACGCCAAGGCATTTCAGCAAGCCCTTAACGACAGGAATATTAAACGCTAATGTTTGAGAACGCTACCAAGCTAAGGGTACGCTACGGCGAAACCGACCAGATGGGCTATATGTACTATGGTAACTACGCCGAGTTTTTTGAAGTAGGCCGTGTAGAGATGCTGCGCAGCCTTGGTTTAACTTACAGCGGCATGGAAGCATCAGGCATTATGATGCCCGTGCTGGAACTGAAGTGTAAATACCTGAAGCCCGCCCGCTACGACGAGGAAATTACCATTAACGTAATTATGGATAAAATACCGGGGGTTAAGATCCATTTCAGGTATGAGCTATTTAACGAAAAGCAGGAACTGATACACATTGGCGAAACGCTGCTGGCCTTCATCAATATGAAAACTAACCGCCCCTGCCTGCCCCCTGCCGATTTTATTGAAAAACTAAAGCCTTTTTTTGAGTAATTTTAGCCATAATGAAATGGGCGCACCGATTTTTACTGCATTTTAGATTTTACCAGTTTATTACCGACTGGGCCAAAACCGTTTATATCCCCGGCTTTAGGCCCCTGCCTCTTTACACCGTTATTGTATTTTTTATACTGGAGATCCAAAAAACATCGCTGGCCAACCGTGCGGCTGCATTGGCCTACAACTTTATGCTGGCGCTTTTCCCGGCCATTATATTTTTATTTACGCTGATACCCTATATACCGGTACGTGGCTTTCAAAAAAGTTTGCTAAGCCTTTTCGCGCTTATTATGCCGGCCAATGCTTATGAAGCCTTTCATGATACTATAGTAGATATTATTGCACGCCAAAACGGCAAGTTGCTTTCTATAGGTTTTATAACGGCTTTGTACTTTGCCACCAACGGGGTTAGCAATTTAATGCAGGCATTCAATAAATCATCGTTAATACTGGAAACACGCACCTGGCTAAAAAGGCGCTTTATAGCGCTTGTGCTAACACTTGTTATCAGCGTAGCGTTATTGATAGCCATTGTTATTATGATAGCAGGGCAATCGGTTATACGGTTTATAAAGCACGAACTGCATAGCGAAGCGGAGTTTTGGTTTTGGCTGATAGCTTTCTCGCGCTGGTTAATCATATTGGCCATCTTCTTTATCAGCATTTGCATATTGTATCGCTACGGGCCTTCAAATAAGCGTAAATGGAAGTTTATAAACCCCGGTTCTATACTGGCTACATCCCTGGCCATACTAACATCGGTAGGGTTTACCTATTATACTAATAACTTTTCATCATACAATTCGGTGTATGGTGCCATAGGTACCCTCATTGTTGTGATGATATACCTATACCTAAACTCGATGATATTGCTCATTGGGTTTGAATTAAACGCCAGTGTTGACCTTTCCAAGCGTACTATTCGTATCGTAAAACCACGCTATAACACCTTCCGCACCAAAAAAACAGACAATTTGGGTAAATAACCCAATGACTACCAACCGCTTACAATTAATTAAAAAAAAGTTAACATCAAGTTTGGCAATTCGCCCCGGATTTGTACTTTTGTCCCCGGAGAGCTGGCAGAGTGGTCGATTGCGGCAGTCTTGAAAACTGTTGACTGTAACAGGTCCTGGGGTTCGAATCCCTAGCTCTCCGCTGATTATCATATCAAAACATCATTAAGCCCTTAAATCGTTGATTTAAGGGCTTTTTTGTTGCTACAACTCAATCAAATCATACTTAGATGCTCAGAATTCTATTGAGTTATTCATTGAGTAGTTGAATGCTGAAAAAACTACTCAACGGAACCTTTGTAGTGAACTGATAATCAACCTGTTCAATTAATAAACATCTTGATTTAAAATGGCTTCAGATCGATATTTGTTAACCCTTATTTTAGTTACTTATGTTGGAAAAAAGCTTCGGGCTGCTGTATTTCCTGAAGCAGACAGGAAACGAACCCAAAAAGTATTCCTTCGTCATCCAATAATTAAAATAGCTAATTTTCAACTTTTCTACTAAAGTTTATTCATAAAGTGATTAGCTTGCATAAAACATTATACAATGGAAAAGAGCAACAATGACAACGGTGTGCTTTCGCATATCATGAAACTCACCGAAAAGGAAGAACATCTATATTAACCCGTCCGGCCAAGCATGGCGCTTAAACAGGTGTATTTTTAAACCCTTCTCTTTTTGAGAAGGGTTGGGATGAGGCAACTTTGCTGCTTGTATTGAACTTGTTCATTATAAGGCATATTAAAAAGCGGGATACGAAGTAGGCTCAGCAATTATGTGCTGCAATACTAAAGCCTCAATTTCAGGTATTACCGCTATCTCCGTTTCATTATGTGCTTTTTTAAATGCGCTCAATGCATCCGACTGTTGTTTCAGCCAGGCAGCATCATTCGGCGTGCTTTTATCCATCCTGTCCAATGCTTCCAAACCAATAGCTGCCGCCGCCGATAAGTTTTTTGAATGATCTTCTATTTCCTTCAATCGTTTATTGCCTGCAAATAAAGGCTTCAGATAACCATCATTTTGTTGCCATGTAACTAAACAGGCCCTGATAGTATCCTCCGTATTCTTATCGTGCTTTTCAAGATATAGCTTCACCAACGCCCTGAATTTCCGCTTCGTTTCAGAATCAACAGATACGATATCAGAAACTGCCGTTAGCGGCGTAGTCTGGTAAACTGGCTGACCTGGTTTAAACATCGCGGCCATCAATTTGCGGTAACCTTTTACAGTGGTCAATACATCCGTCAGTGTTTGTAAATGCAGAGTAGACCCGCCGTTGGTGAGCAAGCGCAGTGCGCGTTCATAATTGCTGATGTTGTTTAATCCCTGCTCATCCAGTTGATCACTTAACAAGAATAATCTGTGATACATATCGTCCACATCACGCACTGATGCTGGCGACCATAAGCGTTCGGCAACAGCCCCCGCACGCGGCCATATCCGGCCATCAATATTATTATTATCAGCAAGCTCTGTCCATTGAGCGGCTTCGCCACCTAAAATATTGGGGATGTTCGCTTCTGCAAAAGCGGCATTATTATAATGGATATAAGCAGGCAAAAAAATGTCGAGGTAAAACCCTTCCGATATCAGCACCGGGTTATGCATTGCAATATCGCTGGCCTTACCGTATGATTTTATCATACCACTATCCGTTGGTATCCATTTATGGACGATTGCATCGGCAGGCAATTTATCATTATATATCTCTTCCCAGCCTACCAGTTGCCGATGATGCTTTTTCAATATTCCATACACCCTTTGTACAAAATACCGCTGCAAATCATCGGTGTTTTGCATTTGATGATGCTTCATCCAGGCCATGATAGCCGGGTTCAGTTTCCAGGCCATGCCATTGTTTTCATCGGCCCCTATATGCATATAACCTGCCGGGAAGATGGTTGCCATCTCGCCCACAAACTTGTCCAGGAAATTATAAACCTTTTCGTTGGTCGGGTCAAAAGTTGGCGCAACCATATTGGCTACAATATCAGCAATTGATGTACTCTGCGGTATTTTCAGTTCGGGGTGCTCTTTTTGCCATTGCATTCGAGATCCTGGGCGATAAGGCCCCGGCTGACTGGCTAGTTCCGGATAACCTGCAAACCAGCTTTGTGCATGTCCAGGCATATCAAACTCAGGCATGATAATAATACCCCTATCCTCGGCGTATCTTACCAATTCTTTCAACTGTGCCTGGGTATAATAATCGCCGTTTGAGCCTTTTTGCTGTAACAGCGGAAACACTTTAGATTCCACCCTGAAACCTTCATCATCAGTTAAATGCCAGTGCAGCACATTCATTTTCACGACAGCCATAGCATCAATATTCCTTTTCATTTCCTCATAAGATATGAAATGCCTTGCCACATCGATCATCAGTCCCCGCCATTTGAAACGTGGCGAATCATCAATTGTGACACAGGGGAAATAGTAACCGTTATCGTCTTTCTCGGCCAACTGCAGCAATGTTTGCAATCCCCGTAATGCGCCAATAGTATTGGGTGCATTCAATGTAATATGTTTTTCATTTACTTTAAGAGAATAGCTTTCATCCACGCCAATACCTGCGTTTGACTTTGTTTTTACAACTACCAATAACGATGCTGAGTCTGTTTTATCAACAGTCGTAATATACTGTTGGCCAAATACCAAACCAGTTTTGCGGTTCAGTGCCTGGTAAGCGCGGTTTACTGCCTTGTACAAAACAGTATCATTTTCAATCCCCTCCACCAATACGGTAAATTTATTTGTTATACGGCTTTTAGCGTCGATCAGCAAAACATGTTTTGGCACCGGCATTAGGTTTAAGGTATTTACCTGTTGCGCGTTGGAAGCAACCTGATTAAAAAACAGGGCTGTTATAAATAAGATCTTTTTCATGTATTTATTCATTATGATATGGATTGTTTTCTATTTCTTTCAGGCCTTTTTCGGTGCACATTCCTCTGATGAAAACCTCAACCAGGTTTTTAAACAATTCATAAGGGTTGCCGTCATGCTTGTATTCTTCTGATCGTGTAATGGAGGTATATAAGATCACTATACCTTTCAGCGCCATTTCGGGTATAATAAATTTATAGAAACTGCCTTCACGTATACCGGTTTCTATCAGGGGCATCAGCAGGTTGTTGTAGTTATTCCTCATTCTGCTGAGAGCTGCGTTTTGCAATTCAGGGTAATAGTAATTCAGATCGTGGAAAAAATTATGCGTTACGCCAAAATCTTTAGCCAATCCACCATGGAATAAGTTGCGCAGAGTGATAACCGGGCTGTCTTTCTGCCCCAGGGTAATAGTAAATTCGTTAAAGTAGCCCTCATATAATACCCGCAGGCACTCCCCAAGCAGCTCCTCTTTGCTACCGAAATACTTGTAAACCGTTTTGGTGGATATCCCCAAAGGCTCAACCAGTTTTTTAATGGTCATGCTGCGGATACCATACTGCAAAAAACGTTCAAGTGAAACTTCTACAATTTTATCTTTCACCATTAGAAAATATTTTTTGTACTATATTTTCCAACAAAGATCTGTCTCTTATACACATCT
>NZ_LGEK01000059.1 GCF_001636615.1 Mucilaginibacter sp. L294 | reverse complement strand
CATTTATTATTTGCATAACTTTATGCAATGGCTTACCCCGGCAAACTTGTCTACCATAGCTATGCCTGTTCGGGTACCAAAATGTATATCTATAATTTCAACACAGATGCGTTGACCTGGGTAAGCCAGAACTGGAATATCGACTTTCCTATGAATGCCCATTTTAGTCCCGATGGCACTAGAATCGTTTTTATGGGCCAGCCCGCGGGGTCAGGCGATTGGGATATTTATTTGTGGACCGTCGGTTCATCCGGCATCCCGACCAACCTTACGGCAGGCAATGGTCTGCGGGATGAAGATCCTAAATTTTCGCCAAACGGTTACCGCATTGCTTTTAAGCAAGCCGACGATTTAAGGCTGATGGAACTAACCGGTAATATTACCGATGTGGTTACTAACACCAGCACCATTGAAGAAGGCATACCTTACTATAATGACGATGCTACGGCCCTGCTTTTTGCGCAAGGAGCACCTCAGACATTTACAAGATAAACCTTGATGGTACTAACAAAACCGCCCTGTCCAATGTAAGCGGCGTACAATCATGATCAGGTTTACATGGGCTACTTTGCCAATAGTACACGCACACGGTTGCCATTTAACAACAATAACGCAGAGTACGCCGATGCATATCCCTGCGGTACAAGCTATGTTATACTTTCCAGTACGCGCTCAGGTACAGCCGGCGGCTATGATCTATATATAGCCAATATTACCAGTGGGGCCATTTGATCGCTATCGGATTACAACGCAGGCATAAACTCATCGGTAGATGAACTGGGGTCATCTTATACCCAAATTAAAAATATCAGACTGACCCGGATTGAAGCGCATCAATAATATTGATGCGCTTTTTATTGTTATTTAGATGGGAAAATAAATACAGTAATAAGTTGTAAACCTAAGATCACGAACATGAATTTTTTCATTCAGTACTTAGAGCTATTTTTTGGCTATGGTCTCGCTGTTGCACTGAATATATGCTGAAATGCAAAAAATGGCTGATCGCTGGTAATAGTTTTTGTATAACTTTACACAGCCGTATTACCCCTAATTAATTAATTTTTTTAAGCAGGAACAAAAGATTCTTGTTATGCGTAGTCTTGGTATCATAATTGTATGACTTTATTTACTATGAACCTCAACATTTTACAATTATTGCAATTTCCTCAATGCTAAATTCCCGTACTTTATCTAAACTGATGTTTATTGTATTAATAACATGGGTTTTAGCACAAATAGTAATTTTAATTATTTTCTGGGGCCATCCTCAGGGTAGCGATCAAGGTGGTTATATGCAACTGGCCCGGGCATGTTACAGCGCAGGCCAATGGTACCCTATGCCGGTACAAGTGTATTCGAGATACATATGGGCGCCCGGGTTTGTAAATTTTCTGATATTGCAACTCCGGATCTTTGGAACCATGGATATAAATGGCATATTCAACCTGGTTATGAATATTGGTATAGTTGCCGAGATATTTTATCTCGGAAAATATTTTTTTAATAATACAGCAGCCAAATGGGCGGTGATATTATGGTGCTTTATGTATTCAAATGTCATTTTGATAGCCTCCGCTGGTACGGAAATACCATTTCTTTTTCTTTCTTTAACAGCATTTTGCCTTTGCCTAACCCAAAAAGCTAAGTATATAATTTTGGCGGCATTACTGTTTACATTAGCTAACTGGATAAGGCCATTAATTTTAATATTTATACCGAGTGTAATTATTTACATGCTAGTTCGCAAGTATAAGGTGACCAGTTATTTATATTTATTAGTCCCCATATTTTTATTTACTTTTTTAATTGGGGCAGTTACAAAAACAAGGATAGGATATTTTGTTTTTCAGTCCACAACATCTGGTATGAACCTTATTATGACTGCAAACGATAAAGCATATGGGGGAGTGGCTAATTTTTTAACCAATGATACCACCTCTATCGCCTATATCAAGAATGAGGATTCTTATACGTTTCTCCAAAAAGATTCTATCTGGAAAGCGCGCTCAGTAAAATGGATCAAGGCGCACCCTGTTAAATTTACTACATTATATATCAAAAAATTGGGCGGGTTGTATATTGAAGATTCCTGGGCCGACCGTCCTTTACTTGGCGGCGATGCGATGGTAGGGTCTTATGTTATTAATAATCAAGTCTCAAACAAAAGAATTGTTAAAGAAGCTATAGTAAGGGGAATTAAAAGTTTTGTTTATTACATAGTACTGATTGCATTTGTTTATTCGATAATAGTATCCCGCAAAGAACTCATTGATCGTAAAGTTTTAATCTCTGATAAAGGCATTATTTTACTCATTTTAATTATGGGGACGCTGATAACCTGCGTTTTTGCAGTAAGCCCACGCTATCATTACCCATTTGCCTTTGTGCTTATTCTGTTTGCCGGTTATGGCATTGATAGATGGTTTATAAAAAACAATAAAGTAGCTGATGACAAAAATTAAGGGGGTTATATCGCTTATGCGACCGCATCAGTGGCTAAAAAACATGTTTATTTTTCTGCCTTTATTTTTTGGCGGGAGGCTTCTAGATGCCTGGTCATGGCAAGTTAGTATAGTGGCTTTTATTTCTTTTTCAAGTATTGCAAGCTCCATTTATTGCTTTAATGATATTTTTGATGTTGAAGCCGACCGGTTACACCCACAAAAGAAAAACAGGCCTTTGGCAAGTGGTGTTATTAATAAATATACCAGCTATTTGATCATGCTAATACTACTAATATTAGCGGTTTTAGTAACAGTTTTTTTTGGTGGAAAACATAAAGAATGGGAACTGGCCATCCTATCTACCTATTATATCATGAATTTATGCTACACAGTTAAGCTAAAGCACTATCCATTAATTGATGTATTTATAATAGCGTTGGGTTTTGTTTTACGGGTAGTTATTGGTGGTGTATCTGCCCAGGTTATACTATCTCACTGGATTGTATTGATGACCTTTTTGCTGGCACTTTTTTTAGGCTTTGCCAAACGAAGGGACGATGTGCTTATTTATCAAACAACGGGTATTGAGGCAAGAAAAAAAGTAAAACGCTATAATTTAGAGCTGGTAAACCTGTACTTAACAATTTTGGCTGGTATTATAGTTGTTTCGTATATTATGTACACCGTTTCTGACGAGGTGATAAAGCATTTTCACAACCAATATTTGTATGTAACCGCTGCATTTGTACTATTTGGTATATTCAGATACCTGCAAATAACCCTGGTAGACAACAAAAGCGGATCGCCTACCAAGGTACTCATGAAAGATTTTGTGATACAGTTTTGCATTTTAGCCTGGGTGTTAACATTCGCGATGATTATTTATGTATTATAAATTAGCTGTTTTTGATTTTGACGGCACACTTACCAATAAGGATAGCTTTTTAGAGTTTATCAAATTTACCAGAGGGAAATGGAGGTTTTTAACAGGCTTTCTAATATTCAGCCCTATAATAATAGCATATAAGCTTAAACTGATACCTAATTGGAAAGCCAAAGAAATTGTTTTTGCGTACTTTTTTAAAGGTACCTCGCTACAGCAATTTGATACTTGGGGGCAGGCCTTTGCCGCCGAGCTCGAAAAAATGATACGGCCTAAAGCTTATGGTAAAGTAATTGAACATCAGCATAATACGGATGAGATTGTAATAGTCAGCGCTTCTATTGAAAACTGGATAAGGCCCTGGGCCAACAAAATGGGGATAAGTAATTTGCTGGCTACCAGTTTAGAAATTGATAAAGAAGGCTTGCTTACCGGAAAGTTCCTCACTAAAAATTGTTTTGGACAAGAAAAAGTTAACAGGATACTGCAAGCCTATCCCGAAAGGGATAACTATTTTTTGGAAGCTTATGGCGATAGCAGTGGAGACAGGGAATTGTTAGCCTTCGCTAACAAAGGTTGGTACAGGCATTTTGAATAGCTTTTTTTTAACTTTTAAATGCCTTTAAACAGCCTGAAACGCCAAAATTAGTTTCTTAAACGCTTTAAAACGCCCGCTATTTCTTCAGGCCTGGTAGGTCAGAGTTAACCTCGATAGTGCCTTGCCCGGGCGAGAGATTTGCCGAAAATTTATTGCTGTTAATTTTACTCCCGGTGGTTTTTAAAAAGATCTTCTTTTGCGGGCAACTATTAGTTACCAATATAGTTTTAGCCTCGCTACTAAAAGTGCAATTGATGAAATTAAGACTGGTAGGAGGATAACTATGCAAATCTTTTACGGATGTAAACCTGATGCCGCTATTATTAATTACAGAATTTTTTATGGTGAATTTGTTGCAGGGAGAGGAAATAACGGCCAATGGTTTATTGTTGTTATCCCAAAATGAAACCTTATCAAGCATAATTTCGGTTATGACGGGAACCTGTGCACCCGAATAATACGAGTGCGAAAAATTATTGTCATAACATAGCAGCTGAAACGGAACGCGGGCGCTTTTTAAAAGTATGTTTTTGAATAAAACCCTTCGCACAACGGCGGTGTGAAGGGTATCCTTTTGCGTCATTAGCCACTGTATACCATCCAGTTCCATCTTTCCGCTTTCAAACATGGGCCGGGTTGTTGAGCGATATGACCTGCCATCAATATCGGCCAGTACCCTGTAAATTTTACCGTTTGATACCACCGCATCACCGTGCCTTAAGTTTAATCCCGGTTTCCAGCTAACCCATGCCGAAGCAACTAATTTTGCAAACGCGCCTTCAATTATATCAGCTTTGTTATCATAACAGTTTTCTATAATCCCATCTTCAATATCCCCAAATTCAGGATTGCCCGTCACCCAATCGCCGGCGGCAAGTGCAATGGCGTCATCTCCGGTCTCAAAAGTGGCGTTGCTGATCTTAAACCGGCTTCCTTTCCCTAAATGTATCCCATCTTTCTTCCCTTTAATAAAAACACTATCTATTAAAAGATCTTGAAAAGTGCATACCTGCAGGCAAAATTGCGCCTGGCCTACATCATCGCAACGGAAGTTTTTTATAATCAGGTTTTTAACATAAAAAAAGGAAACCTGCCCCCGCAGGCCATAGATCTTATCCATCCATATTTCTACATTATTCACCTTAATAGTGAGGCCCTGAATGGTTATATCGTGGTTATACGTTTTGGTTATTGCACCTTTGTTCAGGAAGATCTGGGAAAAGCCTCCGTGTTCTGCCGACTTTTGGATGATGACCCCGTTACTAAACTTAATTGTTTTATTATCCCCGATATAAACGGTGCCGGCAATCTTATACGTGCCTGGCTTTCGCACTATTATAGTGCCGCCATGATCAATTGCCTTTTGCAAACTCAGCGTATTATTTATGCCGGTTTCAGATGGCGAAAAACCAAAATCGGCTGCGTCAATAATGCTATTGTCTTTTAGGCCTATAGTTAATGCCTGCCCGTTTATCGCTGAGATAAAGCCCAGTATCATCACAGCAGGTAATAGTATACTGAGGACGTTTTTCCTGACAAATATTTGCCGAAGGCAGATGCGGTGCCGGTAACCTTTTAGGTTCATATTTAAATTGCCTTATATATTGTTGCGAAGTAGTTGTAAAATGTAAGTTATTAAATAATTTTAACAGAATTATGCACGTATAGTTATGAGATTAAGGGGAATTATTAATTCCGCATAAATAGTAGCAAATGCCTTTCTTACAACCCTAAGCTTTAATGCAACTATGTATTTGGTATACAAACGGTTGCAAAAGTTTAACCATCAGTAGGTTATTGAATAAATAATTATATTTGAGCGTTTATAACCTAACATGTATCATTTTGCCCGCAACTTTAAGAAAACATTTTTTAGTGTAATACTCTTAACACTAATTCATTGTTTGCTAAAAGCTCAAACGTTACCCATTAAAAATTATTCTATTCAGAATGGCCTGCCTGAATCGCATGTGTATGCAATTAACTTGGATCCGGCCGGTTATTTATGGGCGGGTACGCAAAGCGGTGCGAGTTTGTTTGACGGGCAGCACTTTCTCACCCTTGATTCTCAATCGGGTTTACAGGATAATCACGTAACGGCCATTACAGCCGGAGCAGGCAAACTCACGTGGTTTGGCCACCGGTCGGGAGGGCTTTCCTGGTACAAAAATGGTAAAGTATCTACATTTACTAACCCGGGCTACAAAAATATCAACAATGTTAATTGTTTACTTTGGTATAAAAACACCCTTTACGTGGGTACTTCAGGTAACGGGTTATTCGCCTTGCAGTATAAGGGTAAAAGCTGCCGGGTGCGGCATTATTTATCTGCACAGGGCCTGGCTAACAACATTGTCAATAAACTTTGTATAAAGGATGATAATAGCGTTTGGCTGGCTACTGATAAGGGGCTTAATGTTTTAAGCGTCAAAAGTCAGTCAATTTTGCCCACAAATTTTCCGGCTGTGTTAAATCAAAGGATCACCGCTATAGCCACACGCGGTAATACCCTTTTATGCGGTACAGAAAACGGCCTCGTTTTTTATGAAAAGGGAGTGGCAAAGCAGGCTGCAGACCTGTTTAATAACACACAGGTTAAACAAGCCATCAGTGCGATCTTTATCGACCATAAGAATGATATTTGGCTGGCCACAAATAATGGCGCTATTGTAATAACCGGACAAATTGTAAAGGTTTTAGGTCAAAAAAATGGGTTGTTGGGAGATGTTGTACATGATATAAAGGAAGATCGCGAGCATGGTATATGGCTGGCCCAGGACGATGGCCTTTCATGCTTTAAGGATTCACCGTTTGAATTATACACCAATCATGATGGCCTTATTTACAACGAGGTTTATTCGGTAGAACAAGACGCCCATCAAAATTATTGGGCAAGTACAACCCAGGGTATAACGGTGTTTAAAACCACTGCCAGTGGGATGCAAAAAATAAGGGACATTACAAAAAAAGATGGCCTGCCTGATAATTTTGTATATGACATGTATCGCGATAGCCACAATAATATCTGGATGGCTTGTGCTAAAAAGGGCGCCGCCTGCTATATAACAGCCCAAAATAAATTCCTGAAATTTGATCATGGCAATGGTTTGGCCGGTAAACAGGTTGTTAATATTGGCGAAGATAAAAAAGGGCGTATTTGGTTAGCATCGCTTGATAGCGGAATTGCCGTTTATGATTATACTACCAATAAAATAAAAAGCTTTACCAAAAATAAGGGCTTTGTTAGTAATACCGTTTGGGATATCCATCGTGACCAAAAAGGGCAACTATGGTTTGGCACCCGCGACAAGGGCCTGGTAAAACTTGATACGGTTACTGATAAATTTGATGTGATTGATAAGCCGGTAGCTGGTGCCCTTCATGATTTTGCATCCGTAACAAGCGATAAAAAGGGGAATATATGGGTGGCAACAATTGGTAATGGTATACTCAAATACAATGGCCGTAAATTCGAAAAGTATGGTTTTCGTAACGGGCTTAAATCAAATAATCCGTATTTTATATTTTGCGATAAAAAGGATAACATTTGGGTTGGCACAAATATAGGGTTAGATCATTTTGACCCTGTTACTAAAACTACAGAAAGCTACCTGGAAAGCGACGGCTTTTTAGGCATTGAAACAAACCAGAACGCAATTTATCAAGCTAATGATGGCGACTTATGGATTGGTACAGTTAAAGGCCTTATGCACTACAGTACAGGCACTAAGCCTGTTAAGCCTATAGCACCACTGGTATATATAACAAAAAAGCGGTTGTTTTTTGATAATGACAGTTTAAACTCAAGCAATCTTCGTTACAATCAAAATTACCTTACATTTGAGTTTGCCGGTATAACGTTAAGTAATGCAGATAAGGTACGCTACCAATATAAACTACAGGGTTTAAGTGATAGCTGGTCGCCCATGTTTACAGATGCCCGTGTTAGCTATGCTAATTTGGCCCCCGGGTATTATAAGTTTATGGTTAAAGCGGGGTATATGGAGGGCAACTGGAGTTTACCTGCATCATTTTCATTCAGGATAAAGCCCCCATTTTATTTTACCTGGTGGTTTATTACGCTAACAATAACACTGGTATGTTTAATAGTTTGTTGGTTGTACCAATACCGGGTAGAACAATTGCTAAAAGTTCAGCGAATGCGTAATAAAATAGCCGGCGACCTGCATGATGACATCGGTTCTGCATTAACCAGTATCTCTATTTTTAGCGAAGTGGCCGATCAGCAATTGAAGAAACAAGGTTTACAGGATACCCGTGAAATAATTGGACATATTGCGCACCACTCGCGTTCTATGCTGGAAGCTATGGATGACATTGTTTGGGCTGTAAACCCAAAAAATGATCACTTTAACGATTTGTTTATTCGCATGCGGGAATTTGCTATTCCATTGCTGGAAGCGCGTGCTATAAATTTTGATATTATGATAGATAAGGATATTGAAAATACGTCTTTACCTATGGAGTACAGAAAAAATATATTCCTGATATTTAAAGAGAGTATAAACAATGTTTTAAAGCACGCTCAATGCACAGCCATTACTGTTTTGGTAAAGCCGCAGGGTAAAAAGATCTCATTTGTTATTAGTGATAATGGCAAAGGGTTTGAAACCGGTGTTGAAAGCAACAGAAATGGACTTAAGAATATTGAAAGGCGGGCCGCAGAAATGGGAGGGGAGTTAACCATAACATCAAGCCCGGATAAGGGCACAATGATTAAATTACTTATCAATATCATATAAACATATGATAAAAGCTGTGTGCAATCGCTGTAACTTTAGCGCTTAATATAAATTACTTTGGATTTAAGAGTTGCCGTATACGACGATAATGATGCGCTGCGGGATAGCCTCTATTATTTGCTATCGGGTTCGCCGGGCTTTGTTGTGGCCGGTTTGTACCCGGGCTGCGACAATTTGCTGAGCGATATCAAAGAAAATAAGGCTGATGTGGTATTAATGGATATTGATATGCCGGGGATAAACGGGATCCAGGCAACGGCGATACTAAAAAGCCACTTCCCCGAAATTAATGTACTGATGCTAACATCTTATGATGATAGCAGCAAAATTTTTGATGCGCTGCAATCTGGCGCTACAGGTTATTTGCTAAAAAAAACGCCGCCTGCCAAAATATTAGACGCTATAGCAGAAGTAGCGAACGGGGGCGTACCCATGACGGCCAATATAGCACGTAAGGTATTAGAATTTTTTACGGAGAAAAAGAACGTAAAATCTAATGTTTATGACCTGTCTGTACGTGAAAAGGAAGTATTAAGCTGCCTGGTAAAAGGGGATAGCTATAAAATGATCTCTGTAGCCTGTTTTATAAGTATGGGTACAGTATGTACACACATTGCCAATATATATAAAAAGCTACATGTTAATTCTAAATCGGAAGCTGTGGCCAAGGCTATCCGCGAAAACCTTACAGGGCATTAAAAGCAATAACAACTGCCCGAATACCACACAGCCTTAAAATTGTTTTAATTTCTATTGTAAAAATCATATGTTCCTATGATTGCCTGTTACCTGTATAATAGGCAAATTTGTATAACCAATGATGATTAGGTGTTCCGTGTCGTAATGATCAAGATGTAATTTGTAAAAAAGTTTGTAACCAATTCTTTTTAAAAGTCGTAAAAGAGAGTATGATTTCGGAACCGAGGAGAATTACACCGGTAATTATGATTGGCAATACAAAAAAAATAGGCTACTTAATATTAGCCAACCTGGTTGTAATATTATTGTTAAGCTTATTATGGATATTACTATAATAATATCCCATCTTAACTGTGTAGAATTTTTTCCTCGAATTGGGGAACTATTTCCCGTGGAAATTCTAACCGTAGTGCCATGCCCACTTTAATTAAAAAGAAAATAAAAAAAAATTTATTTAGAACGCGTTCTTTTCGCCCCTGAAGATATTGATCACTGTTAAGAACATAATTCGAACATCAAACATGAGTGACCAATGTGTCATGTAATGAATATCATGTTCCACTCTTTTCTCCATTAAAACGGTTTCGCTTGTTTCACCACGGAAACCATTTACCTGCGCCCAGCCACTAATACCCGGTTTTAAAAATTGCCTAACCATATATTTGTCTATCAGCATGCGGTATTGTTCGGTATGTGATAACATGTGCGGGCGGGGGCCAATGATGCTCATGTGGCCATATAGTACGTTTAAAAATTGCGGAAATTCATCTAAACTTGTTTTGCGTAAAAAACGCCCGATAGGGGTAACGCGGCTATCGTTTTTGCTGGCCTGGCGCTTATCCGAATCAGTATTAACAGTCATACTTCTGAACTTGTAACACCAAAAAGGTTTGTTATCGCGCCCTGTTCTTAACTGCTTAAACATGACAGGGCCCGGGCTGGTTAATTTTATAATTAAACCAACCAGCGGGTAAAGCCAGGATAATATAAAGATCATTACAGCACCACTCACAATAACATCAAAAGCGCGTTTTTTAAAACGGTTTTCCATAGCTTCTAAAGGTTCTTTACGGGCCGATAGTACTGTATAACCGCCCATTCTGTCAAGCCTGAAATTCGCTTCCATGTACCTTGTGTCGGGTACAAACATTAATTTGATGCATTGCTTTTCTGCTTCAATTATCAGGTTAGATACCTCTGTCATTCTATTGGTATCTAATGATACAAACACCTGTTGTATACCGGCTGTAACCGCCGCTTTTAATTGGTTAACAGCGCTTGGTAATACCAGATCACCATGGGCATTTACAGATAGGTTTTCTTCTTCTAAAAAGCCTGCAAATTTAAAGCTGCCTTGTTGTTTAATATATTTGGCAAGCTCTTCTCCCTGGTCGTTCATATTCAAAACGGCAACCTTTTTTCTAATATCAAAATTTTCGTTAAGTGCTGATTGTAAGGCCGTTCCGGTGAACCTGCTCATCAAAAAGCTTAGAAATAAAAGGCCGTAGAAAATAATGAAAAAGTGCTTGGGCATATTTAACGTATTGCTAAAATAGAAGTAAGCAGCTAAAAGGATTAAATGTAATGCGTAGCTTTTCCAGGTGGCTTTGTAAATATATTCAAGCACATGTATAGTAGTTTTTGAATATAATTTAAAAATCCCTGTTATGATAACCCAAAGAAGGTTACATAAAATCACATTGTGGGTATACATGCTTTTATCAAGCGGCACAAAATATTTATTTGATAAATAAAAGCCTAAATAAAAGCAAAGATTAACGATTATTAGATCTGTTAATGCTAATGTGAAACGTAATAGGTAGAAATATCTTGTTTCCATAATGGTTACAGATAGGCAAATACTGAACCAATAACAAAAAAAAATTAACAAATCGTATTCCTGTAAAGAATACACTAAGTTAAATCATAATGTAAATTAAAAAAGGATTTAGCAGATTGTACGAGCACATTTAATACTCGTACGCACCTATATCAGCCTTATTTCCTTTGTTCCTTTTTATATTATTGTAATCTGAAGAACTATAGGTGTTGCCGTTCCCACTATCAATAGCAGGGCTGGTGCTTTGTAATTGAAAATTGGCTGTTAAGTTACGTAAAGGCTTAACAAAAAGCGGGTTGGCGTACTTGCATGATGGGCTGGTAATACTGATCACAGCCTTATCGGGGTTGGTTATGTTGTAATGCAGGTTGTTCTCATAAACCAGGTTTGTGTTTGAATAATTGGAATTCAAAATTACCAGGGCGTCTGATACCAGTATATTATTAATGATGCGGTTATTAGCCCCCATGCCTGATAAAATTTGCCCGGCTTTAAGCCCGCTGCTTTGAGAGTTGCAATAAGCGGTATTATTGATAATATCAACATTGTCGCTTTGAAAAGTGTGTATCCCGGTACCGCCATTGTACCAACAGATATTATTTTCAATCAATGTTTGTCCTGTATACCTGCCAAGCGTTGAGTTTTTTTGCCAGTTCCTGAAATCATCTATGATGATACCGTTGCCATCGCTTATTTCGCAGGTTTTAAACCAGGGTACAAATGAGTTATTGTTAAAACACCTGTTTCTACGTATATAATTATGATAGCCCTTAGCCTTGTCATAATTCCAAAACTGATAAAAAGAGATCCCACTGGTGCCAAATACGGTGTACCAGCTATTATTATAAACAAGGTTGTCTTCAACAGTTATGTAATCGGCCTGTATTGCGCCAATACCGCCGCCACCACAATCATGTACGGTGTTTTTGGCTATTGTAATATGGTGCGAATGTTTGCCATTACGCCCTTCAATAGAAATTCCGTTGCCGTTGTATTTAGGGTCGTACTTACCTGTTTTATTTTTACACCCACCGGGTTGGTTGAGGGCTTTTTTTAAATCTACCTGGGCGTTGTTCCCAATAATTTCAAAACCTATTAATTTAATATAACTGGTCCCGCTTTTTATAGAAATGCCCGCCCAGCCGTCAAATTTTATACGCGGGGTATGGCCCGGGTAATTCGTATAAACAATGTAGCGCTTCTTTTTGCCACTCCTGGTAATATCAGTTACGTTACAACTTGGGCAATCATTAGTGTAGGTGCCATTCATCACAAAAACGGTATCGCCGGGTTTAGTGAGTTCCGCAGCCTCCTGGATGGTGCTTTTTGCTTTGGTAATGCTTAACCCATTATATTTTTTATTTCCTGTAAATGCGTTTACATAATAATTTTTCGCGGATACCGGGCTTAGGTTAAATATAATTCCTAAGATTAAAAAAAAATGCTTCATCCTTAATAGTTATTTGGTATGGATAAATCATGAATACAGGTTCAGTTTGCAAATTAAACGATTATAGTTGGCATCAATGTTGAACATGATGAAAACTAAATCAGTTAAGCTACCGTAAATTGTTTTTGAATTTGAAAAACAAACTGATGCAAAATTTACTTTAAAACCATGTTTACTTATAACTACCAAAAATTCATGAACAACAAACTAAACCTCCAACCGAAGTTTTTATTGTTAACACTATCTTGTATAACAATTCTTTTAATTCAATCATCTTGTAATTCGTATAAGAAAGTACCTTACTTTCAGGATTTAAGCAGAACACAGATCACAAAGGAAAATATTGATAATTATACAACCTTTACTATTCAGCCACATGATCAGCTTTCCATCAGCGTGGGCAGTAAAAATCCCGAAGCCGATGTGGTTTTTGGTAATAACCAGCAAAATTCAGGCACAAACCCTGCTAATGCAAATTATGGTTATACAGTAAATGATAAAGGGCAGGTTAAACTTCCACTTCTTGGTTTAGTTAAAGTTACAGGTTTATCAACCGATGAACTTGCAGAACAATTGCAAAAAAGCCTTGCCCCGTATTTGAGTTCTCCAACAGTTACTGTAACCGTTGTAAACTTTAAAGTTGCCGTTTTGGGTGATGTTTTAAGGCCTAATGTTTATACCAGTAACAGCGAAAGGTTAACTATCCCTGAGGCATTAAGCCTTGCAGGCGACCTGAATATTACGGGTAAGCGTGAAGATATAGTGCTGGTTAGAGAGAAAGACGGAAAAAGAGAATATATACCAATTGACCTTACTAAAAAAGAGATTTTTACATCGCCATATTTTTACCTTAAAAGTAACGATCTGATTTACGTAACACCCAATAAATCCAAACTATCAACAGTTAGCGATAAGGGTTATCAAAACGCAAGTTTGATCATAGGGGCGCTTTCGGTGATTGCTATCGCAATCTCGTTATTCAAGAATTAATTTATGAATGATAATAAGTCTTCAGGCTATCGAAGAGAAGATGATCCTCGATATACGGATCTGCGTGTAATACTTGCTAAATATTTTTACCATTGGCCGCTCTTTGTATTAGGGTTATTCTTAGCGTTGGTAATTGCTTTTACTTATATAAAAGAAGCTAATTCTGTTTATAAAGTTAGCGCTACCATACTTGTTAAAGACGAGAAGAAGGTACCCCAGGAAAAGGAAGCGTTACAGGAGCTTAATCAATCAAGTTCGCCAAAAAATGCCGAAACGGAGATCCAGATCCTTAAATCGACCGAGTTAATTCGCAGGGTTGTAACAGATTTAAACTTATGGGTGAATTATTCGTACGGTAGCGGGCTTAATGTTAAAGATATTTACAAATCCTCTCCGGTCAACTTCTTGTTATTGCAAGAGCCTGATTTTAAGCAGGTAAAAGCCCTTGAAGTAACCATACTTGATAAAGACAAGTACCAGGTAACCGGTAGTGATGGTAAAACCCGTACTGTAAAATTTAATGAAACCGTAAATAACGATCTGGGCCGTTGGTTATTAAAACCAACTCCCTTTATTGATCAGTATATCGGTAAGATGATTAAGATATCTGTTAACAGTGCTGATAATGTTGCGAATAGCTATGTGAAGGCGCTGGATGTTCACTTGCTGGATAAAGCTACGCCTACCATTGGCTTATCGCTAAATGATGAGGTGCCGCAACGGGGGAAAACTATCCTTAATTACATTATAAAGTCTTATAACGAAACAACATCCGCCGAAGAAAAACGGGCGACAGAGAGTACCATAAAGTTTATTGATACCCGTTTAGCTTCGTTAACGGGCGAATTAAATTCTGCCGAAGAAGATGTTGAGGGTTACAGGAGCAGCCAGGGGCTTACAGATATCAACTCACAATCAAAGGTATATCTCGAGAATGTTCAAACCAATGATATTAAGCTAAACGAGGTAAACGTTCAGTTGAACGTTATTGAAGGTATAGAACATTATGTGAACAGTACTTCTAATAACGAAAACCCACCTGCAACCATTGGTATATCAGATCCGGCCTTAAATAGCCTAATAGAAAAGGTATCACAGTTACAGCTTAAAAGGTCGGCTTTATTAGCAACCACACCGATAGGCAATCCCATTTTCGAACCGCTTGACAAACAAATTACCACCACTAAAAATGCTATCAAGCAAACTGTAGGAAGTATAAAATCATCATTATTAACTACAAAAAGAGAGTTGCAGTCATTCAACAATAAATTTGAATCTTCTATACGGAATATCCCCGGGCAGGAACGCCAGTTTGTAGGCAAGAAGCGCCAGCAGTCTATCAAAGAGAACCTGTATGTTTATCTTTTGCAAAAAAGAGAAGAGGTATCGTTAAGCTATGCTTCTACACTGGCAGATGCCCGTATTGTAGATAAGGCTAATATCGAGGAGATTGTGTGGCCTAAAACCTCGCTGATCCTTATTATTGCCCTGCTTTGCGGCTTTGGGATCCCATTTCTGCTCATCCTGATCCGTTTTTCACTGAAAAACAAAATTGGTGATAAAAGGGAAATTGAATCAGCACTTAACGCCAAAATTTTAAGTGAGATATCAGATAATGAAACAGATGTAAATGTGCTTGAACACAGCGCTAACCTGGTAAGCGAACAGTTTAATTATTTGCGGACTAATCTTTATTACCTGCATGAAAATGTAACAGGGCGTGGTAGGGTAACGTTATTTACATCAAGCATTTCAAAAGAAGGTAAAAGTTTTATAAGCTCTAACTTAAGCGTATCGTTAGCAAGGGTTGGGCGTAAAACTGTTATACTTGAGATGGACCTGCGTAAGCCAAAAATATCTGTGGTATTTAACCTTCCAAAAGGGCGGCCGGGCATAAGCGAATACCTTTCTTCTGATATTGATATTAGCACTATTATCCAGCCTTCGGGTATTGAAAACCTTGATGTGATAGGGAGCGGGCACATACCGCCAAACCCTTCAGAATTGCTGGAAAAACCCCGTTTAGAGCAACTTGTAAAAACGCTCAGAGAAACCTATGATGACGTGTTGATTGACAGCCCGCCATTGCATTTGGTTACTGATGCGTTTATTATTGCCAGGGTTGTTGATGTTTCCCTGTACGTTATCAGGCAGGGGTATACCGGTAAATCTGAATTATCGTTCATCAGGGATATTAAAGAAGATTTAAAACTGCCTAAAATGAACATCGTTTTTAATGGTGTTACCACCGGCAAATATGGCTACGGTTACAAATACGATAACAGTTACTACGCGCAACGCAATGCAAAACCATCTTTTGGCACAAAATGGAAGTTGTTTCTGAAGCGTTTTTAAGTACATACAGGCCACAGGCCAGGTATAAATTGTTACTATAAAATGTTAAACAATCTGCTCTATATCTTACCGGGCATAACGTTGATACTTTTCTTCTTTAATATTTATTGGAAAGGTAACAACGTTAGTTCTTGTATATTATTTATACTCACATTACTGCCATTAATGGATCTGAAAGTTACCATTGAGGCATGGGGGGGATTTAAAACTTTCGACGTAATATGTTACTATAGCCTTTTCTTTTTACTAAAGGACTTTATTACCATTGACCTGAAAAACCACACCAATTTTTATTTTGTGCTGTTTATTTTGCTTACTATCATTATCCTGATAGGAGGGCTGGCATCCGAATTCCCGCAGCATACGTACTTAAACGTAATAAAGATCCTGCCCATATTTATTTTTGCGCGCTTTTATATCAAGGAGTGTTTTAATGATCCATCCTTTTTTATAAAATCCATTAATGCGTTAAAAATCAGTTATGTTATCGCCCTTGGTTTTTTGCTCGTTCAATGGGTTGTAGGCTTAAAGTTTACATTTTATCCCGAGCTTGGGCCAAATACATTTGATGAAGTAACCGGCGCTATTAGGTACCCCGGCGTGTTTTATGATTCGCAAGCCAGCGGCCAGTTCATGGCAATGGGGAGTTTTATATTCCTGTTCAATGAAAATAACGCTTCAAGAAAAACTTTAGCTTTAAACTATTTCGCGTTTGTTGCTGCTATTATAGGGATAGTTTTGGCAGGCAGCCGTGCTGCATTTGGTGGTTTTGCTATTGGCCTTGTCATCGTGTTTTTTATGGCAGCCAGGCAATACCGTGTTTATGGGCTTGTGCTTATTGTTTTGTGCGGGCTGGCTTATTCATTTCTTTCTACAAAAACCGTTTTATTTGCCCGAGCGGGGAATTTATCTGAAGATTACCTTTTTCGTAAATCCATATGGCAAAAGGCATTTGATATATCAAAAGAACACCCTTATTTAGGTATAGGGGCAGAGAATTACCAGAAATATATAAAAAGGCATGCCCAGGATCAGTACCTGGAGATAAAAGAAGGGGAGTTACTTTACTTTGATCAGCCCGAAAACGGCTATCTGAAAATTATGGTAGAATTGGGGTTCATCGGGTTTTTAATATTCATCCTCTTTTTAATTGTGCCATTAATAAGCGGCATGGTATATAACTTAAAAGGGCTTTATGATAACCGTGTAGCCATATTTATAGCGGCATTGGCCTGCTTTTTAGTGGAGTTTAATACCGTTTATTCTATTTGGGATACGCGGATCCTGGTAATGGTTGTAAGTATGATCGTGTTGATATTAACCTATCCTGTTGAGCAATTTTCTGCTCCTCATTCAAATCAGTAAAAGATGCCGTTGCTATCCATCATTGTCCCCGTTTTTAATAAAGAGAAATACATTGAGGATTGCATTAATTCCATATTGGGGCAAAGCTTCGGGGATTTTGAACTTATTCTTGTAAACGATGGATCTACGGATGCCAGTTATCAAATATGCCGGGAGTATGCGGCAAAAGATAACCGGATAATCCTTATCGATCAAAAAAACGCTGGCGTTTCGGCTGCACGTAATAAGGGCCTTGGTATGGCGAGAGGGCAATATATTGGCTTTATTGACAGCGATGATACGATTGAAACGGATATGTATGCCACGTTGATACGCAATATTACAAGTGCAGATGCAGATATTTCTGTATGCCGTTTACGCGTTGTGTTCCCCAATAAAACTGTTAGCCCTGCCGAAAGTGAAGGAGTGGTAATTTACAAGCACGATGATGCCCTTTCCCGGTTTTTTAACCAGCTGTTTGACGTAAGCGCAAATAACAAAATATATAAGGCCGGGCTGTTAATGAATATTGAGTTTGAAGGGCGGATCTATGAAGATATTTTATTTGTAACTAAGGCCTTTACAGCGGCACATACCGTTGTATTTGAGAATAAAGTAAAGTATAACTACCTGGTTAGAGAAAACTCGGTAAGTATGAGTAAATTCGATCTGCGCTATATGGAAACCATAGCGGTATCTGCCAGGATGGTTGATTTAATGGCTAATGAAAATATGCAGGCTGTTGCCCAGGCTAAAGCTTTTGATGTTATAGCCAATATATCTTTACTAAACTTATTGTTGATGGCGGGCCGGAAAAAGTATAGGGCACAGTATAACCAGGTATTAGCTAACCTAAATGCCTACCGCTCTTTTATCACCACATCCGGGTTTGTAGGGAAGAAGCACAAATATGCCTTTCTGCTATTCTCGGCTTCGCCCGGCTTGTATAGCACATTAATGTATACTTATTGCCTGCTAACAGGCTCTGAACTTATAAAGCGAACCTGATTGCCGTAAGGCAAGGGTAGCAATTGTTAAACAAGTAATAACTACAGGTAACTTATGACGGATAAGCTAAAAATATTGATAAGCTTGCCTACTAAACATCATGTTGAAATAGCATTGGACGAAGTAACCGGTTTACAGGAGCTAGGTTACAATTGCGGCTCGTTTAATTATGCGGCAAAAAGTGGCTATGATTCTAAAATTGGCCGGTTAATGGTAGTTTTTAGCAACGCGTTTAGCCTTATAAAATTGGCCAGGGGGTTTAATCCGGATATTATCTGTCTCTATTCGAGGTTGGAAATATTGGCCATGATCCGCGATTTTTTGACGGTTAAGCTGGTTAAAACTTTCTACAATAAAAAGGTGCGTTTTGTGATCAAAACCCACGGTTCGGATATAGAAGTGTTGGATGATAACCGGTTTTTAATCAAAAAGGTTATTCTTCCGTTTATGAAAAAGAATATTTCCGGATGGCTGTTCTTATCTTCGGAAGAAAAAACAAAAATTAACGCTATTGGGTATTTCAACCCCGATAAAATATTTGTCACCAAAAATATAGTCAGGGTTGATCAGTTTCATCAGGACCCCGATTTTAAGAAAAGGCATAGTATCCCCGCCGATCATAAGATTTTGTTATTTGTAGGCCGCATAATTGCTGCAAAAGGGATATTTGAAGTTGTAGATGCCTTTGCAAAAATTCAGGATGAGCATCAAGTATCGCTGCTGATTGTGGGTGATGGTGAGGAATTTGACGCCGTTAAGGAACGGGTTGCAAAAATTGCAGGGAATAACATAATCCTTACCGGCTTTATTCCCGAGCAGGAAGTTGTAACCTATTACTCAAACGCCGATGTTTTGGTGTTTCCAACGTTTTTTGCCGAAGGGTTCCCGATGGCATTGTTTAACGCGGTAGGCGCGGGCCTTGCCATTGTTACCACAAGTATAAGGGCAGCAAGCGATTTTTTATCAGAACCGGCTAACTGTTTATGGGTTAAGCCTAAAGATGCCGGTGATGTATCTGAAAAGCTGGATGAGCTACTGCAATCGGAAGCCTTGATTAGTTCTATCCGGATCAACAATATGGAAACAGCAAAACAGTTTTCACAACAGCAGGTAGCGTTGGAGTTATCGCATGTATTTGAGCAAATTATTAAACAGCAGCCCAATGGTTAAATATTTAAAGCAGCTAAGAAACTTATTGTTAAGAAAGGTGGTTTACAGGCGTTATGCAATTGCAGAGGGCTTTTATAGTGGCATAAGGGTAAGGCTGTGGGCTAAAAATAAACTTGTTATCGGCAAGAATTTTTACATAGGGCGCGATTCATTTATTGAAACCGATGCTATTATTGGCGACAATGTAATATTAGCTAACCGTGTAGGGCTGGTAGGTAAATATGACCATCATTACCAGAAAATTGGGGTGCCTACCCGCCTTGCTTCACAGATAAGGGATAAGGATTATGATTGGCATGGTTTAAACAGTACCATCGTTATTGAGGATGATGTTTGGGTAGGGTATAACAGCACTGTTTTAAGTGGGGTTAAAATAGGTACAGGTAGTATTATTGCAGCCGGCTCACTGGTTACCAAAGATGTAGAGCCCTATTGCATATACGGAGGCGTACCTGCAAAGAAAATAAAAGCGCGGTTTGATAACCCCGAGAGCTTACAGCAGCACATTCAATTATACAAGGCGAATTATAAACGATAATTGAGTACTACTATCGCTCGAACGTTTTGTGTACTACCGCTGAATACTCGATGGCTTGCAGCTTATCAATTTCATCAGGTTCTGCCGCAAGTAATATCATCGATGAGTAGGGGTTAAGTGTTATGGTTTTTGAATAACGCTTGTTTTGCACATCAACATAATTGGCATTTAGTGCTATTACCTTCACATCATTAGTAGCATTATACTCAAATAAGATATTTCGTTTCTCTGCATTTTGTAAACGCGATCTTTCTATCTGGGTCATTTTTAAATTACCGGTCACTGCAATTTTTTTATCAGATACGCTTGCTAAAGGTAAATCGGTAGCGTACCTTTTTGTAGGCTTGCAGTATATGTTACTATCAATTTGGCCGAAGGACAATATATCATCCCCATTGGTACTGAACTTGGCCGCCGTTTGGGTATTGCCTACCGAAAAAAATGTATTTTTTCTGATCTTGTTGTTTCTGATGTTTTCGCTCGTGGCGAGATAATGGTCCTGTTCAAGCCTTAACTGGATCCCATTGTTAAACACCGTGTTGCCGTAAATGTCGATATATTTCGCGTTATGTATTTTAATACCATTGTTAGAACATAAAGAAACGGTGTTATCTAATATGGTTACGCTTTCTGTATTGTCATCAATATAAATACCCTCGGCCTGCAGGCTTTTTGGCTGGTTTGTGCCCGCGCTGTTCCCAACACCGTGTAAAATAATATTCCCCTCAACTTTTTTGTTAACGGTTTTAGACCAATCACCCAAGTAAATGCCGGCCCCATCATCTTTTGTCATACAAAACCAGGTGATATAGTTGTTTTTTGCAAACGATGAGTTACCTCCAAAGTATATCGCATTATAACCAACACTATCTATCCTGTTTTTTTCGATTTGGGTATTATCACCAAACGAGGTGATCGCTTCATATGTACCGGTGCCGCTTTTACCCATACCAGCCATTAAGCCGGTATTTTTTATTACGTTATTTACTACAGAAGCATTCTTGCAGCCAATATCAAGGTTTACACCACCACTTAAAGAATTGCTGATGATGCAGTTTTTCACGACAAGAAAAGGACTAAACGAAGCAGCGATAGCTTCAGTGCCTGAGTTTTTTATAATGCAATTGGTAATGCTTATACTTTTAGATTGCACAATACTAAAAGCATTCTCTCCCGCGCCCGAAAATGTAATGCTATTGAATGAAATGTTATTGTGTTTGTTTATTTCTACAAGTTTATTTACGCCGCTTGCACTAATTTTATAATAAGAAGGTGCCTTATTACCCAGGTAAACAGCCATTGTTTTCCTATCCTTGTTGTAAAACCATTCCCCCAGTTTATCCAGTGTGTTAATGCTATTTTGGATAAAATAGCCGTAGCCGTTTTTTGGTGTGTTTTTATTGCCGTTAAACGTAAGCTTATTCCCGTTATGAGCTATAATTGTGCTCTTGTCAATTATCCACCTGGTTTTCCTGATCACAACCTCGGCGGCTGTCCAGTTATTACCACCCGCAAGCTTATCATCCACTAATTCGCTGTTTTGTGCCGAACTGATGATAAAGTAGCCGGTATTTGGATAGCGCCCTATTTGCTGTTGTTTATCATTTAATATAAGATTGTTGCCCTGGGCATCGCAATTACTTTCGTAGATACCTTTGCTTACCAGTTTCCAGGAGTTTAATGTAATAAGGCCGCTTACAACCGGGTTTTCACCTTTTCCATATGCTCCCAAATAAATAGGTGCAAATACCGACCCCGATTTTGTAACCGTAATTGAGCCGTAAAAAACATCGCCTTTTTTTAATAATACAGAATCGCCGGCTATCAGGAATTTGAAAAATCCATTTAATTTATCAAGGCTTTTCCAAGGGGTAGCAGGATTGGTAGCCTGGCTGCTGGAATAGCTATCGCTGCCTGTTGTACTGGAAAGATAATAAGTTGAAGCCTTGCTATATCC
Organism: Mucilaginibacter sp. L294; assembly: GCF_001636615.1. GTDB lineage: Bacteria > Bacteroidota > Bacteroidia > Sphingobacteriales > Sphingobacteriaceae > Mucilaginibacter. The sequence continues at coordinate 8,545 of NZ_LGEK01000059.1, read as the reverse complement.
CGAAAAAAATATAGATAACAAAACCACAAGTACGCCAAATTTTAATGGCTTAATATTTTGCGGAGTACAAGGGTTAACTATGAACATAATAGATCAATATTATACGCAGTAATAAATATCACTCAGGTATTTATGCCGGTGTTTACGTCACACTGTGTTTAAATGTTTCAAATTGCAACACATTTGCATGATTTGTTTTTTTTTGACTCGAGATTATAATACCCGAATAGTATCATAATGGGGATTATATGCGCATGTGTTTTACTATTAATTAAGTATTTAATCTTTTGGGTAAGCTGATTTTCGTTTGATATTTTGGGCATAGTTATTGCCTACGTTTAGTTTTATATAAAATAATATTTATATTGGAATGAATTCAACTGTTAGATTACTTTCCTATTCTGTATTTTCCGGAGAGCTAAATCAAATAAGCATTAACAACAAATGCGTAATAAATACAATCAATCAGTTTTCATATGCCATCGCAGAAAAAGATGCCGAGTTTAAAAAGGCCTTAATCAGTTCTGATGTATTACTCCCGGATGGGGTAGGGATAACTGCTGCGGTGAAATTCTTAAAAAGGGAAAATATTAAAAAAATTGCCGGCGCCGATTTGCATATGCATTTTTTGGAACGATTAAACTATACCGGTGGCCGGTGTTTTTATCTGGGTGCTTCAGAGAGCACATTGTGTTTGATAAAAGCAAAAGTAAAGTCTGAATTTCCTAATGTTACAGTAGGCAGTTTTTCGCCACCCTATAAAAGCAGTTTTTCTGAAGCGGATACTAACTTGATGGTCAACAAGGTAAATGCTTTCGGTCCTGATGTGTTGTTTGTAGGGATGACAGCACCTAAGCAGGAAAAATGGATCTACAAAAACAAAGACGAATTACAAGTAAACATTATATGCGCAATTGGTGCCGTATTTGATTTTTATGCCGGAACAGTAACCCGGCCATCTAAGTTTTGGCAAAACATGGGTTTAGAGTGGTTTGTTAGAATGGTAAAAGAACCCCGGCGCATGTATAAACGGTATCTATACTATGGGCCATATTTTTTAGGGCAGATTGTAAGGCTCAAATTAGATGGCTCTTTTTTAGGAAAGCATTAGTTATTTGAGTAAACATAATACATAAAGTTAACCCGGATTTGAAGTGTAATTGATTGATTAGCTATACACTTGTTACGTGATTTCTACGGCTTGTCTGTTTGTACTGCCTATCTTTGGCTCATTAATGGGCAAGGCTTTAAATGTGTTTAATTGGCATTAAAGTTGACTTTAAATGTGAAAAATGAAGAATAATACATCTATCTACCTTCGATTTTTTTTTCTTGTTTGTGATATTATCTTAATAAATACAGCTTTATTGGTTTGTAATTATTTATTAAACAAATATTATACGCCACTTTATCTTAATTTATATAGTTGTATTTCTGCATCTGTTATCATATGGTTGTTAAGTACAAACCTATTTAGCCTTTACACTGAACAAACCGTTGTTAAAAACAACGCTGTTTTTAGAAGCACTTCAAGAAGCATAGTTGTTTACTTGTTTATATTTTCTATTTACAGCTTTCTATTTACCAATACAGTAAACATAGTTTTTTTGCTTAGCTATTATTTTGTGCTGGCAAGTGGTTTATTGCTAAGCCGGTTACTTAGCAGGGTTTTTGAAAATTCTGTTATAGCGCGGCTAAACAATAATGAAAAGGTTAACGTTTTGGCCATTGCCTCCATAGGCGGGCATTGGGTTCAATTATTGCGTTTGATGCCACTTTTTAATTTAAGCACCAACCAAGTAACTTTTGTTTCAACTTGGGAGAATGTCGATAATATGGTAGAAGGCCATAAATACCATGCTGTACCAGATGCAAATCGGCATAACAAATTCAATCTTTTAAAATGTGGATGGGCAATTTTCGCTATTATCATTTCATCAAGGCCTCAAATTATTATTACAACGGGGGCTGCCCCGGGTTTGTTTGGGGTTTTGGCAGGAAGGCTATTGGGCATAAAAACCGTTTGGATAGATAGTATTGCCAATGTAGAAAAGCTTTCGCTTAGCGGTTATATAGCCATTAAGCTTGCCGATAGGGTTTACACCCAGTGGGAGCATTTATCAAATCGCAAAGTTGTATTTGCCGGTAATATTTTAGAGGAATGATATTTGTAACCACAGGTACACAAGAGCCATTTGACAGATTGATTAAAGCGATAGACGAACTCGCTTTAATATTTCCGGATGCTGAATTTAAGGTGCAGGCCTTTACAGCTGACTATAATCCGGTCAATATTGATGTTTTTAATAAAATGCTTCCATCCGAGTTTGATGTGAGTATAAAAAATGCTGATTTGGTTATTAGCCATGCGGGCATGGGTACTATTATATCTGCGTTAGTGAACAGTGTTCCTATTATTGTTATGCCCAGGTTGTTGAAATACGGTGAACATAGAAACGAACACCAGTTGGCAACAGCTAAAAAACTGGATGATATGGGTTATGTAAATGTGGCTTATAACGAAGACGAACTTATAGCGAAAGTTAAAAGTATATGGCCCCAAAATTTAGAATCTCTGCATAAGGTAGGGAAGGTGGCCTCAAAAGAATTAATTAATTCACTTAGTAATTTTATTAACCAGTAATTATGAATATAAAACGTACTATATATACAGTTTTTTTAATGATCATAGTGTCTTCTTGTGGTTCTTACAAAAATATTCCTTATTTCCAGGATGTTGACCAGCAAAACATCAGCAATCAAACCATAGATAATTATTCTCCCTTAACTATTCAACCGGCAGATATTTTATCAATAAATGTGAATAGCAGAAACCCTGAGTCGTCTGCTATATTCAACGGTAATCCAAATCGTGTTGGTGGTGTGGTATCGCCTACCGACAACTCAACCCTTGGTTATTTAGTAGATCCGGACGGACTTATTTACTTGCCTCTTTTAGGAGAATTAAAGGTAGCCGGACTTACAACCACCCAGCTAAGAAAAAAGCTAACAGAAAAACTCCTCAACTTGTATAAAGACCCTGTGGTAAACATCAGGATCATAAACTTTAAAATATCTGTTTTTGGTGATGTATTGCGCCCCGATACTTACACCATTCAAAATGAAAGAATAACCATAACACAGGCGCTTAGCCTTGCAGGCGATTTAAATATTACCGCCAAGCGCAAAAACGTAATGCTGATAAGGGATATAGATGGTAAACGAACATTTATACCGATAGACCTTACCTCAAAAAAAACTTATCAATCCCCGTATTTCTATCTCAAGAACAACGATGAAATATATGTTCAGCCAGATCGTACCAAGTACGCTACTGTTGATCGTGGTTATCGTACAACTCAGTTGGTGCTTACAGGTCTTTCCATAATCGCTATAGTTCTTTCTAACCTGTACAGGTAACAGTATACCTTATGAATATTAATAAACCATCAATAAAAGCCGTTACAATCAGGGAGAAAAACACCCCGATAACAGATTTAAAGAAGACTGTAACCAAGTATCTTTATCATTGGCCATTATTTGTGATAGGCCTGGTAATAACCCTAACAATTACAATAATCTATATTAAATTAAGCAAACCCGTTTATGAAATTAGGGCTACATTATTAATAAAAGATGAAAAGAAAACTCCCGACCCTAAGCCGGCCCTGCAGGAAATTGATATTTTAAACTCATCAAAAATCACTGAAAATGAGATACAGGTAATTAAGTCGCAAGAGATTATCAGGAAAGTGATAGATGATTTGCAGCTATGGATTATTTATAAAAAAAAGGACGGGTTATTTAATACAAACCTGTATAACACAAGCCCGTTTAAATTAACTGTTCTTAAGGCTACCGGTGATGTTGAAGATGAGAAATTGAGCGTAGTTGTTAATGACGATAAATCTTTTACGCTGGAAGAAAATGGTGGCGAACCCCGTAAAATTCTATTCAATGAAACATTTCAATCAAACATCGGCTCAATAAAATTGCAACCAACCGGCGAATTGGCGAAATACCATGGAGAAACTATAAAGGTTACCTTTAAAAACCCGGCAGGTCTTGCGCTTGATTACCAGGACGCTATAGATGCAAATCAGCTAAACAAATTGGCTACCACGGTTGACCTTTCACTTAAAGATGTTATACCGCAAAGGGGTAAGGATATACTTAATCGCCTGATATATAATTATAAACTTGCCGGCGACGAAGAGAAAAACAAGGAGACTAAAAACACCCTCGACTTTATAGATCAAAGATTAGCAGCCATTACCGGCGATCTAACTAATGCAGAAAAGGGCATAGAGCAGTTTAAAAGCAGCAGGGGATTAACCGATATCTCTTCACAATCGCAAATAAGCCTGGAAAATATGCAGGTAAACGATACAAGATTGAATGATGTAAATGTTCAGCTAAGTGTTATTGAAGGTATAGAACGATACGTTAACTCATCTCAAAGCTTTACCAAACCCCCTGCTACCCTGGGCATTACCGACGCGGCTTTAAGCAGCCTGATATCCAAATTATCTGAACTACAACTACAGCGCGAACGTTTATTAGCTACAACGCCAGAAACGAATCCTGATTTTGAACCTATTAACAGGCAAATTGTCTCTACTAAAGATGCTATAAAAGAGAATGTAAAAAGTATAAAATCGTCGTTACTTAGTACTCGCAATAAACTACAGTCGTTTAATTCCGGCTTTGAATCTACCATTAAAAACGTACCCACGCAGGAACGCCAGTACATCGGCATAAAAAGGCAGCAGGCAATTAAAGAGAACTTATATACTTACCTGCTTCAAAAACGCGAAGAGATCTCTGTTAGTTACGCATCATCTTTAAGTAACGACCGCGTTGTAGACCAGGCCTACTCCGGGGCGGGCAAAGTACCGCAAAAACCGGCCATATTAATGGCAGCCTTAATTTTGGGATTGGGCCTGCCCGCGGCATTGCTTTACAGTAGGTACAGTTCAAAAATAACAGATGTCGACGACATTAAAGATTCAATTACCGCGCCCGTTATCGGAGAAATATCTTTTGATCCGTCGCAAGGCCCAATAGCCATTAATACTGCTGGCCCTACGCCGCTTAGTGAGCAATTCAGATCTTTACGCACCAAACTGTTTAATTTAACCCAACCGGGCGATAGTGGGGATGTTTATGTGATCACATCAAGCTTACCCGGCGAGGGCAAAAGTTTTGTGAGTTGTAACCTTAGTGCTACAATGGCATTCTCGGGTAAAAAAACGGTATTATTAGAAGTAGATATGCGCAAGCCTAAACTTGCAAAAAAACTGAAGCTATCGCAAACACATGCCGGAATAAGTGATTTTTTAAGTGGTAATGCCGAATTGCCCGGTATTATCCAAAAATCGGGTGTTGACCCTAACCTGGATTTTATTAATAGTGGCAAGCCCATACAAAACCCTTCTGAACTTTTGGAAGGCTCGCGGTTAACCGAACTTATTGATGCCCTTAAAAAAGTTTATGATATAATAGTTATAGATAGCCCACCAGTAAGGCTAGTGTCTGATGGCATGATCCTGTCGCGGTTAGCCAACTATAATTTATTTGTGATTAGACAAGGTGTAACCGAAAAAACAGAGATTAGCTTTATACAACAATTAATTAATGAAGCATTAGTGCCGGAGATGTATATTATTTTTAATGGCATACAGCGCATAAAGTATGGTTATGGTTATGATTATAACAATACCGATTATTACAACAGGGATAAAAAGCAAAAAGGCGCCGGGTCTATATTTAGTAATTTTTCTGAAAGGCTTTAAGGCTATGGGCAAGTTTAATTTAAAAGGTTAAAAATGGAAATAAACCATTTACTTGCTATAGCTGCAGTTATAGTCTTTATTGCGCTCTTGCTTTATAGTAATAATCCCAAAAGATTTTTTATTCTGTATGTGCTTTACCTTTTACCAATAATGGACCTGGCCATTACCACTGTAGAATGGGGCAGGCTAAGGGTATTTGATTTTGTTTCTTATATATTTTTTATCGCGCTGTTTAACGATTATGTTAAGATAAGGAAGGTATTTTCGTTTTACACTGTTCTGTTTTGCTTATTTATCCTGGTGTTACTAATGGGGAGTTTAAGTTCACCCTATATTAAAAATTCGGTGATATCTATATCGGCTGTTTTCCCTGTATTTATTTTTGCAAAGGCATTATTAACGGAGTGTTTTGCAGACAGGGAGTTTCAAAAAAAGGTGTTGGATACCTTAAAAATGGTGGCTTTGTTTTCGGTGGTATTTCTTGCGGCTCAAATGATAGTTGGGCTTAAGTTTACCTTTTATCCTGTATTAAATAGGAATACATCAGATGAAGCAGGGGTGCTCAGGTACCCAAGTTTTTTTCATGACCCACAGATGTACGCGCAATATCTTGTTATGACGAGTTTTTTATTTTTTGTGAACTATAAAAAAACAACTACACAAGTAAATATTGATAAACCCGGAGAAAAGCTATCAGGTACGTTTGGCAATGTTGAGCCGGGCGGTTACCCCGAGATGAAAAATTACCTGCTGTTTTTAATAATTATTGTGGCCCTGTTACAAACGGGGGGCAGATCGGCCCTTGTGGCTATTTTTGCCGGTATGCTATTCCTGTTTTTTGTATTTGGCCCCCGGTATAAGATTATTATAGGCTCGCTTGCCGTTATTGGTGCGGGTGTTTTTCTGTTTTTTTCGAGTTCCATCATGATCTTAAACCGAGCAGGGCATATTGATGAAGATTATGCCTTTCGTGAAGCTTTATGGAACGAGGCGCGCGGCATCTATTTAAAACATCCTCTATTGGGCATCGGTACTGGCAATTTTAAACCTTATAACGCCACATATTCTAACAATTACACTATTGATGAAGATAACGAAGTATTGTTTTTTGGATACGGGCAACCGGAAAGTGGTTACTGGATGATATTGACCGAAACCGGGGCGCTTGGGTTTATCATCACATTTTTATTTATACTCCGGCCTGTTTATACAGGTATAAAAAGTTACATGAACGGGCATACAAGCATCATTGTTTTTATACTTACGGCAGGCCTTATAAGCTGGCTTATCACATTTTTTGCCGCTTATTCGCTTTTTGACAAAAGGGTACTGCTTACCCTGGTTACATTTATTTGCATATTGATACTGGAAAGTAATAATAAACTAACTTATGAAGCTGAAATTCAGTAATATACGACTGATAGGTAAATCGAGCTTTGTAAATAACAGCTTTTGGGGGCTGTTATCTACCGTATTTCAAACACTCTTTTTGAGCTTGTTTTTTATTATTATATCCAGGTATTATTCAATCCCCGATTTTTCTGACTTTCTCATCGCCAATACTATTTACCAGCTTATAGTAGGGTTTTCGTCAATGGGTTTGGGGCATTGGTTTATTCGCGAATATGGCTATAAGCAGGAAGATCAGGCAGCACTTGCCTACAGGTTTATCAAGATCCAAACCATACTGGGGTTTTTATTTTATGTGATAAATATTGCCCTGGCGTTCATAATATACCCAAGCGAACAAATTAGGGTGCTTGCCATTATTTTGGGGACAAACATCATATTCGATAATGTGATATACGCGCTTAAAAGCTTAAATGTAGCGCAGTTTCAGCAAAAGAAAACGGCCATCATCATGGCTGCTGATGGCTTGTTGCGGTTAGCTGTTGGCAGTATCTTGTTCTTTCACCCCTTGTCGCTTATTTACTTGTCAGTTTTGCTTGTTGTGATCAGGCTAGCTACTGTAAATGTTTTTATCCGTATAGGCTCGGAAGGGAACATAACCTTTTCGGGATTGTGGAATTTTAAAGTTACAATGATCGATTTTAAGAAGAACGTACTTTTAAATTGGAATTTTATTCTGATAGTAGGTTCGTCTATCATTTTTTGGCGTAGTGCAACAATCATTATCTCCAAATACCTGACAGCTGCGGATGTGGCCAACTATGAGATCGCCTATAAGATATTTTCCATTTTTACGCAGTTATCAATTGTTGCTTCGGTAACCATATATCCCAAGTTTGTTGGGTTTATAGCCGCTAAGGATGATGCGAGCGTCAGGAAATTTTACAACATCGTTTCGTTTGGGTATGCCATTTTTGTGGTGGGTACTTATGGGTTTATACAATCGTACGCGCAAACTATTATACCATTTGTTTTTGGTCATAAGTTTTTACTGGCGGCAGGTTGTATGAAAGAAATGTTTTTAACACTATTGATGTTCCCCGCTGTTTTTTTGCAGGCAAATTTAATAGTCGCCATGAAAAAGGAACGCTTAGATATGCTGCTTAACTTTTTAGTGCTGGTTGTGAATTTAACCGGATGTTTAATAGGCCTTCACTATAGCCGCTCGTTATCAGTGATTAACTATTCTATTTTTGCGTCATTTGTGGTTTTCCATGTTGCGCAAAACATCGTGTTGATCAAACTAAAAATAAGCAGCGTGAGCAATGCACTTACGTTTTATGTTTTAGTGGCTTGTTTTGTACCTGTCTCTTATACACATCTCCCAGCCCACGTGACGG
>NZ_LGEK01000060.1 GCF_001636615.1 Mucilaginibacter sp. L294 | reverse complement strand
AGATGTGTATAAGAGACAGACCGTATCCCGGGCGCTGCATGATCATCCGAGCATTGGTTTGGTAACTACTATGCGGGTGCACAAGGTGGCCAAAGAGATTGGCTACGAAGCCAATAAAATGGCCATCTACTTTAAAGAGCGCAAAACCTACACTATAGGCGTTATCATTCCCGATCTTTCCGAACCCTTCTTTTCGGCCGCGCTAACCGGTGTGGAGGACGCCGCCGAAGCCAGTAACTATAACGTGATCATAGGGCAATCGCTTGATAATTTTGAGCGCGAGAAGAAGATAGTGGAGAACATGAAAGACCACCGTGTTGATGGTGTGCTGGTATCGCTCACCAAAGAAACATCGACCTATGAGCACTTTGACAGCCTGAAAAAATACGACATCCCCGTGGTGTTTTTTGATAGGGTGCCCAACCGTAAAGATATAAACTACGTGGCCTGCAACCTGGTTTCGGGCATGTTACAGGCTATAACCAAGCTGGTTGGTATGGGCCATAGCCGTATAGGGCTTATTAACGGGCCGGCAAAATTGGCCGCAACCCTGCAACGGCTCGAGATCTACTTCAGATGTTTAAAAGAAAACAACCTGCCGGTAGATCAGGATATTATTGTATCTACAACATTAGGCAAGGCCGATAACCTGAAAGCGATAAACAAGCTGATCTCGCTTGAGGAATCGCCCACAGCGGTTATCGTATTTAATGATTATGTTTTACTTGATTGCATAGCCGCGGTTAAGGCAGCCGGGCTGGTAGTAAATAAGGATATCAGCTTCATTAGCTTTGCTAACCTGCCCATTTGGGAGTACATGGATAGCGTTCCGCTGGCATCGATAGAGCAGTTCGCATACAAGCAATCATCCATGGCGGCGGGCTTTCTTTTCGAGCTCATTAATAATGGCGCTAAACCCAACGCTACAGAACTCCCGTTATTGCAGCATATCATCGATTCGGAGATGATTGATTACACTTCTGCCAAATAATTATCTTTTGTTTTTGCATTGTACTGCTAATTATGGGTGCAATATGCCTTTGCAGGCCAATAATAATCTGCTAATCAGCACATAAGTGAATTTTACGCAAACGGTTGCGTAAAATAGAACAAACGTTTGCGTAAACCGTGCAAACGTTTGCGTAGCTGTGTTTTCAAATTGCGCCCCGGCCGCACCCTTTCGTTAACAATAATTTTACTTCACTTTTACAAATAAGCAATTAACCATGCTAAAAACTCTAAACTAACTTATACAATATGATCAGAAAACTTTTACTCATCTGTACTTGCGCTCTTTTGTTTTGCCTGCAGGGTTTCTCGCAAACCTTACCGGTAACAGGGCGCGTTGTATCAGCGCTCGATAAGCAGCCAATGCCGGGCGTAACAGTGTCTGTTAAAGGCACTACCATTGGCGGCATGACAACCACCGACGGTACCTTCTCACTTAATGTACCGGCCGGCAAAGCAACACTTGTTGTGCGCTTTGTTGGTTATTTGCCAAAAGAAATAGCCGTAACAGGCGGGCAAACCAACATCCAGGTACAACTAACCGAGGATGTACAGCAACTTAACGATGTTGTTGTAGTAGGTTACACCAGCAAAAAACAAAACGAGTTAACCAGTGCGGTTACCGTGGTATCGGCCAACAAACTAAAGGACGTTACCGCTAACGATATTGGTACTATGCTGCAAGGTAAGGTTGCCGGTTTGCAGGTGGTTAACAGCTCGGGCGCGCCGGGTTCTGTAGCCGAGATAAGGCTGCGTGGCGTATCATCTGTTAATGCCAGCCAAAGCCCGCTTTTTGTGGTTGATGGTATTATTGGCGGTAACTACGACCCTAATGATGTAGAGAGCATCACTGTATTGAAAGATGCCGGTGCTACCGCTTTATATGGTTCGCAGGCTAACGCGGGTGTTATCATTGTAACTACCAAAACCGCCAAACAAGGCGAAACCAGGTTCGAGGCAAAAATTTCAACAGGCTTCCGTACTGCCGATTTTGGTAAGATGAACCTGATGAACAGCAACCAACTGTATGATTACCAGAAAGAGTTTTACCGCGATTACATTGTAGGCGCTCCGGATAACTCCTATAAGATAGATTTAGCAAAATTCTACCAGGAGCGTCCTTTGTCGTTACGTAACCAGGATTATAACTGGTCTAAAGAATCATTTAAATCTGCCCCGGTATATAACTTCTACCTGTCTGCCAGCGGCAAAACAGAAAAGAACGATTACTATGTGGGTGCATCATATTACAGGGAGAAGGGTACATTTATTAATACCGATTTTCAGCGTGTTAACTTACGTGGTAACTCTACCTATCACTTCTCAAAAAAGCTTGATGTAACCAATAATATTAACTTAAGCGGATCGCAGGGTAAAAGCTACGATTCAATGGATATATATTATTCATTCCTGAATTTACCCTGGGATAACCCATACGATGCTAACGGCCAGCCAATTTATGTAGATGGTAATTCTACGTTTAAATGGTGGTCGAGGGATAAGATAAACCCTATCAATACCGTACAAAATTCAGATCACTCTTATAAAGGGTTTGATTTAAATTACGATCTGGGTATCAACTACCGCATCACCAACTGGTTAACATTTGCCAGTACCAATAGGGTAGCGGCATCGTTTAATAAGGGTGTTAATTATGTATCGCCATTAGCGGCGGGCACCTACCATGGTAAAGGTTACATTGATGAGTTAAACACGCTTAACTACGGTGTTATCAGCAACCAGTTATTTAAGTTTGATTTCAGGATGGGCGACCATAGCTTAAGCGGCTTTGTTGGCGGCGCGTTTGAAAGCAGCAGGAACGAATACTCCGGCGGATCTGGCCAGGGTTTACCCGAAGGGTTAAAGGTGTTAAGTGTAGCATCTAATACGCAACTGGTAAATGGCGCCAACAGTAAATATATCCTGCAATCATTAATATCACAGGTAAACTACAACTATAAAGAAAAGTACTTCCTGTCGGGTTCATACAGGTATGATGGGTCATCAAACTTTGCCCCAAGCAAACAATACGGTGGTTTCCCATCGGTATCTGCAGCATGGTTGGCCAGCAGCGAGGAGTTTTTGGCAGATAATAGTATCATCAATAACTTAAAACTAAGAGGGAGCTATGGGTTAACCGGTACGCAGGACATCGGCGCATCACGTTATCTTGGCCTGTTCTCGTTAACTTCACAGTATAACTCGTTAGTAGGCGCGGTGCCATACCAGTTGGCAAGCCCTAACCTTACCTGGGAAAGCAAACGCCAGATAGATGCCGGTATTGATATTGGTTTATTTAAAAGGGTAAATTTAACGGTAGATATTTACCGTAATGATACCAAAGACCTTTTACTACAGGAATCGAAACCGCTTTAGGTAGGTTTTGAAACCAAGTGGGAAAACGCGGGTACTGTAATTAATAAAGGTATTGAGGTAGGTATTAATTCAACCAACATCAAAACAAAAGATTTTGAATGGAATACCGATTTTACCATCAACTTCAACAATAACAAATTAGCGGGCTTCCCGTCGGATATTATTAAAACAAGTTCAAGCACCAGTAACGTATCGCAGATTTACCGCAATGGTGGTAACCTGTTTGAGTTTTACATGCCAAAATGGTTAGGTGTTGATGGGCAAACAGGCGCCCCTGTTTGGGAGAAGATCATCTACAACACCCAGGGGCAAGCAGTAGCCAAAGAAAGAACGTTAAACTATGCCGAAGCTACCAACCAGGAAGTTGGTTCCGCATTGCCTAAATACCAGGGTGGTTTTAACAACAGCTTTAGGTATAAAAACTTTAACTTACGGGTAAGCACTTACTTTAGCTATGGCAACAAGGTGTTTAGCAATAACTTAAGGTACATGATGAACGATGGCCACGAACCATATTACAACCAGATAATGTTACCTGATGGCGCTAAAGTTTGGACAGGCCCGGGCGATAACCAGGCTACCGAACCAAGCCCGCAAAATTCTGCTAATTCTACAGAAACATCAACCCGTTACTTAAAAGATGGCAGCTATTTCACCATCCGTAACATTGCTTTCAATTACACCCTGCCAATAGCGTGGGCTAAAAAAATAGCGATGAAGGGCGTAAGCGTTGGTGTAACTGCTGATAATGTTGTTACGTTCTCAAACTTCCTGGGCCAGGACCCGCAAACTACCATTACACCGGGCAGCTTTGCAATGCCGGGTATTTCCGAATTTAAATATCCAAACAACCGCCAGTATTTATTAACCGTTAATTTTAACTTTTAAGCAGGCTGCAGCCTATTAAAATTAAGTATATGAAAAAGAAAATATTCACCTTAGTTACCCTTGCAGTTTTTGCTGCAAGCAGTTGTAAAAACTTAGATGTTAACCCAAGCGACGCTTTAAGCACCGGCACCCTTGTTACTACCACAGATGGTTTAACCAATGCGCTAAACGGCGCCTATTCCCTGCTAAAAGACCACGTTGAATTTAATGGTTCGGTAGATGCCAACAATATGTACCTGCGCCAGTTTTATCACCTGAGTGATTTTGCCAGCGATGATATAGTTTGCGGCCAGGTAACTACCGATCCATTGTACTACAGTTTTAGCCTTGACCACTCGCCGGCACAGGGTAATACCCGTTACTACTGGTATATATCATACAAGATCATTACCGGTGTTAACACCGTGATTGACGCGGTTGAAAAATCTGGTAAAACAGATGCCGCCACTAACCAGCTATTAGGCGAGTGTTATTTTTTACGCGCGTTTTGCCACTTTAACCTGGTAAGGCTATTTGCTAAGCCTTACAGTGTTGACCCTAACGCACCGGGCGTTATACTGCGCACTAACCTTACAGACCCATCTAAAAAAGCACGGTCAACCGTTAAAGAGGTTTATGACTCGGTTTTGGCCGATGCCGAAAAAGCTGCCGGGTTAATGACCCAGCCACGTGGTGTACAATATGCATCGCAGGAAGCGGCATGGTCATTACTGGCACGTGTTAATCTTTATAAAGAAGATAACGATAAAGCTATTGAGTGGTCAAACAAAGTGATCGGCTCCGGTAAATTTACATTGGCTACTAAAGCAACTTACCCGGCATTATTTGCTAACGCTACAACAGCCAGCGAAACCATTTTCTGTATAGCCTTTACAACGGTAGATGATTACGGAAAATTTGGTTCAATAGCATCTATGATCTACTCAGATGGTAACTCGGGCTGGGGAGAGGAGTATGCTTCATCATCATTACGTGCTGCTATGGCCCCGCATCCCGAGGATGTTCGCTGGTCGTACATCGTTCCGTCAAAAGTGGGTGATGTGGTGCAGAAAAAGAACGGCGTAGAAATGTATTATATCAGCAAGTTCTCGTTCCAGGGCGGTTCGCCCAATTTGAGCTCGCCAATTATGTTCAGGCTGGCCGAGTTGTACCTGATCCGTGCCGAGGCAGAAGCCAAAAAAGGAGCTACAGCAGATGCGCTTGATGATGTGGATGAGATCCGTAAAAACCGTGGACTGGAAGGCTCGCTTTACAACAAAACAGTGCCTGCAGGTACTACCGCTTTAGATGTGGTATTGCTTGAAAAACGCATAGAGATGGCTTTTGAAGGCCACCGTAGTTATGATGTGTTCCGTAATAAGAAAACATTGAACAAAGCATATTGGGGCTATCACATAACCGGTTTAAAAGAAACCGATATCGATCTGTCAAAAACCCCAACAGGTTACCCTAACCTAACGGTACCATACACCAACCCGCGCATTATTTACTACATCCCTGTTGATGAGACACTAACCAACCCGTTAGCAACACAAAACCCATAAGTAATTATCAAAATAACAGTATATAAAACTAATTGATATGAAAAATTTTAAAGCTTATATGTTCCTGCTAACGGTAGCCTTAGCAAGTTCAATATTCAGCTCTTGTAAAAAGGATAAATATGTAGCTAAAACCGACCTGCTGTATGAAGTAGAGGTTGACGGCGCTACGGCAACATTTACCGTAAAAACCCAAGGTGTAACTGGTTACAAATGGGATTTTGGTGATGGCACATCATCTACCGATGCCAAACCCACACACACTTACCCGGGCAAAGGCAAATATGTGCCTACCTTAACCGCATCAGTTAACGGTAAAGCTGCTGAGGCATCAACCGTATTGCGTATAGCAAAAGTATCACCGGTAAAATTAGATGATAACTCGCTTGCTGATTGGGATGCTGTTACCAAAAATATAGTTCCGCTGGGCGATGATAAAGGAATTTTCCGGAATGTTAAATTTGATTATGATGGTAACTACATCTATGTATACGTAGAGATGGTAGCTAAAAAATCTGATGGTAATATTTTCGACTTTTACATAGACTCTGACAATAGCACCTCTACAGGTTTATTAACAGGTACATTCACAGATGGCGGTTACGACATATTGTTGGAAGGGCCACCCCTTACCGGCAACATGGATGTATTTTATCATCAGAGTGCCAATCAAAACGACTTTGGAGGGTTCAAGCAACAATCTATTCCGGAAACTTCTAAGGTAGGAACTATTATAGAGGGAGGCGGCATAGTTAAATTTGAATTACGTATTGCACGCAGCAAATTACTAAACTTAACCGGTACAGCTGCCCGCATAGGCGTACAGGTAGCCAAAAGTGATTATTCAAACTTAGGCAGCGCGCCTGACGAAGAGACTTCAAGTTTCCTTTTAGACATGAGTGAATAGGTTTAATTGGTTTATATCTGTTTGAAACTGTAAGAAAAATATATACATCGGGGCGCTTTATGATAAAGAATACAACTGCTGATCAATTGGCTAACGGGCGTTTAGTGTCGTTAGATGTTATGCGCGGCATGATCATGATACTGCTTTGCGGCGAAAGCTGCATGCTTTACGAGGCAATAAAGCATATCGATCCGGCGCGGCCTATGGGCGGGTTGATCACCCAGTTCTTTCATCATCCGTGGCACGGGCTGCATTTCTGGGATTTAGTTCAGCCCGCGTTTATGTTCATGGCCGGCGCCGCGATGTATATTTCTTACAGCCGTAAACTTGATAAAGGCCAAAGCTGGCAGGCAAACCTGCCGCATATAGCGTTACGCAGCCTAAAGCTTTTTATTTGCGGTGTAGCCCTGCATTGTTTTTACGCAGGTAAACCTGTGTGGGAGCTTTGGAACGTGCTTACACAACTATCATTCACCACGTTAGTGGCCTACCTTGTCATTAATAGGTCATACACCTGGCAGCTGGCATTTACCTTGGGCTTATTAATCATCACCGAGGTTTTATACCGCAGCATACAAATGCCGGGTTTTGACCAGCCATTTGTACAGGGGCACAACTTCGGCGCTTATTTTGATACCCTGCTTATGGGCAAAATAAACAGCGATGGCTGGGTAACCATCAACTGCATACCAACGGCGGCGCATACCATTTGGGGCGTACTGGCGGGTAAGCTGCTCATATCTAACAAAACCATCGGCTACAAAATAAAGGCTTTAGTTATAGCCGGTATCATAGCGCTAATAATTGGCTTCGGGCTGGATTGGACAGGCGTTACACCTATCATCAAACGCATCAGCACAAGTTCGTTCGCGTTTGCATCGGTAGGCTGGGTGTTGCTGATACTGGCCGCGGTATACTGGCTGGTTGATGTAAAGAAAAACACCAGGTACGCCTGGATCTTCACCGTTGTGGGCATGAACGCCATCTTCATATACCTGTTTTTTGAAACAGTAGGCGCGCAATGGGTAAATGGCAAGGTGGCTATTTTTACCGGCGATATGCTACACCTGTTCCTGAATGTCCCGGTAGGGGTAGCAGCGATAGTATCGGCTTTGGCAACTCTTGTTGCAGAGTGGGGCTTATGTTACTGGCTTTATAAACGAAACATCTTTTTTAAACTATAAAAACCCTAAACCATGATAAAAAAACTTACCGGTTACGCCCTGGGCGTATCCCTTGCGGCCATACTGCTGTCGTCATCGTGCAAGGATAAGGACGTAAACCTTGTAAAGATTGAAAAAGTGAACGTTACTTATACAGAGAGTAATGAAGATTTCCCTAACCCCGAGCGTGGTTTTTACCGCTACTCTGAGGTGCATTCAAGTGACTATGTTGTGTTAAACGAAGCCGAACTGAAAGCCTACCGTTCACCACAATCTATCGAATCTGCAAACTACCAGGTGGCAAGCACACTGTTGTTCAGGTATTATATTTTAGATGATGTAGTTAACCAGGCTATATCCGCATCATTCTTAACCAACTTTAAAAAAGATTTTGATGCCGCGCGTGCTGCGGGCGTTAAACTTATTCCGCGCTTTGTATACACCGCCACAGCAAAGCCGGGTAATTGCCCCGAAGGCTTTATTTGCCCGCTTTACGGCGATGCCCCCAAAACGATTATCTTAAACCACATTGCGCAGCTAAAACCGTTGTTGCATGATAATGCCGATATTATTGCCTGCGTACAATTGGGCTTTATAGGTGTATGGGGCGAGCAATACTACAGCGACTTTTTTGGCGACGCCTCTCCAAACGCCGCCCAGGGAAAACTACTTGATAATAACTGGAAGGACAGGTTTGAGGTGATAAAAGCCATGCTGGATGCCGTACCTGCCGACAGAATGATACAGCTGCGCTACCCGCAGTTAAAGCAGCGTTACATTTATGGTGTTAACTCACCGCTTACCGCAGCTGCTTTAACAGAAAGCGGGGCCTTCAACGAAACTGATATTGCCCGTTTAGGCTACCATAACGATTGCTTTATGGCCAGTATTAATGATTTTGGCACGTACGAGGATTATGGCAACAGCGCCACCCCCCGCAATTCTGATGGTAGCGTATTGAACACGCTTAAAGATTATTTTAAAGCCGATAGCAAGTTTGTAGTGGTTGGCGGCGAAACCTGCTCTGACGATTACAGCCCAACCAACGATTGCGAACCCGCAGGTAAGATCCAGGCGGAGTTTGCCGCCCTGCACTATAGCTTTATTAACGCGCATTATAACACCGCCGTTACTAACGACTGGCAGGACGGTGGCTGCATGGATAATATTAAACGTAACTTGGGTTATCGGTTTGTATTACAGAGCGCCGCGCTACCTGATAATGTAGTGAAGGGCACTTCGATGAGCATTACCCTTAATATTACTAACAGGGGTTATGCATCGCCATACAATAAACGACCAGCCCAGTTGCTGCTACGCAATACCAAAAACGGAGAGGTTAAAATATTTGACCTGGCATCGGATGTACGTAAATGGTATAGCGGCGATGTAAAGGTTACCGAAAGCGTAGCTATCCCTGAAGATTTCCCCGCTGGCGATTACGAAATGCTGCTTAACCTGCCCGATGCTTACGCAAGCATTGGCAAAAGGCCCGAGTTTAGCATCCATTTGGCTAACAATGATGTTTGGGAAGCTGCTACAGGTTATAATAAATTAAACCACACCATAAAGGTTAACTAATAATACTGCTATACATGATAAAGGCCTTTAAAATATGTTTGTTTTTTGTTGCGATGATATGCACCAATGGTGTACAGCTTTTAGCGCAAACCAGCATAGTTATTAAGAATGGCGAAAAATGGTTTGGGGGCGCGGTGAACGAAGCCCACCAAATGCCTTTTAAAGACGGCTACAGCCTGGATATGTATGCCGATACACGTGGCAACCAGGCCGCCCCTTTATTGGTATCTACCAAAGGCCGGTTCATCTGGAGCGAAGAACCTTTCAAGTTTACGGTTGAACATGACCGTTTAGTGATCAGCAATGCAAAAGGTGCGATAACGATTGATTCGACAGGCCAGAATTTGCGCGATGCATTCAGGAATGCGGCAAAGCGTTTCTTCCCGTCAAAAAATAAACTGCCCGATACCTTGCTGTTTAGCAAACCGCAATACAACACCTGGATAGAACTGGTTTATAACCAAAACGAGGCCGATATTTTAGCGTATGCAAAAGCTATTATTGCCAATGGTTTCCCGCCGGGCGTAATCATGATAGATGATAACTGGGCCGATTATTACGGCAGGTTTGATTTTAGGGCCGATAGGTTTAAAAATGCCGCCGCAATGGTAGATACCCTGCACAGTTTAGGTTTTAAGGTGATGCTTTGGGTGAGCCCATTTGTATCGCCGGATACTGAAGTATTCAGGGAATTGCTTGCACAAAAGCTGTTACTAATGGCTAAAACGGTAAAAACCGGAGATCCGCTGAAAGACATAGACGAACCTGCCATTATTGAATGGTGGAACGGCCATAGCGCGGTGCTTGATTTTACCAACCCCGATGCAAAAAAATGGTACCAGGGCAGGTTAGATCATATGGTGAAAACCTATCACCTGGATGGCTTTAAGTTTGATGCCGGCGATGCTGATTTTTATCCGCCTGATGCGGTATCATTCAAAAAAGCAACTCCTAACGAGCATAGCAGGCTGTGGGGCGAAATAGGATTAAACTACCCCCTTAATGAGTATCGCGCCATGTGGAAAATGGGCGGCGAACCATTGGTACAACGCCTGCGCGACAAAAAACATAACTGGGAAGATTTGCAAAAACTAATACCACACTTAACTACTGCGGGCTTACTGGGTTACCAGTTTACCTGTCCCGATATGATAGGTGGCGGTGAGTATGGGTCGTTCATTGGTAGGGATAAGCTGGATGAGCAACTGGTTGTACGGTCGGCGCAGTGTTCGGCATTAATGCCTATGATGCAGTTTTCGGTTGCGCCATGGCGGGTGCTGTCAAAAGAGAATTTGGCCATTGTAAAAAAAGCCGTTGATACCCGCGCAAAATATACGCCCTACATTATGCAACTGGTAAAGCAGGCCGCCGCAACCGGCGAACCTATTGCCCGCAGCATGGAGTATGGGTTCCCGAACCAGGGGTTTGCTGATGTAAAAGGCCAGTTTATGCTGGGGAGTAAATATTTAGTAGCGCCGGTAATTACCAATGGCAATACTAAAACCGTGTATCTGCCAAAAGGCACCTGGAAAAACGACTTGGGTAAAACCGTAAAAGGCCCGGCTAAAATAGAAATAGAAGTGGCAGCAGACAGGCTGCCGGTGTTTGAGTTAATCAAAAACTGACATGATAATAAGTTAAGGTGACTAAATAGTATATAAGTGAATTTTAAACAACCGTTTGCGTAAAAATAGAACAAACGTTTGCGTGGTTTATGCAAACGTTTGTTTGAAGGCATGTTCAATAGATGCTTGTGCAGCGCCCTTTCGTTAACAATAATTTTACATCACTTTTACAGATAGTACACCAGATTATAATAACCAGCCACCCATGTGTGGATTGATATAATAGAAATAATAACAGTATAAATGCAAAGTTCTAATAACATAGCTGAGGTTGTATCGCACTTTAAATGTGCGGCTGATGTGGGTTCGCAAAAAGCATATGGTTCAGGGCATATCAATGATACGTTCCTGTTAAAAAATGTACATGCCACCGGGCCCGATTACCTGTTGCAGCGCATTAATCACCGCATTTTTACCAATGTAGAAAAGCTTACCGATAACATGCGCCGCGTAACCGAACACCTTAAAAATAAGATAAAGGAATATGGCCAGGGCGATCCGTTAAAGGAAGTAATGACCCTGATCCCTACAGATAGCGCCCGCTTTTTTTATAAAGACAGCGTGGGCGACTACTGGCGCATGTTCTACTTTTTAAGCGATACCAAAAGCTATGATGTGGTTGAAACTGAAAAACAGGCGTATGAAGGCGGCAAAGCTTTCGGCAGGTTTCAGGCTATGCTTTGTGATATCCCGGCAGGGGAAATGTTTGAGGTGATCCCCGATTTTCATAACATCCAGAAACGTTTACAACACCTTGACGAAGCCGTTGCCAATGATGCCCTTGGCCGTGTGGCATCTGTTAAAAACGAACTGGATATTGTGGCGAAGTATGCCGCATCAATGCAATACTTTCAGCAGCCCGAACAGGTTGCAGCTTTGCCAAAACGCGTTATCCATAACGATACCAAGTTTAACAATGTACTGCTCGATAAAAACGACGAGGCCCAGTGTGTTATTGACCTGGAAACGGTGATGGATGGCTATGTGGCTTATGATTTTGGCGACGCTATCCGCACCATCATTAACACTACAACCGAGGACGAGGCCGACCTGGGCAAAATTCAACTGAACATGCCGCTATTTAATGCTTATGTAAAAGGGTACTTGAAAGAAGCATCGAGATTTTTAACGGATGCCGAAGTTAACTCGCTGATGAAAGGCGCTTTACTGCTGCCCTACATGCAGGCGGTAAGGTTTTTAACCGACCATATCAACGGCGATAAATATTTTAAAATAAAATTTGAAGGCCATAACCTGCAAAGGGCAAGGGCACAATTCCAACTGGTAAAAATGCTGGATACAAACGCTGCTGCAATGAACGAGAGAATATTGAGCGAAATGGATAGCTATAAAACAGCGCAATACTAATGGATACAGCAACTGGTATAAATATTCCGTACCTTAATGGCTTTGATGATCTGCGAGCGGTAGAGGCGGTATCGCAGGTTTTAGACGGATACGAGCGGCAACTGATACAATATGCACCCTGGGCAAATGGAGGGCAACAGCCGCAGGCATCCTTCGTGCTGGCATATGGTAACGACGATATTTATCTGAAATATTACGTAACCGAACACACTTTGAAGGCCGAATACAGTAAATTTAACGACCCTGTGTTTGAAGACAGCTGTGTTGAGTTCTTTATTGCTTTTGATGGTGATGCAAGCTATTACAACCTGGAATTTAACTGTATGGGCACCTGCAGGGCGCAATACGGGCAACACAAAACAGGGCGTACTTTTTTACCTGTAAGCCTGCTTAAAACCATCAGGCACCAAACGCTGGTTAAAAACGACAGTGTAGGTAACATACAATGGGAGCTAACATTATGCATACCTAAAAAGATATTCAGATACCACCCGGCGCTTTCCTTAGAAAAAAGCAAGGCCAAGGTTAACTTTTTTAAGTGCGGCGATGGCCTGCCCGAACCACACTTTTTATGCTGGAACAAAATAGAGTCCCAAAAGCCCGAGTTTCACCTGAGCCGCTTTTTTAAAGAGATAACTTTTAGTCCGCAAGTATATTAACGCTTAACATAAATCCCGATTGAATGATACAAGCAACAGCAGTAAGCAGTAAAAAAACAACACTCAGCCCCATATTTATTATCGGGATGCTGTTTTTCATTTTTGGGTTCATTACCTGGTTAAACTCGGTACTGATACCCTATCTGAAATTGGCCTGCGAGCTCACCACTGTTGAAGCTTATTTGGTAACCACCGCTTTTTATATTTCTTATTTTGTGCTGGCCATACCTTCGGCGGGCATCTTAAAAATCACGGGGTTTAAAAAGGGTATGTCGGTAGGTTTAGGCATCATAGCCATAGGCGCGTTAATATTTATCCCGGCAGCATTAACCCGTTATTATGGGTTGTTCCTGTTAGGTTTATTTGTACAGGGTTCCGGGTTGGCGCTTTTGCAAACGGCATCAAACCCATATATCACCATTTTAGGCCCACCGGAGAGTGCTGCCAAACGCATCAGTATCATGGGCATTTGTAATAAGGTGGCCGGTGCATTAGCTCCGATCATTCTTGGAGCTATCACCCTAAAAAATGCCGATGGCTTAAAAGAACGCCTTGCTACGATGGACCCCGCTGCAAAAATAGCCGAGTTGAATGAGTTGGCATCGCGGGTTATTCTACCCTATATCGTTATTGTAATCGTATTATTGATACTGGCTGTTATAATTTATTATTCCAGCCTGCCCGAGGTTGATACCGACCAGGAGGATGAATCAACGGCTATGAGTAATAGCGGTAAAACAAGTATTACACAATTCCCGCACTTACTATTAGGCGTACTAACCTTATTTTTTTACGTAGGCGCTGAAGTTATTGCGGGCGATACCATTATCAATTATGGCAGTACACAAGGCATCGCGTTAGGTACGGCAAAATTCTTTACTACAGGTACGCTCATATTTATGCTGGTAGGTTACGGCGTGGGCATCCTTTGTATCCCCAAATACCTGAGCCAGGAAAAGGCCATGAAGCTTTCGGCAGGTTTAGGTTTAATACTATCTGCGGTAGCTATATTAACCACAGGGTATGTTTCTGTAGGTGCTATTGCTTTACTGGGTTTGGCAAACTCGCTGGTTTGGCCGGCTATATGGCCAATGGCATTATCCGGGCTGGGCAGGTTTACCAAAATAGGCTCGTCATTATTAATTATGGGGATTGCGGGAGGTGCAATTGTGCCATTGGCATACGGGGCATTGGCGCAGGCTTTAAACCCAAGCCACGGCTACATTATTTTAATACCCGCTTATCTTATTATACTTTATTACGCCATTAGCGGGCATAAAGTGGGTAAAGCCAAACTATCACAAGAACAATTATAATCATCAATAAATAAAAACTAAAAGTTATGGATCGCAGACAATTTGTTATCAATTCGGCTGTTGGATTAGCAGGATTAACAATTTTGCCTTCAGGGTTATTATTCGCAAAAAATGCAGATAAGGTAAGGTTGGGTTATATAGGGGTGGGGCTACGCGGCCGCAACCATATAGGCGAAGGTTTGCTTCGCGATGATGTGGAGATAGTTGCTATTTGCGACATACAGGAAAGCTCACTGAAAGCCTGCCGCGAGCAATTTGTAAAGGCAAAAAAGAAACTGCCTGTAGAATACACCGGCGGATTGGATGCATACAAAAAACTGCTTGATCGTAAAGATATTGACGGCGTTATTATAGCCACCCCATGGCAGTTTCATAAAGACCAGTCTATTGATGCCATGCGTGCCGGCAAATATGTTGGCTGCGAGGTTATTGCAGGTATCACCGAAAAAGACCACTGGGATATTTTAAAAGTACACGAAGAAACCAAAATGCCCTACATGACGCTGGAGAACGTTTGTTACCGCCGCGATGTAATGGCTGCCCTGAACATGAGCCGCCAAAAACTTTTCGGCGAACTGGTACACCTGGAAGGCGGCTACCAGCATGATTTGCGTGGCGTTTTATTTAACGACGGGAAATCCGCGTATGGCAAAGGCGTAGAGTTTGGCCCTAATGCCGTAAGCGAAGCACAATGGCGTACACAATGGAATATTGACCGTGATGGCGATATTTACCCAACCCACGGCGCAGGCCCGGTGATGAACTATATTGATATTAACCGTGGTAACAGGTTTACCAACCTGGTGGCGTTCTCATCAAAATCTCGCGGACTGAATTCTTATATAGAGAAATTATCCCCGGGGAATAAAAACGCCAAGATCAACTTTAAAAACGGCGACGTTACTACCACCACGCTTAACTGTGCCAATGGCGAAACCGTTACGCTGAGCCATGATACGCACCTGCCACGCCCATATTCGTTAGGGTTTAGGGTACAGGGTACCGAAGGCATCTGGATGGATGTTGCCGACGGGATTTATATTGAAGGGAAATCGGCCAAGTACGATCAGTGGGATAAAGCAAGCACATGGTTTGAGAAATACGACCACCCGCTTTGGCAAAAGTTTGAGAAATTTGCCGAAGGCGCAGGCCACGGTGGTATGGATTGGTTTGTGTTTAACGCTTTTGTACAATCAATAAAACAGCGGAAAGATACGCCGATAGATATATACGATTCATTAACCATGAGCGTGATAACACCGCTTTCGGAAAAATCACTGGCAGATGGTAACGCCCCGCAGGCATTCCCTGACTTTACAAAAGGTAAATGGAAAGAGCGTAAGAACACCTTCGCGTTAGACGATAGCGGGTTCTAAACAATACAACAAATTTTTTAAATAATACTAACCGGTGGGCCTGCTGAAAAGCAGGTTTCCACACGGTAATGGAACTGCTGTGCCTAAACCAACAAAATATACCCCATAAAATGCTGCTTAATTTATTAGAAGAAACCCGGTACGAGAAAGTACCCGTAAAAATATATGCTACCGATAGTGAGGCGAGCCTTGACGTTGCCAAACGCATTGCCACTATAATTAAACAAAAGCAAGCCGAAGGCAAAACCGCTGTATTGGGTTTGGCAACGGGTGTATCGCCCATTAAAGTTTACCAGGAACTGATCAGGCTGCACAAGGAAGAAGGCCTGAGCTTTAAAAACGTGGTTACCTTTAACCTTGATGAGTATTACCCCATTCAGCCCGGCTCTGCGCAGAGTTATGTGCGGTTCATGAAAGAGCAATTGTTTGACCATATCGACATTGATATGGCCAACGTGAACATCCCCGATGGTACGCTGGAAGAAAAAGATATCGCCGCGTTTTGCCTGGCCTACGAGCAAAAAATAAACAGCCATGGCGGGATTGACGTACAGCTATTGGGCATAGGCCGTACCGGCCACATCGGTTTTAACGAGCCGGGTTCGGCGCCAAACTCGGGTACCCGTTTGGTTACCCTGAATGACCTTACCCGCCGTGATGCATCTAAAGATTTTGGTGGTAAAGAGAATGTACCAACCAAAGCCATTACCATGGGTATTGGTACCATATTCAAGGCCCGCGAAATTATCCTGATGGCATGGAACGGTAAAAAAGCATCCATCATTAAAAAAGCGGTGGAAGGTGCCATATCGCCCGATGTGCCGGCAACTTACCTGCAAAATTCAGATAACGTTGAGTTTATTATTGATAGGGATGCCTCTGTAGACCTTACCCGCTTTGATACCCCTTGGCTGGTTAAGGATTGTATTTGGGATGATATGCTGATAAAAAAGGCGGTGATATGGCTGGCCAAAACGCTAAACAAACCTATCCTGAAGCTTACCGAGAACGATTATAACAATAACGGGATGGCGCAGCTGGCCACGCAGCTTGGGCCGGTTTATAATATCAACATCAGTATATTCAATAACATACAGCATACCATTACCGGCTGGCCGGGAGGCAAATTCAATGCCGACGACAGCCAGCGACCCGAGCGTGCTAACCCTGCGGTAAAACGTTCTATTGTGTTCTCGCCACACCCGGATGATGATGTGATATCGATGGGTGGTACCTTTATCCGCCTGGCCGACCAGGGGCACGAGGTGCATGTGGCCTACCAAACATCGGGCAATACCGCGGTTTGGGATGATGAGATGCTGCGCTATGTGGAGTTTGCGATGGACTTTGCCAAGTCACAATCGCAGGATGCCGCTTACCTAGAAGGGCTGTACAAAAACATGGTTACCTTCCTGAAAAGCAAAACGCCAAACCAAAGCGACACCGAAGCTATCCGTACCGTAAAAGGGTTGATCCGCAAAGGAGAAGCTATTGCAGGGGCAAGGCTTGCGGGATTAAAGGATCAGCGTATCCACTTTATGGACCTGCCTTTTTATGACCGTAGTAAAACGCAAAAGAACGTATCTTTTGAGGACGACATCCAGCAAACGATGCAGCTATTGCAGGAGGTAAAGCCCCACCAGATTTTCGCCGCCGGTGATTTTGCCGACCCGCATGGTACGCACAAGGTTTGTTTTGAGATAATACTGGAAGCTTTTAACCGCCTGCGCCAGATAGAAGACTGGACGAAAGATTGCTGGATATGGCTGTACCGTGGTGCCTGGCACGAGTTTGAGATCCACGAGATTGAAATGGCTGTGCCGCTATCACCGCAAGAGGTTCTGCGCAAGCGCCTGGCTATATTTAAACATCAATCGCAAAAGGATATCCCGGTGTTCCCGGGTGATGACGCGCGCGAATTTTGGGTGAGGGCAGAAGACCGCACTCACGAAACCGCGCTTTTATACAATGAACTTGGCCTTGCCGAGTATGAAGCTATTGAAGCCTTTGTGCGCTGGAAATTTGATTAAGAACCCCAATACCTATACTTGAAAGCGGATAACCGAAAGGCTGTCCGCTTTTTTATGATGTCAATTCAAACTCACCTTCCGCTTTTTCTTCGCCGTTTACTATCAAAGTTACTTTGTGCAGGCCCGCGTAAAAGGTACGGGTGGTTATCAGGATGAATTTTTGCTTGCGGTTGATGGTGGATGCCTCTTTTGGCGCGAAGATACGCTCGCTTATTTTGTAAACTTTTTTGGAGAACTTACCATTCTTCATGGGGTAAAATATGGCGTACTCCAATCTTATTTTTTGCCCGGCAGTATTGGTGTTTGATACCGTGAATGAAAATTCTACACTATCGCCGATGCTGATCTTTGGGGTTAATACTTTAAAATCACTTAGGTGGATACCCTTGGTATGCAGGCCGTAATGCGCTAATATTTCGGTGTGGCCTTGTTTAAGCAAAGTACGGCTGCCGTGTTTAATAATAGCGTCGGTTTCTTTGCTGATGCCCGTCCACCGGGCAGCAATGCCAAGCACAACTTCCGGGAAATCCTTGGCTATATCGTTCAGGTTGTTGGCTACGCTGCGGCGTACCCATTCGGATGGGTCATTCTTCAGGTTTTCCAGTATTGGCAATATCAGCGTAACATCTTTCTTTAAAGCGGGTACGGCCATGGCCCAGGGCAATCTTGGGCGGCTGCCTTCACTTGCCAGCCTGCGCACTTTGTGATTTTCGTGCTTTGACCACGCCAGCATTTGCGCCATCATCGGCTCAGTGTACTTTAATAAAAATGGCCTCACTGCAAATTCGCAACTTACAAATTGGGTGGTAAACTCCAGCGCATCTATGGATGTATCGTAATCATCAATACCGTAAACCTCAATATAATCGGGGAGGAACATGTGGGCAAGTCCGTCTTCCCCAATGCCTTTTTTTCTGAGCAGATGTATCAGGTTTTTGATGATGGTAACATCCTTTTTAAAATCGGTAGGCATAAAATTATGCAACGTTTTAACCGTATGGCGCATGCGTTCCTTCAGCTCCATATTATCAAACGCAGGGGTATAGATCTGCCGCGTAAACTGTTGCTTATCAAAACCCGGTAATACCTCGGTTAACGAATCTGCCAACCGGCTATAAAACAGCGGGGAGTAAAGGTCTTTCAGGGGGCTTGCCATGAGGTAAAAGTAGGCATTAAAATAAAAAAGCCCGGCACTTTCGCACCGGGGCTTTTACTCAAAAAATAAACCTCACAAGTTCTTAGTCTTCTATAAATGTTACGGGCTCTAATTCAGGCAGCTCGTCATCAGTAAATAACCGCGACTGGATCAAAAACCTAAACCCGGTAGGGATCTCTAACGAAAAGCTGGAACCGCGGCCTTTGGTTAAGGCAACCGTAAGCTGGGTGTGTTGCCAGTATTCAAACTGGTCTTTACTCATCCAAAACTCGCAACCATCAATCTCGCCAAGCTTAACATCGCTGCCACCAAGTTTAAACTCACCTTTTTCAAAACACATGGGCGATGAGCCGTCGCAGCAACCACCGCTTTGGTGAAACATCAGTTCGCCAAAGCGACTCTTTAAGTCGGCAATAAGGGCGGATGCTTCGGGTGATATTAATACTCTTTTTATCATGCTGATAATTTTATTGCTGAATTAACCACAGAGGACACGAAGTTTTAAATTAAAAACCTCTGTGCTCTCTGTGTTAGCAAATACAATTAATCCTCTGTTACCTCTGTGGTTAAACTTTAAATTAGCCAGGGCCTAAAAGAAGCCCAGCTTGTTTTTATTGTAAGAGATCAGCATGTTTTTTGTTTGGCGGTAATGTTCAAGCATCATCTTGTGGTTCTCGCGGCCAAAGCCCGATTTTTTGTACCCGCCAAACGGCGCGTGTGCCGGGTAGGCATGGTAATTATTCACCCAAACACGGCCTGCCTGTATAGCGCGTGGTACCTGGTAAACCTCGTGCGCATCGCGTGTCCAAACGCCGGCGCCTAAACCATACATGGTATCGTTTGCAATCTCAATAGCTTCCTCAACCGTTTTAAAAGTGGTAACACAAGCTACCGGGCCAAAGATCTCTTCCTGGAAAATACGCATTTTGTTGTGGCCTTTAAATAAGGTTGGCTGTATGTAATACCCGCCTCCTAATTCGCCATCAAGTTTTTTAACTTCGCCGCCGCATAAAACCTCGGCACCTTCTTCTCGGCCAATTTTAAGGTACGATTGGATCTTTTCGTACTGGTCGTTAGATGCCTGCGCACCCATCATGGTGCTATCGTCGAGCGGGTCGCCCATTTTTATGGCGTTTACGCGCTCTATTACGCGGGCAATAAACTTATGGTAAATGCTTTCCTGGATCAGGATGCGCGATGGGCAGGTACAAACCTCGCCCTGGTTAAGCGCGAACATTACCGCGCCTTCAATAGCCTTATCAAAAAATGCATCGTCGGCATCTGCTATCGATTCAAAGAAAATGTTTGGCGATTTACCGCCCAGTTCCATGGTTACCGGGATCAGGTTTTCTGAAGCATATTGCATAATTAAACGCCCGGTAGTGGTTTCGCCCGTGAAGGATACCTTGGCAATGCGCGGCGATGATGCCAGCGGTTTGCCGGCTTCAGGGCCAAAGCCTGTAACAATATTTAATACACCCGCAGGCAGGATATCTTTCAATAGTTCCATTAATACGATAATGGATGTTGGTGTTTGCTCGGCAGGTTTTACCACGCAACAATTCCCGGCAGCAAGCGCAGGCGCAATTTTCCAGGTAGCCATTAAAAGTGGAAAGTTCCAGGGGATGATTTGGCCTACAACGCCAAGTGGCTCGCTTAAAACAATACTCACCGTAAACTCATCATGCTCAGATATCCCGCCCTCTTCGGCACGGATAACACCGGCAAAGTAACGGAAGTGGTCTACTACCAAAGGCAGATCGGCATTTTTAGTTTCGCGGATGGCTTTGCCGTTATCTATAGCTTCAACCGTTGCAAGGTAATCAAGGTTGGCTTCTATGGTATCGGCTATTTTATTTAGGATGCCTGCACGGTACGCCGCAGATGATTTCCCCCAGGTGGCAAACGCAGCATGGGCTGCATCTAAGGCAAGTTCTACATCCTCTTTGGTTGATCGGGCTGCCTTTGTAAATACTTTACCATCAATAGGCGAAACGTTATCAAAATATTCGCCCTTAACCGGTGGTACAAATTTGCCGCCAATAAAATTATCGTACTTATCCTTAAAGGAAGGTTTTTTATTGATACTCATTTTTATAGGTTTTAATTTAGAATTGGTTTTGCTAAGGTAGGCGGGGCGCGGGTTTGCCATTTGCACAATGCTATCAATTGGTAGCACAATAATGTCAATCTGTTTGGGTTATTGTTATTACTGTTTACAATGCCTAATTTGTAATAAATATTCAGCCCATGAATAATGTAAACCTGCTAACGCCTTTAAGTCTATCTAACGGAAAAGAACTGCGCACCTTAGTGGAAAACCGCAAGGCTTACACCATGAACCATTGCGAGCTGAATGTTTTTGAAACCTATGAGCGCAGCGAACTGGTGCCACTAACCTTTAGCGACCTGGTGATAACAAGTATGCTGCGTGGCAAAAAGGTAATGCATTTGTTTGATAAGCCCGGGTTTGATTACCTGCCCGGCGAAACGGTTATTGTACCGCCAAATATTACCATGACCATTGATTTCCCCGAGGCTACGGCGCAGCAACCATCGCAATGCACGGCGCTGGCCATCAATCAGCAGGAGATAAATAATACGCTTGATTACCTGAACGAAAATTACCCGCGCGAGGATAAGTACGCCTGGCAATTAAACTATAACCAGTTCCATTTTTTTAATAATTACGAACTGGCGCAACTCATCAATAAACTGATACGCATTAGTACGGGCGATGCTTTAACCAAAGATGTACTGGCCAGTTTTACACTAAAAGAACTGCTTATCCGCATTATGCAAATGCAGAACCTGCACGAAGTAAAGGATAATGTGCACGAGCTATCAACCGGTAGCCGGTTTGCGTACGTGCTTGAATATATAAAACTGCACCTTACTGATAAGCTAAATATTGATGCCCTTAGCCAGATGGCCTTTATGAGCAAGCCGAGCTTCTTCCGTTCGTTTAAACACGAGTTGGGAATTTCGCCGGTTGATTATATTATCAAGGAGCGCATCCAACTGGCCAAGCAATTTATGAATAACCCATACAACAGCATATCTGAGGCTTGCTTTAAAGCCGGTTTTAATAACCTGAACTACTTTAGCCGCGCATTCAAAAAAATAGAAGGTATAACACCAAGCCTTTATAAAGCAGGCATTAATGGTAAGGTGCATTAAATGACCATGATTTCACCGTTTACCATCGCTTTGGCAAAGCCAACCGTATCGCGGTACATTTGGGGCGATACATCGGCATTGGTTTTAAAAAAACGGCTAAAGTAATATTCATCCTCATAACCCAGCCGGTACGCTATCTCTTTAATTGTCCTGTTGGTTAGGTACAGCTCGCGCTTGGCTTCAATAACAATACGTTCGGCTATGAGGTTGCTTACCGTTTTATTGAAATGTGTTTTGGTGATGCGGGCCAGCGCCTTAGCAGATATATTAAGCATACCGGCATAATCGCTTGCGCTATGTTTGGTTTTGAAGTTTACCTCTATAGCGTCTTTAAGATTTTGGAGGATGAAATTTTTGGTGTCTGTGTCCTGGCTCTCCAACTCCTGCTGCTGCGCTTTTAAGCGCGATGCCGTGATGAGGAAGATCTTGAGGTACGATATCAATATTTCGTATTGCGCCATGGCTTCGTTCTGCATTTCGGCTTTTATCTGGCCAAGCAGCATATCAAGGGTAATGGCAGTATTGGCATCTATTTTAACAAATGGCGGATGGTATATATTGTTGAACAATACCCCGCTGCATGATACCTCCTTATCATGTTTATGGATACAGAAAAAATCGGGATGAAACTCAATACAAACGCCGCTTACGGGTTGGCTTTCGGTTAGCATAAAGGGCTGGTAAGGGGTAAAAGCCAACAGGTCGTTAGCTGCAAAATCATATTCCGAAAAATCTGCCCGTAGTTTCCCGGCGCCCTGCTTTAACCATATCACCGAGTAATAATTGTTGCGCCGTAAGTAGTTAAAGTGGCTGTTATCATCAAACGTAAACCACCTGAACAGGAAATGGCCGTTTGCCGGGTCGATAAGGGTGAGGGTATCTTTGCTGTAGGTCATCACGATATTAAACTAATTTACGGTCGGTTTCGGCAATTGGCAAATCATTGATGCTGGCAAAACGCTTTTGCATGTAGCCGTTGTCATCAAACTCCCAAAGTTCGTTACCGTAGCTACGGTACCATTGGCCGTTGTGATCGTGCCATTCATACTCGAACCTTACCGCCATGCGGTTATCTTTAAAACCCCACAGTTCTTTTTTTAGCTTATAATCCAGTTCTTTTTCCCACTTGGCTTTTAAAAATTGCTTCACTTCTTCGCGGCCGTTTATAAAATCGGTACGGTTGCGCCATTCGGTATCCAGGGTATAAGCAAGGCTGACTTTTTCAGGGTCGCGGGTGTTCCAGGCATCTTCTGCCGCCTGTACTTTTTGCTGGGCTGTTTCCATATTAAATGGCGGCAGCGGGTATCTTTTTGGTTCCATAAAACGGATGATTTTTAAGCGTTAATAAAAGTAAACAATACAGCAAAAGCCGGTGCATTTTATTACCGACTTTTACTGTTACCTGATATATCTAATACCGGCTTATGCTTCAACAGCCTGCAATGGTTTTGCCACCGGGAAATCGATCACGGTATCGGCTGTGTTGTTAAAATAGTTGGTCAGGATGTTTAATGCAACGTGGCCAACCAGTTCGCCAATTTCGCCATCTGTAAAGCCTGCTGCTTTTACGGTGGTAACATCAGCTTCGGTAACTAAGCCTTGTTTAGCAATTAGTGTTGTTGCAAATTTTAAAGCGGCATCTGTTTTTGCATCGGCAGCATTTGCATGGCGGGCATTTTGTATGGTTTCGGCATCAATATGTGCCAGTTTTTCGCCTATGTATGAGTGTGCAGATACACAATAATCACAACTGTTTTTTTCGCCTATGGCCAGGGCTAATAATTCGCCGGTTTTTGCGCTAAGGGCGCCTTTGGCTAAAATACCGCTTAGGTTTAAGTAACCTTCTAATAAAGCGGGCGAATTACCCATGGTGCGCATCATGTTTGGTACTACACCAAGTTTGCCTTGTATCGCATTAAATAATTCTTTTGTTTTTCCTGTAGTTTCGTCTGGGTTTAGAGCTGTTAAGCGTGCCATTGTTTTCAATTTTTTGTTTGTCGTTATTGACAGTACAAATGTGCAAACAAGCGCCCCGCTGTACCATGGAGGATGTTCGTTAGTGCATGGACAATTTTCCCATTCGGTATTATTTAATCCTTATTTTTACCCGTGATGAAAGATATTCCTGTACATCAGTTAGAAAAAAGGGGCAGCGCTGGCTTTGAGATATGGCGCTACCATGCAGGGGATGTGAAGTTGAATACTCTTGATGAAGAGGTAATGAAAGCCCACCGCGATGATCACTATATATTTTTTGTAGTGGAGGCAGGTGATGCGGCCTTAATGATAGATTTTAACGAAGTAAGGTTTTTCCCTAAAGCTTTATATTACGTTTTGCCGGGACAGGTGCATCACAGTTTAAGCGACGAGCGGGCTGTAGGTTGGTTTATGGCGGTAGATACCATGCTGGTGCCGCCCGATTACCGTAAGGTGTTTGAGGGGCAGCTGGCATTGCAAAAGCCATGTTTGTTAGATGATACACAAATGAAACAGTGTATGATTCTGCTGGACCTGTTGCTGCAGCGTTTTTTGGAGTATGAAAAAAGCACGTTCAATATATCTATAGTGCATTCGCTTTTACAATCGTTTATCGGGATTGCGGCAGGTTGCTATGCCGGGAGCAATAATACCGCTATACAGGTATCAAGGCCGGTAGAGCTTTCGCAAATGTTTAAGCAATTACTGGTTGATAATTACGTGGCCATAAAAAGCCCGTCGGTTTACGCGGGGATGCTTAATGTATCAGAAAGTTACCTGAACGAGGTGTTGAAAAAAGTTACCGGTTTTTCGGTAAGTTATTGGATATTGAACGAGGTGATGCTGGAAGCCAAGCGCCTTTTATATTATAGTGAATGTAATGTTAAAGAGGTTGCCCATGCTTTGGGGTATGATGATCATGCTTATTTTTCCAGGCTGTTTAAAAAAGCCGAAGGGGTTACGCCTTTAACTTTCCGGACAACTTACCGTAAATAGTCCAATCATTACCGCATAGTTGCCATTGTTATGGCATTATTTACCCCGTTTCTTTGTAGTATCAAAATTTACTCACATGGAAACATCTACATTATATAAACTCAAAAAAAAAGCCGGCGAGTTTTTCGAACCACGGTTCCTGCAAACCGGCACCGTGCTGGAAGTAAGGCCATGGGCACCATCTACCTTAATTGAAATTGATTTGCATTTGCCACTTGTTGATATGCAGCAATGGGACTATATCCCTTATATAAAATTCAGGGTGGATAATTTCACCTTCAGGGATTATACCCCATCCGGCTGGGATGCCGAAACCCGTACCTGCACCATCTATGTCGACGCGGTGCACAATGGCCCGGGTAGTAAATGGGCGCGCCAGTTAAAAAAGAACGATACCATCAGCTACATTAAAAAAGTTGGCTTTACCCATCATCAGCCCGATCATACATCGGCAGTAATTGCCCTGGGTGATGAAAGCAGCGTTGGCCATTTGCTGGCCCTGCAAAAAATGGTGCTGCCACATACCCGTTTCTCGGGTGGTATCGTAATTGGCGAGGACGAGCATCGCCGGTTATTTAACGAATATTTTTGGACACCTATTGAGCCGGTGGCGCGCAAAGATGTTTACGGCCACAATAGTTTAATGGAATGGGTACTTAAACAGCAATACGGCTTGGAAAACACCATTTTTTACCTTGCAGGTAACAATACAATGGTAGCCCAGCTGCGTAAGCTGCTTAAGCAGCAGGGCTATCCATCGGCACAAATAAAAGTGCAGGGCTTCTGGTCCTGAGTTTATTTCTGCTTAACGTAAGTTTCTATGATCTCGTGGTTAATGTTCAGGCTGTCTATTTTTTCGATGCCTTTTTGTACCAGCGTATCGTGTTTAAACTGAACGGTAAAATCAAAACTACGGCCTTCCCATTCGCGGGCGTTTAAGTAGGCCAGGTGTTCGGTGTATTTGTCGCCTTTAAAATCGTAGGTGCCACCACCGGCTGTGTAGGTGGCATCTTTACCTTTCCCTTTGCTAAGGTCATGCCTCATAAAAGCAAAGTGGGTGGCATTTAAAACTTTTATCATTTCCTGGTTGGGTACAGGGTAATCTTTTACGGTGTCGCCTTTGGTAACTGTAACGGCCGATACCAGCTTCCATGTGCCTATCATAGGCGAAACAGGTACTTCTGCAATGGTAGCAGTAGGTTTTTGGTTGCAAGATGCAAGGGCAATGGCTGTAAGGGGCAGTAAACGCATTAATTTCATGAGATTGAGGTTTTGTTGATTTTACTGCTAATATAAGCGCAACAATAGTAAATGCAAGTGTGTTAAGCTATTGTATGCAAAAAGCAAAGCGAAATTTCTATTCGGGCACCAGCGGACTGGTACTGCCTGTCCCTAATAAATCATTATACCCGCCGGAGTTTCAGGATAAATCGCGGCTTTGTTATTACGCGTCGCTGTTCAATAGCATCGAGGTAAACAGTTCGTTTTATAAAGTTCCGCAGGCATCAACCGTAAAAAAATGGACCGCCGATGTGCCGGATAATTTCAGGTTTACTTATAAGCTTTGGCGCGATATCACCCATAACAAACCTTTGCTTTTTGACCTTGCGGATGTAGAACGTTTTATGCAGGTGATAGCTGCCGCCGGCGATAGGAAAGGAAGTTTACTGATCCAGTTTCCGCCGGGCACTACCGTAGCAAGCGTTGCCCGGTTAGAGCAGTTATTAGAAAGCATAAGGGATGCAAACCCCACGCATGGCTGGGATGTGGCTGTTGAGTTTAGGCACCCATCGTGGTATAAAGACAATATTTACACCATGCTTGATAATTACGAAGCTGGTATGGTGATACAGGATATGCCAAAATCGCTTACCCCGATGATAGATATGCCAACGAATTTTGTTTACCTGCGTTTCCACGGGCCTGGTGGTGATTACCGGGGTAGCTATACCGATGCTTTTTTATATGAATACGCCGGATATATTACTGATTGGCTTGTAGATGGCAAAACAGTGTATGCCTACTTTAATAACACCATGGGCGATGCCATAAATAATTTGATGACATTAAATAATTACGTGAGCCGGGTATAATGCTCGCAATAGCTACAAGTTGTATATAAATATTGCACCATACATGGTATGTGTTTGCTTATGAAGCAATACAATACTATAAAAATGGCGCTAATGATTGTTTTATAATATAAATCATTTATTGTGACGGGATTGTGGTAAATTGACACTGGTACTAATAACTGTTTGGTATCATTTAAAGTTTGCCCCAATCTTATCCAATACAAATGCATAAAAAAGCCAAACCGAGCGACCTCATAACCTATAGCAAAGAGTTTGTTTTGCAGAACGAGGAGAAAGAAAAGCGCGCTGCGGAGTTAATTATTGCCAATAATGAGCTGGCTTTTCAAAACCGGGAAAAAGAAAAACGTGCAGCCGAACTCATCATCGCCAATAAAGAGCTCGCTTTTCAGAATGAAGAAAAGGAGAAAAGGGCAGAGGAATTGGTGCTTGCTAATAAGGAACTGGTTTTTCAGAATAATGAAAAAGGTAAACGGGCGGCGGAATTGATAGTCGCTAATAAAGAACTGGTTTTTCAGAATGGTGAAAAAGGAAAACGTGCCGCCGAACTGATCATCGCCAATAAAGAGCTTATTTTCCAAAATGAAGAGAAAAGTAAACGCGCTGCAGAATTAGTAATCGCTAATAAAGAGCTGGTTTTTCAGAATGAAGAGAAGGGAAAACGTGCGGCCGAACTCATCATCGCTAATAAAGAACTCGCTTTTCAGAATAACGAAAAAGAGAAACGTGCTGCCGAACTGATCATAGCCAATAAAGAATTGGTTTTTCAGAACGGGGAAAAAGAGAAACGTGCTGCTGAACTCATCATAGCCAATAAAGAATTGGTTTTTCAGGGTGATGAAAAAGAAAAGCGCGCGGAAGAATTGAATATTGCTTACACAAAAATTAAAAAGGCAGAAGAGGTACTGAAAGAATATATAAAAGGGTTGGAGCAAATGATGTTTATGACCCATCATAAAGTAAGGCAGCCGGTAGCCAATATTTTAGGCCTATCGCATATGTTGGGGCAGTATATTAAAGCACCGGTTACCTTAAAAAAGTTGGTTGGTTATATGGAATTATCTGCTAAAGACCTGGATACTTTCACCAAAGAGCTTACCGTATTTATAGGGGCTTTAGAAAAAAAAGGTAAAAAGAAAACACTATAAGGCAAAAGCAAAAAGGTTATTTAAAGACGCTTTATTTAACATGTGGTAAAACAGAAAGGCCATGCGGAACATCTCCCGCATGGCCTTTGTAATAACGTTTCAATAATTTTCATTGGGGGCCTGTTCGGTATTACTTACATAGCTTGTAATATAAATGTTACTGGAATGCCAAACGCCTGGTTAAACCATGGGTGGTTAAGCATCGTCATATATGCAAATTAAGAAACATGAAAAAGATATTATTGATGATAACATTCCTGGCCGGTACCGCGGTATTCGCCCAGGCACAAACCCAAAAGGTGCATAAAACACCCGAGCAAAAAGCCAAACACATGACCGAGGCTTTAAACAAGAAATTAGCCTTATCGGCAGATCAGTCTGTAAAGGTAAATGCCATATTTGCTAAAAGCGCGGTAAGCATAGATAGCCTGAGAGCTCATAAATCTGCCGATCGGAAAGCAAATATGCAGGCGCGTAAAGCTATCATGGCAAATACAAATGCCAGCCTTAAAACCGTTTTAACTGCCGATCAGCAAACTAAGTTTGCGGCTTTGAAAACCAACTTTAAAGGCAGGATGCACGGTAAACATGGCGACCATAAAGGTATGGCGCCCGAGCAAAAAGCACAGCGCATTTCTAAAGTGCTGCAGGAAAAATTGAGCTTAACCCAGGATCAGTACGCTAAGGTGAATACCATTTTATTAAAACGTGCTACGCAGATGGACAGCTTAAAAGCAAACCGTTCAACTACCGATCGTAAAGCGAATAGAGAAAGCCGCAAAGCGATAATGGTACAAGCAGACGGCGAACTGAAAGCGGTTTTAAATGCCGACCAGTTAAAAAACTATACTGAGCTAAAAGCCCAGATGAAAGAAAAAATGAAAAACAGGAGAGGCCCTAAAGCCCCAACTGCCGGATAATTTTTGTGAGTGAGTGATGATAAAGCGGGTAGCCCATTGTGGTTGCCCGCTTTTTTTGTGGCCGATAGTCGCGAATAGCCTGTAAATTGTCGTTTATGCACCTTACGGATATTAGAACAAGGGCGTAGATTTGTTTAAGCAATAAGGCAATGAAACAGGCAAAAGAAAACCATCCGTTTACTAAGCTGTCAAAACCCGCGCAGCGCGCTTTGGCTAACGCGGGTATCAATAATCTTGAAGAGCTGGCCAAACTAACCGAAAAGGAATTGATGCAGCTGCATGGTATTGGGAAGAGCGCCCTGCCTGTTTTAAAGGGAGCTATGGCCGCGAAGGGGCTTTCATTTGCCAAATAATTATTAACCAATTAAATATACAGCGATATGTCATTCCAAGCATACTTAAATACCATCAAACAAAAAACAGGCAAAGGCCCGGCAGATTTCAGGGCACTGGCCGAAGAAAAAGGTTTTACCAAAGGCGGCGAACTTGTTGCCAAAGCAGGCGATGTTACCAATTGGCTAAAGGCCGATTTTGAATTAGGCCATGGGCATGCTATGGCCGTTTACGCTTTACTAAAAGGTATCAAGAACGAAGATAGTGTATAAAAGAAAAGCCTCCCGAGCATTAGGGAAGCTTTTCTTTTGATTGGAATGTATTTATTGTACTACCAATGTCGCTATTGAATGCGGCTCGCTTACGGTTTTGGCGGCTTTGCCTTTTATCCATAAACTGTATTCTATTTTCTCGTCGGTGCGGTTCATTACCACTACGGCTATAGAGCCATTTGGGTTTTGGTAAGCAGTGGTTAACAGCTTATCCCGGCTTGCAGAAGCAGCTATACGTTTTGCTCCCGGCTGGATGTATTTAGAAAAATGACCAATGTAATAGTAAGAGTTGGTGTATAACAACTGCCCGGTGCGGGTATCGGCATGTACCGGCGCGAAGCAAAAATTACCTACGTGGTTAGGGCCGCCTTTTTCATCAAGCAGGATGTTCCAATCGGTCCAACCTACGGTGCCGGCGTTAAAATCATTGATCATGGATAGGCCGTAACGCTCGCCCAGGCTCCAGTCGTTTAACCGGCCAAAATCAAATTTTTCAACACAGCCTTCGGTAAATATCAAATTCTTATCAGGGAAGGCGGCGTGGGTAAGGCGGGTACTCTCAAAGTTTTGGCCGGCACCTGTCCACGTTTCATACCAGTGGAAACCAATGCCCCAAACATATTTGGCAGCGGCAGGGTCTTCCAGTATGGTGCTTGCACGTTGGTAAAGCAGGTCGCGGTTGTGGTCCCAAACAATCAGTTTTTTGGCTTTCATGCCTTGTTTCCAAAGGGTTGGGCCTAAATAGTTCTTTACAAAATCGCGTTCTTCCTCGGCAGTGTACTTGCACGATTCCCAGGTTTGGGTGGCCATCGGCTCGTTTTGTACCGATAAGCCCCAGATAGGAATGCCCAGCTTTTCATATTCTTTAATGAATTTGA
The DNA here is from genome assembly GCF_001636615.1 of Mucilaginibacter sp. L294. Classification (GTDB taxonomy): domain Bacteria; phylum Bacteroidota; class Bacteroidia; order Sphingobacteriales; family Sphingobacteriaceae; genus Mucilaginibacter. The sequence continues at coordinate 687 of NZ_LGEK01000060.1, read as the reverse complement.
TGTAGAAGTTGGCCCAGCTTTGTGCAAACTCTGGTTTCAGCTTCCCACCGTGTAATACATCGTTGTTATCCTTCATAAAAGCCGGTGGGCTCCATGGCGATACAAACATGGTAAGTTTACCTCCGGCTACGGCTGTAGCCGCCTTTATAAACGGAATGCGGTACTTTTTATCATGGCTAATATCAAATGTAGAAAGCGATTTATCACTATTGCTTACGTAGCTGTAGCTGCCGCTGCTAAAATCGCAGCTTTGTATATTGGTGCGGGCAAGGGTAAAGCCAATACCGGTTGTTTTGTTGTAGTAAGCATTTAAAAGTTCGGTTTGCTTATCTTTTGGCAGTTTGTAAAATGTTTCGGCAACGGCATCTGTTAAGGCGCCGCCAATGCCCAGCATGGTTTGGAACTTTTGCGCCGGGTCAACAAAAACCACGGTTTCGGTTTCGGGAGGTTGTGCCTCTGTTTCAAACTTTAGTTCGCCGGCGGGGAAAAGCCTCCTATTCGATTCCTTTTCGGTAACATATACTTTTACCGTTTTATTTGCGGCCGAGTAAGGCCGCACTTTTTTTGCCACGGGCGCCTGGCTAAATACGCTTGCCGAAAAGCAAACGAGGCCGGCTATCAAAAATCCTTTCTTCATGGGGTGAGGGCTGAAGGTATTGGGTTAAAAACTGTCTCTTATACACATCT
>NZ_LGEK01000064.1 GCF_001636615.1 Mucilaginibacter sp. L294 | reverse complement strand
AGATGTGTATAAGAGACAGAAGTAACCATTAAGAAATGTAAAAATAGTATTATACCTTACTTTTTAATTTGGTTATGTTTGATACACCAATTATAATTACAAAACTAATTTGATCCCGGCTTATTCTTTTACCAAGAAGGCTGTAAGTAAATTCATGGCGGCGAAGAGGAAAATAGCTTACAAGGCATTAATATATGCATTTTTTGCACTGTTTATAGCGGTTACAGCTACGGCGCAGAATAACGAATTTCAATTTTCACGGCTTGATATCTCTAACGGACTGTCGCATAACCAGGTAAACACCATGCTAAAGGATAGCAAGGGGTTTATGTGGTTCGGTACACTATCCGGGCTAAATAAATACGATGGGTACAAATTCAAAGTATATAAACATATTGAGGGCGATAGTACCAGCCTTAATGATGATTTTATAGTAAGTATTGCCGAAGGCCCGGAAAATAAACTATGGATTGAAACCCGCAACGGCTATAATATTTACGACCCGGCCACCGAATGTTTTAGCCATGATACAGGGCGGTACCTCAGGTCTATAAACGTCCCCGGTAAAGGCTTAAACGCCGTAAAAAAGGACAAATTCGGCAATTTTTGGTTCCTGAATGTCAATTCGGGTATTTATAAATACCAGGCATCAACCAAAACAACTATCCATATCGGTTATCAGCAGGGCTCTGCAACCTCTATTTACAGTAACAGCGTTGCCGATATTACGTCAGACTCAAAAGGCAATATCTGGCTGGTTTATAACAAGGGAATGTTAGAGCGTATGGACCCTAAAACCTACCGGGTTAATTACCGCAAACAGTTAAGCGCTTTACCACCGGCGCTAAACACCGGTTACAGGGTTTTTATTGATAAGCAGGACGATGTATGGGCCTTTGTGCCTACCTACTCATCGGGCGTATATTATATTAATTCAACCCAAACCGTTTTCAGGCATATTGATAAAGGCAGCGGCCCCGATGGCTTAAACACAAACGTGGTATCAAACCTGATACAGGACGATAAAGACCGCATCTGGATAGCAACCGACCATGGCGGTGTAAACCTGCTTAATAAGCAGGACTTTAAGATAAAGTACATCACCAACCGCGAGGACGATAATAAAACCATTGGCCAAAACAGCATTATTATGTTGTATAAGGACGATACCGGGATTATTTGGGTGGGCACTTACAAGAGGGGGCTAAGCTATTACCACGAAAGTATTATCAAGTTCCCGCTGTATACGCACCACCTGTCTGACCCTGCCAGCCTGAGTTTTAGCGACGTAAATAAGTTTATTGAAGATAAGTACGGCAACCTGTGGCTGGGCACTAATGGCGGCGGCCTGGTTTATTTTAATCGTAAAGACGGTAGCTTTAAAAAATACCTGCACGATGCCAACAACCCCAACAGCCTTACCAATAATGTAATTGTAAGTATGTTTCTTGATCACGAGCAGAAGCTTTGGATAGGCACCTACTTTGGCGGGCTGGATTGTTTTGATGGCAAAACGTTTAAGCATTACCGGCATAACGATGCCATACCGGGCAGCCTGTCGGAAGACAGGGTGTGGTCTATCATTGAAGATTCGGATAACAACCTTTGGGTGGGTACGCTTGCAGGCGGCTTAAACCTGCTCGATCGGAAAACGGATACCTTTAAACATTACAAATTGATACTGGGCAACCAGCAATCGCTTTACTCCAATTACATATCAGCACTGATGGACGATAGCCACAAAAACCTGTGGGTAGTAACATCATTTGGGGTTGATGTGCTAAACAGGCGAACGGGCCGCTTTAGCCATTATATACATGATGAGAAGAACCCCAATAGCCTGGTAAACAACAATACCAACAGTATATTAGAAGATAGCAGCGGGCTGATATGGATAAGCACCCGCGAGGGCCTTAGCGTGCTTGACCCTGTAAAAAACAAATTCACCAATATTACCCGCGCCGATGGTTTGCCTGATAACACCGTGATTGAGATGCGCGAGGATGATAACCATAACATTTGGGCAAGTACACCAAACGGCCTCTCTAATATTATTGTAACCCGGGGTGCCGGTAAGGTGGGGTTCCGTTTTGTGAACTACAACGAGCGGGATGGCCTGCAAGGCAGGGAGTTTACCATGAACGCCGCCTACAAAACCCGCAGCGGCGAACTGATATTTGGTGGCGGTAACGGTTTTAATATTTTTAAGCCTGCCCGCCTGCGTACCAGTAAAAATAGCCCCGCGCTGGTTTTTACCGATTTCCAGGTGTTTAACAAAAGCATTGCCGTTGGCGAAAAGTTATACGGCAAGGTTATATTGCCACAAGCCATAACCCAAACCAGATTGGTTGAGCTGAACCATAACGAAAATGTATTCGGGATAGAATTTGCCGCCCTTAATTATTTTGATGCCGATAAGGTGAAGTTTGAATACATGATGCAGGGCTTTGATAAAGCCTGGGTCCCGGCCGATAATATTACCCGCAAAGTGGTGTACACCAACCTTGATGCCGGCGATTATACTTTTAAAGTACGCGCATCAAACCCCGGTTTTTGGAATAGTAAAGAAATATCGCTGCATGTTACCATCCTGCCACCATGGTGGAAAACTACAATTGCTTACATCCTGTATGTATTGGCATTTGTGGGCGCTTTATTTTACCTGCGGCACCGGGGTATCCAGAAGATACGCGCGCAGTTTTTGCTGGAGAAAGAGCGCGAGGAAACCCATCGCCTTCACGAGCTCGACCTCATGAAGATAAAATTCTTTACCAATGTGAGCCATGAGTTCCGCACGCCGCTATCGCTTATTATGGCACCGGTAGATAGGATCATTAAACAGATACAGGAACCCGAGATACAAAAGCAGCTTTTACTGGTTAACCGTAACGCTAAAAGGTTGCTGAACCTGGTTAACCAATTGCTCGATTTTAGGAAGATGGAGCACCAGGAACTCAAGTTGCATAATAGCCCGGGTGATATTATTGGTTTTATCCGCGATCTGTCTTTTTCGTTTACCGATATAGCCGAGCAGAAAGGGATCGATTTTGTGTTTGACGCCGAGGTGGATGAGTTTAAAACGAGTTTTGACCATGATAAGATAGAACGCATTATATTTAACCTGCTCTCCAATGCTTATAAGTTTACCCAAACCGGCGGGCATGTGAGCGTGCTGCTATACTTTAAAAATGGCGTCGATTCGCAGCACCGCCAGTTAGAAATTAAGGTGATGGATACCGGCATAGGCATCCAAAAAGATAAGCTGGATAAGATATTCGAGCCATTCTTTCAAAATGATATCCCCGGCTCTATGCTCAATCAGGGCAGCGGCATAGGCTTGTCTATCACCAAAGAGTTTGTGCGCCTGCATGGCGGCGGAATAACGGTTGAGAGCGAGTTTAACCAGGGTAGCTGCTTTACTGTCCTGTTGCCGTTACAACAGCCTGATATGACTTTGTTTACAGACACTCCTTTACTTTTAGAACATACCGAAGATGTGGCATTTGAACTGGATACCAACCGTTCTACACGAGTTAGGGAGCCTCGTGATGGTAAAAAGCCAACGGTATTATTGGTTGAGGATAATGAAGACTTCCGGTTTTATATTAAGGATAACCTAAAAGACTCGTTTAATATTATCGAGGCCGAGAACGGCAAAAAAGGCTGGCAAAAAGCATTGGCACAGCACCCCAACCTGGTAGTAAGCGATATTACCATGCCCGAAATGAACGGCATTGAGCTTTGCCAAAAGATAAAAACCGATACCCGTACATCGCATATCCCGGTGATACTGCTTACCGCCATGGCAGGCGAAGAGCAACAGCTTAAAGGCCTGGGTACCGGCGCCAGCGATTATATGACCAAACCGTTCAATTTCGAGATCCTGCTCTCCAAAATAAAAAATATACTGAGCCAGCAGGAACATATGCGCAAAACCTACCAGAAACAGGTAGAGGCTAAACCAACCGAAATGCATGTAGATTCGCCGGACGAGTTGTTTATTAAAAAGGTATTGGTGCTGATAGATAACAATATCTCTAACCCCAATTTTTCGGTAGAGGAGCTAAGCTGCGATATGTGTGTAAGCCGCTACACCCTCTACAAAAAAATACTGCAGATGACCGGCAAAACCCCTAACGAACTGGTGCGCCAGATGCGCTTAAAACGTGCCGCGCAATTACTTGAAACCGGCCACCTCACTATCTCACAGATCTGCAATAAGGTAGGCTTTAAAAGCCAGAAGTATTTTGTGCGCACTTTTAAGGCCGAGTTTAATACTATCCCGTCGCGCTATGTGGAGCTTAGCGAGTAGAGGAGCATAGTGGGTAGTTGCTTGCCTGGTGTTGTTGCGTGCCTACGGCACAGGAACTTATGCCTTTTTATTCTAATCGGCCTGTTGCTCTTATGGAGCACATTGTGTAGCGTTATATCGCATTTCATCAAATCTTTATGCCTCTCTGTGCTTTTACCTTAATCAATAAATAAGGAGAATTGCAAGGGTATATTCTATCCATTTTAATTCATCGCCGCTGGCTTCAGCCAACGGATGATAAACAAGCATCAAATGGCTTTAGCCATAATTCAGCCTCGTTTAAAGTAGCGGTCTAAAACCTATCGTGGTTAAAGGCCGATAGAATATACTACCTTGAAATTCTGCGTACCGTAGGTGCGCTGCTCCGCCATGCTTCTAATCTTCACGTCTCTGCACCTTTGCGCGCAATAAATCTTTCACAACCCATCGCTATGCAAAATTTAACACCCACAGCATTTAGCTTATAATACTATTCAGGCACTTTATAAAGTATCTGTATTTTAATTATGGGTGCACATTTGTAATTAAAACCATCATTAATCATCTGTTTTAATTATTAATTACTTGACAATCAATTAATTAATGCAGGTTGACATTTGTGCCCCTATTTATCCACAACAGGGCTTTTAATAGCATATAATTTTAACCCATGAATAATCAATAACGTACCTGCAATAATTGCCGGGTGCTGATTATATAAACCAATTAACCAGTTTTTAAAAGAATTATTAATAATGCGGGGTAAGTAATTACACCTGGTACATGGGATGCCAACGCGCAATTGATGCGCCTGGTGGCCTGTATTTGTAAAAGAGTACACCAATTAAATCAAATATAAATCAACCAAAAACTAACAAATCATTATGGGAAAAATTCTACGAATAGCATTGCTGTTTGCTTCCTTCTTTATTTGTGCCGCAGCTATGGCGCAAACAGGCGGCACAGTAATCAGGGGAACAGTTAAAGATAATACCGGCGCATTGCCCGGTGTTACTGTATCTGTAAAAGATGGTACAGGCGTTGCCGTAACCGATGTAAATGGTAAATATGCCATTACTGTATCAGCAACAGCCAAGGTACTTTTTTTCAAATTTATCGGGCTGGAGACCAGCGAGGTTGCCATAAACGGCCGTACCGTGGTTGATGCAACATTGAAAGCATCAAACACTTCGCTTAACGAGGTTGTGGTAATTGGTTACGGCAGCATCCGCCGTGCCGATATTACCTCATCCATTTCATCAGTTAGTGAAAAGGATATCAAAAACCTACCCGTAGCCGGTGTTGACCAGGCCATACAGGGTAAAGTTGCCGGTGTTACGGTAATGAACAACTCGGGCCAGCCGGGTGCGGGTGTTTCGGTACGTGTGCGTGGTATTACCAGCGCCACCGGGTCTAACGAACCACTATATGTAATTGATGGTGTGCAGTTTGGCGCCGAAGGTAACGTAAGTTTAAACCAGGATTTTCTGGGTGGTGGCTCGGGGCAAACCGGCCAAAGCGTTTTAGCTACCTTAAGTCCGTCTGATATCGAATCTATCGACATCCTGAAAGATGCATCAGCACAAGCCATTTACGGTTCGCGCGGTGCAAACGGTGTAGTTATCATTAATACCAAACGCGGTAAAGCGGGTACAAGCAAATTTAACTATGATGCTTATGTGGGTTTTTCAGAGATCCCTAAAAAGCTGAAAGTGATGGACCTGCGCCAGTACGCGCAATACCGTAACTCGTTAGTGAACGAGGTGCGTGCCGTACCGGGTAGCGGTTTAGACAGCACGGCCGAATTCAGGGATCCATCTGTATTGGGCCACGGCACCGATTGGCAGGACGAGATCTACCAGCGTGGTGTGGTAACCAGTCACCAGGTATCCGTATCTGGCGGTACAGAAAAAACACAATTCTACTTTAGCGGCGGCTACTTAAACCAAACCGGTACATTAATAAAAACCGGGTTTGACAGATACACTGTTAGGGCCAGTATAGATCATCAGGTGAACAACTGGTTAAAAATGGGCTTCACCAGCAATCTGTCAAAAAGCAACCAGCAAATTGGCTTAAGCGATGGCTTTGATGCGGTAACCAGTACCGTATTATACAATACGCCGGTATCGCCTGTACGCGATATTTATGGTAACTATATTACCAATGCCAATGTTGGCGGTTACCAGATAAACCTGACCAATAACCCGGTTACCCTGGCGCAAAACCGCGATGTGCGTACCGGTAATACCAAAGCTTTGGGCGCGATTTATGCCGAAGTGAAAATTATAAAAGGCCTTACTTTACGTAACGAAGCCAACTACAACTTTAATTTAGAAAGCGACCGTGCGTTCCAACCGTTTTTAGAGAACAGCATTACCGGCGATGTAATATTATCGCCAAGCCTTATCCGCGAGCAGCGCACCCAAAGCCTTTACTGGGATGTGAAAAACTTCCTGAACTTTGATCGCTCATTTGGCAAGCATAGCATCAGTGCAACAGTAGGTCATGAGATCCAACGGTCGGACTATGATTACATCAACGCGAACCGTAACGGCCTGGTGGCAAACCTGCCATCACTAAACGCAGGCTTAGCCGATCTTAACCAGGGTATTGGCGCTGGTGCAGGTATCTGGAGCATGGAATCGTATTTTGCACGTGCCGGGTACACCTTTAATAACAGGTACGCTATATCAGGTACTGTTCGTCGTGATGGTTCATCAAGCTTTGGCCCGGGCAAACGTTGGGGAACTTTCCCTGCAGTTTCTGCATCATGGACAGTTACCAACGAGGATTTTATGAAAGACATGAAAAACCTGAGTTATTTAAAATTCCGCTTGGGTTATGGTGAGGTAGGTAATCAAAATACCAGCTCTAATGCCTTTGTATCAAACATCCAGTTATTTGGCACGGCGCCGTTTGGCCCGGGTAGCTTACCCTACAACGTTGCCAACCCTGACCTGGGCTGGGAAGCGGTTAAAACCTACAACGCAGGTATCGACTTAACTACCCTGAACAGCAAAGCCGAAGTTACTATTGACGTGTACAAGAAGATCACAACCAATATGCTTTTGGCCAGTCAGCTGCCAGCATTCTCAGGCTTAGGTACGGTATATGGAGATATACAATCGCCGATTACAAATGCCGGCGAAATGACCAATACCGGTATAGATATCGGTATCACAACCTATAATATTACCAATAAAGATTTTAACTGGAAAACTAACGTAGTGTTTAGCCATTACAAAAACAAACTGGTAAGGCTAAATAACCCAACCGCTACATTAAAAGGCATATTTAACGAGTACGGTACAAGTAACCTGGTATCATTAACCGCGCCGGGCAGTGCAATTGGCAGCTATTACGGTTTTGTTACCGATGGGTTGTTCCGCACACAGGAGGAGCTGGCTAATGGCCCTATCCCAACCGGTTTAACCGTTGCGCCGGGTTCGTTATGGCTGGGCGATATCCGCTATAAAGATTTAGATGGTAACGGAATTATTGATGATAAGGATGCACGCGTAATTGGCGATCCTAACCCTAAGTTCACTTACGGTTTTACCAATACGTTCAACTACAAAGGTATCGATCTGTCGATATTCCTTTACGGGAGCTACGGAGGCCAGATCTTTAACTACACCCGCAGGCAAACCGAAGCTATGTCCAGCGCTAATAATAACCAGTTGGTTACTGTGTTAAACAGGTATACAGAATCAAACACCGGCTCAAATATGCCAAGGTATAACCAGTGGACAAACAACAACACCAGGATCTCTGACAGGTATGTAGAGAGTGGTTCATACCTGCGTATCCAAAATGTTGCGGTTGGTTACAACCTGCCAAAAAGCATCATGAGCAGGCTTAAAATAGCATCGGTAAGGTTTTATGCATCAATACAAAACCTGTACACCTTTACCAAATACTCGGGCTATGACCCTGAGTTAGGTGCTATTAACAGTACGGTAGGTTTCATGAACGTGGATAACGGTCATTACCCAATACCACGCACATTCACGTTTGGTACCAATATTCAGTTTTAATCGAAAAAAATAAGCAAAATGAAAAGAAAGATATTATTCCTGTTAGGGGCATTTGTTTGCTTTGGAGTTGCATGTAAAAAGGATTTCCTTAACCATCCATCTACAAGCAGCCCTACTACAGATAACTACTATAACAATGCCGAGCAGGTAAACGGCGCCACAGGTATCCTTTACAATAATGTTTGGGGCGATTGGTTCGATAAAGCGTTCATATCCGTGGGCGATCTGTTAGGCGGTACGGTTACCGGTACACAGGGTAACGACCAGTACAACTCGTTCTATAACTTTAACATTCAAAGTACCGACGGCTTGGTATCAAGCACCTGGAACTCATGTTACAAAGCTGCGGGCCAGGCATCTGTACTAATACAAACCTTTAAAGATAAAAAAGCCCTGCTTGGCGGTGCCAATACCGGTTTTTTAGATAAAGGGATAGCCGAAGCCAGGTTTATACGCGGGTTTGCCTACTTTTATATAGGCCGCACATTTGGCGATGCACCCATAGTTGATAACCCTTTAGAGCTAACAAAACCGGGTGCGTACATGGTGCCTAAATATTTCCAAAAAGATGTTTTGAGATTTGCTTTAGAAGATCTGCAGGCCGCTGCTGATGCATTACCCGAAGTAGCTGCGCAGGATGGCCGCGTAACCAAATACGCAGCTTTGGGCATGATGGCTAAAGTTTACCTGTACCTTAAAGATTACCCAAATGCAGCAGCTAAAGCTAAGCTGGTAATTGATTACTCAAAGGGCGCTGGCGATGGTGTACTTGGTTTGAATGATGATTACAACGCTATGTTTACAAGTTCTGCGGTTGCAAATAAAAAAAACAAGGAGAACCTTTTTTCTTTAAGGTGGCTTTCAGAAATGGGATGGAATGGCGGTAACCGTTTTTCTATCTATGCCGCCCCACAGCCGCTTGTGCACCCAAAACCGACAGGTGGTAACGGTTACTCGGCAGTAGTGCCATCATTTGATATGTTAGACCCGGCAACCGGTTACGAAACCGCCGATAAACGCCGTGGCTGGTCGGTAATGCAGCAGGGCTTTCATAAAGATGCCTGGATAAACGATAACTTTCCACTCGGGTTTACGTACGATACAACAGGTAAAGCAACTGATGATCACTTTATATTTACAGGCACACGCTCAAACATTCAGAAGTATATTGTAGGCCCTAACCGCGCTGATGAGCCGGTTTCGCCAGTTGGCCATACCAATATGCCTACTTACATTTTACGTTATGCCGATGTGTTATTAATATATGCCGAAGCCGTTTTGGGTGGGGCGGGTTCTACATCAGATGCCGGCGCGCTCGAGGCATTTAACAAAGTGCACAACAGGGCAGGCCTAACCAGTTTAACCAGCATCAATATCGATGATATTTTGCATGAGCGTAAGGTTGAGTTTGCGTTTGAAGGCGATTACTGGTTTGATATTCAGCGGCAGGGTTTTGCAAAAGCGCAGCAGATCATAGCCTCGCAAGAGCGGGGTACGCTTGATGGTAACGGAAAGCTTACCAGCTTTAAGGCTACTTTAAATTCTGAGAAGCAGTTGTTTTTACCAATACCACAGGCCGAAACCGCGCAAGACCCTAAATTGCTTGAACCTGCTGTTGATTATTATAAATAAGCGATAACGTATTTAAAAATCATTATTGATCATGAAAAGTATATATAAACTGATGATTGTGCTGGTAGCCTTTTTGGCTGGTGCATCTGTCATTACCTCTTGTACAAAAGAGAACGCAAAGCCGGCCGCGGCATCAGCAAGCCCCAAGGCCGATAAACTGCAGCCCGATTCGGCCAAAGGCGGGGATGTATTAACCCTTACCGGCAGTGGCCTGGGCGAGATCCAATCCGTAGTGTTCGAAAAAGGCAGCGTGCCCGCACCGTTTAACACGGTGTTTAATACCGATAATGCGCTTATCTTCCGCGTGCCGGATACGGCTAACGGCGGGCAGCAAAACATTATTATCACCAACAAAATTGGCAAGCAGTTATTGGTAAACTTTAACGTTATAGCGTTACCGGTTATATCAACGGTATCTAACTACAACTTTACTGCTAACACCCAGATAACCATCACCGGTAATAACCTGGCGGATGTTACCTCGGTTAAGTTTAAAGGTTTTACTGATGAAATTGCCATTGTATCGCAAACCAAAAAAGAACTGGTTATAAAAATGCCAGCAAGTACCACAGTGCCTGGCGCGCCGTTAGAAATAACAAACGCCACCGGCCCGATAACTACGACGCAGGTATTTGAGAACCTGGATATGGCGTATCAGATCTTCACCGATAATTACGGCACCGACGGATGGGCGAACAACTCATGGGGACCGGCAACTATATCTACCACGGTGTCAAAATCGGGTACGGCATCTTTTGCGGCAACGTATGCAAAGGGTAACTGGTCGGCAGACGGGTTCTCAAACTGGTACCCTGGCCTGGCCTCAAAACCCGAGTATAAGTTCCTGTCGTTTTGGGTAAAGGGGGCATCGCAGGATTACACCCTGTACCTTACCGCCGATAAACGTGCCAAAGGTTATGGTAATAGCGATGATACCACACCGCTAACCATCCCGGCAAACGTATGGACGTACTTTAAGATCCCGATCTCTACCGCCGGTATATTCAGCACAGGCAGTACGGCAAATACCATCGGGTTCTGGATAAAAGGCCCGAACGACCAGGACGAAACGTTCTATTTTGATGATGTTATTATTGTGAACCAGTAATATATTTTAACTACCCGGCTGGTGGCCCAACACCGGTCGGGTGGTTTTAATGTGATAGTTTAAACAATTAATTATTGATGTGTGGGTAGGATTTACTGCGTTAAAGAATTAAATATTGTACAATAAGTGTTAAATTCGTATCAGTATTCACAGTCGAAAAAAAACAATAATTATTTATTATGCCAAATAACGTTATGCGTGAGATAACGCCGCTTACACCAAGCGATTGCTTTACTATTTTTTCGCGTGTAAAAAACAAGTTCGATTTCCCGCTGCACTATCATGAAGAGTACGAACTGAACCTTATTATCAACGCCAATGGCGCCAAGCGCGTAGTAGGCGGGCACATTGAGGTGATAGACGACCTGGAGCTTGTGCTGGTGGGGCCAAACCTTTACCATGCCTGGTTTACAAACCAGTGCAAAAGCGAGGCTATAAATGAGGTTACTATCCAATTTCACAAAGATCTGTTCGACGAGAAATTTCTGCGCCGCAACCAGATGAGCTTTGTAAAAAGCATGCTTGAACGCTCGCAGCGCGGTATTGCCTTTTCGCCCGAAACTATTGTGGCGTTAAAGGAGAGGCTGTTATCGCTCGATAAAAAGAACGGGTTTGATTCGGTGCTGGAGCTGTTATCTATATTGCATGATCTGTCGATATCGCGCAATATGAAAACGCTTTCAGATCCGAGTTTTACCAACGAGAAGTTCTATTACAACAGCCGCCGTATAGAAAAAGTGTTTGAGTTTATGAACAATAACTACAATAAGCAGGTAAGCCTGGCCGAAGTTGCCCGTATAGCCAATATGCCCGAAGCATCATTCAGCCGCTTTATAAAGAAGCGTACCGGCAAAACATTTATTGATAGTTTGAATGAGATAAGACTTGGCCATGCATCGCGGATGCTGATAGATAGCACCACCACCGTGGCCGAAATTGCTTACAAATGCGGGTTTAATAACATCTCAAATTTCAACCGCATCTTCAAGCGTAAAAAATTCTGCATCCCAAAAGAGTTTAGGGAAACATACACCGGCAACCGCATATTTATATAGTGTTTGGTGCCCGTTTTGACCATATTGACAAACATAAGGTTAAAATAGTATTACATATAGGGTAATTAAATCATCTATTTTAGCGGGTACCAATTATTACTAATTAATGATTAAATGAGATTATCCCTTATAGATATTTCTATCATAGTACTGTACCTGCTCAGCACCATATTTATTGGCTTGTGGTACCGCAAAAAAGCACGAGAGAATAACGAGAGTTATTTGCTTGGCGGTAAATCACTACCCTGGTACAAGCTTGGGTTAAGCGATGCCTCGGATATGTTCGACATCAGCGGTACCATGTGGATGGTAAGCCTGTGCTTTGTGTACGGCATGAAAAGTATTTGGATCCCCTGGCTTTGGCCGGTGTTTAACCAGGTTTTTTTGATGATGTACCTGTCGCGCTGGCTGCGCCGCTCAAATGCATCAACCGGTGCCGAGTGGCTGGCAACCAGGTTTGGCAAAACAGGGGCGGGGGTTACCAGTTCGCATTTGGTGGTTATAGCCTTTGCCTTGTTAAGCTGCCTGGGCTTTATGGCCTACGGTTTTATAGGCCTGGGTAAATTCATCGAGATCTTTGTGCCATGGGAGCTGATAAAAGGCTACATCCCTTTTGATGTTGCGCCACAATATGTGCCGCATATTTACGGTATCATCTTTACCCTGTTTGCCATGTTCTACTCCATTATAGGGGGCATGCACAGTATTGTACTGGGCGATATGGTGAAATATGGCGTAATGACGATAGCCTGCGTTTGGATAGGTTTTATAGCTGCCAATCAAATAAGCAGTCACCAGTTAAATGTACCTAATGGCTGGTACACCCCATTTTTTGGCAAACATTTAAACCTGAACTGGACGGGCATCATCACCGAGGTAAACCAGAAAATAAAAAGCGATGGTTACTCACTGTTTGCTTATTTCTTTATGATGATGACCTTCAAAGGCTTCTTCGCGGCGCTGGCCGGCCCCGCGCCAAACTACGATATGCAGAAGATCCTTTCAACCCGCTCGCCTGAGGAGGCCAGCAAAATGAACGGTTTTGTAAGCGTAATCCTGCTGCCCATCCGCTATACGCTTATCATCAGCTTAACCGCGCTGGGGTTGATCTATTACCACCAGATGAACCTGACCGATGGTACAGGTGCGATAGATTTTGAACGCATCCTGCCCGCAGTTATCAATAATTTTTTACCGGTAGGCTTAGTAGGCTTGCTGCTTGCCGGTTTGCTTGGTGCTTTCATGAGCACCTTTAGCGGCACTATGAATGCTGCACAGGCCTACATCGTAAACGATATTTACCTTAAATATGTAAACCCAACAGCATCCAATAAAAAAACCATCACCATGAACTACCTGGTAGGGATTGTGGTAGTAGCGGTTGGCGTAATACTGGGCTTTTTTGTGCAGGATATTAACAGCGTGCTGCAATGGATCGTATCGGCATTATATGGCGGGTACATCGCATCAAACGTGCTTAAATGGCATTGGTGGCGCTTTAATGCTAACGGTTTTTTCTGGGGGATGCTTGCCGGTATCGTATCGGCCATGGTTTTCTCGCTGCTGGTAAAGTTTGGCTACATTCCCGAAGGACAACTGCTCTTCTGGTTCCCGGTGCTGTTCCTGCTCTCGCTGGCAGGCTCGGTTATTGGCTCGTATGCCACGCCACCAACAGATATGGCCGTGTTGCAATCTTTTTACACCAATGTAAGGCCATGGGGCTTTTGGGAGCCGGTTAAGCAAATAGCCTTGCAAAACGACCCATCCTTTCAGCCTAATAAAAACTTTAAGCTAAACATGTTTAACGTGGTAGTGGGCACTATTGCCCAATGCTGCCTAACCATACTGCCCATGTACCTGGTGCTGTGGCAAAAAATACCGCTATTAATTACCATAGCCATTTTGGCCGTGATGATGGTGATACTGAAACGTACCTGGTGGAACAAACTAAAAGAATACTAAGCATATAAATGATACAGCAATTTAAACAGAGATTAGCCGGATTAGAGGACGCATACGCAAAGCTGATCGATATAAATAATGAGATAGATGGCCTGGGTAACGGAGTTTTCGACCGCTATAAACACCCAGTGCTAACTGCGCAGCATGCACCCATAGCCTGGAAGTACGACCTTAACCCCGAAACCAACCCATACCTGATGGAACGATTTGGGATTAACGCCGCTTTTAACGCGGGCGCTATCAAATTCAACGGTAAGTATATAATGGTGGTAAGGGTTGAAGGCGCCGACCGCAAGTCATTCTTCGCTGTGGCCGAAAGCCCCAATGGAATAGACCATTTTGAGTTTTGGGAACACCCTGTTACTATGCCTGAAACAGATGAGCCGGACACCAACCTGTACGATATGCGTTTAACAGCGCACGAGGATGGTTGGATCTACGGTTTGTTTTGCACCGAAAGGCGCGACCCCGAAGCCCCGGCGCACGATCAAAGCATGGCCATTGCCGCATGCGGTATTGCCCGCACAAAAGACTTATTGACCTGGGAGCGTTTGGCCGACCTGAAAACAAACTCGCCGCAGCAGCGCAACGTAGTTTTACACCCTGAATTTGTTAATGGCAAATATGCCCTGTACACTCGCCCGCAGGATGGTTTTATAAGTGCCGGTAAAGGCGGCGGCATAGGTTTTGGGCTTTGCGATAACATGGAGAACGCCGTGGTTGATGAAGAGACCATCATTGATAATAAACAGTACCACACCGTTTACGAGGCCAAGAACGGGCAAGGCCCCGCACCAATAAAAACGGATAAAGGCTGGCTGCATTTGGCACATGGTGTGCGCAATACAGCCGCAGGCTTGCGCTATACGCTGTATATGTTCATGACAGATTTAAACGACCTGACAAAAGTTACCCACAAACCAGCAGGCTACTTTTTAGCACCGGAGGGAGCAGAACGTGTGGGCGATGTATCAAACGTGGCCTTTTGCAACGGATGGATCAGGGACGAGAATGACAGCGTGTTTATTTACTACGCATCGTCAGATACCCGTATGCACGTGGCAACCACCACGGTTGATAAACTGGTGGATTATGTGCTCAACACCCCGGCAGACGGCCTTCGTTCGGCGGCATCGGTGAATACCATTAACAGCATCATTAATAAAAATAAAAGCCTTTTAGCGGTACAGGAAAAATAAGGATGGAAGTGAAGGTAGGGCATACGATAAAACACCAATTGCAAACCTATAAACAGGAGTTGACCCGCGAACTGGGCAACATCCTGAATTATTGGATGGCTAACACTGTTGATGAACAGGATGGTGGTTTTTATGGTAAGATAGATAACGACAATAACGTTGTTCCCGCTTCACCCAAAGGGTCTGTTTTAAACGCGAGGATACTATGGAGTTTCTCGGCAGCTTACAACCTCAATCCGGATGAGCAATACCTGGCCATGGCAGATAGGGCTTATCAATATATCATAAAACATTTTATTGATACCGAATTTGGCGGGGTGTATTGGTCGGTTGACCACTTGGGCAACCCGCTGGATACCAAAAAACAAGTATATGCATCGGCATTTACCACTTATGCGCTGAGCGAATATTACAAAGCATCCGGCGTAGCCGAAGCAAAAAATTATGCGGTTAACCTGTACAAATTACTGGTTGATAAAAGCTATGATGCCGTACGTACCGGTTACCTGGAGGCCTTTACAAAAGAGTGGCAACCTATTGCCGACCTTCGCCTGAGTGCCAAGGATGCCAACGAAAAAAAGAGCATGAACACCCACCTGCATGTGCTGGAAGCCTATACTACGCTTTACAGTATTTTGCCGGAGGAAGGATTGAAGGAGCAGATCATCACCTTGATCAGTAATTTCCTGGAGCATATCATTGATGGGGAAACCAATCACCTCGTGTTGTTTTTTGATGAGGACTGGAATAAAAAGTCGGGCACGGTATCGTACGGGCACGATATTGAGGCCACCTGGCTTTTGCTGGAAGCAGCTGAAGCTATCGAACATCACGAATTAATAGAAAAAATAAAGCAGGTATGTATCAAAATAACCGATGCAACCAAACAGGGGTTAGATGCTGATGGCGGTTTGTGGTATGAATATGAACCGGCCGCGCATCATTTAATAACAGAAAAACACTGGTGGGTACAGGCAGAAGCAATGGTAGGCTTCTACAATACCTTTCAACTAAATAACAGGCAAGAATATCTTGATCTGTCGCTTCGAAATTGGGCTTTCGTTAAGCAACATTTATTGGATAAACAGAACGGTGAGTGG
Source organism: Mucilaginibacter sp. L294 (assembly GCF_001636615.1). GTDB lineage: Bacteria > Bacteroidota > Bacteroidia > Sphingobacteriales > Sphingobacteriaceae > Mucilaginibacter. The sequence continues at coordinate 15,227 of NZ_LGEK01000064.1, read as the reverse complement.
TTTTGGGGCATTTACGCCAATGGCGATGTAATGCAAACCGAAGACAAAGCTGGTATCTGGAAATGCCCCTATCACAATAGCAGGGCATGTATCGAATTAATTAAACGAATAAGCAGACAGTAAACCCAAAATGAGAACACATTTCATGAAAACAGGCATGGCGGCGATAGTTGCCCTGGCCCTGCTGCATTCTTGTAAGAAAGACAGCAACACTAACACAAACGGCGGCGGTAAAAATAACGGCGGCACAGATGGCGGCTCAACCGTTATTACCCCACCCAATAACCCCGATATTGCGGCCACGCAAGGTTTTTTCCTGGATGGATGGCAGGCCAAAACATTCAGTATGCCGGCCACATATAAAACGGTAGCCAAGCCGGTAGCCGGGTCGGTTGTTGCCACGGTCGACCTAAGCAAGGTGATCACCAAGGTGTCAAAAAACCTGTTTGGCAATAATACAAACCCGTTTATGGGGCAGTATGTAGATCAACCCGTATTGATGCAACAGCTTACGGACCTGTCGCCGAATATACTGCGTTTCCCGGGCGGCAGTTTATCTGATATTTACTTTTGGAACGGCAGCAACAAAGCGCCCGATGACGCACCAGCCCTGTTGTTAGATAACGCGGGTACTTCAAGCGCTTCCAACTATTGGTTTGGCAATAACACCGCCGACTGGACATTCACCCTTGATAACTATTACAAAGTATTACAGCAAACCAATAGTACCGGCCTTATCACCGTAAATTACGGTTATGCCCGCTACGGTACAAGTGATAATCCTGTTGAAGCGGCTGCTCAACTGGCTGCCGATTGGGTACGGTATGATAAAGGCCGCACCAAATATTGGGAAATAGGTAACGAAAATTATGGTAACTGGGAAGCGGGCTACCGTATAAACCCCGCTGCCAATAAAGACGGGCAGCCTGCCATATTAAGCGGTGCACTGTACGGCCTTCACTTTAAGATCTTTGCTGATGCAATGCGTAAGGCAGCTGCCGAGGTGGGCAACACCGGGATTAAAATAGGCATGGTAACCACCGAGGCCGATGAAAAGGACAATACATCAACCATTATACAAAGCTGGAATGCAGACGCAATGGCAACTTCGGGCAACTCGCCCGATTTTTATGTGGTACATAACTACTACACGCCGTACATGCAAAACTCATTGCCAGAGGTAATATTGGGGACTCCCGTGGGTGTTACCACCAGTATGATGAACTGGGTAAAAAACTCCCTCCAAAAAGCGGGGCTGCAGCAAAAGCCCGTAGCGCTGGATGAGTGGAACATCTTCTCGTCCGGTTCAAAACAAATGGTATCAAATGTAGCCGGTGTACACGCGGTAATGGTACTGGGCGAACTCATCAAAAACCAATATAGCATGGCCAGTCGCTGGGACCTGGCAAATGCATGGGATAATGGCGATGACCACGGCTTGTTCAATAACAGCCTTAATAGTAGCAATAAAGAGCCCGGTGCACCTGCCTGGAATGCCAGGCCTGCTTTTTATTACCTGTACTTTTTCCAAAAGTATTTTGGCGACCGTATGGTGACCTCGGAAGTAACTGGCAGCCCGGATATTTTTAGTTACGGCTCTTCGTTTGAATCGGGCGATGTCGGGGTTGTGCTGGTGAACCGAAGCAGTTTGGATAGAGCGGTTACCGTTAATCTTAAAAACTTTGCGGCGGGTACAAGGTATTACTATTACACCCTAAACGGTGGCACGGATAACGCGCCGTTCTCGCGCAAGGTGTATGTAAATGGTACCGGCCCCGATGGCGACTCGGGCGGCCCGGCAACTTATAAAACAATTGCGGCAAACTCGGCGGCTGTATCAGGCGGAATTATTGTTACCGTTCCTGCCAGGGGAACCGTATTTTTAGTGGCCGAAGGAAAATAATACTATAACATCAACATATCAAATGAAAAATATTTATTGTTACGCTATTACCACCATCCTGTTAATTGGCAATATCCCCGCAATGGCACAGTTAAACAATCCTTGCGATAAGCAAGCCACTTACGAAACCCGCCAGCTGTTTTACAGTATGCAGCGTTTGGTTGATGCCGGGGCGATATTTGGCCACCATGATGATACCGCTTATGGCGTGGGCTGGGCTTATGAGGCTAATCGGTCGGATGTGAAAAGCGTTACGGGTTCTTACCCGGCAATGTACGGCTGGGACCTGGCCAAAATTGAACACGACAGCGAACGTGATATTAATGGCACACCTTTTAAACTACAAAAACAATTAGTGCGCGATGCATACAGCAGGGGCGGTATTAACACCTTTTGCTGGCACATGGATAACCCGGCCAACGGGAAAACCGCCTGGGATACCTCTATGCGCACAGTGAAAGAATTACTGCCCGGAGGCGCTTACCATGATGTTTACACCAAATGGCTGGATAAGGGTGCTGCTTACATGGGCAGTTTAAAAGGTAACGATGGCGAGCAGATCCCGTTATTGTTCCGCCCGTTTCATGAGCTTACCGGCAATTGGTTTTGGTGGTGCGCCAACACCAGTACGCCCGAAGAATTTAAAGAGCTTTGGCGCTTTACGGTTGATTATATGCGCGTTACCAAAAAACTGCATAACCTGCTAATCGTTTACTCTACATCTGATTTTAACAACGAAGCCGAGTTTATGCAACGTTACCCCGGTGATGATTATACCGACTTTATTGGCTTTGATAGCTACTGCTTTAAAACCATGCCCGATTACCAGCAGAAACTGGACATGCGTCTGGGTATTTTAGATGCCATTGCAGCCAAAACGCATAAGCTGGCCTGTATCCCCGAAATTGGTTACGAGGGAATCCCACAAGCCGACTGGTGGACAAAAGTATTAGCCCCAACCCTTGCCAAACACAAAACATCATACGTGGTGGCCTGGCGCAACGGCAACCCTAATCATTACTATGTGCCGTATCCCGGCCAGGTAAGCGAGCAGAATTTTAAACTATTTTTTAACAGCCCGAAGGTGTTATTTGAGGGTAGGTTAGCGCCATTAGGTGTGTACGGCAAGCGCACAATGCCGGCAAAGTAATATTCCAGTTTTTCTCCGCGCGTCATTGCGAGCGACAGCGAAGCAATGACGCTTTATATAGCCTCTTTAAAACTTAATACCAGCACACCTGTTCTATAACAAACAGCAAAGCTTATGAACGCGTATCAGCAAAAATGGTTGGATGTACTACAGGGCGCAAACCTTAAAGAATGGAAAATTGAAGCCCGGGGCGAGGATATTGCCATTGAGATGCCCCACGTTACCGACCTAAAATTAATAAGGGATAACCTGCCAACAACTTTAGGCGCTATATCGCTGGATATAAACCTTCCGCACGAGCGATTGAAATTTATATTTCATAACGGGTACGAGAACTTTGAGTACGTTTTAAACCCCAACGCTATCGACCTGCATAAAGGGGATTAAATTTTTGCCTTGGTTGCAAAAACAGTAACACAAACACCCATAATAGCTATCAGCGTAAAGGATGCCCTTAGCGTGGCTATGCCTGCTACAAAGCCTATAACCGGCGGACCTATTAAAAAGCCCATAAAGCCAATGGTTGATACTGCCGCCAGCGCTACCCCTGGCGACATGGTTTTTGATTTACCAGCGGCGCTGTAAACCAGCGGCACTACTGATGATACGCCGAAGCCTACCAGCATAAAACCAAATATGGCCGTGTACAAATATGGAAATGCCACAGCCGTAAGCAAGCCTGTTGCGGTGAGCATACCACTAACCTGTAAGGTGCGTTTTAAGCCAAAGCGGTGCGCAAACTTATCGGCAATAAAACGGCCGGTGGCCATGGTAAGCATAAAACCTGTATAGCCTGCACCCATCAGCGCGTTTTGGGCAAGCACCACTTTCTTGAAATAGATAACGCTCCAGTCGAACATGGCGCCTTCACAGATCATAGAACAAAAGGCAATAACCCCCAGTTTTATCAACGAATTATCGGGCATTACAAATACCGGCCCGGCGCTGGCGGGTTTATCATTTTTTAAATAGCGTGTGGTAAATATCACGGTGATAATAACCAGCGCCATGATCATGCTAAAATGCTTGAACGGGATAACGTGTTGCCCTATCATGAAAGTGCCTATAGCTGCGCCGCTAAAACCGGCCAAACTCCATAAACCATGAAAGGAAGATAGGATAGGCCGTTTATACAATTCTTCGGCGGCTACGGCCTGGGTGTTTACAGATATGTTTACCGCGTTGCTTGAAAAGCCGAATAGTAGCAAGCAGGCCACCAGCTGAAACGTGTTTTGCGCCACCCCTAATGATACCAAGGCCAGGCTGTAAACTACTAATGCCGATATAAGCAATTTGCGGCTGCCAATGCGGGTAATTACCCAGCCCGAAAATGGTAACGAACACATTAACCCTACCGGCAAGGCAAACAATACACCGCCAAGCCCTGCATCGCTAAGGTTAAGATTTTGCTGTATGGTTGCTATACGCGATGCCCAACTGGCAAAGCAAATACCGGCCATAAAAAACATCACCCCAACTGCTATACGCAAGGTAGTACGCGGAAAATTGTAAGTGGGGATAGTTGTTTCCAAAATAAAAAAATCTTAGTGTAGTATATACACTAAGACGCAAAGTTACTATGTATATTTATTAAACAGAAATTAATAAGTAGTAAACCTTATTGTTTAACACTAAAGGAACCGATAACATGGGGGTAACTATTACCGCTGCCATCTTTCATATCGGCGTTGAATGTTCCTTTGATGGTGCCCTTCATGGTGGTGCTATTAAAACTAAATTCGGTTATTTTTACTTTGCTGGTACCGGCAGGGTCAAGTTCGTAATCTTCTGACTGCAACGAGATCAGATCAAACGTACCTACACCATCCCCAATGAAACCAATTGAGAACAGGCTTTGCCCCTGAAATGAAACTACGCCGGTAACGCCCATAAATGACGATGCCACTACTTGTTGGTTAAATGTTTTAACAGTGCCGTTAGCAGTATATTTTACCTGTATAGTATTATCAGCACCTATAGGTAAACCATCGCCTGTGTTTTCAGAACCCGTACCAGTACCCGTTCCAGTACCCGTTCCGGTGCCAGTACCTGTTCCCGTACCTGTTCCGGTGCCAGTACCTGTTCCCGTTCCCGTTCCGGTGCCAGTACCAGTACCTGTTCCGGTGCCAGTACCTGTACCTGTACCTGTTCCTGTGTTGCCTTTGGTTTTACCAATGGTAGATTCAACAGGCCCTGGGTAAATAGGGGTATCTACCTTGCAGCCACCTATCGCGAAAGCAAATAATATGAGTGCCAGAAATTTTGTGTAGAGTTTATTCATATAGTTGTATTAATCAGGTATAAAGATATATAAATTTTTTCGTGCCAATTAAACCGGCTACAGTTATTTTATTCTTTATACGGCTGAATACCATATGGGTTAACATTATCTACACAAAATTAGCAGTCGCCATCGGGGCCACAGGTGGGGCCTTCAATAACATCCAGTTTTGGCTTTGCCTGTTCACCGTTCCACTCAGCAAAAGCTTTCTCAATGGTTTGCGAAAATACCGGCACCGCCTGCGCGCCAGATACACCGTATTTACCGTTCATTACAAAAAATGGTACGCCTTGTATACCCAGGTATTGCGCTTCGGCTATATCATGCTTTACAGCATCGGCATAGGTATTGGCAGCAATTGTTTGCTTTATCTCATCGGCATCCAGGCCAATGGCTGCGCCTAATTCGGCAAGGGTATCGGTATCGTCAACATTTTTGCCATCGGTAAAGTAGGCTTTAAAAAGAGCCTCTTCTGCAGCATCGCCAACCCCGTGTTTTTTGGCCAGGTGGGTAAACTGGTGGGCGTTAAAGCTGTTGGCTACAACAGCGGTATCCATATGATAAGTCAGGCCAACTTCGGCAGCCATTTCGGTTACATGGTTGTTCATTTGCTGGGCGTAATCAAGCGTCCAACCTTTGGCATCGGACAGGTATTGGTTAATATTGGTAGATGGGTCGGTCACCATATCGGGATTAAGCTGAAAGCTTTTCCATTCTATCTCCACTTTATCTTTATGCTCAAATTGCTGTAAAGCATCCTCAAACCTGCGTTTGCCAATGTAGCAAAACGGGCACATTACATCGCTCCAGATCTCAATCTTCATAATACACTAAATTTTTAATAAAGTTACAGCAAATGGGGTTGGTAAGCGTAAGCATAAAGTCAAAAATACCGATAACCAAAAAGTATGGTTACTATTGTGTACCTAAACCTTTTTATGAAGAAACTATTTACCCTGATACTGCTTTTGCCATATATAGCATTGGCCCAGCTACCCTCAGCAACCTTCCATTCAGATGTAGGGCACACAGGTACTTACAGCGCCAAAAACTACAGCACATTTGCCGGGTTAAAATGGAAGTTTAAAACAGATGGCAAGATATTTTCATCGCCGGCGGTAAGTAATGGTGTTGCCTATATTGGCAGCGAGGATAACAGCCTTTACGCTATCAATATAAAAACAGGCAGATTGATTTGGAAATTCTGCACCGGCGGGGCTGTGCATTCATCGCCATCGGTAAATAAAGGCAGGGTTTGTTTTGGCAGTTACGATGGCTATTATTATGCCCTTGATGCCCGCACCGGTAAACTGTTATGGAAATTTAAAACAGGCGGTGAAAAAAAGGTTGGCGCAAAGGGCTTGTGGACTATGCAGCCTGCCGATGAATATATGGACGACCTGTACGATTTCTTCCTGTCGTCGCCCATACTTAGCACCGATGGCTCAACCTTGTATTTTGGCAGCAGCGATGGTAACCTGTATACGGTAAATGCCGCTACCGGTAAAATTAAATGGCATTTTAAAACCGGTGGACTGATCCACACAACCCCCGCGCTGTATAACGGCAAACTGTATTTTGGCAGTTGGGATACTTACTTTTATGCGATAGATGCCACAACGGGTAAACTCGCCTGGAAATTTAAAACGGGTGTGCAGCCCCAGTACCATGTGCTTGAGGGGATCCAGGCATCGGCAACCTGTAGCAACGGTGTGGTTTATTTTGGCTCACGTGATGGGTTTTTCTACGCACTTGATGCTGTAACAGGTAAACTTAACTGGAAATACGCTGCCGATAACTCGTGGGTGTTAACTACGGCTGCGGTGCAAAATGGCGTGGTGTACATAGGCACATCAGATACCTATTTGCTGCTGGCCTTTGATGCCAGAACGGGGAAACAATTATTTAAATACAAGGCCAATGGGTATATATATTCTTCGCCGGCACTAAGCGCTACCACCGCCTTTTTTGGTGATTTTACGGGCAAGTTATTTGCAGTTAACGCTAAAAACGGGAAGCTATCAGGTACCTATACTACTGCCGCCCGTAATAAAAACGCGGCCGCCGTACTCAAAAAAGATACGCTTGATTTTGGCTACCTGATGAAGGGCCATAATAATGCACTATACAGCACCAGCGTATATGTTATGGATAAGTTTTACACACTGGGGCCGATAGTTTCATCGCCGGTAATAAGCAATGGCGCCATTTATTTTGGCAGCGCCGATGGGTACTTATACGCGGTTAAATTGAAATAATTTTTTGCCCTTGTTGGTGTTATCACCAAAAAGCCGCCATATATCCGAATCAGGCAATTTAGCCGTCCTAAATGTTGTTGGTGACAACACCAACAACGGCGAAAAGTGATTTATTCACGCGCGTAATTGCGAGGAGCGATAGCGACGTGGCAATCTTCGACATGCAAGTCGCCGATCGTTCTATCGAAGATTGCCACGCTACGCTCACAATGACGGGAGCATTATTTCCCTGTCGTATCCCGCTCCACCAGATCCATGCCGCATTTGCTGCAGGTACCGGGCTTGTCGGCGGTTATTTCGGGGTGCATGGTGCAATAATATTTGCCTTTGGGTTTGGCGGTTTCTTTGGCATTTTTTTGTGCCGTGTTATTGCAAGCGCCCGCTCCGAAGAACATGCCTGCAAATGCTAATATGACGAATGTTTTTTTCATGATCATTTGTTTTTGATGAATGCGGCAAAGCCGAATAACGATACCACCAGCACACCCAACGCGGCCAGCATACTTACTATATCGCGGATGTTTTTACCGGCCCAGCTCATGCCGAAGTATTTGTGCAAAAATATAAACGAAAGGCCCTCGGCGCGATCGATTCCGGCAACTTTTGTGGCCAGCTGCGATGTAGTAGTTTCTATATACCAGTTTTCGCCGTTGGGGTAGCTTACTTTTTGTACCGGCAGGCGTTTATTGATAAAGCCATATTCATTATCAAACTGACGGATTTGGGTAATGGTCGTTTTACCTTTTACCTGTGCTTCGCTCGAGCGGTAAAGATCGCTCAGGTAGCTGGCATATTGCGTATCTCCATCGGTTAATTGGGTGCCTGTTATGGTATTAAAATAACTTACGTTCTTCTTAATATCGCTTACCTGGTAATAGACGCTATCATTAAATTTAACCACGTTTATGTTTTTAATCAAGCTATCGGCAAGGGGCACTACAAGGTTTGAAACGGTAAGGTCTTTACTGCTGATCTGTTGGGTGTAAGCCTTTTGCGCCGGGCCTGCATTATGGAGTTTAACGATCAAATGGAACGCCCCGCTGATGATAAACGTAAGCATCACGAAAGATACGATCAACCCTATCTGCCGGTGAAAGCGGTGTACAAAGCGGGTATCTTTCCGCTTGTCTGCCCTGCGGTTTTGTGTGGCTGTTTTAAACTTTTTCCAGAACAGGCCGTAGATGGTTAGTCCGCTTAACAGCGATAAAAACATCACCCCTACAATAATCAGCATCACCACATTGCGGAACTGATCTCCACCGATGGCCACCAGAAACTCCCAGGTATGCAGCTGTTCAAAAACAGTAAGCATGGCTTTACGGGTATGGTTGTTAAACGTGCCCATACGGCTTTGGCCGGTTTCAATGTAAACATCCATCCCGTCGGCCCTATCGAAGGTTACCTTCCAAACGGGCAGCAGGTGGTTAATGGGCTGGTAATGTCCGTCGAAGGTTTTTTGCAGGCTTATGCTTTTTATTTTGGATGTAGTATCCTGCGTAAAATAGCGGGCCAGGTAAGTAGCGTAAAGCTTATCGCCATCTGGCAATACTTTCCCGGTATTGGCCGAGTAATAATTATACAGACTATCTGTACCTAAAACCTGGTAATAAGTATCCTTACTAAAATTAAGCTGCCCAAAGTTGATGAAAGTGCTGATGCTATTTTGAGCCAGCACTTGCTGTATAGACAAGGCTGGTTTGGTTTTAGCAGGCGCGGGTTTATAAACCTCTAAAGCTATCACCGGCCTAAACCAGTTCGACATGAACGGGTGCGAAAGTCCGCTAAGTGTCCACATGATGACAGGGATAAGGGCCGTTAAGCCCAATATCCGATGCCATTTATAAAAATTTTGTTTTGCTATTGCCATGGTTAGTGTTTTGCAAATGAATAACTGATGCCCAGTGTATATACCCTTGGCGGGGCGGCGTTGTAAGTATCGCCGTACTGGTTGCTGGTTACCGTGGTTGCATAAAGCTTATTGGTAACATTAAGCATATTAAACCAGATGCCAGCGCCTTTCAGCGGCCCGTTCTTTACATCGAACCCGGTGCGCAGGTTAAAAATATCGTAACCCGCGTAGGTTTTGGTATTGGCAGGGTTGGTAAAATAGGAGGCAATGTGCTGCCATTCGCCCGCTATCCTGAAACCGTTGATGTAGGCTGGTTTGTAGGTAAGCTCGGAGTTGGCTATCCAGCTTGGCGCGTTGTTCATGCGGTTGCCGTTATAAACCGTAACCGTGTTTGCACCCGTGCTGAAATTGGTGCTTACCTCGTTATAATCTACATAAGTATGTTTGGCGTTAGTGCCGCTAAACCTAAAGCTTAGTTCGTTAACCGGCGCATAGGCTACCGAATACTCGATACCACGGTGGCGGGTTGCGCCGGCGTTTTGGTTTTGGGTGGTATTGTCGGGCAGCAACTGGTTAATGATCTCGTTACGGCCTTCCAGGTCGTAAAAGGTAACCTCTACATACATCTTTTTATTGAGGGCCGTGAACCAGCCGCCGGCTTCGTAGTTGTTAAACGTAGCTTGTTTTAGTGGGGTAAGCTGGCGCGCGCTATACAGGTCGCCGGTTTCGGGTGGTTGGAAACCTACACTGTAATTGGCATATAAACCTTTGTTGTTGCCAAAGTTATAGGTAAGGCCCAGCTTTGGCGCTACAATGTTAAAATCGTTTGTTTCCTGCTGTTTGTATTTGGTGTTGCCCTGGGCAATGCCGTTGGTAAAGTTGTAGTGGATGCGATCGTATCGTAAGCCCATTACAATGCGCAAAGGCTCGGCAGGTTTCAGTTCGTATTGTGCGTAAGCGGCAGTGTTAAAAAGCTTAATACGGTAGTTATCAATATAATTACCGGTACTGGTATAGCCCGTATAAAAATTATTGGCCACATCTTTTTGGATATCTAAAAACTTGGCGTAGTAGCTGCTGGGGCTGTTATCGGCATACACACCTACGATAAGCCTTGAGTGCAGAAAATCAATATCCTGCCTGTGCTGCGCCAGTAAACCAAGGCTATGGAAGCTCTGATCGTTCTCCTGCCCGTTAGAACTTAGGTAATTACCCGCGTTGTCCCTTACATCCGAGATATAATAGCTTGGCAGCTGCGCGGTAGAGTTGTTGCGATAAAACAGGGTTAAAAAAGTGCTGCTTTGCGCGTTCCAGGTATGTTCAAGCTTGGTGTTGGCCCTAAAGGCTTTTACCTTTCGGTAAGTGAAACGCTGGTTGGCGCCATAGGTGCGACTATAAAATTTCGCGCTATCTAAACTTCCCGGTGTTTGTGTGTTCAGGTAATTATACGCTACAGATGTGGTTAACCGGGTTGCGTTATCAAAATCATAAGTGGTTTTAAAATTACCCGAGTATTTGTCAAAGTCGGTATAATCCTGCCAACCGTCGCGCTGTTTGGCTATATAACCACCAATGTACAGGCCGAATTTGCCCGAGCTGAAACCGCCATCGGCATCAACGCGGCGATAGTGGTAATTATCGCCCTGTACAGATACATTGCCCGCGTAACCTGCAGGCGGGCCCTGTGTAATAAAGTTGATGGCCCCGCCAATAGCGTTACTGCCGTAAAGTGACGATGCCGGGCCCTTTATCACCTCGATATCGCGTACACCACTCATATTGATCTCGTAAAGCGAGTTGTGGTTAAAGATGCCGGTAGGGCGAATGGGCAACCCATCTTCCATATATAAATACAAGGCATTGTAGGTAATAGGCTGGCGGATGGCCATGGTATGCTGCTCGTTCCCTAAGTCGACCATGTACACGCCGGTTACCTTGTTGAGCAGTTGGTAAAGCGCAGTGGCTTTGGCGTCGTGGATCTGGGTGGCGTTTATTTTGCTGATGGCAATGGGTGCATCCTGCCTGGCCTGGCGCTCGCGGCTGGCAGATACTACCACCTGCTGCAGGTCGATGGTTGAGGGCTCTAAGGTTATCTCTACAGATTCGACACCGTTAAGGGTGTAGATCTTGTCGGCAAAACCAATCATGCTTAAGCGAATGGTTTTAACGCTGTCGGCTCTAAAGTTAAACTTGCCTTTGGCGTTTGTTGTAGTCAGCAATTTACCATCGGTGGTGTTGCTGATCATTACGCCTGCTACGGCTTCGTTTGTGCGGGAATCGGTAACTGTGCCGCGCAGGTTGCTTTGGCCAAAGGCAAAAACGGGCGCAAAACACAGTATTATATAAAATATTAGTGTAGGTGTTTTCATAAAAACGTATAAGCTTGCCCCTATGCGCAGGGGCATAAATAAATTACAGTGCATGCAAAAGCATAGCAGATACAGGCTTTAGGCCGGCATTGTAAACTGTATTAAAAAATAAGAGTGTTTTTATGAGAGCCGGGGCGGCTGGAAGATATTGCGGGATAGCTCCGGCAGTTGGATACGATAGTTCGGCACTTTGGTTACCGATAATAAAACCTGGTAGAACTTAACCTTAGCCGGCTGATTGTAGTTGGCCTCCTGGAACAGGTTTTTTTGTGCCTGCCGTTCTTCGGTGTTCTGCTTGTCTTCGGCTTGCTTCAACTTTTTCATGAAGTAGCATTTACCGTTACAATGCAACTGGGGTTTATTACGGTTTTCGCAAAGTTTTGTGGCAATGTAGTTGCGGTTCAGCTCGAACCCCGCGTATATAAAAAAACGCGAAAAGTTGGCCGATACAAGTGACACAATTAATAAATATGCGGTTAAACGTTGTAACATGCGGCGCAAAGGTAAGTGTTGTTCATTATTATAACAACCTGTTATTTACAATACGCTAAAAACCCCCGCCGGGTTGGCAGGGGTTAAATAATATATTACTTTTCAGAAAAAAATTATTGCTATACCAGCAAATATTTAATATCCTGTATCCGGTAAACATCAGGTAGGCGGTGCCCGTTAACCAACAGGGTGGGTGTGGCTTTTACTTCGGCCAGGTTGCACCATTCCTGTTGCCTGTTCAGTTTATAAAATTTTGTTTCATCAAGGGTTACCGGGTGTGCTTTGGCCCATGCATTGTAATCTTTATGCTTTTGGTCGTACCAGTCGTTCAGCGCTTGTTTCACCTTGCTTTTATCAGGCAATTCGTTTAATGCCATCAGGTGCCTGGTTACAGGTGTTTTGAAATCCGAATCGTTATTGTCGGCTGTAAACACAAGGCGCACCTGTATATCGGGGTTGTGGTTTATCCATTCATCTAAAGCATGGTGCGTTTTAGCGCATGGCGGGCAATAGGGGTTACTTACCATGGTAATAATATTATCAGCCTCTACGTTGCCCAAAACTATGCTCCAGTCTTCGGCAGGTACAGCATATTTGGGCTGGTCTTTTAACATGGTGTTAAACAGGTCGGTATTGTATTTAAAATCGCGCAGCTGGCCTTTAAGGGTATTTAGTTGCTGGGCTTTTAACAATAGGGGCTTTAACAGCAGCCACAGGCCAACAGGCAGGGCAAAGCAAATAAGCAGGCCAGCAAGTTCCGTAAGGTTTAAAAACTGAAAAGGGGCGTTTAAAAAGCCAACCATAGGTATAAACTCCAGCCAAAGCAGGGCCTGTACGGTGCAGCATAAAACACACCACTGTTTGGCAACGCGCACCTGGTAATATATAGAGTACACGGTGTAGGGCAGGCTAATAATATTTAATACAGCCAAAGCCTGTAGCATAGCGGTGCTTGTTCCTGCAAATAACAGAGCCAGCCAGGTGCCTGTAAAATAAAAAAAGCCAACCTCGCTCCAACTGAGCCCGTCAAACACATTTGCAGCTTTTGACGACAGGATGGCGTTGCAATTGGTTTTACCACCACCACCGCAAAGCGTTTGCACTAATGGGTTGTTACGATCTATACTTTGTATAAGCAATAGGATAGATACAGTAACCCCGCCTGCTTTAAATAATGCGGCAAGTATAGTTTGCCAGCTGCTAAATATTGGGGCGTAGACTATAATACCTGCTAAAAGCGAAAATGCCAGCAACACCAAAGCAAGGGTATAGCGCAGCCCGGTGGTGTTAAAACCGCTGCTTTTTTTAACAGAAGCGGCTTCCGGCATTTCTACTGCCAGCACCACACCGGCAAATATGCCGGCAAAATCATCAAAGCTTATGGTATAGTTTTTACGGTTTTGGTCGGTTGCGGTAACCTGCTGCGCTGATATAGCGGTGATCAGCAAAAATTCTGAGCCCTGCTTTTGGGTGTGGGCAATAAAAGGCACGGGCACCTCGGTCAGTTCATCCTTAGTAATGCGGTACGCGCCCGATTCGATGCCAAAGTTACCCAGCACATCATTTAAGGCCAGTAGGTTTGGGTAATCGGGGTGGATGTTTAACTCGTCTGTTATTTGTTCGGCGGTAATCGATGGATCGATCAGTTTGACCAATTCGATAAGTACCGCGTCGGGATTAGGGAGCTTGTAAAAAATAGACATAGGTTGTTGCTTGGTTCAATAAACTTATTTATTTAAAAGCAACAAATCAACAGATATTTTATAATCACGTAATTCTACGTGGTTTAACGAAAAGTATTTTGCGCAATTTGTATTGGTGTTTTAATAATCCCTTTAATATTCTATTTTAATCAGTGAAAGTCTCTAACTATTGCCTTATCAAAAGTGGTGTTTAAGAGACAGGGCTACTTCAATTCTTTGAAATTTGCAAATTTTCAATATTTGCCGGTTTGAAATAAACCATATGTTTTATAGTTCTATCCACTGCTTCATTATTTTATTTAATTTCCGTTGAAAGTCTTAAAAACATGATACTTACCCGAACCATCATTTTTAAAAACTTTTAAGGTGAGACTGCCCCTATCCTTTGATACCGAATCACCAACCTTAATATTCTCGTCAAAATCCATTGAGAAGGTGGTGCTATAAAAGTAATTACTATAGCCAATCTTTATATCTTCATTCAACTTGAATTTCGCACCCGATGATTCGTTGTCATTATCGAAATAAACAGTTAACCTGCCATGTAAGCGATTAATTTCAGTGACCTTTGCGTTAATTTCCATCTTTTGTATCCTGTTGTCATATACAAAACTGTCAATAATGAAATACAAAGCCGTCGCGACCGCTATTACGATTACCACAACGGTCATAAAATTTATTCTCATATTTATTTTTCTTTGAGTAGCCGGCTATTCTATTAAAGCCGCGTACCAAATTGTTCCATTTTTCAGCCGTTTGCTAAATTATTGGCTTCTACTTTTACAAAAAAGCCTCCCAACGTAAGTCGGGAGGCTTTTTACAAATATTTATTTGCTCAATAACTATTTAGCACGTTTTACAACAAAGTGCGAACTGCTGCCGCCAAAATCAATATCCATGGCGCAAGAGTCGGCATAAGCTTTACCCTTGTGCGGGTAATCGGTGCCTGATACGTTTAAGCTGAATGTAAAATCATCACCTTTAACCTTACCATTCTCTATCACCACTTCGCCCATTGGCGAGGTTGCAGTGCCGGTAAGCTTTTCGCCGTCAACTTTAAAGTTGTAGGTTACATCCACAGAGTTGCCATCGGGCGTAGGGATAGTACCATTCCATTTACCGTTAAAGTCTACAAATACAGCCGCCATACATATCATAAAGCAGCAGGATAACAGAGCTGTTGTAAAAATCTTTCTTTTCATAATGGGGTTTAATTTATAAT